>JAAYAW010000085.1 GCA_012719135.1 Chloroflexota bacterium
CGAGCAGATGACGGTGGAAGATCTGGAAGCCGTTGTCGAAGACACCTCTGTCTACGCCCGAGTCAGCCCAGAGCACAAGTTCAAGATCGTCGAGGCACTCAAGGAGCGGGGCCACTTTGTGGCCATGACCGGTGATGGCGTCAATGACGCGCCGGCCCTCAAGCGGGCGGATATCGGCGTAGCGATGGGAATCACCGGCACGGACGTCAGCAAAGAGGCATCGGACATGGTCTTGCTGGACGACAACTTTGCGACCATCGTCCACGCCATCGAGGAAGGGCGCACGATCTATGAGAACATCCGCAAGTTCGTGCGCTACATTGTCTCCTGTAACGTAGGAGAGATCCTCCTGATGCTGGTATCTCCACTGATGGGCCTGTCGTTGCCGTTGACGCCCGTACAGCTTCTTTGGGTGAACCTGGTGACCGACGGCCTGCCGGCATTGGCATTGGGCGTGGAGCCGGCCGCTCCCGATATCATGGAGGAGCCTCCTCATGCCCCCGACGAGGGCGTACTCGCCCGGGGCACCGGTTCGTATATCCTCTGGGTGGGGCTTTTGCTTGGCATTGTCTGTGTCGTCACGCAGCTCCTCGCCGAGCGATATGGCCTCGGAGGCAGCGATCCGCGGATTTGGCAGACGATGGTCTTTACGACGCTGGCTCTCTCCCAGATGGGCAACGCCCTCGCCGTTCGCTCGGATCACCAGCTTGTCGCTCGGCTCGGTCTCCTGAGCAATCCTCTCCTGGTCGGCGCCGTGCTGCTCACGCTGGTGCTTCAGATGGCCGTGGTGTATGTGCCTTTTCTACAGAAGGTCTTTAACACCGCTCCGCTGGACCTGGCTCACTTGCTGATCTGCCTTGGACTGTCGGCGGTGGTTTTTGTCATCGTGGAGGGCTCCAAGCTGGTGCGCAGGCGCACAAACCGGCTCGCGTGACGGGCGACCGCACACAGAACGGGGGCTCCCGCGCAGGAGCCCCCGTTTCTTGCCTCGCCCTGGAAGGAGTGCTCAGACGCGAACGAGCTTCCAGCGGCCCTGACGGAACCTCCAGGTCATGGCGATGGCGTGAGCGGTGTCACCAAGAACCATCCCCAGCCAGATGCCCAGCGGCCCCAGGGCACCGCTCAGGATCCAGGAAGCAGGCAATTGCACCAACCAGAGGGCGCCGACGCTGGCTACCATCGGGGACAGCGCATCCCCTGCGCCGGCCAGCGAGCGGCCAAGCACCTGGCCCCACCCGCGGATGATCGCTCCCCCCAGTGTGACCCGCACGGCCTGGGAGGCCACCGCGATCGAGGCCGGATCGCATCCGAACAGGCTGAGCACGGGCCCAGGAGCGATGGCGAGCAGCCCGTAGACGAGCGCCGAGGCGCCTGCCGCTCCAAAGCCGGCCATGTGTGCAGCGTGTGTGGATCGTTCTGGCTTGCCCGCCCCCAAATTCTGCCCCACCATCGTCGAGGCCGCGTGTCCGCCGCCAAGGGTGAAAGCCTGCAGGAACAGAAAGAGGTGACTAAAGACCGAGTAAGCGGTGAGAACCTGATCGCCAAACGCGGCGACGAGGCGCATGAATACCGCGGCTCCAAGGTTCGGCGAGAGCCTTTCGATGCTCGCCGGGAAGCTGATGCGCAGGATCCGGCCCATCATCGGCCAGTCCGGCCGGACGTCTCTGAGATGCAACCGCAAACCCGCGGCGCCCGTGAGCAGCACCACCATCACGCCGGTCACACCGGCGGCGCTCCCCAGTACGGCGGCTAACGCCGCCCCACGGATGCCCATCGCCGGAAAGGGCCCCAGGCCCAGGACGAGCACCGGCTCGACCACCGCCATCACGGCGAGATTCACAATGTTAACCCTGAGGGTATACTCGGGCTTGCCCGCCCCCTTGATCACGGTGCTCATCGTGGGGAGGCACTCCATAAAGAACAGGCCCCACCATATGATCCGCAGATACTGGGTGGCCCCCTGGTGCACCTCCGGGCTCGCGCCCATCAGGCGAAGCAGCGCTGGTGTCAGAATGTGCCCAATAATCATAATAGGAATGGCAAATAGCGCAATCAATAGTAGTACCTGCATCGTGGCGCGATCGGCCCTTGCCTGGTCACGTTGGCCGATGTAGCGTGACACGAGGGCCATCCCCCCGGTGGAGAGCCCCATCATCGGTGAGATGAGAACGACCCGCAGGGTCGTCGCCATCACCACCGACGCGACAGACATGCCGCCCACCAGCCCCATCCAGTACATGTCGGCGAGGCGCACGATGTTCATGGAGGCTTGCTCGACAACGGAGGGTATCGCCAGGGCGAGAGTCTGCCGGGGTACGGATCCTTCTGTCAGTTCGCGAACAGCGGGGGACGAGAGCGGATTGGCCGGTGGCATAGGTGCTCCTCTTTGTGATTAGGGCATTCTACTCCCTCTCCCGTCGAGCGCAAGCCGTGGGGTGGACCGCTTTGCTCAGCGTCCTTCTCGGGTATAATCGGCTCATGGCAGCTGCCCGTAACCTGGGGGCAACTCGATGAGCGTTGGCTATGTCTACGATCCGATCTATCTCGAACACGTCACCGGGAATCATCCCGAGAGCCCCGCGCGTCTGGTGGCCATCATGGAGCACCTGCAGCGGACTGGGCTCTTGGCTGAGATGGTTCAGATACCGGCTATGGCCGCCACGCTCAGGGATCTGAACCGTGCTCACTCCCGGCGAATGATCGACCTGGTGGAGAATCTGTCCGGGCGCGGGGGCGGTCGCATAGATCTGGATACGCTCGTAAGCCGCCGATCCTACGAGGCTGCGCTCTACGCCGCCGGCGGCACGATCGCCGCCGCTCACGCCTGTCTCGACGGTCAGATGGAATCGGCTTTTGCGCTCGTGCGGCCCCCCGGCCATCATGCCACGCCCCGGCAGTCCATGGGCTTTTGCCTGTTCAACAACGTTGCGGTGGCGGCCCAGTGGGCACGGCAGGTGGCCGGACTGCAGCGCGTGTGCATTGTGGATTTTGACGTGCACCATGGCAATGGAACCGATGACCTGTTTGATGCTGATCGCTCTGTGCTGTACGTCTCGCTGCACCAGTACCCGCTCTATCCTGGAACGGGTGATTGGCGCCGCCCTACGCACGTTCGGGGACCGCATAACAACCTGAACATCCCACTCCCGGCGGATACGGGTGACTCCGGCTACTGCCGTGCCTTTGACCTGCTGGTGAAGCCTGCCGTGAGACGTTTCCGGCCAGAGATGATCCTGGTATCGGCGGGCTACGATGCCCATTGGCTTGATCCGCTGGCAGGCCTGTGCCTGTCGCTGGCGACCTTTCGGCATCTGACAGAGGCACTGATGGAGATGAGCCGCGAGTTCTGTCCGGGGTGCCTCGTATTCGTCCTGGAGGGCGGTTACGACCTTGATGTGCTGTCGCATGGCGTGGGGATGACGATCGCCACCCTTCTTGGGCGGGACTATGTAGATCCCTTCGGGGCGAGCCCGCGCCCTGAGGCCAGCATCGATGCCCTGATCCAGCGCCAGGCAGCATGGCACGAGATCGACATTCCTGACTAGATCATGCAACTGAACCTCTGGGACCGAGCCGTAAACAAAGGAGAAGAGATGCCGCGAATACCGATAGAGTCGCTGCAGCCCGGCGCTTCCGTGAGCAAGCAGGTGTTCCTTTTGAGGGACAAATCGCTGAGCCCCACACGTTCTGGCGTAAGCCTCATGCGCCTGGTCCTGGGCGACCGCTCCGGGTCTATCCCCGGCATCATGTTTGACGCTCCAGCGAACTGGTTTCAGCAACTGGAGGTGGGACAGGGCGTGGAGGTGACCGGCAAGATCGAGGAGTACCGGGATACGCTGCAAATCCGGCTGGATCGGGTTACTCGCACATCGATTGAGGACCTGGGGGAGTTCCTCCCCGGTGCCAGCAGGCCGATACCGGCCATGCAACGTGAACTGGACCAGGTGATCGCGTCGGTCCAGCACCCCGATCTGAGCCGGCTGCTCCTCGCGATACTGGGCCAGGGCAGTGAACTGCGAGGCGCCTTCTGCGAGGCTCCCGCAGCCAAGACGCTGCACCATGCCTGCCGCGGAGGTCTGCTCGAGCATACTCTCAGCGTCGTCAGCCTCGCCAACGCACCGTTCGAGGAGCGCACGCCTTCCACCCTGGAAGACGGAGGGCAAAGCCTCATGCGCGATCTCGCCATCACGCTGGGACTGCTTCACGATCTGGGCAAGGTGCGCGCCTATGACCGGACGACCTTTGAGCTGACAGACGAAGGTGCTCTCTTTGGGCACCTGTATATGAGCGCCTCTCTGGTGGAGGCCGCCATCGCGCTGTTGCCCGGCTTTGATCCTAATCTACGGCTTCGCGTCATCCACGGGATCCTGGCGCACCACGGGACGCTCGAGCACGGCTCTCCGGTGGTGCCGATGACGCGCGAGGCGATTGCCGTTCACCACGCGGATGCCATGGATGCTGATCTGCAGGGGGCCACCGAGGTCATGGCGCGCCCGGATGCCCAGACCGGCGCATACACGGCCTACAGCCCCATGCACGAGACGCGTCTGTACCGCGGATTCGGCGACGAGGTCATCTAGGGCGCAGGCTAGATGACGCGCCCGCCATAGACCGGTATCGCCGCGCCATTGACGGCCTCTCCCGTGGGCCCGCAGAGCATCAGCATCACCCGTGCAAGATCTTCCGCGGCGACTCGATCCCGCGCTTCGTCCGCGGATCTCTCCGCGACGATCGTGCTGGGGAGGATGACGTTGGCGCGGATTCCCTGTGCGCCATAGTCCACCGCGATCGAGCGCGTCAGGGCCACCAGGCCCGCCTTGGATACATTGTAGGGCGCCTGCCCCCCTCCGAGGCGCTCCACCGCGCGTGACCCGATGTGTATGATCCGGCCCCCGCCCTGGGCGATCATGGGCGGTATGACGGCACGGCTGATGTTGAATGCGGTGTGTAGGTTGGTCGCGATCATCGCGTGCCAGACTTCATCGCTCAGGTCGGCCAGCTTTACGCCCCCGCCCCAGGTGCCCACCAGATTCAGCAGGCAGTCCACGCGGCCCCAGCGGTCGGTGATCGCCCGAACGGCGTCCCCGGCTTCCTGAGGCCGAGAGAGGTCGGCCTGGCAACAGATCGCTTCGTCATCGGTGAGCCCCAGCCTGTCCATCAGGGCGCGCAACGGCTCCAACCGGCGCGCGAGGAGGCCCAGTCTTGCCCCCTCATCCCTAAAGGTCCGTGTCACCGCCTCTCCAAGCGTGCCACTCGCTCCGGCTATCAGGACGATCTGCTCGGCAACCATCATCGTTAGCCTCCTGTCTTCTCCGCCTGACGTATGCAGCGGTCGATCCAGAGCACGATCTCATCACGGCTGCACCTGGGGGCGCCGTGCAGGGCGGTGCTGTCCAGCAGCCAGGTTGCGTTCTCTCCGGCGGAGCGCAGCAGAGCTTCCGAGGCTGCTCTTGGCACGATGGTATCGCGACCGCAGTGGACGATGAGCAACGGGCAAGCGGCGCGGTCGCCGATGACATCGATCGGCCAGCGCCCATGGTCGATGCGCGCCGATAGCCGGGCTCCCAGCAGCCGAGCGATGGGCCTGAGGGCCCCCGGCCGCCAGGTTCGGGCGGGCATCCAGGGAGGGCCGGCCGGGCACGATAGGCTGACGACACCATCCAGCCGAGCGCCCTGAGCGGCGGCGAAGATGGTTGCCGCTGCCCCGAGCGATACGCCAACGCCCAGCACGTGGGCGTAGCCGAGGTGGCGAGCCTCGGCCACGAGCTCCGAGAAGCATCGGCCTGCTCGGGACCAGTCTAGCGGTGCGACGCCGGTGCTCTGGCCGTGTCCCGGCTGATCGTAGGCGATCAGGTCCCAGTGTGGGAGCAGGATGTCGGCCAGTCCTAGCAGCTTGTGATCGTCCTTGCGCTTGAGCAGGCCGTGAGAGAGTATCACGACGCTTTTCCGCCCGCGATCTACGTGCCAGTATGAGATGCGTTCGCCGTCACCCAGAGCGAGCTCTCTCACCTGGGCATCTTGAGGAAGCTTGCCCCGGCCGAGCCACACATAGCGTGCGAGCACCCAGGCCAGCAGTCCCATGGCGCTCAGAAGATACAGAGGTTTCTTCATGGCGCCATTCTAGCGCCCGCACCATGTCTGGCAAGCCCGCCTCCAGGCATCACAGGCGGCAGCTTTGACGGTGGGCATCCCCGAGCGTAGAATCTGACCATTCTGCTTGACGAGTACCAATGAGACAGGGGGTGGCCTGCATGACCACACGTGCACGCGTTGCCGTGCTCAAGACCCAGCCTGAAAGCGTGCTGGCCGATTACGACCGGCTGCTTGGTTTGGCCCAGGTGGAACGCTATCTTCCTCTCGATAGTACCGTGATTCTCAAGGATAACATCTCGTGGCACTACCCGTTCCCCAGCGCAAACACCACGCCCTGGCAGCTTGAGGGCACGGTTCTTGCGCTGCAACGCCGGGGCTATGGACAGCAGGTGTGCGTGCAGAACAAGACGGTGGTCACCAACGCCTTCAAGGGCGAGGACCTGAACAACTATGTGCCGATCTTTAGGCGGTACAACATCCCCGTCCTCTACAACTTTAAGGACTCGGACATAAAGTGGAAGGTGTATGAGCCCAGAGCACGGATGAACGCACTGGATCGCGTCTACCCGGAAGGGATCCTCATGCCCGAGTACTTTAAGGGCAAGAGCATCGTGCACCTCCCCACGGTCAAGTGCCACATCTATACCACAACCACTGGCGCGATGAAGAACGCCTTCGGCGGCCTCCTGAACACCAAGCGGCACTATACGCATTCCTGGATTCACGAGACACTGGTGGATCTGCTGGCGATCCAGAGGGAGATTCACTCGGGGATCTTTGCGGTGATGGATGGCACAACGGCAGGGAACGGAACTGGCCCGAGGGTGATGAAGCCCGTGGTGAAGAACGTGATTCTCGCCAGCGGCGATCAGGTGGCCATTGACGCGATCGCTGCCAAGCTGATGGGCTTTGATCCAATGTCGATCGGATACATCCGGCTGGCGCACGAACAGGGCTTGGGGGTGGGCGATCCGCGAGAGATCGAGGTGGTTGGCGACGATATCGCCGGTGAGAGCTGGGGTTTCAGCGTGGGCGTCAATCTGCACCGGGCCCTGGGATGGCTCTCCTGGTACGGGCCCACCAAGGTTCTCCAGAGGCTGCTCTTTCACACGCCGCTCGTGCATGCCATGAGCTTTGTTTCGGAAGCCTACCATGACTACTTCCGCTGGCCTCTGCACGAGCGACACGTCTATGAACAGTGGCGCCAGGCGACGCCCTGGGGGCAGCTCTTTGATCGCTATCTAGCGGAGGGGCACCTGCGTTAGCCTGCCGGCGCTGGAGCTGCGAGGAAAGCAACGGGCCTCAGGGTTTACCCCTGAGGCCCGACCTGTTATCAGCCTTTGCTGGATCGGCCGATAGCGGCCCTGATGAACTCGCGAAAGAGCGGATGCGGGCGATCCGGGCGCGTCTTGAACTCCGGATGGAACTGGCAGCCAACCATCCACGGGTGATCGCCGACCTCGCCCATCTCTACGAGCATGTCGTCGGGCGAAACTCCACTCCAAACCAACCCCGCCTCGCGCAGTTGCTCGCGGTAATCGTTGTTGATCTCCCAGCGGTGGCGATGGCGCTCGTCTACCTGACCGGCATCGTAAGCAGACTGCGCCAGCGTGCCGCTCTGGAGCACGCAGGGATACCGCCCGAGCCGCATCGTTCCGCCCTTGTCTGCGATTCCCCGCTGTTGCAGCATGAGATCGACCACCGGATGCGGTGTGCTCTCGTCCATCTCGGTGCTGTTCGCTCCCTCCAGCCCCAGCACATTCCGGGCGTAGTCAATGACCATGACCTGAAGACCCAGGCACAGCCCAAGATAGGGCACGCGGTTCTCCCGCGCGTAGCGGGCCACGGCGATCATCCCTTCGACTCCCCGTGGCCCAAAGCCGCCGGGCACGATGATCCCGTCTGCCAGAGCCACGGACTCTGAAATGGCGCCGTGCTCCAGATCCTCAGAGTTCACCCAGTCAATGGATACGCGCTTGCCGTGCGCGGCGGCGGCGTGCACCAGCGCCTCCGCGACGCTCAAGTACGCATCATGCAGGCCCACGTATTTCCCGACCAGCGCTACGCGCACCTCCCCTTGGGGATTGAGCAGCCGGGACACCACGTCTCGCCAGCCGTTTAGCTGGGGCTCGGCGGCGTCGAGCTTGAGCCTCTCGACGAGATAGTCGCCCAGACCGTACTCCTCCAGCGTGATCGGAACTTGATAGATCGTGCGGGTGGTCTCCAGAGGAATCACCGCTTTGCGATCTACGGCACCAAAGAGGGCGATTTTGTCGAGGAGGTCGTCGCCGATTGGATAGTCGGCGCGGCACAGGAGCACGTCCGGGCTGATGCCGATGCTGCGGAGCTCTGCAACGCTGTGTTGCGTCGGTTTGGTCTTGAGTTCGTCGGTGGCTCCGATGTGAGGCAGAAGCGTGATATGAACGTAGCAGCAGTTGTCGCCGCCCACGTCTCGACGCATTTGGCGGATCGCCTCCAGGAATGGCAGGCTCTCGATGTCGCCCACGGTGCCACCGATCTCAACAATGGCGACATCGGCGTTGCTTTCCTCTGCCGACGACCGTATGTGATGCTTGATCTCGTCAGTGATGTGGGGAATAACCTGGACGGTGCCACCGAGAAAGTCGCCATGGCGCTCGCGGGCGATCACTTCGGCATAGATGCGCCCGCTGGTCACATTGGCATGACGCCCGAGTTGCACATCGGTGAAGCGTTCATAGTGGCCGAGATCCAGGTCCGTCTCGGTGCCATCCTCCAGCACGTACACTTCGCCATGCTGAAGGGGGGACATGGTGCCGGGGTCAAAGTTGATGTAGGGATCCAGTTTTTGCAGCGTGACACGCACGCCGCGGGACTTTAGGATCCGGCCGATCGAGGCTGCGGCCACGCCCTTGCCGACTGAAGAGACGACGCCACCGGTCACAAAAACAAAGCGGGTCATGCATGCCCTCCGTGCTGGTGTGGGGCGTGCTGCCCGGGAAGTCATTCTAGTCCCGGCCGCCCCTCGCTCCAAATCACCTCCGAATCGCAGTCTCCCGGCGTGCGCAGAGAGAGCCCGGCGACGACC
This sequence comes from Chloroflexota bacterium, assembly GCA_012719135.1. Taxonomy (GTDB): domain Bacteria; phylum Chloroflexota; class Anaerolineae; order UBA1429; family UBA1429; genus JAAYED01. The sequence goes on from JAAYAW010000085.1 coordinate 9,161, forward strand.
TGCCCCGTTGACACGCTCGCACGGCTGCTCGTATACTCGCCGCACTTGAGGGGAGACGATGCTCCATGTCCGACCAACACCCTTGGATACGCCGTAACCTGGTTCTCCTGACGATCGACTTTGTGTCTTTCTCGGTGGGTTTCACCTTCTTCGACCCGCTCGTCATCCTGCCGGCGTTCACGCGGCTCCTCACCGGCTCTGAGTTGTTGGTGGGTGCCCTCGCGGCACTCCGGATCGTGTTCATTACACTGCCCCAGGTGTTCGCCGCATCCGTTCTGGCCGCCAGTCCCAAGAAGCAACCGCTCCTCGTGTGGTCAAGCGCCGGTGGCAGGCTCCCCGTTGTCATTATGGCGTTGGTCACGCTCTTGTTCGGATCCCGATTTCCCTGGCTGGTCGTGGGTGTGATGCTTCTCGCCGTGGCTTTGTTCAACACGTCGGAAGGGCTTAACTCGATCACCTGGCCCGACATCGTGGGCAAGCTGCTGCCGGCCCGCATACGGGGGCGCTTTCTGGGCACCGGGCAGTTGCTCTCATCGTTAGGCGCGCTGGCGGCCGGTTACCTGGTTCAACGGATCCTCGCATTGGAGGAACTGCCCTTTCCGCGGAGCTGGGCCCTGTTGTTCGGCTGCGCATCGATCGGCCTCTTTGGCTCCGTCCTGGCGTGCTCCCTGCTGCGCGAGCGCCCCGGCGCAACCGCCTCCGCTCATGTTGATGTGCGGCGCAGCATCGCCTCGCTCGGCAGGTATCTGCGCGCGGATGCGCGGCTGCGGCGTGTTGTCATTGTCGAGATTCTGTTGGGCATCGCCAGTTCGGTCTTTACCTTCTTTGTACTGAGGGCGCAAGACCTGGTCCCCCAGGCACAGAGCGCGCTCGGTACCTACCTCATCGTACAGAACCTGGGCGGCATGCTCGCGGCCGCGATATGCGGCAACATCGTGGATCACGTGGGCAGCTGGGCGGCCGTGCGCGTCACAACCGTGATGGAGACGCTCACTCTGGCCCTCGTCACCTTTGCGCCTCTTCTGGGCGCGACCTACCTGGTGTACCTCGGCGCCTTTGCGTTGCTCGGTTTCGTAACGGGCAGTTCATGGTGGACCTTTACCGCCTACCTCATGGACATCGCCGATGAGGAGCACCGCCCGTCGTATCTCGCCGCCAGCGGTGTGCTCAAGGCCCCGCTGTTTGTGGCCTCGCTGCTCGCCGGCGTCGGCTACCGTGCTGCCACGCCTGAAGTGCTCTTTGGCCTGGCGCTGCTCTTTTCAATTGCGGCGCTGGCCGTGAGCCTGACTCTGACGCGCATGCGCGCTGGCGTACCCGTCGAATGATCGCGGTGCAGCCCTTATACGGCCGGAGGATAACACAAGGCATGGCGAAGTGCCATCGCCTCATGGCCCAAATGTCGATCCTGTAGCCGGTGGGTTCCACCCGGCCAGGGCACATGGAGTGAGACAAGTTGCTCAAGGATACGTATCTCCGATGTCGAACCTGCGGAAACAGCTTCCTGGTCACGAGCGCGCAACGACAGCTGCTGGCCGCGCGGTCAGCGCCCTTGCCCGAACGGTGTCCTGCCTGCTCGGCGCTGGAGGGTCTGGCGGAAAGGCACACCGGTCGGCTGGTGCGGTATGACCGGAGCCGCGGGTTTGGCTTTATCCAGGATGATGCAGGCGGATCTGTGTTCGTACATGCCTCTGCCCTGGGTCTCCGGCGCGGCGCTCGTCCCCCCGTGGGCAGCCCTCTCACGTATTATGTCGAGCATACGGAGCGCGGACTGCGCGCGGTGGCTGTCCGAGTGAGCGATCAGCCGCTGCTGCCTGGTGCTCCGTCGGATTGAGGGTTGGCCGCCTGCGCGTCCCCATGCTATAATCGCTTGTCGAGCAAGATCCGCGCCTCGGGTGCAGAGTCCAGCCGGGATAACACATGTGGCTCAAACCGTCCGGTTACATCGCTAGTGCCGTTGCAGCTGGGGCCGTGGCAGCGGCCGGTGTGAGTGCCGCCGTTGCGCAGGCGCACTCCCTGTTGGTCCTCTGGGTGCTCGTAGATTTGTGCATGGGTACTTTGGCCCGCAGCGTTCGCGTTCTGGCTCGTGGCAGTGCGCGCCGCTCCAACTCGCCGGAGAGGCACCCTCTCTTCCCCGCCTGGAGTGCGGTGATCGGGTCACTGGCCGTGGGCGCAGGACTCTCTCTGACCGTGCCGGTGCCGCTGCGTGTCGCAGCCGGTGCGGTCGCGCTGCTTACGATCCTGGTGGGGCTGGGCATGCGGGGAATCTCAGTGCGGCGGGCGGAGGCTCTGGCCGGGGGGCTGCTGGTGGTGGCGGCCTGGACGATGTCCTGCTTGCTGCTGGACGGTCTCCCTCCTCTGTGTCTGGGCTTGGGTGCACTGGCGGGCCTGGGCACGCTGGCTCGGCTCTGGGAGGGTGCGGCGTCGCGCCCGTGGGGTCTGTGGCTGTGCCGCCTGAGCTGGGCCGGTCTGGCGGGGATTCTCGTGGCTGCAAAGCAGCCGCTCTTGGGGGGGATCGTGGTTCTTACGGCCTGCGCTGACGAGTTGCTTCGTCTTCAGCCGGCCCGGCGTGCACGAGCCGGCGCGCTGGCCGATGTAGCGTGGGCCTCGGCCTGGTTCCTCGTGGCCTTTGCCTCCACCTACTGGGCGACGTGATGGCGATCTGGATCTTGCCCGCTGTGGCGCTGGTCGCCGCCCTGCTCTACTGGCTGCTCATCATCACGGAGGGGACCTACCTCGGTACACGCGCGGTCGTCGTGATGTATGATTGGACGGCGCGCAGGTATAATCGGATCAAGCGGCTGCATTCGGTATACGAAGTGTACTTTTTGGGCGTACCGATGTTGGAGGCGCTGGCGGCCGTGCCGGATGCGCGCGTCCTGGATGTGGCGACGGGAACAGGGCGCCTGCCGGCCGCCCTTGTGACCGGCGACGGCTTTCCCGGCCAGATCGTCGGCGTGGACCACTCCAGGCCGATGTTGGTGGAGGCTGCCGGCGCCCTGGATCCGGGCCTCTCTCAGGTCGCCTGGGTACAGGGTGACGCCCATGCGCTGATGTTTGCGGATGCCGTCTTTGATGGCGTTGCTTGTCTGGAAGCGCTAGAGTTCATGCGTGATCCGCGTGCCGTGGTACGAGAGATGATTCGAGTGCTCAAGCCGGGAGGCATCATGCTGGTCTCCAACCGGATCGGCTGGGAGTCCTGGTTCTTCCCGGGGCGATACTGTCGGCGTGGCGCGATGGAGAGGCTGCTGCGGCGTGACGGTATGGAGGCCATCGATACCCATCTATGGCAGACCTATTACGATCTGATATGGTGCGCCAAGCCTCGCGCTGGAATACCTGAGGATTTGAGGGGGGCAGATGAAGCGTGATTTCGTGGCTTTGGAGGACCTGCGGCCGGAGGAACTGCGCGAGATACTGGATCTGGCCGTCTCGATGAAGCGAGATTGGGTCGCTGGCCGGCGCGCCCCCCTCCTGCCGGAGCGCACGCTCTCCATGATCTTTCAAAAGCCCTCTCTGCGCACTCGCACGTCCTTTGACATCGGCATGTACCAACTGGGGGGCCATGCTGTGTATCTGTCGCCGGACGAGATCCAGCTTGGCCACCGCGAGAGCATCGCCGATGCTGCGCGCGTACTGAGCCGCTACAGCGACGCAATCATGGCGCGTGTCTTTGCACATAGCGATGTGGTGGATCTGGCGCGCTGGGCCTCGGTACCGGTGATCAACGGTCTGTCGGACTATGATCATCCTTGCCAGGGAGTTGCCGATTTCCTGACCATCCTGCAACGGCTCGGGCAGTTGAAGGATGTGCGTCTGACCTACCTCGGGGACGGCAATAATGTGCTTCACTCCCTGCTGATTGGCGGTGCCATGCTCGGCATGCACATCGTGGCCGCTACGCCTGTGGATTACCGGCCTCTCCCCGGTGTTGTCCAGAAGGCCGAGGCGTTGGCCCGTTCGTCCGGAGGGAGCGTCACGCTCACCGCCGATCCCATCGAGGCCGTGCGCGAGGCTCACGTGCTCTACACGGATACATGGACCAGCATGGGGCAGGAAGAAGAGGCGGCTGCGCGGCGCCAAGTGTTCCCTGCCTACCAGATCAACGACGCGCTGTTGGCAAGGGGCGCCGCGATAGAGGGCGTTATGCATTGCTTGCCCGCTCATCGCGGTGAGGAGATCACCGATGCAGTCGCTGATGGTGAACGGTCCTGGCTCTGGGATCAGGCCGAAAACCGCCTGCACGGGCAGAAGGCGATTCTGGTGCATCTGCTGAAGGAGTAACGCGTGGCCAACATCCTGTGGCTCCTGTCCAGGCTGGATCTGCGCAATCTCATCGACATCCTGTTGGTGGCTGGCATCATCTACGGCGTGCTGGTAATGGTCCAGGGCACCCAGGCGGTGCAGCTCTTGCGTGGTGTGATCCTGTTGGCGATGGCCGTGTCGCTTTTTGGCAGCATCGCCGACCTGACGGCGATCAACTGGCTGCTGCGCAGCACGGGGCAGGCGCTGTTGGTGGTGGTGGCGATCGTCCTCCAGCCGGAGCTTCGTCGAGCACTGGACCGGCTTGGGCGTGCCGGGGGCATCACCCTGTGGACGAGCGGTCGCGAGATCCAGATCGACCGCGTGATCGCGGAGATCGCTTCCGCCTGCCGGCGCCTGTCGGAGAGACGCCACGGGGCGCTGATCGTGATCGAGCGTGACACGGGCCTGCAGGATCATATCGATACCGGCGTGCTCGTGGACAGCGCTGTGGCCGGGCCGCTTCTGCAGACGGTGTTCTACCCGAACACGGCGCTCCACGACGGCGCGGTGATCATCCGCGGTGACCGTATTGTCGCCGCCTCATGTGTGCTCCCTCTGGCAGAGACCATCGTCTCGGACAGCCACCTCGGTACCCGACATCGGGCAGCGGTGGGCATCACCGAACAGACCGACGCCATCGCCGTTGTGGTCAGCGAAGAGACGGGAATCATATCGATGGCGCGCAACGGGCGCATCGTCAGGCATCTCGATGAACGCAGGCTGACGACCCTGCTCCAGGCGCTTCTCAGGCCTCGCCGCGAGAACTCTGGCGTGTTGAGCCGCAACCATCGGGCAGAAGGCGGCGGCACTGAAGGATCGACATAGGTTGAGCGAGAGCGGAGCACTCCCTTGAACAAGCAGACGCTGGAGCGCATCGGTACGGCTATGCTGGCCTTGGCGTTGTCCCTGATCATCTGGGTCAACGCCACGTACGAGACCGACAAGCCTAGCGAGGACTATTTCCCCGCGGAGATTCCGATTCAGGTCCTGGGCAGGCCCGACGACCTTGCGGTCATGAATGGATCCGCGGATACAGTTCGTGTCCGCATACGTGCGTTTGCCTCAAGTTGGGAGACCCTGACGGAGGATGACTTTGTCGCCAGCGCCGACTGGAGCGATCTCACCACCGGAGTCCACGTGATTCCGATCAACGTCGTGGTGTCCGACCCCACGGTAACGATCGTGAGCGTGCATCCGCAAGCCATGACGGTGCGCGTCGAGTTGCTCGCCACGAGCCTGCGGACGGTCGATATCCGCGTGTTGGGCGATAACGAGATTCCTATGGGATACAGGGCATCTGCACCAGTGGCCAATCCCGACGAGGTGACGATCTCTGGCCCCTCTACCGAGATCGACAAGGTGGTGAGGGTCGAGGGTGAGGTCTCGGTGGTGGGCCAACGGGCAGATCTGGACCGGCTGGTTACGCTGCGGCCACTGGACAGCGGTGGGCAGATCGTGGAGTCGGTGGATATCAACCCCGCTGCCGTGCGCGTCCAGGTAATGATCGAAAAGCGTGAGGACTACCGCGAAGTGGCCGTCCGGGTGCGGACGACCGGCCAGCCCGCCCGCGGCTATTTTGTCAGCAGCGTCAACGTGCTTCCTGCCACCGTCACGCTGGTGGGGCCTCCGGCGGCGATCGAGGCTTTGGGCAGCCTGGTGGAGACACTGGAGGATCTCGACGTGACCCAGGCCAACCGCATGGTTGCTGCACGCATGGAGCTGGACCTCCCAGAGGGCGTCTCCGTGATGGGCGCCCCCGCAGGCGAACCCTATGAAGTGCTGGTGACCGTAGGCATCGATGCCGTGACTGGCGGCACGACGGTGGAGCTCCCCCTGCGTGCGCAGCGCCTCCAGGAGGGGCTACAGGTCGGGCAGTTCGTGCCCGTGATCGACGTAATCCTCACCGGGCCAGCGGTGGTGCTTGACGAGTTGCAGACGGATCGCCTGAGTGCCGTGCTGGATCTCAGCGGGCTCGGTCCGGGAACCCACCAGATCCGGCCCATCGTGAATATCAATACCGACGGGGCCCCGGATCTCGCGGACCTTGAAGTCAAAGACGTGCTACCGCAGTACGTGGAAGTGACGATCACCGAGATCGCAACGCCTGCGCCAACGCCCTCGGCGCGTGCAACGCCCACACCCTGATCTATAGATACGGAGTGATATGTCCTCAAAACCCGTGCTGGCCTTGGTTGGCCGGCCCAACGTAGGCAAGTCTACCCTGTTCAACCGCCTTGTGGGCGGTCGCCAGGCGATCGTGGAGGACACGCCGGGCACCACGCGCGACAGGCACTATGCCGACGCCGAGTGGGGCGGGCGCGTTTTCTCCATTATCGATACTGGCGGCCTCATCCTTGCTGATACGGACAACCTCACCGAGCAGGTGCGGGCCCAGGCGGAGGTCGCCATTCAGGAGGCGGACGCTATCGTCTTCCTGACCGACGTCCTGGATGGTGTGACGGCAGACGACTACCTGATCGCTGATCTCTTGAGGCGGACAGAGAAGCCTGTTCTGCTGGTGGTCAACAAGGTGGACAGCCAGAAGCGTGATCTGGGAGCGCTCGAGTTCTACGCGCTTGGACTGGGCGATCCACTGTCGATCTCGGCCGAGCGCGGGCTGAACACCGGAGACCTGCTGGATGCGATCATCAAAGTGCTGCCCGATGCCCCCGCTGAAGAGGAGGACGCTGACGCCGTCCACATTGCGCTCGTAGGACGCACGAACGTCGGCAAGTCATCGCTCCTCAACCGTCTTCTGGGTGAGGAGCGCGTGATTGTGTCCGATATTCCGGGTACCACGCGCGACACCATTGACACGCGCCTCAGCTATGATGGCCAGGATATCGTTCTCATCGATACGGCCGGGATTCGGAGGCGCGGCCGCATCGAGCAAGGCATCGAAAAGTACAGCGTCTTGCGCTCGATGCGAGCGATTGCGCGCGCGGACGTCACGCTGCTGATCGTCGATGCGACCGAGGGGGTGACGGCGCAGGATGCACATATCGCAGGGTATGTGCTGGAGGAGCGAAAGAGCGTCGTCGTCGTCGTCAACAAGTGGGATCTGGTGGAAAAGGACAGCCACACCCTCGCTGCCTATCAGCAGTACGTTCTGGATGAGCTCAAGTTCATGCCCTGGGTGCCGGTGGTGTTCGTCTCGGCCCTGACAGGCCAGCGCGTGACGCGCCTGATGCCTATCGCCATGCGGGTCTATGAAGAGCGTCATGCTCGGATCACGACGGGGCGCCTGAACGCCCTCATGCGAGATGCCATCGCCAAGAGCTCCCCACCCACCTCTGCGGGCCGCAAACTGCGTTTCTACTATGGCACCCAGGCGAGCGGCGATCCGCCCAACTTTGTGTTCTTTGTAAACGACCCGGAGCTTGTGCACTTTGGCTACCGGCGCTACCTGGAGAACCGCATTCGCGAGGCGTACGCCTTTGAGGGCACGCCCATCGAACTCACGTTCAGAGGGCGTGAGCCGGAACGGGATTAGGCGTCCGGTAGCGGGCACAGACATAGGAGCCCGCCCCGAGCAGACGTGCTCAACGCAGTTGCAGGATGAGGACGTCCTTCGGCGCCAGCGTCAGCGTGCCCGCCATCTCGCGGCCGGAGAGAAGGTCCTGGGCAGGCGAGGGCATGGTGAGCTGGCACTCGGTGTCGAGGTGGTTCAACACGAGCGTGTAGGTCCGTCCGCCGGCGCTGCGCTGCGCGATCTCCACGCCCTCGCACGCCTCCAGCGGCGCCCGGATGCCCTTTTCATCGCACAGTGTGAGGACGAGATCGGTGAGTAAAGACTGCTCCATGTCACTGGCGACGTACAGGGCCCGCCCCTCTCCAAAGGTGTGGTCTGTGATGGCCGGGTACCCGGCGTAGAACTCGCCCGCGAATTGGGCACGGGCCACGGCTCCCTCGAGATGAAGCAGGTCACACAGCACGTGTGCAGAATAGGTGCCGCTGATTCGTCCCCAGCGCTCTGTCGAGACGGGAACGCCCTGTCCCTCCAGGAGCGCATCGTGCTCCTCCACCCAGATCCCCAGCACTTGGCGCAGACCGCCTGGATAGCCTTCTCCTGTCGCCAGGTCGTTCTCATCGACGATGCCGCTAAAGTGCCCGACGACCAGTGTCCCACCCTGCCGGACGTATTCGGTCAAGCGCTCGGCGACGCCGGGGCGGAGCATGTACAGCATCGGCGCTATGACGATGTCGTAGCTTTCCAGCGCTGAATCCGGGCTGACGACGTCGGTGGCGATGTTCGCGCTCCACAGGGCTCTGTAGTACTTTTTGCAGCTCGCGACATAGTCCAGATCGCAGCTTGGCCGCACCGAGTAGTCGATCCCCCACCAGTTCTCCCAGTCAAACAGGACGGCACAGCGAGCGTTCTGCCGCGTGTCCACCAGCGCTTCTCCCAGGGACTCGAGCTCTGCACCCAGGCTGGCTACCTCCTGAAATACGCGTGTGCGCTCGTGGCCCACATGGTCGACGATCGCCCCGTGCATCTTCTCCGGCCCTCCACGAGCCCGTCGGAACTGGAAGAACATGACGGTGTCCGCACCGTGGGCCACGGCCTGGTAGCTCCAAAGCCGCATCACGCCTGGGCGCTTGAGTTGGTTTCTGGGCATCCAGTTCACCTGGCTTGGCGTCTGTTCCATCAGCATAAAGGGCTGCCCGCCCCGCAGCCCGCGCATCAACTCATGCTTGAAGGCGACGCTGCTGGGGTGTTCGTCCGGGAAGGGGTAGCTGTCCCATGAGACGACATCGAGATAGGGCGCCCAGCTGTGGTAGTTGAGTGGCCTAAAGTGTCCCATGAGGTTCGTGGTGATCGCCACATCCGGGCAGACGGACCTGATCGCGTCATACTCGTTTCGATAGCAGGCGAGCAGCGAGTCGTTCTGAAAGCGGTCATAGTCCAGGAGCATCGGCATGTTGTTACGCTCGCCGTTGGTCGTCGGCGTCTCGATCTCGGCCCATTGGGTTAGCCCATGGCTCCAAAAGTTGTTGTTCCAAGCGGCGTTGACGGCATCCAGCGATCCATACCTCGCCTTGAGCCAGTCACGAAAGGCCTCGGCACAGAGCTCACAGTAGCAGTGCGTACCGTACTCGTTAGCGATGTGCCAGGCGACGAGGGCGGAATGATCCTTGTAGCGTGTGGCCAGGCGCAGTGTTAGCTCGCGCGATAGCCGCCTGTAAGTCGGGCTGTTCGGGCAAAAGTTGGTACGCCCTCCGTGCTTGTGCCGGATGCCCTGTACGTCGGTGCGCAGGATGTCCGGATACCGCAGTGACATCCAGGCCGGTTGGGCGGCGGTCGAGGTCGCGATACACGCATAGACGCCGGCCGATGCGAGTTTGTCCAGGATTCGATCCAGCCAGGCAAAGTCGTACCGGTCCTCGACGGGTTGCAGCAGGGTCCAGCTGAACACTGGCAGGGTGACCACATCCACATGCGCGAGCTTCATCAGCTGCACGTCTTCGTCCCAGACTTCCTCGGGCCATTGGTCGGGGTTGTAGTCGGCGCCGTACCAGATCTTGTCGAGTTTGTGGCTGATCATGTGGTCTCCCCCTTGCCTGCACAACGCCGGGTAACCCGCGCGTGGCTAGTGCCCGTCGTCCGTCTCCACATCGCCGATCATGGACCAGGGGCCCGTCCAGGTGATACGGACCCGCGCGAGGCGGCCCCTCCAGTCAGCTGGATCGTCAAAAAAGACGAGTTTGTTGCTGGCTGTTCGGCCGCGCCATCGGCCCCGCTGGCGATCCTCCACCAGGATCTCTACGGTCCTGCCCCGGAGGCGCGCATTGATTTCGCCGGTGATCTCGGTCTGCAGACTCTCCAGCGCGAGCCGTCGGCGTTCCTTTTCCTCTGGTGGCACGTCGTCCGGCCACGTCGCGGCCGCCGTTCCTGTGCGAACGGAATAGGCTGCGATGTGCACCTGGTCAAAACGGAGCTCCCGTGCGAGCTCCAGGGTTCTCTCGAACTGCTCCTCGGTCTCGCCGCAAAAACCTACGATGATATCGGTGTTGATGGCTGCGCCGGGTATGGCGGCACGGATGCGGGCCACGACGTCTCGGTAGCGATCGATTGTGTACCCTCGCGCCATCCGCCGCAGCACAGCGTCATCTCCCGCCTGTACCGGAAGCTCCCACGACGGGCAAACCTTGCCGAGCTGAGCGGCAGCGTCGATGATCCGCTGGCTCATCTCGCGAGGATGCGAGGTCAGGAAGCGCAATCGGAGCAGCCCGGGGATCTCATGCACGGCAGCAAGCACATCCGCGAGGTCCACACCGTCGTCCAGATCCGAACCGTAGGCGTCCACGTTCTGCCCAAGAAGGGTGATCTCTCGCGCTCCCCGTGAGACCAGATCCCGTGCTTCGGCAAGGATGTCGCTCAGCGGACGGCTTTGCTGTGGTCCGCGGCGTTCGGTGATGATGCAGTAGGTGCAGTGGTGGTCACAGCCATAGCTGATCGGCACCATCTCGCTCACCTGAACCGCCCGCAGAGGGCCCGATAGCTGTCCTTCCCCGTGCCGGCCATCCAGATAGGAGAGCAGGCCCTGGACGTCCGAGGGTGCAAAGAACCCGTCCACGTCACGAAAGCGAGCCGAGAGCTCGACAGCATCGCCGACAATGCAACCCATGACGAGGAGTATCCGGCGGTGCTCCGGATCTCGAGCCAATGGCTCCAGCGATGATAGCCTCCCGACCACCTTGTCCTCGGCGCTCTGCCGGACGACGCAGGTGTTGAGGATCAGCACGTCGGCATCTTCCGGCCGGCGGGAAGCGGCGTAGCCCCGCGCCTCCAGCGCTTCTGCCAGACGCCGCGAGTCCGCTTGATTCATCTGGCAGCCGATGGTCCACAGATAGTACCGGCGCGCAGCATCCGTCGGTGGATCACCGGTGGTTGCGTCTGCATCGATACCCGCACTAGGAGGCATGGACCGATTCTCTGGTCGAATCTGGCTCCGAAACCGTCTCGGCGGGCGCCGTGCTCGACACACCCAGGAGCGGTCGCAGGAACTGACCTGTATAGGATTCGGCTACGCTGGCGACCTGCTCGGGCGTCCCCGTGGTAACGATCCGGCCGCCGGCATCGCCGCCATCGGGACCCAGATCGATGATCCAATCGGCGCTCTTGATCACATCCAGGTTGTGCTCAATGATGACGACGGTGTTTCCCGCATCGACGAGCCGCGAGAGCACCGTCAGAAGCCGGTCCACATCGGCCATGTGCAGGCCCACGGTTGGCTCATCGAGGATGTAAAAGGTCTGGCCCGTCGCGCGTCTGGCTAGCTCACGCGCCAGCTTGACGCGCTGAGCTTCGCCTCCGGACAGCGTTGTGGCTGGTTGGCCCAGTCGCACGTAGCCCAACCCGACCTCATGGAGCGTCTCCAGGCGGGGGCGGATGCGGGGCTGGTTCTCAAAGAATCCCAGCGCCTCGTCCACCGTCATATCCAGCGCGTCGGCGATGCTGGCACCCTTGTAGCGGATCTCTAGCGCCTCGCGGTTGTATCTCTTGCCATGGCAGACTTCGCATGGGACGTAGACGTCCGGCAGGAACTGCATCTCTATGCGGATGATCCCGGCCCCCTGGCACGCTTCACAGCGCCCGCCCCGTACGTTAAAGGAGAACCGTCCTGCCTTATAGCCACGGATCTTGGCCTCTGGCAGCGTGGCGTACAGTTCCCGCAGCGGACCAAAGATGCCTGTATAGGTCGCCGGATTGGACCGCGGCGTGCGCCCGATGGGCGATTGGTCGATATTGATGACTTTGTCGAGATACTCAAGCCCGAGCATCTCGTCGTGCTCAGCGGGATGCTCCATCGCGCGATTCAGGTCGCGCGCCAGTCGCTTCTCGACGATCTCCATCAGCAGGCTGCTCTTGCCCGATCCGGAGACTCCGGTGATCGCTACAAGACGTCCGAGGGGGATCTCGGCGTCGATGTTCTTGAGGTTGTTGGCTCGCGCACCCACCACGCGCAGAACCTTGCCGTTACCGCTTCGGCGCCGGCGTGGCACGGGGACGGCCCGGGCGCCACTGATATACTGGCCGGTGGCCGACTCCTGGCAGGCGATGATGTCCTGCAGCGTGCCCTGAGCCGTGACATAGCCCCCGCGCTCACCGGCTCCCGGGCCCAGATCGACCACCCAATCCGCAGCACGGATGGTGGCCTCATCATGCTCTACCACGAGCACAGAATTGCCGAGGTCGCGCAGGCGGAGCAACGTATCGATCAGCTTCTCATTGTCTCTCTGATGCAGACCGATGCTGGGCTCATCGAGCACATAGAGTACACCGACGAGTTGCGAGCCGATCTGGGTGGCGAGGCGGATGCGCTGTCCCTCCCCGCCCGATAGCGACGCTGCACCCCGGGCGAGCGTGAGATAATGCAGCCCGACGTCCTGCAGGAACCCGAGGCGAGACTCTAGCTCCTTGAGGATTTGGCGGGCGATCAGTTCATCGCGCTCGGAGAACTGGCCCGCCAGGGACTGGACAAAACCCATGCTCTGGCCGATGGGCAACTGAGTGACCTCATAGATGTTCCGTCCACCCACGGTCACTGCCAGGCTCTCCGGCTTGAGCCGCTTGCCCTCACACGTGGGGCACGGCCGCTCCGTCATAAAGCTCTCGATCCAGCGTCTGATGCCGTCTGAACCGGTATCGTGATGCCGGCGCATCAGGTTGGGGATAACGCCTTCTACCGCCGAACGGTGTTGACGTTCCTCTCCCTGATGATTGACGTACCGCACGGTGACTGATTGCCCCCGGCTACCATATAGCACAGCGCGCCGGAACTCGGCTGGCAGCTGAGACCAGGGTGTATCCATTGATTGGCCATAGTGGTCGGCCACCGCCTGAAGCAAGCGGCGGTAGTACCCGTCGGCCTTGACAGCGGTGGCCCAGGGAGCGACGGCTCCGTCGTCTATCGAGAGCGAGTGGTCCGGCACGATCAGGGCGGGATCGATCTCGGCCTTGTATCCAAGGCCGGTGCAATCGGGACAGGCCCCATGGGGGCTGTTGAAGGAAAAGGTGCGCGGCTCGATCTCGGGCATCGTCGATCCGTGCTCGGGGCAGGCATAGTTCTGCGAGAACAGGATCTCCTCGCCCTCTACGATTACCACGCGAAGCACGCCGTCGCCGAGTTCGAGTGACGTCTCCACCGAGTCGTTCAAACGGGCCCGATCGGAATCGGCGGCGTCATCGTCTCCCGCGGCGTATCTCCGGATCACCAGGCGATCCACTACGACCTCGATGGTGTGCATCTTGTACCGGTCCAGCACGATCTCGTGGTCCAGTTCGATGATCTCGCCGTTGATACGGGCGCGCACGTACCCGGCCTTGACGAGGTCGTCCAGCAGCCGTTTGTGCTCCCCTTTTCGGTCCTTGATCATCGGCGCGAGCAGCATGATGCGCGTGCCATCGGGAAGCGAGCGGATCTCGTCCACGATCTGTTGTACCGTCTGGCGGGTGATCTCTCGCCCGCAGATGGGGCAGTGCGGGGTGCCCACGCGGGCGTAGAGGAGCCGGAGATAATCATAGATCTCGGTCACCGTGCCCACGGTGGAACGCGGGCTCCGGCTCGTGCTTCGCTGGTCGATGCTAATGGCTGGCGACAAGCCCTCGATATGGTCCAGGTCGGGCTTGTCCATGCGCCCCAGGAACTGCCGCGCGTAGGCCGAAAGCGACTCTACATACCGGCGCTGCCCTTCGGCGTAGATGGTGTCGAACGCCAGGGAGGACTTGCCCGAACCTGAAAGCCCGGTGATCACCACGAGCTTGTCCCGGGGGATGTCGATATCGATGTTCTTGAGGTTGTGCTCGCGGGCACCACGAATACGGATGTCGTTATGTAGCATGCCTGCTCCTGCAGAACCTGAGTGCGAAACCCGATTATAGCCCAGTCCCCGCTCTCTCTCAACCGGAGGCGTGCCGCTGAGGCTGGATCGACACGCACATCCTAGTAGACGCGATCGAGTTCCTGGCGCCAGCCGTGCTCCAGCCCCAGGGCGTCGGCCGCATCCAGGACACGAGCATACTCCCGGTGGTACAGGCGCCGGCCCAGTACAGGGTGATCCACGACCTGGTGCGCGGGGAAATACTGGGACATGAGACTGACGTGGATCCGTGGAGTCAGAGCCTGCGCAATCCACTTGAGCACCTCGATGCTCTGGGATAGCTCCCCAGGCAACACAAGGTGGCGGACAATCATCCCGCGCCTGGCGATCCCGGCCTCATCCACGAGCAACTCTGTGCCGACCTGGCGCCTTATCTCCAGCAACGCTGCCCGGTTGGCCTCCACGTATCCCACGAACCCCGAAAGCTCCAGTGCAACAGAGTCATCCGCGTACTTGGCATCGGGAAGATAGATGTCGACGATCCCGTCCAGCAAGGAGAGAGCCTCGAGGCTGTCATACCCGCTGGTGTTGTACAGGATCGGGATGTGCAAGCCCTGCGGGAGGGCGAGCGAGACGGCCTCGATGATGCTCGGCACATAGTGTGTAGGCGTGACCAAGTTGATGTTGTGGCACCCCTTGCGCTGCAGGGCCAGCATCGCCTCGGCCAGGCGCCCCGTGCTCCATTCGTTACCTGTGCCCAGCTGGCTGATGGGATAGTTCTGGCAGAACAGGCAAGCCCCGGTGCAGAAGGAGAAGAACACGGTGCCGGATCCGCGCGTTCCACTGATGGGCGGCTCCTCCCAGTGGTGCGGACCATGGCTGGCTACTCGCGGAGTGGCCCCCGCACCGCAAAAGCCAAGCTCACCGGCCAGCCTGTTTACGCCGCAGCGCCTCGGGCACAGCACGCACGCCTCCAGGAGCGCTCGTGCCCGTTCCACGCGGCGTCCGAGTTCGTCGGCCCCCAGCGATACGTAGGCAGGAGGAGCATCCAGGCTGGAGAGAGGATCCATACGGGCTACCGCCGCTTTCGATCCATCTCGCGGTATCGTTCCCACTCTGGCCGCTCGTCCTGCGCCTGCAAGTCGCGCTGCAGCCCGAGAATCTGATCGCGCAGGAGCGCGGCCTTCTCAAACTCCAGATTCCTTGCAGCCGTCTTCATCTCCTCTTCCAGCACGCTGATCAGGTGCTGTGCTTCGTCTTCTGGCATCGACGCACCAGCCTGCCGCTTCTCCTCCGGCTCTGTGTGCAGCGAGTTTGTCAGCGAGTAGATCTCTTTAATAATGCTGGCTGGTGTGATGCTGTGGGCAAGGTTATATTCTTCCTGGATCGATCTTCGTCGATTCGTTTCTTCGATCGCCCTCCGCATCGAGTCCGTGATGGTATCCGCGTACATCACCACGCGACCGTTCACGTTTCGGGCAGCTCGCCCGATCGTCTGGATGAGCGAGTTGTCCGACCTCAGGAAGCCTTCCTTGTCGGCATCCAGGACGGCGACCAGCGAGACCTCCGGCAGGTCCAGCCCTTCACGCAGCAGGTTCACCCCGACAACGACGTCGTATACCCCGCCTCGCAGATCGCGCAGGATGTCCACGCGCTCGATGGTGGACACCTCCGAGTGCAGATAGTGCACGCTGAACCCCGCCTCGGCCAGATAGTCGGAGAGGTCCTCTGCCATGCGCTTGGTCAGCGTGGTTACCAGGGCGCGCTCTCCGCGCTGCGTAACGGCCCTCAACTCGCGGATCAGGTCGTCGATCTGTCCCTCGATCGGCCGGACCACCACGTCAGGGTCCACCAGGCCCGTCGGCCGGATGACCTGCTCAACGACGCGCGCACTCACCTGCCCCTCATACTCGCGCGGCGTAGCCGAGACAAAGATGCATTGGTTGACGTGATCCTCGAACTCTTCAAACGTGAGGGGCCGGTTGTCCATGGCCGAAGGCAGCCGGAAGCCAAAGTCCACGAGCACCTGCTTGCGGGCCCGGTCGCCGTTGTACATCCCCCGCACCTGAGGCACCGTCATGTGTGATTCGTCGATGAACATCAGGTAGTCTGCGGGGAAATAGTCCAGCAGTGTCCAGGGGGGCTCCCCAGGCTGACGCTGCGACAGATGCCGCGAATAGTTCTCGATGCCCGAGCAGTAGCCCATCTCGCGCAACATCTCGAGATCGTAACGGGTGCGCTGTTCCAGGCGCTGGGCCTCCAGCAGCAACTCCTGGCTCCTCAGATGGGCCAGCTGAGCTTCCAGCTCGCCCTCAATCGCTTCCAGCGCAGTCCCGAGCCGGTCCTGAGGCGTCACAAAGTGCTTGGCCGGGAAGATGCTCAGCGTGCTGTGCTCGCGGAGCAACTCCCCTGTGAGAGCATCAACCTCGGCCATCCGATCGACCGTATCCCCCCAGAATTCGATCCGGTACACCGTATCGCCATAGGCAGGCATGACTTCGACCGTATCGCCGCGCACGCGGAACCGGCCGGGGGCCAGCGACGCATCGTTCCTGTCGTAAAAGATGGCGACCAGGTGCCTGAGCAGCCGGTTCCGCTGTATCACCTCACCCCGCGCCATCTGGATCACCGCCTGCCCGTACTCGTCCGGATCCCCCAGGCCGTATATGCACGATACCGAGGCCACGATGATCACGTCGCGCCGGCTAAAGAGAGCGGAGGTCGCTGCCAGACGCATCCGCTCGATCTCTTCGTTGATCTGCGCATCCTTCTCGATATACGTGTCTGTGCGCGGGATGTAGGCCTCGGGCTGGTAATAGTCATAGTAGCTGACAAAGTAGGCGACAGCGTTCTCCGGGAAGAACTCGCGGAACTCTGAATAGAGCTGTGCCGCGAGTGTCTTGTTGTGGGCGATCACGAGGGTTGGACGCTGGACCGCCTGAATGATGTTGGCCATCACAAAGGTCTTTCCGGAACCGGTCACGCCCTTGAGGGTCTGATATCGGTCGGAGGCCTCGATGCCGCGGACCAGCGCGGAGATCGCCTCTGGCTGGTCACCAGTTGGCCGAAAGTCGCTTACTAGCTGGAACTCTGGCATGGACGTCCCACCTCCATGGCGTACGCGGTGCGGTGGAAGATGTTAGCACATCCGTTCGCATTCCTGCAAACTCGCTCTTCCCTGTGGGCTTATGCCTCAGGAGGCGGGGGTACGGGCCAGCAGCGAGCCAAAACCTGAAGGGCGCTCCTGCACACCGGACTGTTCACGGAGGGGGATCAGCGACAGGGCCCCGGAGGGACAGGTGGAAACGCACAGGCCGCAGCCCACGCAATGGCGCTCGTCCACCCGGGCGGGCCCAGCCTCGACTGCGATGGCGCCCACGTGGCATCGGGTGACGCAACGCCCGCACTGCACACAGGCCTCTGCGTCTACTCGGGCGACGTACTGGCTGGAGGCGATCACCCGCTCTTTACCGTGTGCGGTCATGGCGCGAAGAAAGACGCAGCAGCATGGGCAGCAGTTGCAGATGACCCGCGGATGGGTGCTGTTTTCGGTGAGGTGCATGAGGCCGAGCGCCTCGCTGTGTTCCAGAATGCCCAGAGCCTCCTCCGCTGTGATCTCCCGCCCGATCTCCCGGGCGATCATGTACTCCGCCACCTCATTGAGGCCCAGGCAAGTCTCGGTTGGGTTACCGCACAGGCGCTCTCTGGTACGGCAGGGGCAATGCTCCACCGACAGGCGCTGGGCCTGCCTGATCTCGTCGACGATGCGCTCGTATGGCAGGGCCGTGCGCTGATCGGTGACCTGCTCCAGAACCGGGACGACGCGGAAGGGCCGTTGATCCCGCTCGGGATAGTCGTGCTCATGCACCAGCTCCTGGTTGTAGAACCGCTGCCAGGTATCCAGGAACACGTGACCGTACTCGAGATATCGCCGGTCAAAGAGAACCAGATCCATCAAAACGCCGGCATTCTCGATCGGCAGGTAGCGCGGATCCGGCCCTACCTCCGGATCGATCACGACGAGCCCACGCGAGTAGAGCGCCTCCAGGCCCTTGCGGACCTCGGCAACCGGTTCCCCCGTGGATGCAGAAAGGCCGGCGGCCGTTGCTGGCAGCGCGGCGATCCACGTCGCCTCGCGCTCGTCGACCATCGTGTCCCACAGCGATAGCAGAGCCTCGGAGCCCGGGTAACCGAGCCGGGCCACGATACCTGTTAGTGCGCGGCGCTTGGCGTCCACACGACCTCCAGATGCTAGTGGCCATCGATGGCATCGTAGCGGCTGCTCAGCCCTTCGTCAATGCGCCAGCGCCGTGTGATCGCGTAGAGTCACGATCGTTGACAGATGACGAGAATCCGGTACCATGAAGGACGGTGTGCGCTGAGGCGCGCCCTTCCTCGCGTTGCCGCGGAACGGTTTGTTAAAGCTTCTCCGCCCTAGCCTGCCCACGCCAGAAAGGATATGCCATGACCCGAACCTTGGTCGAAAAGATCATCGGCGAGCATCTCGTAGAGGGACAGATGCTACCTGGAAGTGAGATCGGCCTGCGCATCGATCAGACACTGACCCAGGATGCCACCGGGACCATGACGTATCTGCAGTTCGAGGCCATCGGCATGGACCGAGTGCGGACGGAGCTATCGGTCAGTTATGTCGATCATAATATGCTGCAGACCGACTTTCGCAATGCGGACGATCATCGCTATCTGCAGACTGTTGCGGCGAGACACGGCATCCACTTCTCACGGCCTGGCAACGGCATCTGTCATCAGGTGCATCTGGAGCGTTTTGGAGCCCCTGGGAAGACGCTATTGGGTGCGGATAGCCACACGCCGACGGGCGGCGGGCTTGGCATGCTCGCCATTGGCTCGGGCGGGCTCGATGTGGCTGTGGCGATGGCCGGCCGCCCCTACTACCTCCCCATGCCCGAGGTCGTTCTCGTGCGGCTCCTTGGACAGATGTCCCCCTGGGTCTCGGCAAAGGATGTGATTCTGGAGCTGCTGCGGCGCCTTTCTGTCAAGGGCGGCGTTGGCCGCGTGTTTGAGTACGGTGGCCCCGGAATCGCGAGCCTGAGCGTCCCGCAGCGCGCGACGATCACCAATATGGGCGCGGAGTTGGGGGCCACCTCATCGCTCTTCCCCAGCGACGAGCAGACCCTTCTGTTCCTGCGAGCCCAGGGACGCGAACAGGATTGGCGTTCTCTCGCCGCCGATGACGGCGCCGGCTATGCGGAAACCATAGAGATCGACCTCTCGGCGCTGGAGCCACTCGTCGCGGTGCCGCACATGCCGGACCGGGTGGTGCCCGTACGCGAGGTGGCCGGAACCCCGATAGACCAGGTGTGTATCGGCAGCTGCACCAATTCGTCGGTTGTTGATCTCGAGAGCGTTGCGGCGATCCTCGAGGGCCAGGTGGTGGCCCCGGGGGTCTCACTGACCGTGAGCCCGGGGAGCCGACAGGCTCTGGCGATGATCGCTCGGAGCGGCGCGCTCCACGCCTTGATCTCGGCGGGCGCCCGTCTGCTGGACGCGGGCTGCGGCCCCTGCATCGGCATGGGTCAATCGCCCGCCAGCGGTGCGGCATCGCTGCGCTCGTTTAACCGCAACTTTAGGGGGCGCAGCGGCACGGCCGACGCGGGCATCTACCTGGCCAGCGCCGAGGTGTGTGCCGCCTCCGCCATCACCGGGGTACTCACCGATCCTCGGACGCTCGGCGAGGCTCCGCGCATCGAGATGCCCGCAGCCTTTACCGTGGATGATCGGTTGATCATCGCCCCACCCGAGAACAATGCCTCCGTCGAGGTGGTGCGTGGGCCAAACATAAAGCCTCTGCCCACCCGCGACGTTCTTGACGACACGCTTCAGGGCGAGGTTCTGCTGGTCACCGGTGACAACATCACCACGGATGACATCATGCCCGCGGGCTCGCAGGTCCTGCCCTTCCGCTCCAACATACCGGCCATGTCGCAGTACGTCTTTGGGACCATCGACAAGAGCTTCCCTGAGCGGGCCCGGGCAGCAGGCGGGGGTTTTGTGATCGGTGGCGAGAACTATGGTCAGGGGTCAAGCCGCGAGCACGCCGCCCTGGTTCCCATGTATCTTGGCGTGCAGGCCGTCATCGCCAAGTCGTTTGCCCGCATCCATCACGCCAACCTGGCGAACGTGGGTATTGTGCCGTTGACCTTTGTCGATGCGGCCGATGCTTCGCGCATTGAGCAGGATGATCTACTGCGCATCGCTGGGCTTGGCGACGCTCTGCGCTCGGGCCGGCCCGTGGTGGTGGAGAACGTCACCAAGGGGTGGGTGTTCCGCGCGCGGGCTGATCTTTCGCCTCGCCAGATCGACGTGTTGCTGGCCGGCGGCATGCTGAACCACATCAAGATCAACAGTTAGGATAGGAGCGGAGATGAGTTATCCAGTAACGCTGATCCCCGGCGATGGCATCGGTGCCGAGGTAACCGCGGCGATGCGTCGCGTGGTTGACGCCACGGGCGTACGTATTGAATGGGAAGTGCAGGAGGCCGGTGCGGCCGTCATCGAAGCCTATGGGACGCCCCTGCCGGAGCATGTGCTCGAATCCATCCGCCGCAATCGCGTCGGCATCAAGGGCCCCGTCACCACGCCGATCGGAACCGGCTTTCGCAGCGTGAATGTTGCCCTGCGCAAGGCGCTTGATCTCTATGCCAACCTGCGCCCTGCCCGCAGCATCCCCGGCGTGGCCTCACGCTACGAGGACATCGATCTCGTGATCGTGCGCGAGAACACCGAGGGCCTCTATGCCGGTATCGAGCATGACGTGATTCCCGATATGGCGGCGGAATCCATTCGCATCATCACCCGCCCGGCGACGGAGCGCATCGTGCGCTTTGCCTTTGAGTATGCGAGGGCCAATGGACGCAAGCAGGTGACGGCCGTCCACAAGGCGAACATCCTCAAGGCGACCGACGGTCTCTTCCTGCGGGTGGCGCAGCAAGTCGCGGCACAGTACCCGGACATCGCCTTCAACGACCGCATTGTGGACAACTGCTGCATGCAGTTGGTGCAGCGCCCGCATGAGTACGACGTGCTGGTGCTTCCGAATCTCTTTGGGGATATCGTGAGTGACCTCTGCTCCGGCCTGGTGGGCGGCCTCGGCGTTGCGCCCGGCGCCAACATCGGCAAGGACATCGCCGTCTTTGAGCCCGTGCACGGCTCGGCGCCCAAATACGCCGGCCAGAACAAGGTCAACCCGACGGCCACGATCCTGAGTGGGGCGCTCATGCTTCGCCACTTGAGCGAGCGTGAGGCGGCCCTGCGCATTGAGAGCGCCGTGACCAAGGTCATCGCTGAGGGCCAATACGTCACATACGATCTCAAGGCTGAGCGAGACGATCCGAGTGCCGTGGGCACGCAGGAGATGGCGGACGCGATCATCGCGGCCTTGTAGCCAGCGCCAGGATAGTCGTCAGGGCCCCGCCATCAAAGGGACGGCGGGGCCCTGCTTTGTCTCGGCGGGAGGGCTGCTGCGGCGCGTCAGTGGCCTGTGGCCAGCTCCGCCGCTGCGGGGTTGGGCCTCCTTATCCTGGCGACGGCCAAGAGCGCAAGCAAACCGTTCACCAGGGCAATGAAGGGCAGGACCGCGAGCGTGCTGGCCAGGCCTGCCTGGTCGGCGAGCAAACCCAGGATCCAGGTGCCGACGGCACCCGAGACAAAACCGAAACCCAGAAACACGCCGGACATCACGGCCATACGCTCAGGAGAACGCTGTTGACCGGTGACCAGTAGGAGCGTGTGCGAAGGACCGAGAAAGAGCCCGGCGATCACCAGCGAGACATAGCTGCCCATGCCCGTGAGGCGCACGTAGCCCCACAGCGCGGCCGCAGTCAGGAGCAGGCTCAACACCAGGATGCGCGCGATGCCGAGGCGGTCCGCGAGATACGCGCCCAGCACGCCGCCCGCCGCCACCGCCGCGAGAAAGAGCGAGTTCACACTGCCGTACACCGCCGCCGATACGCCCAGGTCCTCTTGGTACTTGGGCACATAGGTGACGATGGCCTGTTGCGTCAGGGCTCTCAACGCAATGGCCCCGAGAAGCACGGCCAACACCAGCCATACCATTCGGCCTTGTTCGGCGGGTTCCCGCCCATCTGAAGCGGTTCCGGGAGCGGCGGCCCCGAGTCTCCGGGGCACCAGCCGGCGCACAACCAGCAGCGCCAGGGCAATGTTGAGCACGGCGATGCTCACGAGCGAGACTCGGCCATAGTTCGCGATGAGCAAGCCCCCGAGGGCAGAGCCCAGGAGGGCCGTCCCCAGCGTGCCGCCGAAGAAGAACAGAGAAGTGGTGGTGGCGCCAAGCTTTGAGCCGCCCGCAAGCGTGGAGTTGGCCGTTCCCTGCGGGTGAAAGGCGCCAGAGCCCAGGCCGGCCAGGGCAATGAGCGTGGTGATGACCAGCTTGCTCTCGGCAAAGAGCGTCCCGGCAAAGAGCAGCGCCGTCCAGATGATGGCGCCCACGGCGAACAGCCGTCCACCGTAGCGCTCGCAAAGCCGCCCGAAAAAGGGCTGGGTGATGGAGGACACCGCCTGATAAAAGAGCAGCATCAGGCCAATGTCCGCGTTCGTCAGTCCCACCGTAGCGCTGATCGATGCCAGCAGAATCGGTGTGACGCCCTACCAGGTGTCATGCAGGGCGTGTGCGAGGCCTTCGCCGATGAGCGTGTTCCGAGCCGTTCGATCCATCCGAGCCAACCTCCGCGGTATGGGCAGATCCGGGCGTGCGAATGAGCAGCGGTTAGCAGATCCGCGGTAGTTGCTCGCCGGCGAGCCTGTCCAGCAGCCGGCGAGTGCCGAGTGCGGTCCGGAGCACCACGCGTCCCGCGTTGCCTTCCAGCACGCGGCCGATTGCGGTGGCCTCGGCCCCTAACGGGTGGGCACGCATAGCCGCCAGGAGCGCACCCGCCTCTCCTGCCGGGACAATGGCGATGAGCTTGCCCTCGTTGGCCACATACAGCGGGTCGAGCCCGAGCAGTTCGGCGGCGGCCGCGACCGGCGCGTGGACGGGTACGGCCTCCTCGGCAATCTCCATGCTCACGCCGCTCCGCTCGGCCAACTCGTTCAACGCCGTGGCCACGCCACCGCGTGTGGGATCTCTCAGTACATGGATTTGCGTGCACGCGGCCAGCATGCGGGCCACCAGGTCGTTCAGCGGGGCGCAATCGCTCGATAGCGGGCTGGCGAACTCCAGGCCCTCTCGACGGGTCATGATTGCAAGGCCGTGGTCGCCAACTGCTCCGCTAAGCAGGATAGCGTCCCCCGGCTGGGCATTGCCGGCCGAAATACGGACGCCATCGGGCACCAGCCCTATCCCGGCGGTGTTGATGAACACGCCATCTCCGCTGCCGCGCTCGACTACTTTGGTGTCACCGGCCACGATGCGCACGCCGGCCGCGCGGGCGGTGGCCGCCTGAGAGGCCGCGATCCGGTCCAGATCGGCCATCGGGAACCCCTCTTCGATGACATAGCCGGTGGTCAGGTACAGCGGACGGGCGCCTCTCATGGCGAGGTCGTTGACCGTGCCGCAGACCGAGAGCTTGCCGATATCGCCGCCCGGGAAGAAGAGCGGCTGCACGACGAAGGAATCCGTCGTCAAGGCCAGCGAGCCATGCGGCTCGCTCGGGAGAGGCACTATGGCCGCGTCTTCCATCCCCGAGAGCACGTCATCGGCCATGTGCCGGACAAAGATCTGCTCAATGAGTTCCTGGCTCAACGTACCGCCGCTGCCGTGCGCGAGCAGCACCACATTCTCTGTCATATGTCCATAATCCCCCGGTAGCGATAGTAAGCCGCACAGGAGCCCTCTGCGGAGACCATGCACGGCCCAACGGGATGCGCAGGCGTGCAGGCTGCGCCGAATAGGGGGCATTGAGGCGGCTCCACTACGCCGCGCAGAACCTCGCCGCAGCGGCAGCCGACGGCCGCCTCCGCATCGAGGGGACCTTCGGCCATCCCGGGCAGCCCAAACCGCTG
The DNA here is from genome assembly GCA_012719135.1 of Chloroflexota bacterium. Taxonomy (GTDB): domain Bacteria; phylum Chloroflexota; class Anaerolineae; order UBA1429; family UBA1429; genus JAAYED01. The sequence goes on from JAAYAW010000085.1 coordinate 33,287, forward strand.
CCGTGCGTCGTACCTGGCCAGCCCTGGCCTGATCGCCAGACCACTGCCCGGTATCACGCCCAGCCCACGCCAGGCCGCATCGGTGGGCATGAACACCTCATCCATCAACCTCAAGGCCGTGCTGTTTCCAAGGGCAGAAACGCCGCGCCCGTATGCGTTGGTGATGCGCGGCTCTCCGCGAGCCTGATCCTCGGCACAGGCGAGCAGCGCCTGCAGGATGTCCAGAGGCTCAAAGCCCGCCACGGCGCAGGAGACGCCGTACTCCTCAGGCAAAAACGACCAGGCCTGCCATCCCGTAATGGCGGCCACATGCCCGGGCCCGAGCACCGCGTCCACAGCCAGCTCCCCGGCGTCCAGAATGGCACGCATGGCTGGGGCGGTCAGCTTGTGCATGGAGTATACGGTAAAGTTGGCCAGGCCCTCGGATTCGGCCTGCCGCAGCGCGGCCGCGATCGTCGGCGCGGTGGTCTCGAACCCGATTCCCAGCATCACCACCTCGCGCTGTGGAAGGGCCCGCGCCAGCTCCAGGGCGTCCAGCGCCGAGTAGATCACGCGGACGTCGGCTCCTCGCGCCCGGGCGCCCTGCAGGCTGGTGGTCGTCCCCGGAACACGGATCATGTCTCCGAATGTGGCGAGCGTGATCCCTGGGCGCCCGCTCAGGGCGATGGCCTGATCGATGTCCGCGCTGGCGGTAACGCACACGGGGCACCCCGGCCCCGACAGCAACTGTACCTGCGGCGCCAGGGCGCCTCGAAGGCCGTACCGCATGATCGCATGGGTGTGCCCACCGCAGAACTCGATGACTCTGAGGGTGCCCTGCACCGTCGCGCGGACCGCGTCCATCAAGCGGCTGGCGGCGGCTGGATCACGAAACCCCCGCATGTAGCTCACGGTGTCGGCCCACCCAGACCCGTCTTTGCGTCCTCCACGCGAGCCGTGTCCTCCTCTTGCCTCGAGCGTTCCTCTTCTTCGACCTCGCGCGAGGCTTGCTCCAGTTCATCGAACAACTGGAGGGTCTCCATCGCCTCGGCTTCGTCGAGCACGCTGATCGCATAGCCGGTGTGTATCAGGACATAGTCACCCAGCTGCGCCTCGGGCGTGAGTGCGAGGCTCACCAGGCGCTCCACGCCATCGAGTTCGACTCGGGCCATCTGTTCCTGTATTTCCATGATCCGTACCGGTATTGCCAGGCACATCGCTCAGTTCCTTTCGCCGTCATCTGTATGGTGAGCCGGCTTGGCGCTGCTCCAGAGGTAATGCGCAATATAGGCCTGCCCAAGAGAGAGCCCCCCATCGTTGGTGGGGACCAGCCGGTGGACGACCGGCTGGAAGCCGGCGCCGTCCAGCCGGGCAGTCGCCATCTCGAGCAGCAGCCGGTTCTGGAATACGCCACCGCTGAGAGCCACGCGGCGCAGACCGGTCTCTTCCCGCAGCGCAACGCAGACTGACACCAGCAGTTCCGCCAGAGCGGCATGAAAGCGCCAGGCGATCTCCGGCGCGGGGACCCCGCGATCCAGGTCCTGCACGATCGCGCCGAGAAGGGCGTCCAACTCGATGACGGCCGTCTGGCTAACGTGCCCGGAGGGCTGGCCCCAGTGTTCGGCCGTCGCCCGCCGGCGCACACTGAAGGGATAGAAGCTCTTGGACAGGCCCGTGGCTCCGGCCTGCGGCTCACTGGCTAGTGCCTCCAGTTCCATCGCCGCCTGGCCTTCATAGCTGGCATCACGCCGGATCCCCAGCAGGGCAGAGACCGCATCAAAGAGCCTTCCCATGGAACTCGTCTGCGTCACTCGGGTACCGCTGGCGATCATGCGGCGCAGCACCTGGCGTTCCGCTGGCTTCACCGGGACGCGTTCCGCTGCAGCCTCCCCCAGCGTGTGAGCCAGATAGGCCCAGGCGATCCGGTAGGGATGCAGCGTGGCGGCGTCTCCCCCGGGTAGAGGCATGTAGGCCAGGTGCGCCGCGCGCGTGAATCCTCGGGCGTCCCCCACGAGGACCTCGCCCCCCCAGATGCGGCCATCGAGGCCGTAGCCCGTCCCATCCCATATCACGCCGATGACCGGCTCATCCAGCTGGTTCTCTGCCAGAACAGAGGCCAGGTGTGCGTGGTGGTGCTGGATGCGCAGCACGGGCAGGCCACTCTGGGTCGCAATCCGACTGGTATGGTAATCCGGATGGAGGTCGCAGGCCACGACCTCAGGTCGAATACCAAAGAGGCTCTCGTAAAGCGCCAGCGTCGCAGCCTGATGGTCCAGCGTCTCGATGTTCTCCATGTCCCCGATGTGCTGGCTGACAAAGGCATAGCGGTCACGCGTGAGCGTGAAGGTGTTCTTCAGCTCGGCCCCCAGCGCGAGCATGGGCGCCGTGGAGACCGGCAGTGTGATAGGGAACGGTGCATCCCCCCGTGCCCGCCGCACAGGCTGGGGCCGCCCCGCCGGCGCGAACCACACGCTGTCATCGTACCGGGAGTGGACCGGGCGATCGTGCGTGAGGAAGGTGTCTGCCAACCTGGCCAGACGGTGCAGGGCCTCGTCGTTATCCTGCGCGATAGGTTCCTCGGAGAGGTTGCCGCTCGTCATCACCAGCGGTCGGCCCACATCGTGCATCAGAATGTGATGCAGCGGGGTGTAGGGCAGCACCAGCCCCAAGGTGCCGACGCCGGGTGCCACCTCGCCAGCCAGATGCGAGCCGATTGCGCGCATCAGCACGATCGGAGCCGATGGGCGCCTGAGGAGTTCGCGTTCCGCATCCCCAACGACGCACAGGCGCTCCGCCATGGCCATATCGCTCACCATCACAGCAAAGGCCTTGTGCGGGCGCCTCTTGCGCTCTCTGAGCCCTGCAACGGCGGCCGCACTGGTGGCATCGCAAGCCAGCTGAAAGCCACCGAGACCCTTGATGGCCAAGATCTGCCCCGAAGCGATCCGCGCCGCCGCCTCCCTCATGGCCTCATCACCTTGGGCGAGGGGCTTGCCCGACGCGGCTCGCAGCGTGACCACAGGACCACACACCGGGCAGGCATTGGGTTGGGCGTGGAAGCGCCGGTCACCCGGGTCGTCATACTCGGCCTGGCACTGCGGGCACATCGTGAACCCCGCCATGGTGGTGGCCGGACGGTCATAAGGGATCGCTTTGATGATCGTAAAGCGCGGCCCGCAGTTCGTGCAGTTGGTGAACGGGTAGCGATAGCGCCGGTTCGCAGGATCGAACATCTCGCTCAGGCATTCCGGGCAGGTGGCGATGTCCGGGGAGATGAGCTGGTAGCCAGAGGGCTCACCATGGCTGCTCAGGATCGAGAAACCGGATAGGCTGGCGATCTCGTCGAGTCTGTCGCTCACCAGGTTCTCGATCCTGGCGAGAGGCGGCGCCTCTCGGCGAACGGCCTGCTCGAAGGCATCCAGCGTCTCTATCGGCCCCTCTGCGCGGATTTCGACGCCAGAGGATGTATTGCGCACCCAGCCTGTGATACCCATCCGGCCCGCAAGCCGGTATATGAACGGCCGAAAGCCGACGCCCTGGACGACGCCGGCCACTCGGATCTCACGAACCACCTGGTGGTTCGCTATTCGGCCCGGGCTAGGTTTTGCAACCAGCTCGTCCACGCATCCATCCCTTCCCCTGTGACACAGGAGACGGGGAACAGCTCTATATCAGGGTTCAGACTGCGTACGAGCTTTTGGAACGCCTCGAGGTCAAAGGGTAGATAGGGGAGCAGATCGATCTTGTTGATGACCAGCGCGTCGACGTTGGCATAGATCTTGGGGTACTTGTAGGGCTTGTCATCGCCCTCGGGAACGCTCGATATGGCGACGCGGGTGTGTTCGCCGAGCGCAAACCCCACCGGGCAGATCAGATTACCGACGTTCTCTATAAAGACCAGGTCAACCTCGTCCAGCGGGAATTCGTTTAGAGATTGGGCCACCTGCTTCGCATCCAGATGGCAGCCCCCGCCCGTGTTGATCTGCACCGCGGGCGCCCCACCGGCCCGGACCTTGTCCGTATCGACTGTGGAAGCAACGTCTCCTTCGATGGCCCCGATGCGGAGTTCGCCCTGGAGGCGTCTCACGGTTTCGAGGATCAGGCTCGTCTTGCCCGCGCCCGGAGCGGCCATGATGTTGACCACATGCACGCCGTGCTCGTCGAAAATGCGGCGGTTGTCTGCCGCTTGAGTGTCGTTCGCGCCCATGATGCGCTCAATCACCGGTACTCTGCGTGTGCTCATCGGTCCTCCACCTCAATGCTGTCGACATAGAACTCACGCCCGCGGATGGCCTTCGCCCGCGAGGCACCGCAGGCGGGGCATCGCCAGTCCGCACTTCTGGGCTCCCACTGGTGCCCGCATGCGCCACATTCCAGCAGCACGCGGACACGGGAAAAGACCAGGCGCGCGCCCTGGCTGGGCGTTCCCTCGCTGAGGTAGTCAAAGTAGAACTGCACGCTATCGTCGACGATGCTTGAGAGATCGCCGATCACCAGGTTGATGGCGCTGACCTTACGGGCGCCCGCCTCCGCGGCGTGCCGGCTGACAATCTCGATGATGCTCTCCGTGACGGCTAGTTCGTGCATATCCCCACTAGTATAGCCCGGAATCGGGCCCGGCCAAACCTGTGCTCGCCGAGCGAGCGATGGCAGAACGTGCCCTTACGCGACGCCTTGACCCGGTGCCCGCCGGCCGCTACCATCCGATGCAGGGTGCCACTGCGTCCACGAGGAGGAACCCGATGGCTAGTGGAGACAGGCTACGCTGGTGGGCCGATGCGCGCTATGGGATGTTCGTCCATTGGGGTCTGTATGCCATCCCGGCTCGCGGCGAGTGGGTCATGTATCAGGAGCATATTCTGCCCGCCGAGTACGCCAGGCTGGCGGATCAGTTCAATCCCAGCGGGTATGATCCCGACGCGTGGGTTCGTCTGGCACGCGAGGCCGGGATGCGCTACATGGTGCTGACGAGCCGCCACCATGACGGCTACTCGCTCTTTGACAGTGAGGTCTCATCGTTCTCCGCGACAAAGCGCGCCGCCGGGAGAGACCTGTTGCGTGCCTATGTGGAAGCCTGCCACCGAGGTGGAATGCCGGTGGGCTTTTACTACTCCCTGCTGGATTGGCGCTATCCCGCTTACTTTCGCGGCCCCCAGCGTGATCCGGAAGGCTGGGTAACGCTCGTTGATTATGTCCACTCGCAGGCGCGAGAGCTCTGCACCAACTATGGCCAGCTGGACATCCTCTGGTATGACGGGGCCTGGCCCTACACCGCTGAGGATTGGCGGTCGGATGAACTCAATGCCATGGTGCGTGAGCTCCAGCCGGGCATCGTGATCAACAACCGTGCCGGCACTCCGGAGGACTATGACACGCCGGAGCAGCACATCGCCGCTTCCGAACAGGGCCGGCCATGGGAAGCCTGCATGACGCTCAATGGCAGCTGGGGCTATAGCCGGGCCGACAAGGCCTGGAAGTCACCGGCCTCGGTGATCGAATCGCTGGTTCGATGCGCGTCACAGGGCGGGAACCTGCTTCTGAATGTTGGTCCGCAGGCAGATGGGAGCATCCCGGAGCCTTCCGAGCGCATTCTTCGTCAGGTAGGTGCCTGGCTGCGCGTTAATGGCGCCTCGATCTATGGCACAGAGGCGTGCCCGTTCTTCACTTCCGGCGGATTGACGACTGCGCGCGGCAGCACAGTGTTTGTGCATATGCTGCGCTGGCCCGGGCGTGAGATGGTCATACCCAGGGTGCTAAACCAGGTGCGCTCTGCTCACATGCTCGCAGGTGGACAGCCGGTTGCCTTTCAGCAGCGTGGCGACCGCGTCGTGCTGAGCAAGCTGCCGGCAAAGGCGCCGGATGCTCTCGATACGGTTATCGTTCTGGAGCTCGATGGGAGGCCCCGGGAGCTGGACTATTTCCAGGCAGGATTTGAGCCAGCGGAGGACGCGTCCTCCGAGGAGGAGCGCACGATCGCTGGAGGCAACGATGCGCCGGTGTGACTCTGGTCACTGCGCCGTCTTGAGCGTACTGCCATAATGGATGCAGGCGTTCGGTGGAGCGAGTGACGAAAGATGAGGTTTGAAGCATGAATCGCGACAACAGCAACGATCGAAAGGCCGCTCTCAAGCAGATGATCACCGATCTGCACGCTGGAGTGGATCTGCAGCAGGTTCGCGAGCGTTTCGTTGCCTTGGTGGGGAGCGCCAGCGCGGTGGAGATCGCGCAGATCGAGCAGGAGCTCATCTCAGAGGGGTTGCCAGTGGAAGAGGTGCGCGCCATGTGTGACGTGCACGTTTCGGTGTTTGAACAGGGCCTGCAGTCGCCAGAGCATCCCGAACTGGTGCCCGGGCATCCGGTGCACACGTTCAAGTACGAGAACTTTGCGCTTTCAGAGATGCTCGCCCTGATCGAGGAGACGATCGCCGAGCTACCCTCGGAACGCGCAATGAACGCTCTCGCCAGCTATCTGGCGCAGATGAAGCAGTTCGACCGGATCTACCTCCGCAAGGAGCATCTGCTGTTCCCTTATCTGGAGAAGCATGGCGTGAGCGGGCCTACGTCGGTGATGTGGAGCATCCACGACGACGTCCGCAATCAGGCCAAGACCCTCGAGGCGGCCGTCGCCGCCCACGACCCGGGGGCGATCCGCGACGCGTTTGCGCCGCTGGCCGAGAACATGCGCGCGATGATCTACAAGGAGGAAAACATCCTCTATCCGACGGCTCTCAAGGTGCTTGACGATGCCGAGTGGCTCGCCATCCGGGATTCCAGCGATGAGATCGGCTATTGCCTGGTGCGACCGGGCGATCAGTGGCAGCCCGACCTGCCTGAAGGAGAGCGCGAGCCCGCGCTAGAGACCGTGCCGGCGTATCTCGGTGGCGAGATGCCACTGGAGGTGGGCGCCCTCACGCTGGAGCAATTGACGCAGCTGTTTCGCCACCTGCCGGTGGACCTGACCTTTGTGGACGAGAAGGACACGGTCCGTATCTACTCGGAATCGATCCTGGGAAGGGTCTTTACACGAACACCCTCGGTTATCGGGCGCAAGGTGCAGAACTGCCATCCGCCTGCCAGCGTCCATGTGGTCAATCGGATCCTGGAGGATTTCCGTGCAGGCACGCGTGAATCGGCCTCCTTCTGGATCACCCTGCACGATCGATTTCTCTACATTCGGTACTTTGCGGTGCATGATGCGGCCGGAGCCTACATGGGGACTCTGGAAGTGGTGCAGGATGTGACCGAGATTCGGGGCCTTGAGGGACAGCGGCGTTTGCTGGATGACGTCGTGTCCTGAGGAGCGCGCATCGCGCACGCCGGGCCATACGAAAGCGGGGCAGCCTCTACAGGCTGCCCCGCGATGTGTCTCCTGGGTCAGTCTAGAGCAGCAAGCTGATCGTACACCCAGGCGATATCCAGTTCCTGGAGCTTGCCTCTCGTCGGCTTGCCGGTCTCCCTGTCCCAGCCCATCATCTCGTAGAAGGTCTCCTTGGCCTCTTCCAGGACCTCCGGATCGACGGGCTCTTCGTTCAATGTGCTCGTGACGTGGTACTGCTGCATGCGGAGGGGCAGCCGGTCGTCATCGCGCGTCAGACCCTCGCGCATGTTAAACGCCCTGGCCATAGTCACCCCACGTTCGCCAGCGCGCATCAACTCCCACACATTGGTCTGCCACCCAGTGATGGCCGAGACGATGTCCGCCATCTGCTGACGTGTCCAGTTGATGAACATGCAGTTGCCCAGATGGTTGAACACCCACTGCCAGTTGCTGACGTACATGTACGCTCGAACTTTGTCCGGGCTCAGATCGGTGCGCGGAACCGACGTGTAGATGCCGAGTTCCTGGACGCCTTGTCCCAGCGGCTCGTTGGCGATGCTCTCGTCCCAAAAGTTGTGCATATGGTCGGCGCCGGTGGGCGACAGCGCATATCCCAACGCCTGGCCATGCCGGGTTCGGCACTCGTGCATCGGGAAGGGCTGCCCCTTGACCGTGATCGAGAACTCCATGGCGTTTCCGCCGATACTGGCAGCTGCGGCGTCGGTGCCCTCCGCCAGCAGCGCCCCCAGCCCCTCGCGGCGGCAGATCATCTCCACCAGCTTGAGCATGGATGCGGCGTTGCCAAAGGAGAGATCCAGGCCGCCGGTTGATTCCAGCGTCAGCAGGTTGTTCTCGTAGCACTCCATCGCGAACGAAACCGCCATGCCGCACGAGATCGTGTCCAGGCCGTAGGCGTTGCACAGCTCGTGGGCCTTGCTGATCGCCTTCAGGTCGTCGATGCCGCAGTTGGAGCCAAACGCCCCGATGGTTTCGTACTCGGGCCCGCCGTACTGCGGATCGATGTCCATTCCGAGCTCGTGGACTTCCACGACGCGCTTGCAGCGCACCGGGCACGCATAGCAGCCTTCGCGGCCGGTCATGATCGTGTCACGCAGGGTGGTGCCGGTGATCTTTTCCGCTTGCTCGAACTGGCCATCCTGGAAGTTGCGCGTCGGGAGCGCACCGATCTGGCTCAGGCCCACCAACCCTCCCGGCGTGCCCACATCGTGCTGTGCCCAGCTCATCTCTTTCCAGTGATCGGTCATGAACCGGGAGAGCTCGCGGAACTTGTCCTGATCCGCGACCGGCAGACGGCCCTTGCCTCTGGCCGCGATCGCCTTGAGCTTCTTGGATCCCATGACCGCACCGGTTCCGCTTCGGCCAGCCGAGTGCCGCAAGTCATTGATCACACATGCGTATTTTACGAGGTTCTCGCCCCCGGGGCCGATCATGGCTAGCCGGATGCGGGAATCACCACCCAACTCAGCCTGGATCGCCTCCTGGGTCTCGAGAGTGTTCTCGCCCCAGATATGGGAGGCGTCACGGATCTCTACGTTCCCGTCGTTGATCCAGAGGTAGACAGGCTTTGGCGATATGCCCTGGACCACGACAGCATCATACCCGGCCTGCTTTAGCTCTGCCCCGAAAAAGCCGCCCACGTCCGCGCTGCCGTACCCTCCGGTGAGGGGTGACTTGCAGCCCACGCTGCTGCGTCCCGCTCCTGTGATCGGCAGCCCTGTGAACGTCCCCGTAGCGAACACCAGCAGGTTGTCCGGTCCCAGCGCGTCTACTCCCGAAGCCATCTCGTGGAGCAGATAGTACGCGATGAAGCCATTCCCGCCGAGATAGCGCCGGTAAAAGCTATCCGGCATCTCGTCTACCCACGTCCTGCCGTCGGATAGATCGACACGCAGGATGCGCCCAGTAAATCCAGCAACCATTGCTCTCTCCTTTACCAACCAGACTATGTGAACCCCCCGATTTCGGACGGGAATATGTTAGCGCAACTGCGCCGCGGGAACAAGCAAGGGCGCCGAGCCAAGCGATTGACACAGGCCCCGCGCGATGATATAGTCGCGGGGCTTTACGGGCGGTGGTGGTCGCACGGACACCCCTTCCCGCCTCGTTCCAACCCCAACGTAGAACAGAAGAACGCGCGTCTTCCGGCCTGGCACGGGCCGGATGTTGAGGAGTGGACCATGCCCAAGACTGAGAATGGCCGGCAACAGGTGGTGGTGTTCGCCGGCACGCAAGGGCTCGCGATGCTGCTCTCCGCCTATCGAGACGCCCCGTGGGATATCACCGGTGTGGTGCCGCCCGCCAATGCGGGAGCCGCCTTTGCCCAATTGCACTCGAGCCTGGGGGCCACCGCCGAGGAAGTCCTGATACCCACGCTGGACCGCGTGGAAGTGTGTGCTGAGCTGAGCGACGCCTCGCATCTCATCGGAGAGGCGGCCATAACGGCAGGCCGCGAGGGAGCCTCCATCCGGCGTGTCTTTCTCGTCTCGGATTCGCCTGGCCGCCCGCAGACGGACTTTCGTCCTACACCAGAGCTCCTGGCGGCCCTCCGAACTGCAGACGCAATCGTGATCGGTCCGGGCTCGCTCTTTACCAACCTGATCCCCTCTCTTCTGATCAGAGAGATCAACGACACCGTGCGGCAGAGCATGGCGCGCAAGATCTTTATCTGTAACCTGATGACTCAGCCGAACCAGACCGACGGGTACTCGGTGGCCGATCACGTCCGCACCATCCAGCAGCACTGTGGCCTTCGCTTTGACTATGTTCTGGCGCACTCGGGCGGCATGATCAGCCCCGAGGTGTTGCAGCGTTACCGCGATAGCGCGGCGGATCTGGTTGTCGCGCAGTTGGTCGTAAACGATGGCTCCCAGGTAGCCATCTTTCCCGACTCGCCGCAGGAGATCGTCCTGGTAGAGGGCGCGATCCTGATGCAGCGCGATCTCGCGATGGAGGTGCTGCAGGAGGATCCTCTGACCGGCGAGCGCCATCTGGTCGTGCGCCATGATCCCAGCAAGCTCGGAGAGGCGCTGCGCTCTGTGTTGCACGACTATGCTCTGGAGAAAAAGCTCTCGGTAAGCCGCGCCATCTTCCGGGAGTACGATATCCGCGGCATCGTGGGCGCCGAGTTGACCACATCGGCCCTGGAGGCGATGGGTCGCGCTTTTGGCACCTATATCCTCCGCCGGACCGGCCGAGGCCAGATCGTGATCGGGCACGATGCGCGCCCCAGCTCGCTCCCCTTTAGCCAGGCGGCCGTCAGGGGATTGCTCGAGAGTGGGTGTGAGGTTCTCGATATCGGGCAGGTGCCAACCCCGCTGACTTCTTTTGCCGTCAACCACTTTTGGGTGGACGGAGCCATCCAGGTGACGGCGAGCCACAACCCGGCCGAGTTCAACGGGCTCAAGCTGCAAGTCGGGATGGAGCCCCTCGCCGGCGCGGAACTTCAAAAGGTCGAGCGGCTCATCGCCAGCGGCGCTTTTGCCTCCGGGCGGGGTCAGCGACTGGCCCGTGACGTGATCTACCCCTACCTCAACTGTCTGCTGCACAAGGTTGCCGTCTCGCGCCCTTTCAAGGTGGCGGTAGATGCTGGCCATGGCGTGAATGGCCCTCTGGCTTTGCGGCTCCTGCGGGAGCTGGGATGCCAGGTGGTCCCGCTCTACTGCGAGCCGGACGGCACCTTCCCCGCTCACGCGCCGGATCCGTCCGAAGAGGAGAACCTGGCTGATCTCGCTCAAGCTGTGCTGGAACACGGCTGTGACCTGGGTGTCGCCTTTGACGGAGATGGCGACCGTATCGGGATCGTGGACGAGAGGGGGCAAATCCTTCCTCCCGACGTGTTCCTGCTGCTGTTTGCCCGTGAGGCCCTGCGTGACGGGCCCGGTAAGGCCGTCTTTGAAGTGCGTTGCTCGGAGATGCTGTTCGACGGCGTGCAAAAGTACGGCGGCATGCCGATTATGTCACGTTGTGGCAATACCTCCATTCTGCCTCGGATGCTCCAGGAGCGCGCTCTGATCGGCGGCGAGCTGAGCGGGCACATCTTTTTCAACGATCCACCGATCGAGTTCGATGATGCGCTCTTTGCGGCGGCCAAGCTCCTGGAGTACATCGACCGGGCGGGGATGCCACTCAGCCAGATGGTCGATCACCTGCTGGACGGCCTGCCCCGGTACGTCAGCTCCCCCGAAATACGCATTGATTGCCCGGACTATCTCAAGGAAGAGGTTGTGGATGCCGTGCGAGATAGCTACAGTTCCCGATTCCGGGTGATCGATATCGATGGCGCACGGGTCTACTACGACGAGAAGGACTGGGCCCTGATCAGGGCATCCAACACGTCGCCCAAGCTCTCGCTGCGCTTTGAGGCGCTCGACGAGGTCCGGCTCGCCACGATGAAAGAGTCCATGCGGGAGGAGTTGCTCCGCTACCTGCCGGAGGTCCGCTCTTTCTAGTCTCCTGCCAAAAGTCAAGGGGGCATGCACAGCACGTGCATGCCCCCTTGCTCTACTTGGAAACCGGATCCTACTCCACGGTAACGCTCTTGGCCAGGTTGCGGGGCTGGTCCACGTCGCAGCCGCGCAGGACGGCCATGTGATAGGCAAAGAGCTGCAGCGGGATGGATGCCAGAATGGCGGTCACATAGTCTCCCGCTCTGGGGATCCAGATGACATCGTCGGCCTTTTCGGCCACTTCCATGTCACCATCGGACGCTATGGCGATCACCCGGCCACCCCGCGCCTTGACCTGTTCGACATTGCTCAGCATCTTGGAGCGCACGCGATCGTCCGGGCAGATGGCTACCACGGGCATGCTTTCGTCGATCAGGGCGATCGGGCCGTGCTTCATCTCGCCCGCCGGGTATCCTTCGGCGTGGATATACGAGATCTCTTTGAGCTTGAGCGCACCCTCAAGTGCGATGGGATAGTTCATCCCTCGCCCCAGGTACAAGAAGTCATCGCAGTTCATGTACCGGCGAGCCATGCTCTCATAGTCGGCCGCGCGCCCGAGGAGTTCCCCCGCCAAGCTGGGCAGCCGGCTCGCTTCCGCCAGGAGGCTCGCACGGCGCTCACGGCTGAGCGTTCCGCGCTTGTTCCCCAGGTACACGGCGAGAAGCAGCCCGGCGGCGACCTGCGACGTGAAAGCCTTGGTTGAGGCTACCCCAATTTCTGGGCCCGCATTGATGGAGATCACGCCATCGGCTAGGCGGGCCGCTTGGCTTCCGGGGACGTTCACCAGCGCAATGGACTGCATCCCCCGTTCGCGGGCGGTCTCCATTGCGGCCAGCGTGTCCACCGTCTCCCCAGATTGTGTGATGACGAGCACCACCGATCCGGGTTCGAGCAGCGGGTCCCGGTACCGGAACTCGGAACCGTAATCCACCTCCACTGGGAGGCGCGCCAGGTCCTCGATCATGAACTTGGCCATCAGGCAGGCATGCCACGCCGTCCCGCAGGCCACCGCGTGCAGCCGGCGAAGGTGCGGGAGGATCGGTTCGACGCCGGCCAGATCATGCAGCACGACCTGGTCCTCGCTCAGATCCACTCGGCCTCGCAGCGCATCGGTCAGCGACTGAGGCTGATCGTAGATTTCCTTGAGCATAAAGTGACGGTACCCCTGCTTGGCCGCCATCACGGGGTCTCCGGTTAGTGTGGCCACCGGCCGCTCCAGAGGTGCGCCTGCTCGATCCATGATGCGCACGTCATCGCGGGTGACGGTCGCGACGTCGCCATCCTCCAGGAAGATGACGTGCCGCGTCTGCGGGAGCAGCGCAAGCGTGTCAGACGCGACGAAATTCTCTCCCTCTCCCAAACCGATCACCGTCGCCCCAGCGTGCCCCTTTCGGGCTGCTACCAGCAACTCCGGCTCCAGCTGGCTCATGACCACGATGGCGCTGGGACCCTCTAGTTCCGCTAGGGTCAGCCGGACGGCCTCGGCAAGCGGCTTTTGGCCGCCCCCGTAATGCCGGGATACGAGATGGGCGATTACCTCGGTGTCCGTCTGTGAGCGAAAGTCGACGCCCTCCGCTTCCAACGAAGACTTGAGCGCCCGGTAGTTCTCCACAATGCCGTTCTGGACGATGGCGATGTTGCCCTCTGCATCGATGTGAGGGTGGCAGTTGCTCTCCGTGACGGCGCCATGGGTCGCCCAGCGCGTATGTCCCAGCCCCAGCCCGCCGGATAGGTCGGCTTCTCCAACCCTGGCGGCAAGATCTCGGATGCGCCCGACGCTGCGGCATCGCTCGATGCCATGCTCACCGTATACGGCGATGCCGGCAGAGTCGTATCCCCGGTATTCCAACCGCTCCAGACCCTCGAGTACGATGTCTGCGGCGCGACGTGTGCCCACATAACCAACAATACCGCACATTGAACAACCTCCAATGGTGCGTGTAACAAGGACGGGCAGGCAGAGTACGCCAGCCTCGTGCAGTTCCGATCAGATGATGGGTGCCACCGGATCACCGATTGGCTCGCCGGTCGCCCGGCGCCTTTGTGATGACCCTTGTTGTGGGAGGGTGTGTTCGGGGTGTGGCTCACCCCGGGGGCTTCCGCTGATCTCTCGATTTTCCCCGGCTCGTCGCCGGGTTAGGCCCGCTGCGGTGCGGGCAACCCCTTCCTCGTCAGCTGCCGTTCGGCAGCCCGTGCGCTAGAACCCTCCGCGCGCGTCGTTTCGCTAGGCTTGCCTCCCTTCTTCAGGCTCCCAGACTGTACAGCAGATCCACGATCTCGCCAAGGCTAGAGACCGCCTCCACCGGGACGCCCAGGCTCTCGGCAAGGGAACCGATGCTCATGTCATCGAGCGTGCGCTCTCCGGTCTCATCCAGCATCGCCTTCGGGAGGCACACCATGTCGCCGGCGGGTCTGGAGCGCAGTGCGGCGAGAACATCGGCGCCGGTGAGAAGGCCGGACACGGTTACGGTAGCGCCAAAGAAGCGGTTCTGCACGGGCAGCACCGTCAGCCGGGCGCCCGTGATCTCGCTCATCTCCCCTGCTAGCGATTGCAGAATCGGTGCGATGAGCTCGCCGCACACGAGCGTCACTCGGAGGCCCGCGAACAGGCCGGGCTTGATGTCGTTCTTTGTGTAGGCCCAATCATCCAGCAGGTCGCGCACAAGGCCGACGCCGTTCTCAGATTGGGCTCTGTCATCATAGTGCTCGGCGGGCGGTACATCCTGGCCGGCGAGCAGGTACATCTCATCGGAGGGGTATAGCCAAGTGCATCCTGTGCGCCCGTGGATCGTGCCGGCAAGCTCTCGCGCCAAATCCAGGACGGCGGCTGCCTCTGCCGGCTTCAGAGTCCTCTGGTCGTTACCGCGGTAGCGCGTGAGTCCCACCGGAACGATTGCGAGCGTTTGAACCGTGGGCCACTGCTCCAGCAGTGCAAGAACGGTCTGTCGCAGGATCGGTCCGTCGTTCTGTTCCGGAAGGAGCACCACCTGGGTGTGGACGCGGATGTTCATGTGGCCAAGGCGTTCGATTTGTCTGACGATATCGCCGGCTCGCCCGTTGCCCAGCAGGGCTCGCCGCACGTGCAGATCCGTCGCGTGGACCGATACGTACAGCGGGCTCAGGTTCTGCTCGCCGATGCGCTGCCAGTCATCCTCCTGAAGGTTGGTCAGCGTCACAAAGCTGCCGTGCAAGAATGACAGTCTGTAATCATCATCGCGGACGTAGAGCGTCTTGCGCATGCCCCTGGGCATCTGCGCCACAAAGCAGAACGGGCAACGGTTTGAACACTGGCGCAGGCCGTCAAAGAGGGGCTCCGCAAAGACCAATCCGAGGGATTCGTCATACTCCCGCTCGACCTGGATACGATGCAGACGCCCGCCACGGAGTATCTGCAGCGTCAGCTCTTCTTCGGCGCCGTAGAACTGGTAGTCGATCATGTCGCGCAGCGGGTGTCCATTGATCGAGACCAGGAGATCGCCGGGCTCTGCGCCGATCTCGTCGCCGATGCTACCTGGTTCTACATGGGCGATGCGGCCACCGCGCGTCCTGCGAGCATTACGCCCCAGCATCGTTCATCTCCTCGGTGCCGCGCACAAGGTCCAGGATGCGCGCCACGACCTGATCAATATCCAGCCGCGTCGTGTCCAGATATTGGGCACCCTTGGCACGGCTCAGTGGAGCCACCTCTCGTGAGCTATCGATTCTGTCGCGGTTCGCCAGATCGGCGACGACCTCCGCAAAGGGGACGCGCGCGCCACGTTCTGCGGATTCCACAAAGCGCCGCCGGGCGCGCTCGTGCAGCGACGCATCGAGGTACACCTTGACCTGGGCCTCCGGCAGGACCACGGTGCCGATGTCCCGACCAACCATCACCACCCCGCCCTGCATGCCGATCCGGCGCTGTTGTTCCGTCAGCGCGCTGCGAACGCCTCTGTAAGCGGAAACCGGCGATACGCCGCGGTTGACCTCGGCACCTCTGATCCCCCAGGTGATATCGACGTCGTCGGCGAACACCGTGTACTGGCGCCCGTCTGATACGGTTGGGGGCTCCACCCGAATGGCGAGCGTTTCAGCCAGCGCCGTCACGGCTGGCTCGTCGGCGATGTCAATGCCTCGATCGATGGCTGCCCACGTCACGGCACGGTACATCACCCCCGTGTCAAAGTACAGGTAGCCCAACGCGGCGGCGACGCGCTCTCCCACCGTGCTCTTGCCCGAGGCGGCTGGTCCATCAATCGCTATCGTTATGCGTGCCAAGACCGTGGCTCTCCTTTCGATCGCCATCGCTCAAACCGGTGATCCTGCGCAGCGCCGATACCTCAGATTCGCTTAGCGGGCGGTATTGCCCGGTCTGCAGTTCGCCAAGTTCCAGGCTCGCGATGCGAACCCGGATGAGCCGCTGAACGCTCAAGCCCAGGTGTGCCATAAGCTCGCGAATCTCGCGCTTGTGTCCTTCGCGCAGTACCAGGCCGATCCACTGGCACCCGCTTGGCACAGGCTCACCACGCCAGAGCCAGCCCGCTGGCAGGTCCCGGACGTGAGCGCGCGCCGGCAATGCCTTATCCTGGAGGCTTACCCCGCTCGCGAGTTGCCGGCGTGCCTCCTGAGTCAAGGTTCCCCGGATCGATACGCGATACTCCTTCTCATGGCCATAGCGTGGATGCGTCAGCCGTAAGGCGAGCGGGCCATCGTTGGTATATAGCATCAGGCCTTCGCTATCTCGATCCAGCCGGCCGACGGGGTACACGCGCACGATCGCTGGCACGAGATCGCTCGCCAACAGAGTGGCGTGCGGATCGCGGTTCGAGGATACATAGCCCACGGGCTTGTACAATGCCCCGTAGACCGGGACTTTGGCCACTGGAAGGTCGGCTCCATCAACGGTGATCCGGTCTATCCCGGCTCTCACCCGCGTCCCCAGCTCTGTGATCACCAAGCCGTTGACCGAAACACGGCCAGAGAGGATCATGGCCTCACTCGCGCGCCTGGAAGCAACCCCCGCCTGGGCCATCACCTTCTGAAGGCGCTCCGCCTCATCGGGCATACAGAGGCGCCTCCATCAGAGGGCGCCCTGCCAGGAGCACCTCGAGAGTACCGATGGGTTCATCTGCAGCCGGGTTCACCACGGGATTGTGAATCCGCCGCACGATGGTTACCGAGCCTGTCTGCCAGGAGCGCACAAGCATCGTCAACGGCTCACGAAGGCCAAAAGCATGCAGGTTGCCCTCAGTATCCACATATCGGTTCAGCGGCGATTCGGGCAGGTCAAAATGGAGTTCCGCATAGTGGCCGTAAAAGTGGTCCAGGAGGCTCACAGAGTCGGCATATCGGTCCGTCGATCCAAGCACCACCGCAAGCGCATCCCCCTGAGGCCGGCGGACCAGAGTGATGAGGCACTCGCCCGCGAGTTCCTCTGTTCCCGTCTTGATGCCTACCGTTCCCGAGTACCTGGTGAGCATCTCGTTGGTGTTGACGAGGCGCCGATCCGCGGCGATGATCTCTGGAGTGGCGAGTATCTCCCGGAGGAAGGGAACGCTCTCGGCGTACAGCGCGATCTGTGCCATGTCCCACGCGGACGTATAGTTCTCTTCATCATCGAGGCCGTGAGGATTGGCAAAGTGCGTGTTCCTCAGGCCGTGTGACTCTACCCACTGGTTCATCCATCCCACAAAGACGTCGGCGGTGCCGCCGAGGGTGCGCGCGATGGTCACGCCCGCTGTGTTATCGGAAGGGATCAGCAGGACATGGAGCATCTCGTCCAGCGTCAGCGTTTCCTGCTCGTGGAGACCGATCATGGTCCAGATCTGGAGGTCTTCCTCGGTGACCGTCACCGTCTGATCGAGGTCGCCTCGCTCCAGAGCAACGATGGCCGTGACGAGCTTGGTCAGGCTCGCCGGCGCCCGCCGGGCGTGCTCATTCTGCGCCAGGATGACCTGGCCGGTGGTGGGGTTCACGAGGAGCGCCGCTGGTGCCGTCACGGCCGGCAAGGGCTCATCGCGCATGAGCGCGATCTGCTGTGGTGTCAGCGACTTGAGCGGCTCGTCCGCATCGGTCAGCCGCGGCGGGCCAAAACCAAAGCAGGGCACCACCAGGACGATGAGAAGGAGGATTGCGAGACGACGTGTCACTGTATGCTCCACCGGGAATGGGACTCGGTACGATTCTACCTGTGGGCGGCGGAGGCGTCAAAAGGTTCGGACGGTGATCTTGCCGTGTGCCTTGCCCGCAGGAGGTGGAGGCAGCGTTGCATGGCATGCCTTGACAACCATACCCCCCTATGGTATATTCGCACAGATTCTCGCATAGCTTGCGTTGGGGAGGCTTCATGAGCACAGTCGTGATCGTTGGGGGAGTGGCCGGAGGGGCGACCGCAGCCACGCGTCTGCGCAGGCTGGACGAGTCGCTGGAGATCGTACTGATCGAGCGAGGGGAACACATCTCGTTTGCCAACTGCGGCCTACCCTATCACGTCGGCGGTGTCATATCCAGCCGTGAGAGTCTCTTGATGGCCACCCCTGAGACGCTCATCGGCAACTACGCCGTGGACGTACGCGTGCGCCAGGAAGTGACCGCGATCAGACCCGAGGACCGCGTGGTCACGGTGCGGGACTTGGTCTCGGGGAGAGAGTATGAGCAGCATTATGACAAGCTGATTCTCTCGCCGGGCGCTACGCCCGTGGTGCCTCCTCTGTCCGGCCTGGACCTGGACGGGGTGTACACCCTGCGGAATATCCCGGACATGGATGCGATCATCGATCGCATCGGCCGCCCGGATGCCAAGGATGCGCTGGTCGTGGGCGGCGGGTTCATTGGCCTGGAGATGGCAGAAAACCTTCACGCTCGCGGCCTCTCTGTAACGATCGTCGAGATGCTGCCTCAAGTCATGTCCACGATCGATCCGGACATGGCCAGCCTGGTGCACCGCGAGCTCTTGCGCAACAACATCCGGCTGGGCCTTGGGGACGGGCTGCAGTCTGTTGAGAAGACCGAATCCGGTCGATTGAAGGTCAACTTATCCAGCGGGCGCTCCGGCGAGGCCGACGTCGTCCTATTGGCGATCGGCGTGCGACCAGAGTCGCGCCTGGCTGTGGAAGCGGGGCTGGAAGTTGGTCCTCGCGGGCACATCGTCGTAGACGAGCAGATGCGCACCTCTCACCCGGACATCTATGCCGTGGGAGATGCCGTTCAGGTAAAGGATCCCATCACCGGCCGGATGACGGGCATACCGCTGGCGGGCCCTGCCAACCGGCAGGCGCGCATCGCGGCGGACGCCATTGCCGGCCGTGACTCGGCCTATGTGGGAACGATCGGCACGGCCATCGTGAAGGTGTTCGATCTGACGGTCGCCAGCACAGGCGCAAGCAGCCGTGCCCTGGACCAGGCCGGAATCAGCTATGCCACGAGCATCACCCAGAGTTACGATCACGCCAGCTACTACCCCGGGGGCACCTACCAGACCATCAAACTGATCTACGCCCCAGAGGGTGGCCGATTGCTGGGCGCGCAGGCGGTGGGAATCGCGGCGATAGATCGCACGATCGACGTTCTAGCCACTGCTCTGACGAACCGAATGACCGTGCACGATCTCGAGCATCTTGAGCTGGCCTACGCTCCACCCTACGGCGCGGCCAAGGACCCGGTCAACATCGCCGGGTACGTGGCTGCCGGGCGCCTGCGCGGCGACTCCACGGCGGCTACCTGGCGGGATGTGTTGGACCGGGATCCCGAAGAGACGGGCTTGCTGGACGTCCGGACCGATATCGAGTGGAATCTGGGGCACCTGGAGGGCGCGATCCATATCCCGCAGGACCAGCTGAGGGGGCGCTTGAACGAGATGGATCGTGGACGCAGGTGGATCGCCTACTGCTCGGTGGGTCAGCGATCCTACGCGGCTGAGCGGACTCTGAAGCAGAACGGGTTTGAGGCCGCGACTCTCAGTGGCGGATACACCAACTTTATCGCTGTGACGGAGAAGCAGGACAACTGGGATAGCTGGCGTCCTGCAGGCGAGGAGGGCCCGGCTATGGCAGAGGAGATGCAGTCGCGTCAGGGCGGCGTTCTTGTGCCGGCCCCTGGCGCGGCACTACCGGTCATCGAGCTGGATGCCTGCGGTCTTCAGTGCCCCGGGCCGATCATGGCGGTGTACCGTCGAATGCAGGAGCTGCCAGAGGGCCAACGGCTGCAGGTGGAGGCCACGGATCCCGGCTTTGTGCGCGATATCGCCACCTGGGCGCAGCAGACCGGCAACTCGCTCCTGGACCTGCGGCAAGAGAAGGGGCGGATCACGGCTTTGCTGGCCAAGGGAAAGGCAGCGCCGGAACTGCGCGTATCAGAGAGCGGCGCGCTACCCAAGGCCAAGACGCTCATCGTCTTCTCGGGGAACCTGGATCACGCGATGGCGGCCATGATCATCGCCAACGGAGCGGCCGCCATGGGCCAGCCCGTGAGCATCTTTTTCACCTTCTGGGGCCTGAACATCCTGCGCCGCCGCGATGGCGTTCACGTGAAAAAGAACCTGATTGAGAAGATGTTTGGCCTGATGATGCCTCGCGGAGCGCGGGCCCTCAAGCTTTCCAGGCTGAACATGGGTGGTGCGGGCACGGCGTTGATGAAGAGCGTCATGCGCTCCAAGAACATCGACTCGTTGGAGTCGCTGATCGCCTCGGCTCAGCAGGCCGGAGTGCGCCTGATCGCTTGCCAGATGACCATGGACATGATGGGCATCAAGGAAGAGGAACTGATCGATGGCGTCGACATCGGCGGGGTGGCCACGATGATCGGGGAGACGGACAAGGGCAACGCAACCTGGTTCGTATAACCTTTGGCGCGCAAAGAGGTGGGGCCGTCCCATTGCGGACGGCCCCGCCTCTCGTCACTCCTCGGCTTCGATAGCGGCAGGCCGGTAGATCTGGCGGTACCGGCTGTACTGCTCGTAGATGTAGCGCACATAGTCCTGCGCCTGTTGAGACGGCAGCGTCTCGAAGAAGAGATCATGGTCCACGATCGGCTGCCCGCCGGTCCAGTTGGCCACATTTCCGGGCCCCGCGTTGTAGCCCACCAGCGCCGCGATCCAATCCCGGTCGTACATGCTCAGGAGCAGCGCATAGTACCAGGCGCTGTAGCGCAGATTCAGAACGGGGCGCAGAAGCAATTCGTCGGCATACTCTTCTGGGCCGATCTGCGTGGCTATCCACTCGCCCGTGGCCGGCATGATCTGGGCCAGGCCGAGCGCTCCGGCAGACGAGCGTGCCTCGGCGTTGAACAGGCTCTCCTGGCGGATCAGCGCGAGCATCAGCAGGGGATCCAGATCATAGTAGCTGGCATACTCCTGCACGAGCCGGCCGTACAGATCCGGATAGGCGAGCGCGTTCAGTGCTTGGGGGATCTCCGCCATGCCAGCATCGCGCGCCAGCCTGGCGAGACGTTGGCCGCACCAGATCATCGTCGGGTAGGCTTCCCAGCGCACGGCGGACTCGGCCAGGTGCAGCACCTCGTAGGGGCTGTCCTTGATCTGCTGCTGCAGAGCCTGTGTGGAGAGGTTCGCCTCGGTTGACCAGCCGAGCGCGTGAAGGGCATCGGCCTCCTGGTAGCCCGGATCCTCGAGAAGGGTCACTCCGGTGGATGTCGTCCAGGAGCTGGCCCATACGCGGAGGCCCTCCCAGTCCGCTTCAGAGAGCGTGTCTGGAGCGAGCGTTGCGGAGAGCCCGGATGCCAGCCGTGGCGGCGCGTGCTGGAGCAGATCGGCCGCCCGCAGGCCATAGTACGAATCGGGAGAGATGCGCACGGCCTCATGCCAGTAGACGTCCGCTTGCTCCAGTTGACCCGCCTGCTTGGCCGCCAGGCCGATCCACACGACCAGGCGAACCCGCAAGGGAACGTCCGTTGTGACGTCCAGCCGCTCCCTCCACGTCGTACTGGCGGTGTACGCATCACCGGAGGCATAGTACGCCAGTCCTTGCCGGAAGGCGGCGTCACCGGCGCGATCATCGCTGGGGTACTTTTCGGCCAGTAGCGCATAGTAGCTCGCGGCCTGCGTCCAGTTGCCGGCGTGTTCCGAGGCCACAGCTGCCTCCCAGAGCGCCTCTGCGGCACGCGGATGTTCCGGATGGTTGACGTAGAACTCGTGGTAGAACGGCGCCGCGTCGCTTCCGCTGGCGCCGATCGTCCAGGCATTGGCGAACCAGGCGTCGGCCAGCAGGGCCTGGTCGCCAGCCGATTCGATCGCCACAGTGTAGTGAGCCAGGGCCTCCTCGTACTGCCCCTTCTTCGCGAGCGTCAGGCCAAGGTAATAGTGTGCCTCAGCAGCCCCACGCTCGGGCTCGTCGTGGAGGTAATAGTTCAGGTACTCCAGAGCCAGGTTGTACTCTTGCGAGTGGTAGTGGATCTTGCCCCTTGTGAGATCCGTCAGAACGAGCGATGTGCTCGTCGGAGTAATCGATTCGGTGCTCCGGACGGTCTCCGATTCCGGCAGCGCCGCCAACTCCTGCAGGGACAGGAAAGCCGCGAAGGACTCCGGCGCAGTGTTGGCGACATGGAGGAAGGATGCCACCGCCTCCTCTTCATGGCTGGCCTCCCGCAACGTCTCTCCCTTGTAGTGGCTGATGAGGGCGCGATAGTCCGGAAGCTGCGAAAACGCCAGAATGCGGTCATACACCTCGATGGCGCTGTTGGGATCGCTGTTGGCGCGATAGGCCGTGGCGAGCTCGCTCAGTACCTCGGCGCGGAACGAGGGCTGCAGCCGGTCGGCGTCAATTGATTCGAGCGCTCGGATCTGGCTGGTGATATCGCCCACGGCTTTGTGATCTCGAGCGATTCGCCACCAGACGTAGGGCGCCGCACGGCCGTCTGCGGACACATAGGCTTCAAGTGCTGTCGCTGCGGCACGCCAGTTACCGACGGCTTCCTGGGCGCTCCCCAGGAGGCCAAGGGCCTCCGCGTGCAAGGGCGCGGGCGCATCCACGGCCACGGCCCAGGAGGCTTGTGCAATCGCCATGTCTGCCTGGCCGGCGCGCAGATAGAGCCTCCCCAGCTCTAGCACGTGGGCCACGCGCTGCTCATCGGGGCTCTGCTCCACGATCTGTCGCCATAGCTCGGTGGCGCGTTCCAGATCCCCTTCCGTAGCCGCTGTCCGTGCCTCGGAGATCAGGGCCACGAGAGCGCTGTCCACGGGAACGGTCTCGGTGGGCTCTGAGGCCGTTTGGTCCGTGGGCTGGAGCGTCTCGGCAGCCGCAGTGGGGAGCTCCACGGTCTCCGGCGCCAGCGCCTCCTGGGGGGCCTCCCGCCCAACGGCACATCCCACCAACAATGTGGCCCACAGGGCGGCCGCCAGCACGAGGCGTAGGGGCCTCAGCGTCATCGCCCTGGCTCTTCTGCGTGCACCGGCGCACCAGGCTTGCGGGCAACCCAGAACACGCGAGTGGTGTACTCGTCAGGCGGGCGTTCGGAAAAGCAGGCGTAGCTCGCCTCTACTCGAAAGCCCGCGTCGCTCAGCAGGGTGGCCACATGCTCATTCGGATAGGCTTGCTCCAGGTGTGTCTCCTGGATCTTGCGGTACAGGTCGCCGGTCCGTTGAAAGCAGGTGACCGTTACGGTGGTGCGGTGGATGGCCTGGTCGTGGTCGCTGTCCATGATCACCGTGAGTTCCGGAGAGTCGGTGACGTAGGTCTGGTCCGCCCAGTACGTTTCCAGCGCATAGGCCGTGTTCATGTCCGCAAAGAAAAGGCCGCCCGGCCGGAGGGCCGCATGGACGCGGCGAAACGTCGCGAGCAGATCCTGATCGGTGAGCATATAGTTCAGGCTGTCGTACAGGCAGGTTGCGAGGTCGACGGGCGTATCGAGCCGAAAGTGACGCATGTCTCCGTGGCGCCACAGGAGAGCGCCGGAAGGAAGCGCATCGCCCAGCGCACGAGCCTTCTCGCGGGCTTCTGTGAGCATCGCCTCAGAGCCATCGAGGCCCGTTACTTCCCAGCCCTGCAGAGCCATGGCAATGGCCACGGTGCCCGTCCCACAAGCCAGATCAAGCAGGCGACCCCGGGGGACGGGATGCCGGGCCAGGACGCGCCCGAGATACGGGATCATCTGCTCGCTAAAGCTTATCTGCCCGGAAGCATCGTAGACGGCGGCATAGTCCTTGTAGATCAAGTCACACCTGTTCGTTTGTTCGTTTGTGCGGGCCGAGCCCGATGAGATATGGTGCGGATTATAGCGACGTGCCACGCTCCCCGTCAATCCGTGGCCCGGCGGCCGTGCCGTTATTGACAGCGCCCAAGCGCCGGGCCTATACTCGCGCGCGTGGACAGCTACACTATCCGCGAGGCGTCTACCAGTATCGATGATGCCGAGGCTCTCTCTCGCGTTGAGGCCGTCACGCTCGGAGATAGCGACCTCTCTGCGAACGAGATGCTTGCCGTCCTCTCTCAGCCCGGACAGTATATCTACCTCGCCCACGATCTCGACGGTACGTGTATCGGCATGCTGGCCAGCTTTGACAGGCATTGTGAAACCGGGGAACGCCTGGAGCTGGACATGCTTGGCGTTGTCGCACCGTGGCGTGGACGGGGCGTGGCTCGCAACCTGGTAGGCCGCGCGATTGACGACGGACGATCCAGAGGGTGTACAGAGTACCGCGCCGTCGTTGCCGTTGACAATCTCGCCAGCAGGCGTGTGTTCGAACGTTGCGGGCTGGCATCCCGTGGGCCAGGCTACCGCTTGATGACGCGCGTGTTCGCGGGTTTTGCCTCCGTGCCGCTTTTGCCCGATGGCTGGGCACAGGAGTCCACACCGGCCCTGGCGGAGCGCGATTGGGCGTATCCTGTGGGGTCCGGTTGGTGCTCCGCCTGGGAGGGGATCAGGCTGCTGGACGCCTCAGGGAAGCAGGCCGCCGTGGTGGCCCTGCAGCGTGTGGACACGATCGCCTACTCCGGCTACTGGATCGAAGGCCTCTGGAGCCAGAATCTCGCCAGCGGCCAGCTCGCGCTGGATGTGGCCGCTGAGTATGCCAAGAGCTGTGAGCTCGACGAAGTGGGGATGCTGATTCCTATGGGAGATGATCTCTGGCAGGCCGCCATGGCTGCTGGCTACGAACACGCCGGCGACTATGGCGTCCTGGTGGCGGGTTGAGATGAGCCGTCGAAGCACCTGGGCGCTGGCGGTTCTTGGAGCGATCGTTCTGGTCGGGGCATCTATCTGGGTGGCGCGCTCCGGTCTGTTGGACCGCTTTAGTGATTGGGATGCAATGGATGCGCTCCTCGGGCGGTTGGGTCCCTGGAGCGCCGTGTTCCTGTGGGTCGCACAGATCGTCCAGGTGCTTGTGCCGGTCATCCCCAGCCAGCTGTTGGGCATGGCCTCCGGCTATCTCTACGGCCCAATCTGGGGAACGTTGTTGTCCGGCCTGGGCGTTATCGTGGGCTCCTGGGTGGCCATCCGTCTGGCCAGACGCTATGGAAGGCCGTTCGTGGAGCGCCACGCCAGTGTGGAAACCATCGACCGCGTGGACGAGCTCTCCCATCGCTACGGGTCCTGGGCGTTCTTCCTCGTCGCGTTGATCCCGGTTCTGCCCACCGATGTCGGTTGTTTCGTGGCGGGGCTCACGCCCCTCAAGACGAGAACACTCCTTCTGCCCATCATGCTCGGCCGGCTTCCAGGGGTACTCTTGCTCAACATCCTGGGGGCGACTTCCACCGCGATCAGCCTGGAGACGATGCTCATCGTCACGGCGGTGACTCTGTGCGTCGCGGCGCTCCTCTTTCAGTTGCGCGGGAGGCTGGAGGCCGCGGCGCACAGAGCGCTGCAAAAGCTGTAGAGCGGCCGGCGGCGCGCCGGATTCTAGATCAGCAACTCGTCGATGGCTGTGCGGAGCTCGCCCAGCCCAAAGGGCTTCATCAGGTACGGCAGATTCTTTCTGGTCAGGAAAAAGTGGGTGCTGCTGCCGATGCTGTCCCCGGTGATAAAGAGCACCCTGCCCTCCAGGCCGGGATAGTAGGTCTGGATTTCCTCATAGAGACGCGCGCCGCCCATGTTCGGCATCCGGATGTCGCTGATCACCAGATCGAACGGAACGCCGCGCTCGTGGGCCTGCCGCAGATACCGAAGCGCCTCCTCTCCATCCCTGCCGAGAAGCACGCGATGGCCGTCCTGATTGAGCACGCGCTGTACGACGCGCGCCACGGGTTCCTCATCCTCCACCAGGAGCACCAGCTTGTTGGTCACCCGAGGGCTCTGGTCCACCTCGTCCTCTGCTGAGCTCTCGGGGACCTCGTCGGTGTAGGGCAACGCCACGACAAACTCGGCCCCCTCAACGGACTCCTCATTGGCCCAGATGCGCCCGTTATGTTCGCCTACGATGCCAAAGCAGATGCTCAGGCCGAGGCCAGTGCCCTTCCCGACCTCTTTGGTGGTGTAAAAGGGCTCAAAGAGATGGCGCTTGGTCTCCTCGCTCAGGCCAGGCCCGCTATCGGCGATGTGGACGTGGACCATGTGCCCGGCCCGTTCCGTCCACACGCGCAGCCGGCCGCCGCCAGAAGAGGCCGTCATCGCATCCCGTGCATTGGAGATCAGGTTAAAGAACACCTGTTGTAGTTGGTGAGGATCCCCCATGACCGCAAGGGCATCGTCGGAGAGTTGGAGTTCGACGGAGATATTCTCGATGCGCAGTTGGTAGGCCTGAAGCTCAAGCGTCTGCTGAAGCAGGAGGTTGATGTCCGTCGGGCGTCGCATGGAGGAGTGCTCCCGCGCAAACGTCAGAAGGTTCCGCACGATGCGAGCCGCTCGCTGGGCCTGCTCGTGGATGCGTGTCACATCCTGCCGCACCTGGGGATCCAGTCCATCGGTCATCTGTAGCAACTGGGCATAGCCGCTGATGGCAGCCAGAGGGTTGTTCAGTTCGTGCGTTATGCCGGCGATCAGCTGTCCGATGGCCGAGAGTTTCTCGGACTGAATCAGCTGCGCTTGCGTGTCCCGGAGATGCTCCAGGCTGTCCTGTAGATCCTGGAACAGGTCCGCGTTGTAGATCGCCGCGGCCGCCAGCGTCGCCAGTGTCATCAGCAGGCGCTCGTCGTCATGATCAAAGGCATTGGGATGTGACGAGTCCACGCTCAGGGTTCCGATTGGGTGCTCGCGGAAGATGATCGGCGCCGTCAGGAGCGAGCCGATGTGGCGCTGGTTGCCCGTTGGGAAGAATCGCGTGTCTTGAGTGGCATCCGCGATATTGACGACGCTCCCGGTGGAGAGCGCCAGTCCAGCCGCACCGATCCCGGGGCGCAGCGCGCTCGAGCGTGCACGGGGAACTCGCCTGTCCCCTTCCGCAAAGAGCACACGGGTGGCCACCAGGCGCTCGCCAGCCTCATCCAGGAGATGCAGCACGCAGTTCTTGGCGTTGGCAATCGTCTCGACACAGGAGCTCACCACCAGATCCAGGAGAGGGTCGAGTTCCACTGTGGACATAAAGGCCTGGCTGACGCGGAACAAGACGTTTTCCTGCTTGGCCTCCGCATCGCGCTCCTCGCGCATCGAGGCGGTCTCCAGGGCCAGAGAGAGCATGGCCCCAAGGGAGTCGAGAAGGCGCTCGTCGGGGGATGTGGCGCCGTAGCGAAGCACCAACAATACCGTGTCGCCGCTTGATGTGCGGCTTCTCCAGGCCAACACTCCCAGCGACACTTCGGGAGCTCTGATCACTCCACGGAGAAAGAGACCGCTCTGATCCAGTGCTGCGGCCTCGCGCGCGCGAGCGAGATCCGGCGTTTGAGGCAGATTGTGCTCCCGCAGGCAGGAAAACCCCTTCTCATCGATCGAGTAGATCCCTCCACCTTCGGCCCGGCTGTAGTCCAGGGCAACATCCAGGATGTGAGCCGGGAGGGATTCGGCGTTTCTGCTGCGGATCCTGGCCAGTCCTGCCGACCATGATTCGGGTGTGCGAGATGTCAACGATCCCCCTGTTCTCCGTTTGCTGACGGGCGAGACGGTGCGGAGTTCATGCGCTGGCGGCGCCGTTGCAGCCTCGCGAGTCTCCGGCTGAGATGCTGTAGCGCCATATCCGGGTTCGGATGCGCGATCATCCCCGTAGCGAGCCCCTGCATGGCGCGCGTGACCAGGATTTCGGCATCGCCGTATGCCTTCACGGTGTGCTCATAGTACTTGGCCAGTTCGACGTACGAGTACAGGGCGTTGTCGGCCAGACCGTCCAGCCACAGCGGCACAGCCTCCTGTACACGCCCGCTACGCTTGAGCATCGCCGCGAGCCTGCGACGAGCATCCTGCCGGATCGAGGCGTCGTTCACCGTCAGGCCCGCTCGATAGGCTTCAGCTGCCAGATCGGCGCTCTCATCGGCCTCCCGGATCCGTCCGAGGGCCGCGGGGTCGTAGGCGCCCCTCTCTGCGGCCGCCGGGGGATCGGCCAGCGCGCTCGCGGCCTCGGCCGCCAGGGTAACCATGCTCAGGATATCATACCGGTTGTGGTAATAGACCCGTGCGACGTTCTCTGTCTCGCCGGTGGCAAGGTACTCGGCATAGATTGCCGGTATCTCATAGCCGGGGATGTCGCTATCTCCGCGCGCCACCTTGAGCAGATCCGATTCCAGGGCGCTGAGCGCACAGGAGGCCAGAAGCCGGCCCCAGAGCCGCCTGGCTGTGGGCAAAAGATCCAGGTGCGCCATGCCCGAGAGCGGCGAACGCTCCCATCCGTTCAGAATGTAGCGTGTCTCGAGTACCGGCAGGTCAAAACTGCGCCCGTTAAAGCTGATCAGGCCTGCAGCGTTGGCCGCCTCCGCCTCGATTCGTTCCAGGAGAAGGGGCTCATCGCCATAGTCGGGCGCCAAGTACTGGCGCACAACGAACGAATCGGCACCCACGTCAACTCGGCCGATGCCCACCATAAAGGCAAACGTGCCTGGCCCCCTGCCCAGACCCGTGGTCTCCGTATCGATCAGCAGCGCACCGGCCAGATCGAACGGCTCCCGCCGGGTGTAAAGGAGCGCGGGCCAGTCCGCTTGGGCTCCGACGACAAATTCGCGCAGCATCCGCTCGCCGTGTCGCTCGCTCAGCGGAACACGCGTCTCGCCCACATACAACGAATGCCCGGCGGAGCGGAGCCAATAGCCAGGGACAAGCGACTCCAGCGGGGGTGCCGTGCGGCCAACCGATATGGCCTTCGCCCCGTTGTTGCTCTGCTGACCAAGGATGTTGGTGATTCGATCCCGGATATCCACCGTCACTCCGGTTGCGTGCCTCTGGCCCCAGTTCGCCCGAGAGGGCGTTTCAGCGATTATAGCATCGGCCGAGCACCCGAAAAAGCGGATCGTCAACCCGTGAGGGGCTCATAGAGCTCCTGGATCAGCGCGATCACACGCTGCTTGCGTTCGGGCTGAACCGTCAATGCCGGGCCGATACACGATGGGCATCCGCCCTCACACAGGCACTGCTGAACGCGGTCCCTGGAGGCCGTCAGAAGGGCCCGAATCAGTGGCGGAAGGCTCTCGGCGATCCCATTGCCCCCCGGTGCGCGGTCATACACGAACAGCGTGGGGTGCTCCAATCGGCGGGCTCCGGAATCCGCGTGCGTGCCAATGTCGTTGGGGTCACAGAGCACCCACAGCGGGATCAGGTGGCGCAGCAGGTGCCCGAGGTCTGCCAGCGTGCCGTACGTGGCCGCCTGTCGCTCAGCGAGCCGGTGACACGCCGGACAGAGCGTCATCAGGTTGTCCAGGCGATTCGCCAGGAGGTAGAGATCGTTTTCTCGTTCGATCCATCCAAAGGTCTGAAAGGGGACCACATGGTGGACGTCATGGGCGCGGCCCGGCAGTTCCGGCGCGCCGCACTGCCGGCAGCGATGCCCGTCACGGGCGCGTGCTGCTGCGCGCTGTTGCTCCCAGTTGGGGCCACGATTCCCAGAGTATGCCCCGTACCACAGTCCCCGCTCCTCCAGGCTACCCACGAGTTCCTTGCGTATGCCGATCCAGCATCCAGACGTGTAGATGACCTGCTCCGGCATGTCCAGGGGCTCCCTCCCCAGCACCAGGTGCGTCTC
Organism: Chloroflexota bacterium; assembly: GCA_012719135.1. Lineage (GTDB taxonomy): Bacteria > Chloroflexota > Anaerolineae > UBA1429 > UBA1429 > JAAYED01. The sequence continues at coordinate 63,069 of JAAYAW010000085.1, forward strand.
GATGAGTTCGCGCCGAAAGGAAGTGACCTGGTTGGTGACGCGCAACTCCCCCGAAGAGGTGACAAGAGATCCCTCTTCGCTCTCGGTGTGGATCTCTTCGACCTCGATATCGGTGCGTTCGGAGGCGACGGTGAGAAAGGGCAAGCTAACCGGCTCTACACGGGCCACGCCCGCCGCAAGGCCCAGCGACTGTACAAGATACTGACGACCTTCGTGCAGATAGACGGCCCCCGGGTGGAGCCAACGAGGGGCGTCGCTGGCTTCCACCTGGCCGATGACGCTCTCGGGGCCGTTGGCGGCCAGCGTGACGATCTCGACCCGTCGAGCATCCGCGGTCCTCAGCGACACATCCGCAGCAGGATAGCGCACGGCGCTCCAGTGCCACCGCCTGTCACTCTCCCTCACCTCGCCAGAATCTGCCAGGCCGGCGAGGATCGCATCTCCGGAGGGCACGTGGGCGGCCTCCTCCTGCGGCATGGCGAGTTCGTACAGCGCTGAACGCATCTGTGCGATCCGAACGTGCAGGTTGTGCGGGTTAATCCGCGCCGCTTCGGGCGGCGCTCCCAGCATTTGTTCCGGATGCGTCAGCAGGTACTGGTCCAGCGGGCTCCCGGAGGCTACGAGGACCGCCAGCCCGCCCTCGGAGGTTCGCCCCACTCGCCCGATGCGCTGCCAGGTGCTGGATGTGCTTCCCGGATATCCGAGCAGCACGCACGCGTTCAGCCCCCCGATGTCGATGCCGAGTTCCAGCGCGCTCGTCGCCACCACGCACCGGACTTGGCCATTGCGCAGGCCGGCCTCGATCTCGCGCCGCTCCAAGGGCAGATAGCCCGCGCGGTACCCTCGGATCGCCCGGGCGTCCAGGCCCAGCGCCGGAGCGGCGCTTCGGAGGGCGATTACCATCTGCTCCACCGCCAGCCGTGACCGCGTAAAGCACACCGTCTGCAGTCCATTCTGAAGCATCGCGATGACGAGCAGGCGCGCGTCATCGGCGGCGGCGCGGCGGGTGCCCAGCCGGCGATCGACGATCGGTGGGTTGTACAGGGCGATATCCAGGGGAGGCTCTGGTGCGCCATTGTCCTCCACGACGCTCGCCGGTTCCCCGATCAGGGCTTCCGCCAGCTCCGCAGGGTTTGCCACCGTGGCCGAGGTGCAGATGAACCGGGGGGCGCTCCCATAGAACCGGCAGAGGCGCCTTAGCCGCCAGAGCACGCCGGCGACCTGGCTGCCAAAGACGCCCCGGTAGGTGTGCATTTCGTCCAGGACGACGTAGGCGAGCCCTCGGAGGAACGCGCGCCACGTGACGTGGTTGGGCAGGATGCCGGCATGGAGCATGTCCGGATTGGAGATGAGGACGCGGGCCCGCTGCCGCACCAGAGCGCGCCTGGCGGGTGGCGTGTCGCCATCATAGGTGGCCACCAGATCCTCATCGAGGCCCAGGATCCGCAGGGCCTCAGCGGCGCGTGTGTACTGGTCATGCGCCAGAGCTTTGGTCGGGAAAAGCAGCAGCGTGTTCCCCGTGCCATCGACGAGCCGCTGAAGCATTGGGATCTCGTAGCACAGGGTCTTGCCGGATGCCGTCGGGGTGACGACAACCGTGTTTTGTCCAGCGAGCGCCTGGAGGCAGGCCCTGGCCTGGTGACTGTACAGCCGCTCCACGCCGCGGGCCCTCAGCATCTCGGCGAGGGCCGGAGATACCTCGGGCGGGATCGGCATTAGATGGGCTTGGCGCTCCGCCCGTCGATGCCAGCTGACCACCTGCGCCGCAAGAGCAGGATCCGTCTTGAGGGCCGCGATCGCCCCTCGCAGATCAGGCGCGCGATCCATCGGCTTTGGCTCCGCGGCCGGAGATGAGCTCGCGCAGGCCCGCCTCGTCAAGCGTTGGGACACTGTTGCGCTCAGCCTGCTGCAGTTTGCTGGCTCCCGGTGCTTCCCCAATAACCAGGTAGTTCGTCTTGCTCGAGACACTGCCGGTAACCTTGCCGCCCGCCGCGGCGATCAGTTCGCTGGCCTGTTCTCGGCTGAGCGTGGGCAGCGTTCCGGTGATGGCGAGGCTCAGGCCCGCCAACGGGAGCGAGGTCGCGTCGCTTGAGGCGATCTCCCCCACCATCCGCACGCCCCTCTCGCGCAACCGCTGGATCATCTCGCGATTGCCGGGCCTTCTCGTGTACGCCACGACGTCCCCCGCGATGATCGGGCCGATACCTTCGATCTCTGTCAGCGTCTCCTCACGGACCTGCAGCAGGGCGTCCATCGAGCCCAGGGCGCGGGCAAGCAACTGCGCCACTTGCGTGCCGACTCCCTGTATCCCCAGGCCTGCCAAAACGCGCCACAGGGGCTGTTCGCGCGAGCGATCCAGAGCCTGTAGCAGATTATCCGCACGCTTTTCTCCGAATCCCTCCAGAGCGACAAGGGCCTGGCGATCCAGGGCGTAGAGATCGCTGACATCCTGCACGAGGCCGGCCTCAACGAGTTGCTGGGTCACACGGATGCCCAGGCCCTCAATGTCCATGGTGCCACGAGACGCCCAGTGCTCTATCCGGCGGACGCGCTGCGCCGGGCACAGAGCATTGGCACAGTACACGGCGACTTGCCCTATCTCCTGCTCGACAGGCTGTCCGCACGACGGGCAGGCTTCCGGCAGCGACACGATGCGCTCATCGCCCGTTCGGACCGCGACCACCGGTTTGACAACCTGGGGTATCACGTCGCCGGCACGCTGGATCACGACCAGATCCCCCTCCCGTATGTCCTTCTTCTGGAGGTCGTCAAAGTTGTGCAGCGTGGCCTGTCGGATCTCTACGCCGCCGAGGCGTACCGGCTCCAGAACCGCATAGGGCGTGAGTACCCCGGTGCGCCCGACGTTCACGCGGATCTCAAGCAAGCGGGTGGTCGCCTCGCGCGACGGGAACTTGAACGCGACGGCCCAGCGGGGAGCATTGCCGACGATCCCCAGCTGTCTCTGGACGTCCAGCGAATCCAGCTTGATCACGACGCCATCGGCCTCATAGTTCAGCTCGTCACGGCGATCCATCCACTCCCTGCAGAAGCGGATCGCCTGTTCGAGATCGTCCATGCGGCGGATATCGGGGTTCACGGCGAATCCGAGCTCGCGCAGGTAGGCCAGCGCATCCCACTGGGACGCAACTCCCACACCCCGGACGTACCCGATGCTGTAGACAAACAGCCGCAAGGGGCGAGTGGCCGTGACGGCCGGATCCAGCTGGCGCACCGAGCCGGCAGAAGCGTTCCGGGGGTTGGCGAAGGGCTCCTGTCCCTCGTCGCGCCGTTGCTCGTTTAGGCGTTCAAATAGATCCCTCGGCATGTATATCTCGCCCCGGACCTCGATCCGCGGCGGCGGTGCCATCTGGAGGCTGTCCGTCACCGGGATTCTCAGGGGCACATTCCGGATCGTCCGCACATTGGGGGTGATATCCTCCCCCACCCGGCCATCACCGCGCGTAGCTCCCCGCACCAGCAGGCCGTTCTCATACGTAAGCGCCACGGCAAGCCCGTCGATCTTGGGCTCTGCCACGAATGATGGCACGGTGCCCTCCGGCATGAGCCGCTGGGCGCGGCGAAACCAGGCGCGCACCTCCTCCTCATTAAAGGCATCTTCAAGGCTCGTCATGGGCTCAGGGTGCACCACCCGAACGAACTCAGGGAGCGGCTCCGCTCCAACCCGTTGCGTGGGCGAGTCCGGAGTGACGAGGTCGGGATGCCGCGATTCGAGCGACTCGAGCTCACGCATGAGCGCATCGTACTCGGCGTCGCTGATCGTTGGCGCGTCCAGGGTGTAGTACAGGTAACCGTGATGCGCCAAGAGCGCTCTCAGCTGTGTGATCCTCTTCGCTTCGTTTGCGACCATCGTCTGGTTCACTCCTGAGTACAAGCCACGCCCGGAAGCGCCACGAGGGTTGGCTTCCGGGCGCATGAAGGCCCAGCGCTGCAACGCAGCCGTTGAGATCCGGCTACTGCTTGGTCAGAAAGTCCTCCGCAGCCCAACCTGAGGTGCCGACATCATCGCGGATCTGCCACCAAGTATACCCGGTGGACTCCTCTGGCCCGCCGATGACTTCGACCACCTTGTCCTCCGCCAGCATCTTGACGACAGGATGCCCCGTACCGGCCCCGGAACGCATCCTGAGCCCGGCGCCATCGGTGCAACACACCAACGCAGTATCCCCGACGGCGAGTGGCTCTCGAGGGGCCGCGGTCTCTTCGGCCGCCGCTTCCAGCGTCTCTGGGCTTTCAGCCTCGGTGGTGACGGCTTCGGTCGTGGCAGGCGGCAGTGTAGGCAGAGAAGTTGTGCCCGTGGGAGCATAGGCCGGCAGCGTCGCCTGTTCGGTGGGCGACTGCGTCGGCTGGCCAACCGCGCCGACTGGCCTCGTGGGCGTGATGCTGGCCTCAGCACTCTCTTCCGTCTGTGGCGAGAACAAGGCCCACCAGAGACCGATCACTACGAACAATACGAGGGCAGGAACCGCGATGTACATCCATCTCGGCCACGCTTCTTGCGTGGATCGTGTGCGGCTGGGGCGGCTGTCATTTGCGGGCATGGACCCCTCCTTTGCTGGTGCGTTCTCGATCGCCAGTGATTATAGGTCCGGGCTGGGCCCTGTCAATGCTGTCAAGGAGAATCGCCCTCCAAGGTGGCTTAGCCTGTCTGGCCCGTTCGGTCATCTGGGCTCGCCTGGTCCGTGTGTGACTCGATGTACCGCGGGAGACCCCGGATCACGGCAGCCTGCGCGTCGGTCAGGGCCGAATAGGCCGCGAGATCCGCGTGAATCTCACCCTGCTTCGCCAGCCAGGCGAGGACTTGATCGGCCGGTGCCGAGCTGACGTGTTGGTGCTCGAGGTAGCGGGCGGTCCAGGTCATAAAGTCCTCGCCCCAGGACACGCCATAGTCGGCGTTGCTCCGGGGCTCTCGCACGCGCCCTGTCTGCCTTCCTGTTCCAGCTGCTGCCGCGGCGGCGCCAGGTTCCCTCGCGCTCTGAGGTCGCGAGCCGGCACGCTCACGCCGCTCTCGCGCCTGCCCCTCGCCCGATGGGCGGCCCACTTCGGGCTGGCGATGGCGCACCCGGGCGTGCCCCTCGTCGTCAATGTAGGGTTCATCGATGAACTCATGCCGGCGGCGGTCATAGGCACACCAGATCGCCTCCAGCCAGTACAAGTAGCGGCCAACGCCAAAGTGCACAGCAGCGCGCTTGAGCGCATCGGACACCGCGCTCTTCCACGGATCGGCCTGCTCTCTATCTGAAAGAACGTACTCTCCCACATCTTCGCGCGTGACGCCCCTGATCGTGAGGCTGGACTTTACCACCAGCCTGTCCCCCTGGATGCCCAGGGGTTCCCAGTGGAAGGACCAGTCTCCTCCGACGGCCAGATCGAGCCTCTCCGATACGACGCGAGGGTCTACGTAGGCCACCGCCAGAGCGTTCCCGCTATCCGAGATCACCTGCGGCTTCCAGCGGACCTGATCGGAGCGGAAGGGCTCTGCGAGCCTGGCGAGCGTATCGCGATCCAGTATGTCACCCATTCTGCTCCTTTCCTGGGCCCGCCGTGCAGGGCCACTGGCCACAGTATAGAACATCCGTTCGTAATCGTCAATGGATGAGCGTCGGTAGATTGCTTGTCGGCAACCGCTAACGCGGAGGCAGGCCGTAGATGGCTCGGCCGTTGCCATACATGAGCTTTTCCGCCAGCGTCTCCACGTCGCCCGGGCGGAGGCGGCCATCATCGACTCTCTCCGCCAGCACCCGCGATACGATGAACCGCCAGGCCAGCAGGGCGCCCAGGCTCTCCTCCGGCACCCAGCAGTCGCTTCCCCAGGTGATGCGGTTGATCGAGCAGGAGACTTCGATCAGGTCATGGAGGGCCCGCATGGCTGCGGAGGTGCAGATCGTCGCCGTCCAGGTGAGCGACGGGTACACGTTCATGTAGTTGTGAGCCAGGCCGGCTGCCTCGGCTGTCCACGGATAGCCGGTGTGAAACAGGACGAAACGCGCCAAGGGGTAACGCTCGAGGATCGGAATCAGGTGCATCGGGTTGGATCCCGACAGATTGGCCAGCCCGGTATGGATCTGGAAAGGCACGTTCAGCTCGATGGCGAGCTCGCAGCAGCGGTGAAAGATATAGTTGCTGAACAATCGCCTGGCTTCAGGGGAAACGATCTCTGGCCTCCGGCCGAAGGCGGCCTCAGCCGCGGCTCGATCATCCTCCCCCAGATCCAGCCCGCGGTTATAGGCCTCGGCGCACTTGAGCGCTGCGACGAGTCCGGACGCATGGCGCTGGATGATCGTCTCTCTCATCAGGGCCACATAGTCGTCCAGCGAACCGCCCTCAAAGCCATAGTGTTTCCAGGGGTAAATGTCATCCGGTGCCACCTGGTCCGGATGGTAACCGTAGAGAAATTTGTCGATGCGAAGCGTGGGGACGAACGCTTCCGGGTGGCCCATATCGTCGCCCGGGTTCCAGTAGGCATCCTGGATGAGGCGTTCGTACCCGCCACGCAAGAGAGCCTTCCAGTGGAGATCGGGATCGACGGCGTGATGCTGCCGCAGGAGTTCCGAGAGGACATCCCATCGCTCCACGGTGATCGGCTCCGTAACCCCATGCATGGCCTGAAAGCCGCGCTCGAACCAGACATAGTACGAGTTGAACCGTACGTTATCGAGAAAGCTCGCGCGAGAGCTGGCCGTGCCCTTGGGAGCAAAACCCGTCCAATCCACATAGGAGCGAGCCAGGCACTTTTCCAGTGACAGCCCTTCAGAGAAAAAGCCATCGGGGAGGTGGTGCTCGTGATCCGAGAACACCGGTAGGGCACTGACGTCCCGCTCGATCGCGATCTGGTTGGGCGTGGGCATGGCCTTTCCTTTCTGTCGTACGGGTAAACGCACCCGCTGACATGGTATCGCGAGTGCAATCCTCGTGCAACCGCAAAACGACGTGACGCGGACCAGGGTGGGGCTCGGGAGCGTGCGCCCGGGATGACGTGCGGCCCTCGGATGTCCTGAGTTATCAGGACGGCCGAGGGCCGCCAGGCGGGACGCTATGGCTCAGCGCCAGCGAAAGGCGCGCTGAACGCTGACGACGCTCAGTTCCTCGTAACCGGGGGCCGTGTCGAGCAACCGTACTACGGCAACGTCCCAGAGGAAGCGATCGCTGCGGCGAAGGCTGGGGTATAGCTCGGTGCTCAGCCGCCAGGAGGTGGACCGGGTCAGGCGTATTTCGGGTTCCGCGCCGCCATCTGGAGTCCAGAGGCGGACCTGGTACCACTCATCCGCGCCGAGGATGCCCACGGATGTCCATTGCAGCACGATAGAGCTCGCTTCTCCGGAGAATATCATGCCGTTCACGGGCGTCAGCAGTCGCGGCTGGCGGTACGCCATCTCCTGCGGCCGGGTACGATAGGGAAACGGCGTTGGCGTGGAGCTGATTTCGGGCGAAACGCTGGCCGATGTCGGCGACGCGGTAGGGCCTGCAGTCGGCTCGGCAGCCACGCCGGGAATGACCAACTCCTGACCGATCGTCAACACCGAGTTGAGCGACAGGTTGTTGGCACGAGCGATCTCCTCCGAACTAACCTGGTAACGCACAGCCAGGCCTCCGAGGGTATCGCCCTGCTGAATCACATGAGTCTGCGGGGCCGGCGTGACTTCTGGCGCCGGCGCAGCTGTGGCCTCGGGCGACGGAGAGGTCCCTGCCCCTGCTGCCGGGCTCGTCGCCTCGGTCGCCGTGGCCGATGGCGTCGTCGTCTGCGGGGGCACAGCCCCATCGGGTCCGGGTATCAGTAGCTCCTGCCCCACCTGCAGAATATCGCTGACGCCGATGCCGTTGGCCTCCGCAATGTCCTGCATGCTGAGGTCGTAGATGGCCGCGATCACGCCGATGTGCTGTCCCGGGGCTACCACGTGTACGCGCAGCGTTGGCGCCGGCGTGGCTGTGGGCGATGGCGTCGAGGTCACCGTTGGCGTCTGTGTGGCCCGGTTACTCGGCGTGGACCTGTCTACGCCAGTGGGATTCGGGCGTGAAGCGGTGGGCGAAGGATTCGGCCTGCTCGCCGCGGTCCCGGACATCGTTGGCCCACTGGTCGGAGACGCCGTCGCGCTCGGTGAGGGTGTCTCTGTCGGTGTGGCCTGAGGCGTATCGGTGGCGACTGCCAGAACCCCTGATGCCGGAATGATCAGCTCCTGGCCGATTCGCAGAACGGTGTTCAGCGAGAGACTGTTCTCGGCGGCTATCTCGGACGAGTCCACCTGGTAGCGCACCGCCAGAGCTCCGAGGGTGTCGCCCGCGGCTACCACGTGCACGAACGGGCCGGACGCTGCTGGCTCGTCGGTAGGCGCCGGCGTGCCCGAGGGAGCCACGAGCGCGGCCGTGGCGGCATCATCGGGCGGCGGCGTCGGCACGATCAGCACATCGCCGATCTGCAAAACGGCACCTTCGCCCAGCCCGTTCGCCTCCAGCAAGCTCTCCAGTGAGATACCATGCTGCAGCGCAATAGTGCCCGGTACATCTCCCGAAGCTACCGTGTACGTCAGCACCGTCGGCTCAGCCTGGATGGACTCCTCTGGCGAAGCAACCGCGGAGACGGCCGCCTCCACCGGCAGAGCCTCCGTCTCGGTGATCGTTGAGATCGGCTCGACCTCGCTCGATCCCTCGCCGGGGTCATGTTGAGCGGCAAAGAGGCGCGAAGAAACGTCCTCCGGTTGCGTCAGTATCTGCGCGGCGATGGCCTGGGTTTCCCTCGTCGCGGATTCGACGAGTGTGGCGGCATCCGGTTCCGTGTGGGAGCCTGAATTGGCCAGAGGCAGAATCCACCACACCATGGCGGCACCCAGTGCGAGGATGGCCAGGCTCGCGCCGATGCGGCCCGCGTGTGCCAGAATGCCAGCGACGTGCGCGGGGCGAGCTGCCCCGCAGTAAGGGCAGATCCTCTGGTTGGGCGGGAGGCCGGCACCACACACCGAGCAGAGTGTCTCGACATGGTCGCCGGTTTGTCCATACCCGCACATCGGGCAGAGAGAAAGCCCCTTGGCGAACCAGGCTCCGCAGGAGGGGCAACGCCTTCTGTTGAACATAGGCTGGCGCCGCCGCCTAACTCGTGCTTCCCGCGAGGTCCAGCGCAGGCGCGACCTGTCGCATCGCCTCGATGACGCGGCCGATCAGTTCGGCACGCTCGACTCCCAGTTCCTTCATGCCGAGCTCGATATCGGCGCGATTGACTCCCCGGGCAAAGGCCTTGTCCTTCCACTTTTTCGTGACGGAACTGGTCTCGAGGTCGAGGATGCTCTTGCTCGGACGAACCAGCGCAGCGGCCGAAACCAGGCCGGTCAACTCGTCAACGGCAAAGAGCGTCTTGGCCATGCGCGTGGTGCGGGGCACGTTCAGATAGATGGCATGGCCCTTGACGGCCTCAATAACCTCCGAAGGCCAGCCCAGCTCCTCGAGGATCGCGACGCCGGCCAGAGGGTGTTCTTCGGCCGTGGGGTGTTCCTCATAGTCCAGATCGTGGATCAGCCCGGTTACGGCCCAGAGCTCTTCATCCTCTCCGTATAGTCTGGCGTGGTAGCGCATCGCGGCCTCGACCGCCAGGGCATGTTTGAGCAGGCTATCGGACTTGACATGCTCATTGAGCAACTTCCAGGCATCTTCTCGCGTCGGCCTCACGACCAACCTCCTGTGTTCATGGTGATTGCGGATGCCGTCCGAGGCGCAGTGCGCCGCTCTGGACGGCCAGAAGTGCGTCGATTCCACGCTCCGCCAGTGCCAGCAAGACATCGAGATCGGAACGTCTAAAGGGCGCCCGCTCTCCAGTCCCCTGTACTTCCACCAGCGTGCCTTCGGATGTCATGACGACGTTGAGATCTACCTCGGCTCGGGCATCCTCTCGGTACTCGAGATCGAGCAGGGCGCATCCATCGACAAGGCCCACACTCACGGCGGCGATCTGGTGCACCAGAGGGCTATCCTGGATCAGCCCTTCGGCGAGCAGTCTTTCCAACGCCATCGCCACGGCAACATAGCCACCGGTGATGGCGGCCGTACGCGTTCCGCCGTCTGCCCGGAGGACATCGCAATCCAACGTGAGCGTGCGCTCCCCGAGCTTTTGGCGATCCACAGCCATGCGCAGGCTGCGCCCGATCAGCCGGCGGATCTCCTGGCTACGGCCCGATGTCTGCCCTCTCTCGCGATCGCCTCGTGGCACCGTCGCATAGGGGAGCATCGTGTACTCGGCTGTGAGCCATCCCTGCCCGCGACCGGCGAGCCATGGAGGCACGCCCTCGCTGATGCTCGCCACACAGATGACCTGTGTGTCTCCCATGCTGATGAGAGCAGACCCGGCGGCCTGAGGGACGTAGCCAGTCTGTATCGTAACCGAGCGCAGCGCGTCAAACGCGCGATCTGTAACCCTGCCCCGGCGCTCAGCCATCGGCTTCCCCGGCCAGGCTATCCGGCGGAACGTAGCTCCTGAGCGTGCATCCCACGGACGCCAGGATGCGGTCCTGAGCTTCCCACATCCGCGCCTGCTCCTCCGCTGTGCTATGGTCCATACCGGTCAGGTGCAGCGTCCCATGGACGGCCAGCAGCGTCATCTCGGCCTGAACCGAGTGTCCCATCTCCTGGGCCTGCCGCGCCGCCGTCTCCATCGAGATGATCACGTCGCCCAGGTCCACCGGCAGCCCTTCGGGCAGCACAAAGCTCTCACCCTCCATGGCGCTGAAGGAGAGAACATCCGTGGGCGCGTCCACACTGCGAAACGCACTGTTGAGCGCCTGAATGCCGGCGTCGTCCATCAGGGTGATCGAAAGGCCGGTCTCGTCCGGCTGTTGAGTCTGCTGGAGTGCCGTGGTGGCGGCCAGTTGGAGTGCGTCTGCATCGATCTCGGCCGCACCCATGCTCTGATCCGCTATGGCGATGCGATAGGCCATGCTACACCTGTGCCTGCGCCGGCGCCAGAACGGCGCCCTTTGCGACAGCAGAGGCGTCGAGGGAAGCGTAGACTCCGCGGTAGCTCTCGGGGAGGAGCGCGGCCACCCGCACCATCACCTCGTCTGCATAGGCCTGCAGTTGCGCGGTGGAAGCCCTACCTTCCACTTTGGGCAGTGTGAACGGGTCGCCCACCACCACGGTGCACTCGGGCCTCTTCAGGCGTCGCCACTGCCCCAGGTTCTCCACCCCCCAGCAGGCAACCGGCACGATGGTGGCGTTGGTCCGCGTGGCCAGGTACGCTATGCCTGGCTTGGCCCTCTGCAGCACGCCCGACCGGCTGCGCGTCCCCTCAGGGGCCACCGCCAGGGCGCCGCCGGCCTCCAGCACCTCGAGGCTCGCTCGCAGGGCGACCCGGTCCACCTCGCCGCGACGTACGAAAATCACGCCGGCGCCCTTGAGAAAGAGACGGACGAACCAGTGGTCCGCCCATTTGTCTGCGGCCATCAGAACCACCTGTCGCTTGATTCCGGCGCCCACTGCAGCGGGGTCGAAGAGGTGCAGGTGATTCACGGCAAACAGCGTTGTGCCTGAGGGTGGCACGTTCTGCAGCCCGCGGATGCGGTATCGGTACACAATCCGCATCAGTACGGCCAGCGTGAGCCGCAACAGGCGGTAGATGATCGGGTGTGAACTGTGTGGCACGCGCTTTTCCGCTGGCGACATGGGCGATGCGATCTCCCTCTGTGCCCGTGCCTGGCGTCGGGCGTTGGCTGGCATGTTATGGAGAGTGTAGCATGGAACGTCACGGTGACAAGTCGGGGCGCCATCGCGCGGAGCGGTTGACATGCGGTGCGGGTACCGCATATCGTACGGCGAGCACCAGACTCGGGAGGCAAACATGGTCTCTTTCGGCTGCCGGGAAGACATTGTTGAACTGACGTCTCAGTGGAAAGGAGAGCGTTTTGCTGACGGGCGTCCCCGCGTGCCGGATGCCATTATCCACCGGCTGCGTGCCCTCGGGATTGTCACCGAGGAGGCGTGGTCGGTGCTGTGGCACCACGGGTACGAGCGCCAGTTCGAGGGGAACTGGATCAACCTGCACCCTGAGCGCATCATGGTCGGCCGCGCCGTCACCGCTACCTTTGTGCCGCATCGCCCCGATCTGCATGATTACCTCATGGAGTACGGCCATGAGCAGGAGGGGCGCATCGGCGCGATGAACTCATGGGTCATCGAGACGCTTCAGAAGGATGACGTGCCTGTGATTGACCTGTTTGGCAAGGTCTACAAGGGCACCTTCTCGGGCGCGAACCTCTCCACGGCGATCGCTACGCGCACCGGTGTGGGGCAGGTCATTAACGGCGGGATCCGGGATGCACAGCAGATTCTCGAGATACCGGGTTTTTCCACCTTCTGCAAGGGGATCGATCCCACACCGATCCGCGACGTGACGCTCGTCGGGCTGAACACACCCTGTCGCATTGGCGAGGCGATCTGCCTCCCGGGCGATCTGGTCATCGGGACCTATTCGGGGGTTCTATTCGTGCCGCCACATCTGGCGGAGGAGGTCGTGGAACATGCCGAGCGCACGCATCTGAGGGAGGTGTTCTCCCACACGCGCCTGAGAGAGGGCATCTACACCTCCAGCCAGATGGACACCCAGTGGACTCCCGAGATCACGGCGGATTTTGATGCGTGGCGGCAGTCTCAGCGGATCGAAGGCCTGGATGGCATTGACTGGGATCGACAGACGGAGACGGACCGGGCCCAGACGGACGAGGAAACCACAGCCTGAACGTGGCCCCGCTGGATGGGACCAGAGCGAGCGCTTTGCCACCCGCTCTGGTTAGTTTGCTGAGCGTTGGTGCCGCGAACCGATCCCGGGCGGCATCGCGGGTCCTACTCCTCGCGTCTGGTCCTGGATGCTCGGAATATCATGAACAGGCCAGCGGCTATCGGGATGAGCGCCGTGATATAGCCGGCCCACTCGCCGGCCTGCAGCAGGATCACGCACCCGAGCGCGCCCAGAATCCCCGCCGGGATTAGCGCCCAGCGCAGGCGACCGTCGGGTGTGTTGAGGAGCGAAAGCACGGCAAAGGTCAGCGCCATGCCGAACATCATCGCGGCGCCCGCCAACTCGCCGTTGGCCGTCTCGGCCAGGCATACCACCACGGCCAGCGTGAGCAGCACGCCTCCAGGTATGATCGCCCACCAGTTCTCCCGGTGCAGCAGATACACCGCGAAGAAGGTGCACCCCATGCCGACGAAAAAGATGGCGGGCCCAATGATCTCGTCTGCAGGCGCCAGGAACTGCTCATAGCCGATCAGTGCCCCGATGCTGACCAGGACCCCCGCCGGTATGATCGCCCACCACTGCGACCGGTTCTGAATGTAGACACCGGCAAAAACGGCGCCTCCGCCCAGGAAGAGGACAGACCAAAGCAGATCGCGGGTCTTGCCGAGCACGCCCAGGTTACCGAGCAGCAGGAGACCTCCGATACACACCAGTACGATGCCCCAGATGATAGTACTGCGGTTCCTCTCCATCGCACGTTTTCTCCTTCGTCTATCGGACTGAACGCCCTCGCCCTGCACACCCTGCGCCTGGCGTTGCCTGCGAGGTGAGGCAGCATCCTCCTGAGCATAGCGCCTCAGAAAGCGGTAGTCAATGGATTCGACAGAGGCTCTCTGGTTTTGCGTGCGGCAGCGCTGTACTCTGCGGATGTCACGGCGAGCAGGTGCAGGATCGCACTGGGCTGAAGTGCTCTGCCGGAGGGCGCACCG
>JAAYAW010000086.1 GCA_012719135.1 Chloroflexota bacterium
CTGCGCGAGGTCCGCGCCCTGGTCGGGTTCACGCGCATCGACGCCCCCGGCGAGCTGGGCGAGGTGGCCATGACGGAGCTGGGAAGGCGCATGGGCCTCTCCCGCACCGACCCTACCTGGGTGCCCGCCACTGAGGTGCGTGGCGAGGGCGTCTTTATCCAGTTCCGGGAGGAGGCCATCGCGCGGTGGGCCGGTCAGGTTCAGGTCGGCCGGCGGGAGGGCGAGTTCCTGCAGTCGCACATCCGCTGGCGCCGCGCGCGGCGCATCGCGCCCGATGACGCCGACTTTCCCGGGATCCGCTACGTTCTGCTGCACTCCTTCGCCCATGCGCTGATGCGGCGGCTCTGCCTGGAGTGCGGCTACACGGCGGCCAGCCTACGGGAGCGGATCTACTCCCGGCCACCAGGTGCCTCAGCGGGCGACGAGCCGATGGCCGGCATCCTCATCTACACGGCGGCGCCGGACAGTGAGGGGACCCTTGGGGGCCTGGTGGGCCTGGGCGAGCCGGAGGAGCTGTCGCGCCATGTTGCCGCCGCCCTCAGTGACGCGACGCTATGCGCCTCGGATCCCCTGTGCGCCGAGCGTGATCCGACCCAGCAGGGAGTCACGCTCCATGCAGCGGCCTGCCACGCCTGTTTGTTCGCGCCCGAGACGTCGTGCGAGCGCGGCAACCGCTACCTCGATCGCTCAGTGCTCGTGCCCACCGTGGAGCGCCCTGACCTGGCGTTCTTTGAGGTGAGCGACTGATGTGGCACGAACTGGCCCTGGCCATCGGTCGGCTCGTGGAGCGTACCCCCGCTCGGCTGGCACAACAGCTGGCCGAAGAGGTACGGGGTTGGGGCGGCCTATCCTGGGCGATGCGTCGCTGGCGCGTGCGGCAGTGCGCGTCCCAGCCGCGGCTGCAGGGCGACCTGAACGCGCTGATCGACCACTGGGAAGCTGAGGCGCCGGAGCTTCCTCCCGAGGCGCTCGCCTTCGGGCTTACTTGCGCGGCGGCATCTGCCAGTGCCGAGCAGGGCGATGGTGGCGCCGTCGAACTGGTCTGGACGGGGCCCTCGGCCGGCCCGAGGTCCACCCCCATGCGCCGCACCGACCAGGCGCTGTTGCAGGTCATCGCGTCGGCCATGCGATCGCTGCTGGTGGTGAGTTTTGCAGTCTACCGGGTGCGTCCGGTGGTGGAAGCGCTGGCCGAGTGCTGTCGGCGAGGGGTCGACGTGCGCGTCTGCCTCGACGGGGAGGGCGACGTGGCACGGCTGCGGGAAGACGTCCACCGCTTCCTCGGCGTGGCGGATGAGCGCCTGGGCCTCTATGTCTGGCCCGAGGAGCAGCGCCGGCACGAGGGTGATGGCGGGATGGGCGTGTTGCACGCCAAGTGCGCCGTCGCCGATGGCGCACTGCTGTTTCTCTCGAGCGCCAACCTCACCGAGTATGCCCTCAGCCGCAACATCGAGCTGGGTGTGCTGATTCGTGGTGGCCCGCTGCCAGGGAGGGTCGAGGCGCAATTTCGGGCGCTGATGGATCGTGGCGTGTTGCGGCGGCTGTCGTAGGCGGCGCAACACCCGATGGTGCATGCCTCGAGCCGGCTAACGCATCGGCCACTGCCACCTCGCGCGAGGCCTTGACTAGCGGCTTCTGTTTGGCTAGATAGCTTACGACAATGCCTCTTGTCGAAAGCCATCGTCCAAACGCCACAGGAGGGTCCAGATGGCTGATACCACGCTCGTGGAGCCGGGCGCAGGGGCGCCAGCCCCGATGGGATCGAACAACAACTCGGCGGCGGTCTACATCGCCAGCCTCGCGCCCAGCGGCCGCTATTCGATGATGCGCGCCCTGGACCGCGTCGCCGGCATGCTGGGCCACACCTGGCGAACGATGCCCTGGCCCCAGCTGCGCTATGAGCACGTGCAGGCGGTTCGCACCAAGCTGGCAGAGCGGTTCAAGTCGGCCACTGTGAACGCGACCCTCTGCGGCCTGCGGCGCGTGGCGCAGGAAGCCTGGCGCCTGAGGCAGATCGATGCCGAGACCTACGCGCGCATCAGGGACGTTCCGACCGTCACCGGCTCGACGGTGCCGACGGACCGGAAGGTGGGGGCTGGCGAGATGGGCGCGATCCTGGCCGCCTGCGCGAGTGACCCATCGCCCGCCGGCGTGCGCGACGGGGCCATCATCGCCCTGGCCTACGGTGGGGGCCTCCGCCGGGCGGAGCTAGCCGGCCTGACCCTGGATGCTTTGGGAGAGGACGATGGCCAGGTGATCGCGCTCAAGATCGTGGGCAAGCGGCGGAAGGAGCGGATCGTGTACCTCGACAACGGGGGGGCGATGGCCCTCAGGGACTGGCTCGCCGTGCGCGGGGACGCCCCGGGACCCCTGTTCTACCGCGGTAGGAGGGGCGGCCACCTAGAGGGCGGGGCCGGCATGACGCCCCAGGCGATCCGCGACGTGATCGTGCGGCGGGCCCGGCTAGCTGAGGTAGCGGACGTCACCCCGCACGACCTGCGGCGCACGTTCGTCTCGGACCTCCTCGATGGCGGCGTGGACACCGCCACCGTCGCCAAGATGGCCGGCCACGCGAACGTCCAGACCACCGCGCGCTACGATCGGCGTTCCGCGGAGGCCCAGCGGCGCGCGGCGGGGGTGATCCGGGTGCCCTACACCGGGCGCGATGTGCCGGAGTCGGAGTGACCTGCTGTCCGGATGCCACGCCATGCGGGCGGCATGCCTTCTCTACTTCCTGCTCTCGGCCACGCCGCCCGCGCGATGCGTCGGGCGCAACGCCATGTTACGGAGACCATTCGCCGGGCCGCCCTTCAATGGTGGGGCCGCCGTCGGTCGATACCTCCACCCGCGTCTCGCTGTAGCTCACCGATACGCTGGGCAGGCCCATCCTGCGCACCCGGGCCAGGCTCTCGCAGGCTTGCAGGAACCGCCGCTGAGCGCCCGAGATGAGCTTCTTCCACACGAGCAGTTCGCCAGCGGGGGTTGCGCTCTTGGTGGTCTCGGCATGCCGATGGATGAGCAGGCACAGCCGCAGCCAGGCGATCGCCACGACCTCCATGAGCGCCCGCTCGAGGGGCGTGGCCTCCTCCCATCCCAGGTCGCGCTTGTACTGCTTGTGCATGGCCTCCAGCACGATTCTCGTCCCGGGCGAGGTCGCGGCGGCATCGAGCACCCCGGTGACCGCGAGGTCGGCCTCAGTACCGAGGTCTAGCCAGAGCCGCGGGTTGCGCGCCAAGAGCCCTTTGAGGGCCCGTAGGTCCTGGGGGGCGGGACGGTCCGTGTGGATGCGTCCGAGCAGATCGACGAGCTCTGCGCGTTCCGATCGGTGGGCATCTCCGGCAGTCGAGGGTAGGGGCTTAGCCACGTCGTCTCCTCCACGTTCCCTTGTGCGTATGCCAGCCGGCCACAAGACTCAACGCTCTGATGATGTGCCTCGTCCACTCCACGAGGTCCTGGATCTGGCCGTCGATGTCCGATTCGCGCCGGAGCAACTGGCGACGGCGGTGCCGTCGCGCGGCCTGAGCGGCGGCACGCTCGGCCACGGCCGCCTCGGCGCAGCGCGCGCAGGCCCCGACCGATGTACTTGGAGCGCACGCGGCCCTGCCAGCGCGCTTTTCGGTAGTAGTAGCGCCGGTGGCGGCGCGTCTCCCACGCCATGATGTGCTACATCCTTTCACGATCCCCGCTCGGGAGACCGTCCGGGGCTGAGTCCACCCGGAGCAGGCGCGTTACCCGCGCGGCGATGGGCACCAGGTAGCGCTCGCGCAGCGCGGCGTATTCGTCGGGCGCGATCTCGCCCGGCGTGATGCGTAGCCCGTTGCCGGCGACCTCGAGCCGTGCCCCGAGGCAGCGCAGCCCGTGGAGGACGCCCCAGCACTCGGGGTCCTCCGGATCTGCGTGGGCCGCGGTGAGTAGCGCGCTCCAACGAGCTGAGTCATCCGCAAGGTCGGACCGCGGGTCCTCGGTGGGCCCAGGGCGGTTGGCCAGGTAGCGATCCCATCCGGCTCTCATAGACTCTGTGGTTGGTCGGATGGCTTCGATGGCGACGCCAGCGGCACGGTACAGCGGCAGATCGTCCATGGTACCTCCCCCGAACCGGAGCGACGGTGGTGATGGCGGTTTCGGGCTTTGGGTGGTTTCGTTGGCCCCGTCTCACGCATGATGCTCGCATCGTGGCGATTGGGGCTCTGGCTGAAACAAACCCACGTAATCCCCAAACCTTCCCGTGTGGACAGGGCACGTCACGGCTAAGGGGCAGCGCCCCTGACCACCCAGAGGGTTACATCGCCATGGCCCCTGCCTGCACGGGCGAGCACGAGCCCGTTTGGAAAACGGGTCTCAGCACGCCGGGAGAGGGCCTTACCGAGCCGCCTTGGCAGGCTCTTGCCCGCAGTGGCCGCGTCGGCCAACTCGTCGGGCAGCGCCTCCGAGAGCGCCTCCTCCCTGTCCAGCGCTGCGACGACGTCGGCGACCCTCACGGGCGCCTCACCCCAGACTGCCTACCATCTTTGGAAAAACGCCTCCCACTGCGGTCTCTCGCAGTCGGCCTGCTCGTACAGCGCGTCGAGGTTACCCAGGAAGCCGTCGACGGGGGGGATTGTGAGCACGCCGCCCACCACGTTGGCCCACTCCTCGAAACCGCCGAGCCGCGGCGGGTGCGCAGGGGATGGGCGGTCAGCAACGACCCACGCCCTAGCAAGCGTCAGAATGGCTGCCAGGATCCTGCCGCGCTCGGCACGCACCCAGGGCGACAGCTGCGGGTGCCGGAAGGTGGCCGGGTGGCGCTGCCAGGGGCGGGCCCGATGCGCGTCGAGACGGATCCAGTAGCACCGCCGTGGCAGGTCGCCGCCGAGTTGGATGTTATTTCCAGTGGCGACCCAGACGGCACGCTGGGGCACCGACACCATCGCGGACCGCCCAAGGAGTCGATCCTCCCATGTCCGCGCGGTGATGGCGGCCGCTAAGCTGGGGGCGTAGAGCCGGCCCACCACGTTGTCGATCACCACGAGCGAACTGCCTCGCATCAGCAGCGAGGTGATCTCCTTGCGCCAGCCCTCATCATCGCGAGGCGCAGCCATGGTGGCGGCGCTGCGGCCGGTGGCGATGGTGGAGACGATCTCGGCAAGGAGGGTTGCGCCCGTTCCGGCCTGGAGCTTGTCGAAGAGCCAGCGGGACCGGGCCGTCGATCATCGGGCGCAGAACCGGCGTGATCATCGCTGCCAGGCAGTTGGCCCGGCTGGCCTGGGAGTCGAAAGGGAAATCGGCGACCACCTCCTGGAGCAGGTCGGCGGCGGCGCGTACGTTCTCGTCGGTGGGATGTGCAGGGACCGCCGGCACGACAAGGCCCTCGGCCGGCACGTAAAGGGTCCTGGTCGCGGCGTCATACCCCGGTGACGTGAGTAGCGTCCCATCAGGCCGGACCGAGGGCGCCTCGACGATGCCCGATAGCGTGGGCAGGGGCCAGACGCCGAGGGAGGCGACGTCGCGCACGACGTCCAGGGGCGGCGACGTTGGGATGGTTCGGAGCCCCTCGCGCCGCTGTACCTCGCGCACAAAGTCGGCCGCGCGGGCGAGTTCGCCCCGCAGGGCCGATTCGGAGAGCGTCTCGATCGCCGGGTGGCCATCGTCGTCCGTCACAACGCGGCAGAGCGAACGCGACCGCACGAAGAGCCGTAGGGGCGCATTGGCCGCCTGCAGAGCCCGCAAGGCGTCGTCCGTTTGGTCCCGCAGCGGCCGCGCTGTGGTGACGATTGTGGGCAGCTTGGGCTCCTCGTCGTGATCGGCGATGGGCTGCGCCAATGCCCGCATC
>JAAYAW010000087.1 GCA_012719135.1 Chloroflexota bacterium
CGTGCGGCGTGCCGCCCGCAGATGTGCCGGCTTCGGTCATGGCGTGAGGACCTCCGGGGGAGTGTTGGATAGTGGGGGGAGTATACACGAAGGGGAGGGGGATCGCAGGTGCCAGATGGACGACCGGAGGGATTGCGGGGAGCCGAAGCGAGCGCCGCAGCACGTCCCGGTCCGCGGTGTATGCGTAGCACAGAGAGGGCGGCCGGGTGTCGCGGGGGGCCGGCAGCGGGACATCACGCCAGGCGACGGGCGTTACCGTGCGCGGCAAGTGGCCGCCGGCGAGCACCCCGCCATGGAGCGCAGCGCCAGCTCCATGCAGAGCCAGTGAATGTCGTACCTGTCTGTCTCGCCGACGGTGCGGAACCCCGCGCGTCGGTAGAGGGCGAGCGCGGGCGCGTTCCCCGGGCTCACCAGCAGCCGCATGGCATCGAATCCCTGCCGGCGGGCGACGCCGAGCGCCAGCTCCAGCAGGCGCCGTCCGAGGCCCTGGCCCTGCGCGGCGGGCAACACGCCGATGCGTCCGATCTCGCACGGGCGCTGCGCCGCGCTCCACGGGATGTCGCCCTCGGTCAGCTCGCCAAAGTTGCCGACCGAGACCACCCCGACGATCACGTCGCCCTGGCGCAGGCAATAGAGCCAGCCGTGAGCCAGGTCGTGGTCGATGGTCTCGGCAGAGGGATAGTCATAGCCCCAGGTGCAGCCGGGCAGGCCGACGCAGGCGTGGTAGATCGACAGGATGGCGGCGCGGTCGGCAGCCTGAGCACGGTCGAAGGTGTACGTGGCGGGCATTGGGCTCCTCGTGGGGTGTGGTGTCTGGTGCGTGCGCTCGGTGTCGTGAGCCTCGGCAGTGTGCACCGCTCGTAGACAGAGGTCGCTGCGACCCGGTGCGGTGAACCCGCCTAGGCCAGCGATACCATAATCGCGCCCGCTGCCATGACGCCCACGCCCACCCACGTCTGCACGTTGACCTTTTCCTTGAGGATCAGCGCCGCCAGCACCACGGCAAAGACCACACTCAGCCGATCGATCGGCGCGATCTGAGACACCTTGCCCAGCTGTAGCGCGCGGAAATAGGCGACCCACGACAGTGCGCCAACCAGCCCGGACAGGACGATGTACAGCAGGGGGATCTTGGGGATGGTGCCCACCTTGCTGATGGTGCCTTGAACAGCCGTCACAGTAAGCATGAATATGGCCATGATGACAGCCCGTATGGCGGTAGCCAGGTTCGAGTCGACCTCGCTGACCCCCATCTTGCTGAGAATCGCAACCAGTGCGGCCAGTAGCGCCGATAGCAACGCGAAAAAGATCGCTCCCATTCCTGTTGTCCCCCCTGGTGATGTGGTGCTGGTCGCCTGATGCCGAACCGCCCGATGTGAGGCGGCGGCTGCGCCAGTGCTCGTTCCCCATCCTAACACAGGAGCCCGCCAGGCGAAACGCACTCGCGCCCGTTCAGTCGCGCGACTCCGCGCGGCCGTCGCGCGACACGAAAAAGCCTTCTTCCTGCGAAGAAGAGGGCTTCTCCTGTGGCGACTATATGGGGATCAGCGACCAAGGGCTTGGCAGGCACCGGATGCGCACTAGAGTGACTGCTGCACTGTAGCATCGGCAGTCGTGTTGAGCGCTGCGGGAAGGGGTACACGGAAAGCGTCCACACCCGCTGTGTTCTCTCATAGTTGTGGCGCATGAACTCCTGAGACTTGCTTCTCCGTCGTTGCGCTAAAAGAGAGCGGCGACGCGGTCCAGTTGCTGCGTCATCGGGAACCAAGGCTCTACGCACGTACACTCCGTAACGTATGCCGTGCCCCGCTCCTAGCGAACAAGCGCGCACGAGAGAGCCGGACCATCGCCTTGGTGCTCTCCATAGCCGACTATTGATGCGACGCACAAGCCGACGTGCGATCGAAAGCGCCGGTACTCATCGTGAGTTACTCCTGACATTGATTGTTCCACCGACGCAGGGTGTGATATGAGGTTATTGTTTCTTCGATCGAACATGTTGCGGATGTTCGAGCGCGTGTCGGATGGGACCCCGAGCCTATCCAGCAGATCGATAACCTTCTCAGCGTCGTAGTCCGCTGCGCGACACACTGTGTCGTCAAACTCGATGCAGATAGCATGGATCTCGTTCACGAGGTGGTTCAGGGCTATCGAGTGCGAGCCCATGCGCTCGCTCACGACCCTGTACCTGATCTGCTGTATAACCGGTGCCATGTGCGATAGCTTTTCGAGCTGACTAGCTGTTAGGTTGAAGTACCCCGGTACTTCGCTTCCCAGACGCGGGCGCTGAACTACTTCGAGGATGCGTGCCATCGGTCTGTAGTTGCTCAGTTTCCTCAGCAACCGGGAATCCTGGAAGCCCGTCTGGCATAAGTACTGTACGATAAGATCACAGTCTCTTGTGGTTAATGCAGGCTTCTCAGCAAGAAACTGCACAAACGCCTCGGCCGTTTCAGGATCCTTCAGTAGAATCACCAGGATTGGTAGGGGATAGATCTTCACTTTGGCGAAGTCGAAGGCGCTAAACGACTGCCTAATGCGAGCCTTGTTCTCTTTCGTGTCAAGCATCTGGGCAACGGGCTTGTCGAGAGCCTGCTTTAGCACCTCGTCTCTGAGCTCCCGTGCGGGCGAATGCGACTCGGCAACCTCGTCCCTAATCGCTGCAAGAGCCTCGAAGACTTGATCCACTCTCTCTTGTGGCGTTCGCGTGTCTTCATCATTCGGTGACACGTACTCTGGTGAGACCCGGCGAAGCCCCGATAGGAGCTCTTCTTTCTGCTCATCATCCTCAAGACGGAAGTACCGCGTCTTTGGGTTCAGCCGGAGTCCGAGCTTGAAGAACAGAACGTCGGCAACCTGTGCGCCGAACTCGTCAGTGAAGCTCGTCTGATCAGCGTCTGTCGCTGAGGGTGCGAACTTCACCGAGATGTAGATATCGTCGACATACCTGGTGATAGAGTAGCTCTCCACTACATCGCCAGCGGCTCTCAGTATGTCATCCAGAAAGAGATCTCCGAATATCATGTATAGGTGCCCGATAAAGCCGGACACCAGGCTATTGTCATACTGGGGAATGCCGTCGTGTCCGTCGCGCAGATACCGGAAGAGGAAGACGATCTCTTCTTCGGTCGTGGTATCGAATCGCATCCGTGTCTGCCTACTCGGCTTGATGTTCTCTGCCAACAGCGCCATCAGTCTGGGGATGGATATCTCGTTATAGTAGTCCTGTAAGTCAAGCCGGATGATCACTTTGCGCTCTCTGTTTTCTGTAGCCTCACTGCGCATGCGTGTACGAAAGGCTTTGTAGTATTTGCGGTAGTACACGTTTTCTCTGCTAATAAGGAGAGAGTCGCCGTTGTAGCGGATCGCCCCGCCATATCCGGAATGTATTCTGGTCCGGTACCTATCATAGAAAGCATCCACGTATTCCTGTGAGAGTCTCAGAAGGTAGAGCCCAACGGAATAGTAGACGACTCGCAATGGGTAGGTGAAGAACGTGTAGTTCCGCAGGCCCAGCCCTGCTTTTGGAACAACATAGGGCAGAGCGGCGAACTCGGACTCGAGTCCGTAGAACAGGTTGTTGGCGACACGACGTCGGAAGTACTCCTCAGAGCGAAGGGTTTCCACTGCAGACCCAATACTCCGATAGTAGATCATGCTCAGTGTTCTGAAGTGTCGGTTGCTCTGCTGACAGGCAATCTCAAGAGCGAGAAGTCTCGATGCATCCTGCCACAACGCGTAGGTCACGAAGTGGCTCAGCGTTGGTCCTTCATCCATCACGGCAGGCTCCTGCTTGGAATCGTGTTGTCTCTGCGCGCGGCCAAGATCATGCGTGATGCGGCTGCCTAGCGCTCATCAATCCCCAGTCGTCGGCCTCTTTCTCGTACTCTTCAGGCACACTGCCTGATAGTTGGGAAAGGTCCTGCTGTCCGGCTAGCTCTTGGAGGCTAACGTATGTCGAGTATGTCTTGCTCTCTGAGAGTAGGCCTTGATCAAGGAGAGAGAAGACCGGTCTCTGAAGCCCCTCTCAAACCTACTCACGCCGAGATCTGGACCGTATCGCGCGGCCTCGGGTCAGACGGAGACGCTACATTCACGCCCTGTGCTCACGGCGTCCGAATAGCCTGAAAGAGATGAAGTCTCGTGTGAGCGGGTCTCTATAGTCAACATAGACCAGCCTAATGCCCAGGCCGGAGCAGAGATTCGCCTTGCGGGCATCCCGCTCTTGCTGGTCGGCCAGAGCCTGTGCTCCTCCCCATGCAGGAATAGCGTGGAAGTGCTGCTGTCCCTGGTATTCGACCGCGAGATGAAGGGAGGGCACGTAGATGTCAAGCTCGAGCCCGTTGAGCCATGGCGGCCGGAAATGTCGGAGTATCTCCACATCCGGCAGGAGTTGCCTAACAATGTGGAAGACAAGAGTCTCGGAAGCCCAGCCTTCACCTACTCTACGGAATCCGAGTTCCTGGCGCACGATGTTCTCGATCTTGGTGGACAGCACTCTTTCCACCCGTCGGCGTTGCGTCTGCGCACCTCTCAATGCATCCTGGTGTCTGGCGTTCTCATCGTAGTCAATGCGATCGGCATCGTACGACCTGTCGTCTCTGCAGAGTTGTGCGCGTAGCGCCTCATCGCGGTCACGAAACCATTTCCATTCCAAGTCTAGATCAGCCCTGGCGCTTTTGATACGCGACAGGTCGTCGACGAATTCGGTCGGAGTGACATCAGCCAAGCAGCGAGTGTGGTCGGGAAGCATACCGAATCTGAGGTAGGTCTGGTTGACATACCAACCGTAGTACTGGATGAAGGCTGTTCCGTACATCTCACGGCAGTACCGTCTGGATGGCGATGCCATGTTGCATCGGTGGCATAGCCCTCGACCGAAGCTCAGGTAGTCTGCAGACGGAACCTGATGAGAGTTGACGATCTCGCGAACCGTTTTTGGAAGGTGCCTGTAACCTGCATACCGGTAGGATTGCCCAAGGTCGTTGGCATCAGCAGTTACGGCTTCGAGGCACATCGCGAAAAAACTGGTAACGGCCGGTAGACTGCACTCACAGAGGATTGGTGGCGAGTCTGCTGTCTGCGAGAAGGCGATGAAGGTGCCGTAGCGTGAAGGATAGTGGACATAAGGTAGCGGCAGATCCTCCCGCGAGACTTCGCCCAAAGATACTGGAACTGCGTAACGCCGACTAGGTTGGATTCCCCGCATCTGCTTTCTCGGAACTGTAGTTATATCTGCCCGCACGGTTCTAACCCGCTGCGATTAGCGGCGCGTAGTTCTCTCCAGGCGGCGTACCGCTTCCAGTAGGAGTCCGTGATCGCCGTCGTCCAACGACTCCAAGATCGCTGTCACGTCGCCGCCGCCAAGCACAGCGAAGCCCCGCTGGTCTATGCGGACGTCAACACGCTGTGCGAGCAGCTAGTGAGCAGACGCCTCTATCCACGCTGATTCGCGCTGCTCTTGCGGTAGGGCCAGCATCCCTGGCGCCTTCTGGAGCATCTCGGACGGCAGTCGCACACTCGGTCATGTGCTCACGTTCGCGCGCCAGCGTGTGATGTGCTGCGATCTACGGCGACTCGTACTCTGACCGCGAAACGCGCTGCTCGCGGGCGTGAGCCTTGCCCCTCAGCACTCAAAACCTATCATAGCCGATGTTGTCCCCTTGGTAAAGCGCTCGCGCCTATCCGTCGCGCGATTACGGGCGCCCTCAGCGGCACACGAAAAAGCCCCCTTCCTTACAGAAGGGGGCCAGGGTGTGGCGACGACTAGATTTGAACTAGTGACCAAGGGCTTATGAGTCCCCTGCTCTACCGCTGAGCTACGTCGCCGTTCGAACGACGCCCATTCTACCGGTTTCAGCGGCGGCGTCAAGTCCGCGCCGGCACCGGTGGGGCCAAAGAGAAGAGCCAGAACTCTCGTTCTGGCTCTCAGTAGCGGGGCCAGGATTCGAACCTGGGACCTTTGGGTTATGAGCCCAACGAGCTGCCACTGCTCCACCCCGCATCAACAGACATCAGTATAGTCGGGATGGAAGATCTGTCAAATCCGGTACTCTGTACTCGGCCGCATCGTCCAGGCGCCATGCGGCCCGGTCAGTCGTTCTCCAGCAGCTCCAGGATGCAGCCCAGCCACTTGTCGGACTCGACATAAGCATAGCGCCCGCCGGTGTAATCGCCGCGCTGTACCGCGGGCATCTGGTGAGCCTCCAGCACGGCCAGCACCTGATCCATGCCCTTCAGGCCAAAGGCGATGTGGTGCAGCCCGGTGCCGTGGGCATCCAGGAACTCGCGCCAGGTCGAGGGCTCGTGATCGGGCTCGATCAGCTCCAGCTGCGCCTGTGGCCCCAGCTGGAAAAAGGCCAGGCGCGAGCGCCCCTCGGTGGGCGCCCCCCGGTAGGTGGTGTGGGCCAGGTCGCGGGTGTCGGTCCAGCGGGCCTCAGGCACGGGGACGCCGAGGAGCTCGGCCCAGCGCGCCGAGAGCGTCTCGATGTCGTCCGTCACGATGGCCACCTGCGTCATGATGGTGTTGGGCAGCAGTCCTTCAGCCATGGGGCTCTCCCTTCCTGCGGTGATTGGGGCGGGCAGGGGGAGTGTATCGTGGCCTGGGGTGGGCCGCAAGGCGGCCAGCGGACCGTCGCCGGCCTTGCCCGGAGTGCCCGGCGGCCTATAATGCTCTGTAGTGGTTACAGGAGGCAGAG
>JAAYAW010000012.1 GCA_012719135.1 Chloroflexota bacterium
AGACAGCCCGAGTGCCCTCTAGTCCTGGATGAAGTGGCGCGAGAGGCGTTCTGGTGCGGCCAGCGGCTGGACCTCAGCTCGACCGAGTTGGCTGTGCTTACCTATCTATTTCAGCGAGCGGGGCAAGCCGTGCTCAATGATGCACTCCTGCAAGCGATTTGGGGCACGTCGCTCGATGAAGGCGGCTCGCTGTGGCAAGTACGTAGCGCCATCAAGCGTCTGCGGCAGAAACTGACTGCCGCGGCGGGCCGTTCCTGCCAGATCGCCAGTATTCGCGGTGTTGGCTACCGGCTGGACATCGCCTCCAGCCATCAGAGCGCGACGCCCGCCCATCCCGGTTGGTCTATCGCTTTGAGGATCGGGGTGGTCCTGGTCATTGCCGCACTCCTTTTCACTGTGGCCGCCGGATGGCGTCTCATGAGGCGAAGCGGTGGGAACCTCACGACCCTTGTCTGGTACCGGCAGCAGCGCGTGCCAGCCGGCGTGTTGTGGCTTCTACAGCGGGGGCAGCACTGCGCCCAGGGCACCGATGGTGCACTGTACTGCTTTGACACGGCGGAGGAACGCGCGACCGCCATCGACGTGATGCTACACGATACAGCCCCCTAGTGGCAGAGCCGACCTCGTGAACCCCCGAACCACCTCCGACTCCCTGGCCTTGTAAGCAGCCGAAACGCGCCAAAAAGGCTGCACGCTGCCTTTGATCCTCTCCTTCCCCGCTCACGGGACTTGCAGGCGCTGCCCATCTTCTGACCAGAGACTGCCTACGAGTTGACCACAAACTGCCTACTCTCCTGGTCCGTTCCTGTGATACGCTGGGGTCAGTGCGATGAGCAGAGTCCATCATTGAGGAGGAGACCAGACATGGCAAGCAGAGGCAAGTCATCGATACTCAGGATCGTCGTACTCATCGTGGCGTCCGCTTTCCTGGTAGGCTTTGCCGGCCGCCCCGAACGAGGTGATTTGTCTACACACGTCTGGTATTGCGGACAACGCGTGCCGTTTGGCGAGTTGCTGGATCGGGGAGTTGTGCCTCAATGCCACGACGGCATGGGCAGAGGGATCATTACCTGTTATGACACGAAAGAGGAACTCGCTGCGGCTACCGGGGTTGGCTTGGCCGGGGTGGACAGAGACGAAGTCGAGCGACTCCGGTCAAGCGGCACGGTAGCTCAGGTTCAGGGCGCTTGGTACGCCTGCCTGCACAATGGCATCGATCTGACCGGCGACAGCTTCCTCCTCATGTATGACTATGCCAACCTGAGAGACGTTCTGTTCGACAACATCACCTCGTCGATCGAGATTCCAACCGGCGCCGGCTATAGCAGTTACTATACCGATCCTGATTACGCAGGAATCAGTTGGGCCTTTTACACGACCAAGACCGATCTGCGCCCCTATGGCTTGGATAATGTGATCTCATCAGTGCGAAGAGGTTACTATTAGCGACCGAAGGAGGTCCGAGATGTGGAGGAACGGATGGCCGCGTAAATGGGGCGGCGTTGCCGGATCCGGCCATCAAAGATGGCTTGGCGTGGCCAAGTTCGCTGGATCCGGCAAGAAAAAAGACTGGCGTCTAGTAATCTGCACAGGGATACTACTGATATGAGCGCTTGCTGACGAGAATGGGTTTACCCACACATCCATTACGAGGTGAACAGCATGCGAGGGCAAATGCGGCGGCTGCTTGTGGCATTTGGGCTCTTCGGTATCGTGATTCTGGCTTCTCCATTCGCTCTTCAGGCCGATGGTTCTTTTAGCGGTAGCGGTGCTGAGGATATGCCCTTGTGCATCAATATGCCTGAGGCCCAGATTCCTGGTCATCGTCAAGGGGCAGCGTGTCGTGTGCCGGTGCGGTCGGTAGCTGGTGAGGGTACCTTCGCGCCAATGCTTACTCTCTATCGCAGTGGCCGGACCGATCGCACGACCAGCGAGAGTGACTCGGACATTGTGGAAGATTACATCAATGTCGAGGGTTATCTCTATTGGTATGATAGCAGTATGGTTAGGCACTACTGGGACGATTGTGACAAGCCTGAACAATATTCTACCCATACAGTATGTACCAACACCTCAGGAGGAGGCGGTACCTGGGAGCAGGACGGGGATCACTACTTTCGCACGGCAGGATATGTGGATGATCACTTTGAGACGCGAGACCGCTGGACACAGTAGCCGGTCCAACTGCTCATGATCCGTACAGGCCGGGGAGCCGTGCAGCCCCGGCCTGTGACGAGGAAGTCCAATGCAGCCGACCATCCGTATACCGTTCGTTTTACTGATTGCCGTGCTTATGGCTAGTTGTTCTCAGTCCCTGCCGACTGCCTCACCGTCCAGCTCGATGGCGTGGATACGGCACAATACGTTCTCAGAAGGGACCAATCGTGTTCTCTGGGCAGGTGTCAAAACCCGCGGACTCGGTGTGGGGTTCGTTCGTGCCGAGGATCGCGCCACGTGGCCCTACGATCGCCCCTCCACCTCCCGCTTTCTCATCGAAGAGGGGGCACCCTTCACGACGTTGCTCATCCTGTCGACCGGCCATGATCAGCCGTACCCGGTGTTGATCTCAGTGCTGGTGGATTACCGACAGGTGGAGTTCCGCTTGGACGGAAAGAAGGGGCTCCTGCATTATCTGGAGATCGATCCGGGCGCCGAGGTGAACACGGAGATACCGATGGAAGTGCCGATTGGTGGCCTCGGCTGGCACGACGTGACGGTCGTCGTGTTTCCGGACCCCGAGTTTCAGCCGGCCGATCCGCAGCAGCGCTTGCCCCCCAAGCTCGGCGCCTTTGGTCGGCGCACGGTGGTATGCGTCGAGGGTTGCACGCCCGTGGGAAGCGCGTTGCCAGAGCCCCTAGTAGGCACGTCTGGTGCCATAGGAGGGCCGAAGGCACTGCCCCTCGTGCCCGGTGACCGCCCTCCGAGAGAACGCCTGCTGATGACTATCACCGCGCGGGCCGGTGCCTCTGTAGATTTGGAGTTGTGGGCGAGCAATCGGGATGAGGCCTTGCGCGAATACGTGGTAGTGCCCTTTTTGAACTACCATCAGGTGAGCTATGCGGGGGCAGACAGGCTGCTGTTCCACATGCCGCCGGATAGCTCCTTGTTTGTGTCGGGGCAGGTCCAAGTTCCCGATCGCGAGGGTATCCACGAACTCACCTTCTTGTACGTATTCGATCCCTTTCAGGATATCGAGGCCGTCACGGATCCGTTCGTGCGATCTGCCATGCGCGCCGGCATCATCGCTGAAAGGCCATAGATGTGCACCACACGAAACGTCCGAGCAGGCACGGCGTCGACTCGGACGTGAGCGGGACACGGTGCCGACGGCAAGCCCTTAGTGGCGAGGCGTATGGATCGCGAAGGTGCAAAGCCAGCGCAGATTATGAAAGGTCGCCTCGCGGCTGGAGCGGCACGCTCTCGGCGCAGGCGTCCTGGCGAGGGGCCTAGTTTCTGCCGGGGTCATGATCGCCATGCGCAAGCGCCGCACGGCATCGTAACGCGAGTGTGCATCCCGTTAGCGGGGATAGGGATGCACGTCTGCCTCACTGCACACGGGGTAGGGGGACACGGAAGGAATCCGCTTCGTGCCCCCGGCGTTGCATCCGGCATACCCAAATGTGTATATCTGGTCGGTATAGTAGGGGCGAAGCCCCTTGGACCTTGACCGGCATCAGGCGCATCGTGCTTCATCGCTGATACGTGGAGGACAGCCATGCGATCGACGGTGTTGTGTGTCGTGCTGCTGCTGGTGATGGGCGTGGTGCTCGGCAGTGCCACGGCTCTGGCCGCGCCATCCCGGAATGCCTCGAACCCGACGACCACACGATCGACGTACAGCGAATGGGTCGTCCAGGAGACCGAGGCAGGGCCGGTGCGCGTGCCGGTGACGGTGCACCGCGTGACGGTGGTCGAGACGGTGATCGTCCCGCGGGCAGAGCCGTGATCCGAGCGGGGGGCGGCCTGTGGCCCCAAGGCCCGGGCGCTGCAAGATCGGCGCGTCGCGCCGTGTGTCGGGCGATCTTGGGGATCGCCCTGATAGTGGGGGTGGTTGCCTGCCGGGGGCAGCCGGCGGACACATCGCCGGCCATGGCGGGTGCGACACGCCCCGCCGTCATCCCGCGCGGCACGGTGCCACCCGGCATCGATGGCGCCGCTCTCTACGTTCGAGAGGGCTCTACCCATCAGCAGGCTGTGGATTTCTTCACGCTGAACCCCGGCGGCATCTCGTACGGCCTGCGCGGCACGTACGGCCAGATGGTGCCCGGCGCCGCCAGCACCTTTTTCCTATCGCAGGACGAGCCCTTCCGGGGCGAGTTCTACCTGCACTCCGGCCTGGAGCACGCGCACGATTACGGCCTCCTCTGCCTGCTCGACTATATCCAGGTGCCCTGCAGTCCGGGGGCCGCTCGCTTCCAGATGCACGAGGGGATCGCGTTCGGCGATGCCGTCATGGTGCCCATCGCGGCGCGCGTTACGGGTGAGGGCCTGCACGACCTGTTGGTGGTGTTCCAGGAGGACCCGTTCCTGCCCCTGCCGGTCGGTGAAGGCCCACTCCTGCCTGGGCCGGCTGGGTACGATCCCTCCCAGGATCGTACCCTCCCTAACGTCCGGTTCGCGCGGGCCAGCCTCTCGGTAGAGGGCTCCGTGGCGGCGCCGGAGGGGGCCTACATCCAGGGTGATCGGCATCTGGACGATGAGAAGTTGCCGGGGTTCGTGCCGAGCGACCGCGCCGAGCCGCGCGGGGGAGGGCCGGCTCGGGGCTGGATCATCTGGATTGAGACGCAGGCCCCCGCGGGAGGGATGCTGAATTTCTACCTGCACGTTGGCAGGGAGGAGGAGCGCCGTTACGGCGTGGTGGCGTTCGTCGATTTCGCGCAGGTGCCGATCCACTACGGCGATGAGGAGCACATCCCCCTGTACGTGCACTCCCCCGCGGGGGAATGGCAGAGTGTGCCGGTATCCATCCCCGTCCCGGCGGAGCCGGGGGAGTACGAGTTACGCATCGTGGCGGTGGGCGAGCCTTATGCGCGGCTGGACGGCCTGACGCTGCCGGAGCAGGACGCCCTCTCGCCCTATCCCCCCTCGTCGGCGAGGGTGCTGCTGCGGGTAGAGTGAGGGGTGGCGACCTCGCGCCGGGCACCCACAGCCTGACGGTGATGGGCTATCCGTACCCCTACTACCTGCGGTCCTGGCGGATGGCCGACGGCAGCTTTGCCTGGATGGCCAATACCACGTACATGGGGTATCCCATGGGGAGGGTGTCCGTCGAGGTGAGCGGATAGACGCGGCTTCCGCGGTTTGACCGTTGCCCAAGCCTGTCGTAGAATAAACCGGTTATCTTGGGGATGCTGTCGGCACATGGCGCTTCCCCGAGCCTGGTTGGCGTCCACGGCCGGGCCACCCCGCGATGAGCGTGGTCGCCGAGCCATTTCGAACGCCCGAGGTATGAGAGAGGATGTTCGAGTCGCTTTCTGATAAACTGCAAGAGACGTTTCGCCGCCTGGCAGGCAAGGGGCGCCTTTCCGAGGCGGACGTGAACGAGGGGCTGCGCGAGGTGCGCCTGGCGCTCCTCGAGGCCGACGTGAACTATCGCGTCGTCAAGGACCTGGTCAAGCGCATCGGCGAACGCGCCA
>JAAYAW010000088.1 GCA_012719135.1 Chloroflexota bacterium
CCAGGGCCAGGTTGGCCAGCGCCTCTTTACGGTAAACGGCGAACGGCTTTTCGCTGTAAAAGCTCTTGCCGGCCTCCAGGATCTGCTGGCCGATCTGGCCGTGGAGCAGGTTGGGCGTGAGGCTGATGATGATCTCGATCTCGGGATCGGCGAGGAGTTCCTCCGGAGTGAGGACGCGCTCGATGCCGTATTGCCCGGCACGGAAGCGGGCCGCCTCGGGGTTCACATCCGCGATAGCCGCGAGCTCGATGGCGTCCACCTTTTGGGCGGTCTCGATATAGATCCCGCTGATGACGCCGCAGCCCAGGATGCCGATCTTGGTAGGTGTTCTGGCCATGTTGTCTTCACCTCGTGTAGTCTTGTCGAACAGGGTCCATGCTCGCTGTCGGGCTACAGATAACGTAGTATCGCCCGCATGTAGCCGTTTGCCCAGGCGTTGCCGATCTCGCCGCGGTTCTCATCGGGGATTTCGGGCATGTGCTCCGAGGAAACCGTCCCCTCGTAGCCGATCTCTTTGAGGATCTGAAAGATGCGGCGGAGGTCCGGACCGTCGGCGATGTCCCACCAGAAGGGCGCTTCGCCCCAACTGGTCTTTGTGCTCCGCATGTGGACGAAAAAGATGCGAGGGGCGAACTCACGCATGACGTCGTACAGCCGTTGGCCGTCCGATACCCACACGTTTCCTACGCACCAGGTGAGGCCGTTGCTGGCGCTCGGCACAGCCGCAAAGAGCTTGCGGTAACCTGTCGCTCCGGCGAGGAGGCTGCGACCCGTGTGGCCGGAGTAGTGTGAGGCCAGCACGATGCCGTGCTTTTCCGCCTGTGAGGTGATCTCGCCGTAAAAGTCGATGATCTGCGCCCACTGGGCTTCCTCGTCAGCAGGATTCACCGGCTTGGCGAGGTTGGTGAACATCGAGAGCACGCGGATGCCGGCTTTGGCGACCGCATCCATATTCTTGCCCAGCTTGGACAGCGTGTCCTTGGTCGCGGCCTCGTCCGCCAGGCTGAACGGGGGCCAGAACTGCATAGTATCCGTGGACAGGCCGGCCTTGCTCACCGCTGCGACCTGGTCCTCCAGGGCCCGGACATCGATCAGGCCGCTCTTGGTATAGCCGGGGACGGCCCCTGCCGTTAGCACGACGCTGGGGATCTCCATCGATTTGCAGTAGGCGATGGCACCGCTTAGCGTTCCGTCTCCGACCGATCCCGCCTGTATTCCCAGTTTCATAGGCCTAACCTCCCGATACACAAGGATCCCGGTTCACTCCGCGGGGCACGATCCGGAGCGTCCAGCTGTCTCTGCTGGCCCTTGCGTATGCAGGAAGTCGTCCGCTCCGGCGCGGCACCATCGGCATTGTAGGTCATATGACAGCGTTGTCAAACCATTTCCTATTGGAGACAGAAGAAAACCACGCTGGAAGCACAAGCCGTGCGCCGGCTAGCGCAAAGGCCGGACTGGTCTGGTGCCGCGTTCCATGGCACAATAAGGCATCAAGTATCAGGGGGCGCGGGATGCCAGCTCTGTTCGAGGAGTGCTCGTTTCGAGGGATGACGCTGCGAAATCGCGTCATGATGTCTCCGATGTGCCAGTATGTCGCCGGTGATGACGGCATCGCGACCGATTGGCACCTCGTGCACTATGGGGCCCGGGCCGTGGGGGGCGTGGCTCTGGTGATGATCGAGGCTACGGCCGTGGTGCCGGGTGGCCGGTTGAGTCGGGGCGATCTTGGCCTCTGGGATGACAGCCAGATCGAGTCGCTGGCGCGGATTGTGCGCTTTTGCCACGCCCACGGTGCTCGGGTTGGGGTTCAGCTTGGCCACGCTGGCCGCAAGGCTTGGAGCGACAACCGCGGCTACGGGCCGGAGGTGCCGGTCGCGCCTTCTGCTCTGCCCTTTGATGCGGACTGGTGCATGCCCCGGGAACTGGATCAGGATGGTATCGATGCAGCGGCCTCCGCCTTTGCTCTGGCCGCGCGGCGTGCGCTGGAGGCAGACGTGGATGTGATCGAGATCCACGGGGCCCATGGCTATCTGATCAGCGAGTTCCTCTCGCCGCTGGCGAACCTGCGGACCGACGCTTATGGCGGCGACCACGCGCGCCGCGTACGGTTCCCGGCGGAGGTGGCCGACGCCATCCGTACGGTGTGGCCCGAGGAGCGCCCGCTCTTTATCCGCCTGTCGTGCAGCGACTGGTCGCCGGGGGGCAATGAGCCCGCGGACGCGGCGGAGTACGCTCGCCTGCTGCAGCCGCACGGCATCGATCTCGTCGATTGCTCCAGCGGCGGCGTGGTCAATGTGCGCCCACGGGCCGTGCCCGGGTACCAGGTGCCGTTTTCGGATCAGGTGCGGCGCGAGAGCGGAGTGCCGACAGCGGCCGTCGGCATGATCTACCGCCCGGAGCAGGCGGATGCCATCATACGCCAGGGGCAGGCGGACCTGGTAGCTCTGGGCCGTGGGCTGCTGAGGGTGCCTTACTGGGCCAACTATGCGGCCCGCTCGTTGGGTCTGGCGGGGAACTGGCCGGTCCCATATGGGTCGGTGGAGCGTTCTCCCATCTATCCGGAGGACTAGAACGCAGGAGAGCGGTCTCCTCGGGGGGCATATTCATGGAGCCATCGGGCGCCTACGGCGCACTGAGGCAGGATCTGTATAGCCTGCGCGATCTGTTGCCGGCACTCCGCACTGAAGCGGGTTTGGCGGTGGACGAGGCGGCAGGCTGGCGCGTGCGGTTGCTCCGCAGTGTTCTGCCGGCGGTGGAACTGGACGTGCCTACGCTCCTGGTGGCGATTACCGGGGGAGGCAGCACCGGCAAGTCGAGCCTGTTCAACGCTCTGGCGGGGGCCGATCTCTCTCAGGTAGCCTTCCGCGCAGGGTTGACGCGGCGCCTCTTGCTGGCCGGGCATCCGGACGTGCTGTCAGGGCCCGGCGTCGCCGCCGGGTTGCTGCATCGGTTGCCCGAGCCACCAGAGCCCTGGACCGGCACGGCGGACACCTCGCGTCCCGGCCCGCCCCTTTATGCGTCCTCGCCACGCGTGCCACGCAACTTGCTGTTGATCGACACGCCGGATTTCGACACGGGAGTCGAGGGACAGTTGGCCAATCGCGCACTGGCGGAGCCGCTCCTGCGCACGGCCGAGGTCCTCGTCTATGTGTTCACCAACGCGGTGTACAACAACCTCTCCAACACCGAGTTCCTGGCGGACATCGTGGGCGGCCTGGGGGGGCGGCCGACGATTCTCGTCTACCGGATCTCCCGGGTGGCCGATGACGAGACGGCCCTGGATCACTGCCGCCAGGTAGCGCACCGGCTGTACCAGGCGAGTGCCGAGGGACCGGACGGGTTTCCGGCCCAGGTTATCGGTGTCTACCGGGTACACGAGTCCGATCGCGTGGCCCTGGGGCGGGAGCAACCACGGCCGATCCCTCTGGGGAGGATCACCGCGGGGCGGTCCCTGCCAGATTTGCTGTCCGGGCTGGACGCGGCGACCATCAAACGGCAGGTTCTATCGGGCGATCTGCGGGAGGTTACGACGGGTGCGGCAGTCGAGCTAGCAGAGATCGGCGCACAGGTGGAGCGCGCCCGCCTCTACCAGCTTGGCCTAGATCATCTCGTGACGCAACACGCCCTGCAGTCCCTCAAGGCTTTCCCGGCCAACGAAGCCCTGGCCCTGGCGACGCGGCTCTTTATCGAGAGCAGTCCCCCGCTGGTGCGTGCCCTCCGCCAGACGGGCCGCGTGGTAGGGGCGCCCTTGAGAGGCGCTCAGGCGGTGGCCCGGCGGGTTGGAGAGTGGCTTGGTATGGCCGAGCCGGAGCCTCCCGCACCGGATTTGCGGGCGGACCTTCGGGACGATTTGTTGGTTTCGGCAGGCGAACTGCGTAACCGGCTCATCGAGGGCGATCTGATCGTGCAGGTCGCGCCCGGGGATGCCCTGGCTGAGGCGGCGCTACACTCACCCCAGGCGGGTGCGCGCGTGGAGACCCTGGACGCCGGCATCCAGCACGTCCACGTGCCGGCCCCGGCCATGGTGCATGGGCACATCCCCGGCCTGCTGGATCGTGATTGGTCCGCTGCACGCAGGCTGCTGGAGGACGCGGCAGCCGCGCTGGTGGGGATGCCGGAGGACGTCGAGGCTGAGTTGCGAGGGTCTATCGCCGAGTTCCGCGCCTCGATGGGTGTCGGCCGGCGTCTCCGTGAGGCCTTTTTTGCCTCACTCAGCGCGCTGCCGCCGGTGCTCGGCGTGACGTATACCCTGCTCACCGCTAATCCCGCCGCCGGGGCGGGCATGTGGATCCAGCTTGAAGGTGTGCTGGGGCTGAACGATCTGTGGGCGCTGGTGTCGATCCCCGCGTCGGCGGGCCTCAGCGAACAGGACCGGCGCCAGCTGGAGCAGATGATCTCGCCCGCTTTCCGCCTCTGGCTGGCCCGCCGTACTGATACGATCGCACAGCTGTTCCGCGAGGTCGTCTACCACCCACTGGCGGAGGGGCTGGATGGCATGCCGGAGGCCGGGGACGAGCGCATCGCCGCACTGGGATCCGCCATCGGCAGACTGGCAAAGGGATCGGCACAGTGAGGCCGTGCGGCGGCCGCGGCCGCGCTGGCACAGCATCGCCGCCTGGGAACGGGCGCATGGGAGAGGATCGATGAATGACCTGGTCGAGCCGTTTGCAGCGGAGAGGGATGCCCTGGCGCGATCTGCCACGTTGGCTCGCCTGTATGGCCAGCTGGATGACCTCGAAGCGACGCTTGACCGGATTCCCCTGTGGGAGCCTGCCCGCGAACTGGGCGCCGAGGTCGGGTGGGTGCGGGGGCAACTGGGGCGCCTTGCTGAATCCTGGGAGCGCCGCCTGCTGGTGGCTATCGTCGGGCCTTCGGGTGCTGGCAAGTCCACGCTGATCAACGCGCTGGCCAGGCGGAGCATCTCCGCGGTGGGCCTTGAGCGGCCGACGACACGACAGGTAGTGGCTTTTGCGCCCACGCAGGATGATGCGCGCTGGCTGGAGCAGTTGTTGGGCGAAGACGATGTTGTGGTGGAAGTGGAGCCCGAGGCGCCGGGGCTCGCCAACCTGGTGCTCTTGGATACGCCGGATACAAACACCGTCCCGGAGAACCAGGCGCTGTTGGCTCGCACGCTGGAGCATGTTGATCTGGTCCTCGCGGTCTTCGATGCGGGCAACCCCCGCCTGCTGGACAACCTCAGCTTTCTCGCGCCGGCCATGAAGAGACTGCCCCCGAACGCGATCGTGCCGGTGCTGAACCGCATAGACCGCGTGACAGAGGAGGCTCTGGATCGTGAGCTGGTGCCGGATCTGGCGGAGGCGCTTCGATCCGAGTGGGGGCTCGCGGCACGCCGGATCTACCAGATCTCGGCCCGCGAGGCATCCCGGGCAGGGGAGGCCGTGGATGACGAGCACCCGCTGCACGGGAGAAACGAATTCCGCGAACTGGAAGGGGTTGTGCTTCAGTCCTTTGGCCGGCGAGGTCAGGCTGCGGCCTATCGTGGGGCGCACGCGGAACGGCTGGTGGCGCTGCTTCAATCCGACGTGGCCGCCAGGGTAGGCGAGGCCGGATCGAGGGTTGAGGCGCGCGCGAGGCTGCAGGACTTGGAACGGCAGACGAGACAGGCCATGGCCGGCCAGGTGTTGGGGCATCTCGAGCGAGGCGCCGCCTCCTCGCTGGCGGAGGGGCTATATGAGCGGCTCGCACGGCGCTGGTGGGGGCCGGTCGGCTGGCTGATCGCCCTGTGGGCACTCGCCCTGCGGGCCATCGGGTGGCTCCGCCAGGCGACGAGACGGGGTCAGCCGGCGGAGTTGGTGCGGCTCGCTGCTGCGGGCGGCGGCGAGCGCTCGCTTGACCGTGGCGTGCGGCAAGAGGTGCTCGCCGCACAGAACGCGCTCTATGCGGCGGCGTGGCCTCCGCTGGGCGATCTGTTGGTCCAGGCGGGCTTTGGCCCGCGTGTACGGCAGAGCGCCTATTGGCGCGAACACGCCGAGGCCACAGCGAGCGCCGTCTACGGGGCGGGCCAGGCCACCATCGAAGGCGTCCTGGACGGGCTCGCGCGGCGGCTGAGCCTCTGGCTGTGGCAACTGCTCCTCAATGGGCCTGTGATCGCCCTGGCATCCTGGGTGGGAATCCAGGCTGTGGCGGGGCTCTTTCTGGAACGCTACCTGGGCGGTGATTACTTCCGGCAGGCCGCGATCGCCGCCGGAGTGCTTTGGTTCGGCGGGTTTGTCGTCATTCAGGTGAGCGCCGGCGCCATGCTGCGCCGCCCGCTCGAGCGCGCTCTCGAGCGAGCGCTGGCCGAGGTGGCGGCGGGGGAGGCCGGGGATCTCATGCCGCAACTGGAGGCGCTGGAGGACCTGAGCCGGATGACGGCACGCCGCCACAGATAGTTAGAGACGGCCCGCCCTGGCAGCGGGCTGTCTCTGAAGCAACCTGTTCCCAAGGGGTCAATCGGGAGCCGTCGTCGCCACGGTGCGGAGCTGGCCTGGGGCGGGCTCCACAGCCGCGGGGGCCTGCATGCGATCGAGCTGTCTCACCTGCCGCGAGAACAGCGCCCAGACGGGTCCAAGCGTGCAAACGATTGCAAAGAACAGATACCAGGAGCGCAGCCCGAGGATCTCCACCACCGGCGCCGAGAGCGCCAGCCCCAGGGGAATGGCCAGCTGAACGAGGCTCATTACCGCCGAGTTCGCTCTTCCCTGCATTTCGGGGGCCATGGATCCCTGGAGCAGGGCCATGATGGTGCCGTTGCCGATGGCGTTAAAGATGCCGTACCCCAGCCAGGATGCACCCATCGCCCAGATAGCGGAGGCCGGTGCCAGCGCCATGCCGAACCCCGCCAGCCCGGCCAGAGCAAAGGCTCCGAAGGACTGGATCACCCGGCTCTTGATTCTGTGTCCCCAGAGGCTGAGAAGAACGCCGCCCAGGATGAGCCCCGCCCCCTGCGCCGCCTCAACCATGCCCAGTTCGGCAGCTCCACCGCCGAACACGTCACGAACGTAGAGCGGAAGGAGCGACCAGGTGGGCGCCCCCGAAAAGTTCATCGCCACGGCGAGCGCGATCACGGCGACGACCCCCGGAAGGCTCCCGATGTAGCGGATGCCATCGCGCATGTCCCGCCAGGCATTGGTCGCCTGCAACGGTATCGTGCGAACCGGCTCGGGGATTCGAATGAACAGCAGCGGCACGATCGAAAGCAGCGCCGTCACCACGTCAACGAACATCACCTCGTGCACGGGCATGATCGCCAGCGCGAGCGCCCCCAGCGGAGGGCCGGCGACCTGGATCGCGCCGGTGAGGGTCTGGTTCAACCCGTGCACTCGGGGGAGGTCCTCCCGCGGCACGAGCATCGTCACCGCGGCCTGCGTGGCCGGACCGTGAAAGATATCCCCGAGCGCCCGCCCGACCATGATCACGTACACGTGCCAGATCTGCACCTGGCCGGTGACAAAGAGCCAGGCCAGCAGCAGCGAGAGCAGGGCGATGGCGCCATCGGCGATGATCATCGTCTTGCGGCGGTTCCAGCGATCCACATAGGCGCCCGCCAGGGGCCCCAGCGCGATCTGCGGGATGAGCGCGATCGCGGAGGCGCTGGCCAGTACGGCTGCCGAGCCGGTGAGTTCGGTCAACCACCAGACCAGCGCAAAGTGCGCAACACTGCTCCCGACCCGCGACAGCACGAGGCCTCCGAAAATCGCAGAGAATGTCTTTCCCCAGCGCCCGGAGGCCCGTGCCTGCGGCTCTTGGCTAGTCCTCGTCATCGTCTGTGTTCGGACCAAAGACCTGGCTGAGCCCACTCAGGTCAATGTTGAGATCCAGACTCTGCAGGATCTCGCCCACCAGGCCGCTGGTGTTGATGTTGGTGTGCTCTGTCTTGATGCCGTCTGTCCGGGCGCCGCGCATGCTCGCCCCAACCATGTTGCAATGCTCCAGCACGGCGTTGCGCAAGTCCGCCTCGACCAGGCTGGCGCCCTGCATGTTTGCGTGCTCCAGCTTGGCTCCCTGGAGATCGGCGCCGCTGAGCCGCGCTCCCTGCAGGTTGGTGTGTGACAGCGTGTTGCCTGCCATCAGCGATCCTGAGAGATTGGCCGCCTGCAGATTGGTGTGATCCAGGGTGGCGCCGCGGAGGTCAGCCTCGGAGAGGTTGGTCGCCTGAAGGTTCGCGTGCCCCAGATCCGCCTCGGCCAGGATGGCCCGATCCATCCGAGCGGCCTGGAGGTTGCTGTGCTGCAACTCCTGCCCTCGAAGGTTGAGCCCGTCGAGGCGGGCCGCTTGTGCGCTGATCCGGGACAAGCGCGCTCCCGTGAGGATCGCCCCCCTGAGATCGGCGGCCTGAAGGTTCGCACGCTCCAGGTTGGCCTCGCTCATGTCCGTGCTGTTGAGGCGTGCAAGCTGCGCGTTTACTCGCACCATCATGGCTCCGTTGAGTTTGGCCCCCGTGAGCACCGCAGCCTGCAAGTTGGTGCGCTCCAGAATGGCGCCCCTCAGATCCGCGTCCTTCAGGTTCGCTCGCACCAGCACGGCACGGCGCAGGTTCGCGCCCTGGAGGTCCACCCCCTGTAGGTTGGCGCCGCGCAGATCGGCGCCCTGTAGGTCGCGCCCGTGCATGTCTGCGCCGCGCAGGTCGGCCCCGCGGTACGAGCGTTCGCCGAAGGGCTCCTCATCACTGGAGAAGGGCTCGTCCATTTCAGGTTCAGACGCATCGTCGGAATCGTCTCCGGTTGAGAACGGCTCCGGTCCCTTGGCCTCGGGCGGTTTCGGCGCCGGAGGCGGTGCAAAAGGGCGGGAGGGCTCCGCCGGGGCCTGGACTGTAGCAAAAGGGTCGGGGGGGAGCATGGTCGTCGCCCCGGGCTCTGGGCCCGGAGAAGGTGCGCCCAGCTTTTGCGTCGCCCGTACGCCCGCATCCTGGGCCTGCGCTTCCAGCGATACCAGCAACTGGTTCGCTTCCGTAACACTCAGCTTGCCTGCCGCGACCAGGTTCAGGATTTCCAGCTGTTGCGCAGCGAGGTCGCGCTCGCTGCTCTGCTCGGTTGTCATTTCGCCCACTACTCCTTGCTCAGTTCTGACAGTCGGCGTACCGCCTCGGCCGCCTCGATTTTGCCTTCCTGGACCTGCTGCAAGATCAGACGCCGGGCACTGGCCGGACCATCGCTCTCGGCCTCTCGGGAGGGCTCTTCGCCGGGCGGCACCTCCAGGCCCAGGGCCTCGATCGCCTGGTTCAGGCGGGCCCGAAGCGTCCAGTAGGACTCGGCTAGCTCGCGCTCCATCTCCTTGAGATTCCCTCGGTTCTTGACGAACACCTCGATGAACTGCAGCGTCTCGGCATCCAGTTGGCAGAAACGGCAGGGCTCCCACTGGCCGCGAACCAGAGTGGCACAGGTGGGGCATTGCAGTTCGGTCACGACCAACTCGCCACCACAACTCGGGCATTTTTCAAGTATCTTGCGCACGGCGCCTCCTTTCAGTGGGCATGATAGCAAGATATTGCAGTAATGTCAATAGATTAGGTGTAGGTTCGCAGATATGGTTCGTAATATTGTCTCTATGCGCAACTAAACCGATTATAGCAGCGTCCAGATGGTTGCGCGTCAGGCTGGGTTGTGTGTCTCCGGTGCGTGCAGGCCGCGTGTCGACAGGGGCTTCAGATCATGCTACCATGGCAGCGTTCGGGCGCACTCACGGAACAGGATCTCGAGGAGTAATCGTATGAACCTTGATCCAGAAGCGGCCATGCAGGACGTGTATGACGTCCTCATCATCGGCGCTGGCCCCGGCGGCGCCACGGCGGCCCTCTATACGGCTCGAGCCGGCCTCAAGACGCTGGTGGTGCATCGTGGCGCCGGCACCGGCGCCTATGCCCTGGCGGAGCGGATTGCCAACTACCCTGGTGTCCCCGAGGAGGTGCCGGGCGATGTTCTGGTGGCGCGAATGAACGAGCAGGCCGCGTCCTTTGGCGCGCAGTATGTGCAGGACGCGATCGGTATGGTGGATCTCCAGGGGGACATCAAGTCTGCCTCTGGCAACCAGGGGTACTACCGCGGACGCACGCTGATCATCGCGACGGGGGCCATGGGGCGCGGTGAGCCGCTGCCCGGCGAGGAGCAACTGGTCGGGCGGGGCGTCTCCTACTGTGCGACCTGTGACGGTGCTTTCTTCCGCGATCAGGAGGTCGCCGTGGCGGGAAACAACAACGAGGCGGTTGAGGAGGCCCTGTTCCTCACCCGCTTTGCTTCCCGGGTGCACCTGCTCTCGCCGACCAAGGACCTGTTGGTGCCAGCCGAGCTGGTGGAAGAGGTCCTGCACCACGAAAAGATGGTTCTGCACCGTGCCACGCGTACGCTGGCGATACTCGGCAATGACGAGGTGACGGGCGTGCAACTCCGTGACGGCGATGGCGAACGCCTGTTGCCGGTGAGCGGTGTGTTCGTGTTTCTCCAGGGGCGCCTGCCGATCACGGGTTTTCTCGGAGATCAGATCCAGCGCAGCGAAGGCGGTTGCCTGGAGGTCGATGACATGATGCAGACGAGCGTCGCGGGCGTGTTTGCCGTGGGCGATGTGCTCTGCAACCACCTCAAACAGGTGGTCGTCGCGGCAGCGGACGGCGCCGTCGCCGCGAGGGGTGTGGAACGTCATCTATCCGGGCGGAGTCAGATCCGGCCGGACTGGCACTAGTCTACAGCGTCTCACCGGGTCCTTTGCCCGCGCTTGCGGGGCTATCCCGCTGGGAGAGGGGCTATGGACGAGGGTACTACCCGGCTTCTGCAGGCTGTGGTGGACGCGCTCTCGGCGCATATCGCAGTGCTGGATAGCCGGGGCGTGATCCGCGCCGTCAATCGAGCCTGGCGCACCTTTGCGGACGCCAACGGGCTGGCCTGGCCAGACTATGGCCTGGGGCGCGACTATCTGGCTACTCTGGGCGCGGCGGCGGCTCGGGGGGATCCGGATGCCGGTGTCATCGC
The DNA here is from genome assembly GCA_012719135.1 of Chloroflexota bacterium. Taxonomy (GTDB): domain Bacteria; phylum Chloroflexota; class Anaerolineae; order UBA1429; family UBA1429; genus JAAYED01. The sequence continues at coordinate 10,962 of JAAYAW010000088.1, forward strand.
TCGGGGCATCGCTCTGGTGCAGGCGGGCGCTCAGGACGAGTTCTGCTATGAGTACCCCTGTGGGACCCCGGCCGGTCCGCTCTGGTTCATCATGTGGGCGACGCCCGTTGTGGCCGAGATCGGTACGGGCGTGGTGGTGGCACATGAGGATATCACGGTGCGCAAGCTTGCGGAGATGGCCGCCGAGGAGGCTCGCCAGGTGGCCGAGCGCCGGAGCGCCATTGCCGCGGCCCTCAAGGGTATCCTGGCTGTGCTCAACTCGGGCCTGGCGCTGGATCGCATCCTGCTCCACATCCTGACGGAGGCGCGGGCCCTCCTGGCTGCGACGACTGTGGCGCTCGTTCCGTCCCCCGATAGCGAGCTCAGCGCTCTGTGCGACCCCTCCTGCCTGGCGGGCGATCCGGAGGCGTTGGCGCTGTCGCAAACGGAGTACGGGAACCCTGGCCCCGCAGGGGATGAATCGTCCTTTCCCTCAAGCTCACAGAGGCTCGTCTCGCCGGTGCAGGTGGCCGGTGCCTGGTGCGCGGACTTGATCGTCTACTATGCTGCGGGGCGTGTGCTCAACGACGATGAAGTGGACCTCGTTACGGACCTGGCACTTCAGACCTCGCTGGCGATCGAAAACGAGGCTCTGCGCCGAAGGGTACAGGCCAGTGCGATAGAGTCCGAGCGGGCCCGCTTGCTGCGCGAACTGCATGACTCGGTGAGCCAGACGCTCTTTAGTGCCAACCTGATTGCCGACACGTTGCCTCGCATCTGGCGGCAGCACCCCGAGGAGGCCATCGACGGCCTGGAGCAGATCCGGGAGTTGACGCGCGCGGCCCTGGTCGATTTCCGCACTCTTCTCCAGGATCTGGATCGGCCCGTCCTGGTCGCCGAGCCGTTGAACGTCTCGATCGAACGTTTGGCGGATCAGCTTTCCAGGCAGGCCGGCGTGCCCGTCCGCCGATTCCTCGGCTCCCTCACTCTGCTGCCGGCCCCCGTACAGGTGAACCTGTACCGGATCGCTGAGGAGGCGCTGAACAACGCTCTGAGGCATGCGGATGCCCACAACATCTCGATCGATCTGAGCCAACATGGGGGCGCCGTGTGGCTCCGCATTGAAGATGATGGACGCGGCTTTGACCCGACCCTGGTTTCTTCGGGCCATCACGGGCTAGGCATCATGCGCCATCGAGCCGAGGAGATAGCCGCTGATCTCGACGTACACTCCGCCCCCGGTGCTGGTACAAAGGTGCGGGTGCAGTGGGAAGAAGGGAAGGCGGGCGGCCATGGGCGATAGCCAGCGGATACGAGTGCTCATCGCAGATGACCATGCCATGGTGCGCAGCGGGCTGCGGCTCTTCCTGCTGGCCATGCCGGACGTGGACCTGGTAGGCGAGGCGTCCAACGGCCGGGAAGCGGTGGCTCTCTGCGCGGACCTGGCCCCTGATGTGGTTCTGATGGACCTGGTGATGCCGGAGATGGACGGTATTGACGCCATACGCCTCTTGCGAGAGCAACAGCCCGACATCCGCGTGCTCGCTCTCTCCAGTTTCCAGGAGGG
>JAAYAW010000013.1 GCA_012719135.1 Chloroflexota bacterium
ACCACCTCCATCACCTCGCGCTCCAGCGTCATGACGGTGTCCCACTCGACCTTGCGGTCGAAATCGACCGTGCATCGCTCCAGGCCGATGTGCACACCGGTCGTCCGCAGGCCGAACTGCTCCTGCGCGATCCCGGAGATGATGTGCTGCGCCGTGTGGTGGCTCGCAGTGTGCTCGCGGCGCGGGCGATCCACGCGCGCCATATAGCGGCCGTCGCTCAGCGGCCGGTCGAGCCGATGCACGATTTGCCCGTCGACGACCTCGACGCCGATAACGTTCGCCTCGCCGATCGTGCCTGAGTCCGGCGGCTGACCTCCTTCGTCCGGATGGAACAGGACCGGATCGGTCGTCACACGGCCGTCCTCCAGCGCGGTGACGACCACCTCCGCCTCCAGCGTGTCCGGCTGCGTCCAATACAATCGTTTCATGGCCCGATTGTAGCAGCCCAGCCGCCCCGTTCAAGCGCTATCGCCCCCAATGCGCCCTCGCAATAACCCTCCCGCCTTGTCATCCTGAGCGGCAGCGAAGGATCTGGCCACCGAAAAAGACATCGCCCTTTCCGCGTCCGCGTCACCAGGCCTCAGCCCGGATGGTTCGCTGACGCTCACCATGACAATCGCATCGCCCGCCTCAGTTCTCCGGGAACCAGCCGTAAACCCCATCGCCCCACCGATACCATGCATCGAAGGGCCGCTCCTTCACGAGGTTCGGATCAGGCGCGGATCCGGGCGGCCCCACCACGATGTACCAATGGAAGAAACCACCGCCGTAGCACAAACGCACCGCGCTGCGGCCCCCCTCCCAGAGCGGATCGATGCGAACGCCTCCTCCAAGGTGCCGGACCTGCTCGGACCATTCCTCGCGCGGCACCAGCCAGCCCGAGCCGTCCTGCTGCATCTGCTCGCGCGGTTTCGCCAGAACCTCCACCGCCCACACCTGCAATTGATCCTGTCCGCCGGTCATTGCCACACGACCCCGCGTACGGAGATTTATGAGGCTCAGATAGTTGCCCGGACCGAGCGTCACCACGTAGAGCAGACCGACCGCCGCCACAAGACTCCCCAAATGGCGCCACAGATGCGGACGCCGGCGGTTGTCCCTGCGAACCAGGGCCGCCACCGAGGCAACCGCCACGGCGAGCAAGGCCACCTCCATCACCACACAAGAAAAGCAGCCAAGGGGCCATCCCGTAACGAGCGTCACCCCCAAGCCAACGAGCACTACTACTATCCCCATCCTCAATGACCGCGGCACACGCTGCCACACTCCGCGGCCCTGTGCCGATTCCTCCATCGGCTTGTCCCCTGAATCCGGGTCTCTCATACGATCTCCCTTTTGCACATCCGGCCTTTGTCTCTCTCAGCACGCCCCCCGAGTTCCGATAGATCCGATTGTGACAGCGCCGGCGCGGGGCCGCAACCCAAATCGACGCGTGAATCATCGCCCATATGAGGTTCATGGGCGCGCCGCAACTCCCCCCTAACCCACGGCAGAAATGGCAGGGCGAGGCGTGCCTCGCCCCTACGGCCCACGCGAAGCGGTGTGGCAGCCTCAAACGCGCCGCGTTTGGGGATGGAGGCCCTGACAGCTCGCGGATACTGGAAGGTCGCCAAGGCGAAGAACCATCCCCAAGGCTGCGCCTTGAGGCTGCCACACAGACTCTCCACACCCCGACGGGGCTTGCCGTGGAATCCACACAGACGCCGGCGTGGCACACGGAGGGAGAATCGACGCCAG
>JAAYAW010000089.1 GCA_012719135.1 Chloroflexota bacterium
GAACGGCCCCCTGGACCAAAGCGTTGGCTCAGTACAAAAGAGACATCACGCACACCGCAGGGATTCACTAATAGTCTAGCATAACGCCGGCACGACGCCAAAACGCGCTCTCGATCACCGGCGTCGACCCCTTGTCCTCTGCGATTGGAGCTGGTAACCTCATCTGGCGTGTCAACACGTTTGTGGCGAGGAGGGTAGATGCTGGACGTTCTGGCCGCTGGACATCTCTGTCTCGACATCATCCCCACCATCATCGCGGATTCGGTCGATTCCGGTGCCTTTCTGGCTCCCGGGCGGATCACGGAGGTCGGAGAAGCGGTCATCTCGGGAGGAGGGTCAGTCTCCAACACCGGGCTGGCACTAGGCAAGCTGGGGGCGGCTGTGCGCCTCCTAGGCCGCGTAGGTGATGATCACATCGGAGAACTCACCAGGCGGGTACTGGGAGCCCAAGACCCCGATATCGCGCAACACCTGCGCGTTGCCGCTGGAGAGCCCGCTTCATACACCATCGTGCTCTCACCCCCCGGGATAGACCGCACCTTTCTGACGGCTCCAGGCCCGAACAACTCCTTCGGCCCGGAAGACATCCCTTCGCCTCTTCTCCGTCAAGCCCGCATGCTCCACCTAGGCTACCCTCCCCTCCTCAGCCGTCTGTACCTCGATGGTGGAGAGACCCTTCGAGAAATCTTGGCGAATGCCCATGCCGTCGGCGCCAGCACGTCACTCGATCTCTGTATGCCGGATCCCTCGCGCGCATCGGGTAAGGCGGACTGGCGGGCCATCCTCGCCCGAGCACTGCCGGAAGTGGACGTCTTTGCTCCCAGCGCCGAAGAGTTGCTCTTTATGTTGAGCCGATCGCGCTTTGACCATCTCTGCACCCCCCAGGCGGATGGATTGGTCCTCGATCGCCTGCGCGTCGATGATGTGGTGGCGTTAGCTGATACAGCTCTCGAACTGGGTGCGCAGATCGTGGTGATCAAGGCCGGGCATCGCGGCTTGTATCTTCGCACCGGGTCGCTGACCGACTTATGCGGGCGTGGGCGCCCGGCCGATCTCTCCGCGTGGAAGAATCGAGAGATCTGGGCGCCTGCCTTTCGGGTGCAGGTTGTTGGCACGACGGGCGCCGGTGATGCCACCGTCGGCGGTTTTCTCATGGCTATCCTGAGGGGATTGGCGCCCTCCCGCGCCGCCAACGCTGCCGCCGCTGTCGGAGCGAGCAACTGTGAGGCGGCTGACGCGGTGAGCGGCGTAAGATCCTGGGCCGACACGCTCCTGCGGATGGCGGGAGACTGGGAGCGGCTGGACGCCGCCATCGACGCTAACGGCTGGCGGTGGTGCGAATCAGAGGGGGTATGGATCGGGCCGCGGGATGCCGCGGCCTGATGGTGGAGCCTGGCGAGAGTCGGTCATTGAAGAGAGGGCAGATATGCCTCTGGCGTGGTATCCGTAAGCGCAAAGGTCCACAGTACCGGTAGATCGCCTCCCTGTGGCACAAAGAGAAACTCGCCATTGCGATACGTCCAGGCGCCATCCACCACCAGGCCGCCGGCCTCTGTTCGAGCTTCGGCTCTATGGCGCGCCAAGAGGCTAAGTGACGCTGTATCCAGCACATCCAGCAGACCAGCGCCATCATCCCCCCGGCCAGCACACACCAGGCTACCCTGAACTCGTTCGCAATCCGAGTACCTAGCTCCGCTGGCGTTGGGGAGGCGTTCAACATCCCCGTCGATTGCAGGCCAGCGCAGATACCAGTTGCCATCTTCGCTCACGCCGAGGATCTCTCCCCCTGGAGTGGCCTCAAGCACGGAAACCGACTCGTGAAGGATTAAGCGGCTGCGTTCGGACAGTGCCGCCCCGTCCAGAACGATCACCTGCGTCATCCCACCATCTGCCCGTGAAGAAAACCAAACCCAAAGGTCCTCTCCGGAGGCAAAGAGACCAGCGGCCTGGGTCGTTCCCTGAATAGCCATGGTGGCCTGTTCCTCTGATGCGCTCTCACCGACAGGCTGGCGCCGGACCAACCAGACGCCCTGCACATCGCGCCCCAGGTAATAGAGCGGGGCACCGGCAGCGGCCAGGCCGTATACGTCAAGGCGCTCCATGCTGAGAGGCCGCAGCGAACCTAAGGACATGCCGTCGATTCCCTCACCGGTCGCCTCTTCAGCGGACAGAACGGCAGCCGCGAGCGTCGCTTGCGCGCCGGGCAGTGTCGCAGACGTAGCGGCCGCAGGCTGCGGCAACTGTTCCGCCTCGGCCGCCCTCAGGTAGCAGCGCCTCAACGACACCGACACAGCCATCAAGATGGCGGCCAACAGTATGAGCAACACCAGGCAGGATTTGCGCATAGCCTCTCCTAGCCTGCCCGCAGCCACACGGCTGGCACCAGGGTGCGGAGCATGGGCAGGAGCGCCTCGAGTTCCTCCACGGAAAGATGCGATCGCCCACGCACCTCCTCGCGCACGGTCTCCGCGGCGACAAACGGCTGCAGCACCCAGGCATCAGTAGGCTGCAGGGCACGTGCGATACCCAACAGCGAAGCACGCTCAAGGAAGGGATGCACCGTCGTGCGGAACTCCCAGGGCACCTGCCCTACCCTCAGCAACGCCATCGTCCGCTCGAGCACGCCCAGGTCGACCTCTACACCACAAGCCTGGCTGTAGCGCTTATCCAGCGGTGCTTTCACATCCATTGCAACATAGTCCAGCAGGCCTTCCGCCATCAGCGAGGCGAGGCGTGCCGGAAACAGGCCATTCGTGTCGAGCTTTACCTCCAGCCCCAAGCTCTTGATCTCCCTGCAGAGATCTGCGAGGCCTTCCGCCATCAGAGGCTCACCCCCGGTGATGCAGATGCCGTCAAGCTTGCCCACACGTGTTCTGAGCCAGGCATAAAGATCAGAGAGGGTCATGGACTCGTCCACTTCCCTCTCATCCAGCATCCAGCGATTATGGCAGAACCCGCAGTCCAGATTACAGCCGGCGATAAAGACAGTCGCCGCGATACGATCCGGGAAATCGATCAGAGTAACCCGCTGCAGGCCGGCGATCTTCATGAGCCGGTCACTTGCTCCCGTTCAGCCTCGGTGACGGCAAAGAGCCTTCGCTCACTGTACTCGCTCCGCTTGCCCTTGTTCCATTGGCTAACCGGACGCAGGTAGCCAACCACCCGAGAGTACACTTCACACGGCTGTTGCGTAGCGCACTTGGGACACTCAAAGTGCTCCCCAGCCAGGTAGCCGTGCGTAGGGCAGACCGAGAAGGTGGGAGTGAGCGTAAAGTAGGGCAACGCATAGCTTCCTGATACGCGCCGAACCAGGCTCTTGGTGGCCTCTATGCTGTTGATCCTCTCGCCCAGGAACACATGCACAACAGTGCCACCCGTATAGCGCGTCTGGATCTCGTCTTGCCAATCCAGCGCCTCAAAGAGGTCATCGGTGGCGTTCACCGGCAATTGACTCGAGTTGGTGTAGTATGGCTCGCCGATGGGCCCATCCACGCCCGCTGTGATGATGTTGGGGTACAGATCGCGATCCAGCATGGCAAAGCGGTAGCTGGTGCCCTCTGCCGGAGTCGCCTCCAGGTTGTAGAGCTGGCCAGACTCGTCCTGGTACTGCTGCAGCCGATCTCGCATATAGTCCATCACACGAAGAGCAAAGGCTCGCGCCGTCTCCGTGGTCAGATCCACTCCCATAAAGTTCAGGCAGGCCTCGTTCATGCCATTCAGACCGATGGTGTTAAAGTGGTTCGCCCAGTACTCGCCAAACTGGCCCTTTATCGCGCTGAGATAGTGCTGCGAATAGGGGTAGAGCCCTCCCTCGGTGAACCGCTCGATCACCCTGCGCCGGATACTGAGTGCATCCCGTGCAATGTCCATGAGCGCACCGACGCGATCCAGGAACTCTTGCTCATCGTTCGCCATGTACCCGATCCGGGCCATATTCAGGGTAACCACACCGATGCTGCCCGTGAGAGGGTTGGACCCAAAGAGGCCACCACCACGCTTCCGAAGCTCTCTGTTATCCAGCCGCAAGCGGCAGCACATCGAGCGCACATCGTCAGGATTCAGGTCCGAATTAACAAAGTTGGCAAAGTAGGGGATCCCATACTTGGCTGTCATCTGCCAGATTGGATCCAGCTTGGGATTGTCCCAGTCAAAGTCCGGGGTGATGTTGTAGGTTGGAATGGGGAAGGTAAAGACCCGCCCGTTCGCATCGCCTTCCTGCATCAACTCCGCAAAGCAGCGGTTCAGCAGGTCCATCTCCTCCTGGAATTCGCCATAGGTCTGCTCCTGAGGCTCACCTCCAACGATCACGTACTCGTCCGCCAGGTTCCCGGGCACGGTCAGGTCAAAGCTGAGATTAGTGAATGGCGTCTGAAATCCCACGCGAGTTGGCACATTCAGGTTAAAGACGAATTCCTGCAGCGCCTGCCGGACCTCTTTCTCACCAAGGCGGTCATACCGAATGAAGGGTGCGAGGAAGGTGTCAAAGTTGGAGAACGCCACGGCGCCCGCGGACTCGCCCTGTATGGTATAGAAAAAGTTCACAATCTGGCCCAATGCCGACCTAAAGTGCTTGGGCGCGCTGCTGTGCACCTTGCCGGGCACACCGCCAAAGCCGCGAATGAGCAGATCCCGCAGGTCCCAGCCACAGCAGTAGACGGCCAGGATGTACAGGTCATGCAGGTGGATATCCCCGCTGATGTGGGCATCACGCACGTTCTTGGGGAACAGGCGGTTCAGCCAATAGGAACTATTCACCGCCGAAAAGATGTGGTTGTTCAGGCCCTGTAGGGAAAAGCTCATGTTCGAGTTCTCTTTGACTCGCCAATCAAGCTTTTCCAGATACCCCTCAATCAACTCGTTTGCGTCGACGAGGGCGCGGATATCGCGCAACTTTGAGTGTAGATCTCGGTACAGAATGTAGGCCTTGGCCGTCTTGGCATGGCCATAGTGGATCAAAGCCCGCTCTACGAGATCTTGGACCTCCTCAACTGACGGGACGGCCCCTGGCCCATACTGCTCCTCGAGCATATCCACCACCGCATCGGAGATGAACACAGCCCTCTCGCGATCGTCGCCGCCCACAGACTGCGCAGCCTTAAAGATCGCGTTCGTGATCTTTTCCTGATCAAAGGGCACCAGCCGCCCATCTCTCTTCCGGACCTGACCGACACTGGCCTTTCTCATGCGAGCCCTCCACCGATGCACACCAGCTGTGAATAATCAGCCCCTCGGGCATGAACACACGGCTCAAGCGCCTCAAGGGGTTCACCTCGGGCTCATCATCGACCCGAAGCTGTGAGTCCATTATACCCCACCGCACGCGGTAATGCAACAAAGACTGCGCAAATCTGTACTGATTCTGTGCTGCGCACTACCCCTAGTGGCTTATTATACTCACTACTACAAGATAACGGATTATGACGAGTGATGGCTCCCTTCAACATGCGAAATAACCACCGGATGATCGCGTGATTGCAGGAAATCCTGCAGCTGCCATCTGGAGATCAAGCGTCGGGCAACCCTGCCCGGCCGCGGACGGCTCTTTGACGGAAGCCTCCAGGCTGCCTATAGTCTGTACAGCCCACGCATGGAGAGTTCTGTGCACAAATACAAGAGCCTGCCGCTGTGGCAGCGCAACCTTATCCCTATCTCGATCGCCCAGATTCTCTGTATCCTCTCCTTCCAGGCCTCGATCATCTTGATTCCCTACTATGTCCAGCAGATGGGCATGACGGACCCGGCTCAGGTGAGCCGCTGGACCGGCATGTACCAGTCGATTGGCAGCATTTCCTTCGCCATCGCGACGCCAATCTGGGGCGCGCTCGGCGATCGCTATGGCCGACGGCCCATGCTCGTTCGCGCCACGGTCAGCACCGCGATCATGCTACTACTGATGGGCTTTGCGCGCACCCCCACCGAGCTGCTGGTGCTCCGCGGCATTCAGGGCTGCGTCACCGGTACGCCTGCCGCCGCCTCTGCTCTTCTCGCCACGGGGACGCCCAAGAACCGTCTGGCCTATGCCCTCGGCCTTCAGCAGACAGCGCTGTTCGTCGGCACATCGATTGGACCCATGATCGGCGGTTTCGTTGGCGACGGTTACGGCTACCGGTCGACCTTTTTCGTGTCGGCGGCGATCGTCGCAGTCGCGCTGATTCTGGTGCTCGCGCTGGTGGTGGAGCCGGAGGAGTCAGCAGCCAACTCGGCACAGGCGCGCAAGCGCTCTGCCGCCAAGGGCTTTATCGAATTGCTCTCGTCGCCCGCGATGATCGCGCTCGTGCTGATGTCTTTCGCCGTGAACTTTACGTTTGGGCTCACCGGGCCCGTAATGCCTCTCTTCATCCAGTCTCTGGTCGGCGAAAGCGAACGGATTGCATCGATCGCAGGCACTGTGACGGGCATCGCCGCGATCACGGCCGCCGTCTCCGCCCTGGTGGTCGGACGACTGAGCGACAAATGGGGAAACCGTATCGCCCTTATGGGCTGCTCCGCGGGTGCCGCGCTGCTGTACGTTCCTCAGGCCGCGGCACGCTCGGTGTGGCAACTTGGGGCGGCGCTCACCGCCCAGGGTCTCTTCCGCGGCGGAATCGCGCCGAATATCAGCGCCATGGTTGTGCGCAGCGTTCCCAAGGAGCAGACCGGTTCGGCGTTAGGACTCACCACAAGCTTCCAATCAGCCGGATTTGCCGTGGGCCCGCTCATCGGGGCAGCGATCATGGGAGCCTCTTCCGGCCGCACTGTGTTCCTGGTTGCCGGCGGCGTCTTTGCGCTGGTGGCGATCGGGACTGTCTTCTTCCGTCCCCCGGAACCGAACGCGGATCGCTGACGATTGCCCGCGGCCACAGGAGCCTCGGTCTGACAGGCCGTCGCTGATGACCTGGTCTACGGGGCCTCCACCAGCGCGCGATCGAGTAGCACACCCTGTGCCTCGAGCCGGTGTTGGAGCGCCGAAACGGGTAGCTGCCTCAGATCTCCGGATGTTGTCCGTGCTGCCATGGCCGCCCCAGTGCCTGCTGCCTCGCCCGTTACGGCGCAAGGTGGAATCACTCGGGTGACATCCCAGACGCTCGCGTCAGCCGATATGCAGCGGCCTGCCGCCAGCAGATTCCGATTGTGCACGCCACAGAGTGTCCCCCAGGGGATCGCGTACACCGGCCCAGGTTTGCGCCAGTCCCCCGACAGTCCGATGGCATCATCTGCCCAGGCGTGGACGTGCGAGCCCTGAAGCGTCGTGGCACCGACCAGGCGACGTGTCATGCGTAGACAGGCTATGGTGGGCACCAATACCGGCTGCACATCCTCGTGAGGCCGTTGCTCCCTCAGCCTGTCCAGCCGCTGGCGAATGAGCTCGCGCGAACCCATGATCTGCCGGGTTACCTGGTCGCCATCATCTCCGCGGAAGAAAGGTTGCTCGGCTCCCTCGCGGCCGGCCACCGGGCTAAAGGCGTGCGTCAACATCTGCAGGTGAAGGTCGCCGCCCTGCAGAGCGTAGAACCACCCCGCCAGCACGTTGGTGTCCAAGCTCTCTGTGGCCTCCCGTGCCAGGTGGCACACATCGGCATCACCGGTGGCGTCCACCACGACAGAGCAGCCAATGGCCGCTCGGCCGCCCTTGTTCTCCACGACCAGGTGAGTGACTCTGCTGTCTTCTCGCCTCACGGAGCATACGCGCGTGTCGTACAGGAGCGCCACACCGGTCTCCGCCAGGAGTCTCTCCAAAGCGAGGAGGTATGCGGTTGGGTTGAACGAGGCGATGTAACGCTTGTGTTGCCGCTCCTCCTTGTCGCCGCCGGGCAGCCAGCAATCTGGCACCCTGCTCCAGCGCGAGCCAGTGCGATCCTCTCGCAGGTCGGCCACCGAGAGACGAAGCAACTCCTCTCCCAGCCCGCCGATCACCTGGTGCCCGCGTCCGTCGCATAGCGGCAGCCACACCGTAACGACGCCGAGTGTGGCCAAGCCGCCCAGGGCGCTCTCCTTCTCCAGGAGGCACACACTAGCGCCACCACGCGCCGCCGCGATCGCTGCCGCGATGCCAGCGATGCCGCCACCCGCGACGACCACGTCATAGTTGCCGCAGACCCGTACCCTTCGTGCTGGCTCCTCGATGTACACGGCCCCTCCGGATCCTTCCCTGGCGGCGCACAGCGCCTCCCGGCTCGACCGCCTCCATCACGGTTGCCCCGTGGCCCGTGGCCGTGCGCCTAGCTCTTGCGCGTACATGACTTGCCCGCCGGGGAATACGTGCGAACGGCTGGGCAAGGAGTCGCTAGCCACGCCGAAGCGACAAGCCACAGTCAGGATCGCGCCGGACCACCCTCTGGCGGATTCAGGCCTGCGCTGCCGAGACGGAGACAACGTGATCATATCCGATGACAAACGCGCGAGGCAACCCGCGTCGTATCGTGGAGCTAGATACCGCGGCTGCAGACGCACCGCGCCCGGAGGTCACGATCCGTCAGGATATCCCTAGCTCGATCCTCTGGGGACGGGGAATGGTACGCATCATCGTGACAGCCAACGCGGCCGCTTTTGACGGCGGACTAGGCAGCCCCTACAATAGTCGTGGTGATACGGGACGCCGTGATGCGTGCCGCCACCGCGATGCGAAGGGGGTGAGGCGGGACAGACGACATCCGCCGCACGCCGCGCAGAGCAGACGAGCGCCCATAGCTCAATGGATAGAGTGCCGGACTTCGAATCCGTAGGTTGCAGGTTCGACCCCTGCTGGGCGCGCTAGAAAGCATCAGACCGGAATAGACCCTAATCCAACACAAAGGAGAGGGGTCTTTTTCGATGCCTAC
>JAAYAW010000090.1 GCA_012719135.1 Chloroflexota bacterium
TCGACGCCGGTGATCGAGAGCGCGTTTTGGCGTCGTGCCGGCGTTATGCTAGACTATTAGTGAATCCCTGCGGTGTGCGTGATGTCTCTTTTGTACTGAGCCAACGCTTTGGTCCAGGGGGCCGTTCTCCATGTGTGGTTCGGACTCGTCCAACCACCGGGTGGCTCCCACTTCAGGTCCAAGGTTCATAGTACTTCTGAGGTACACGGCACTGCAGGGGTTCGCTTTGTCCCACGCCGTTGCCCGTCTCAGCGATCGCCTGCTCGAAGAAGCAGGTCCGCACGGGTATCGCGCAGCAGTTCGTGACGCTGCTGAACCATAGCCGGGTCCTGAGCGCCAAGGGCGTGTGCGATAGCATCGATCAGTACTGTGAACGACGTAATCGGTGGCATAGACGCCCGCTCGGGCTGTGGGCAGATCAACGCGTGGTCTGCGGCCTGTGCGCAGGCCGAGAGCGGGTCGCAGGCGATGGCAACCGTGGCCACCGGTATTCTGCGCGCCAGTTGTAAGGCTCCGGCTACCAGGTCGCTCTGTCCGTCGTCCGCCGAGAGGCCCACCAACACATCGCCGGGACGTGCATCGTGCAACAGACTCGCCAACTCCTGAGGGTCGACCGACAGGTGAAAGGCGCGATGTCCCGCGGCATGCAGGGCGTTACGCAGCAGCAGAGCAAACGGATAGGCGGCTCCCTGGCCCAGCACGTAGATGGAATCCGCACCGGACAGAATCTCTACGACCTGCTGCAAGAGCTCCGGCGAAAGGTTGCGAAAGAGACGCTCTGCGTTTTGCAGCTCGGCCCACAATCGCGCGAGCGCCGGATGCTCCTGACTGTCCGCTCCGCCAGGCGCCACCTGAAGCTCCTGCTGAACGATCTCCTGGATCGCCTCTGCAAGCTCCGGATACCCGCTGAACCCCAGCCTCTGAGCGAAGCGTATTACGGTGGCTTCGTTCAGATCCATCCTCTCCGCCATCTGGGAGGCGTTGAGGAAAGCAGCCTCACGGTAGCTATGTGCCACAAAGTCGGCAAGCTGCCGCTGACTCTTGGTCAGGGTGGGATAGAGGCGTCGAATTGTGTCCAGTATCATTGAGTATTCCGCCATCTCGATTGAGTACGGCACGGATGCTAGCATCTTTGGGCTGCTTTGTCAATGCCACTTGGCAGGGTAGCCTGCTTTTGTTGACAGCGGCCATCGCCGATGGTATCCTGCCGCTGCATCAGACGAACGGGGGCAGGCGTTGAGAAGAGACAGGGTTGCAGAAGACATCTTCGTATTTGTCAGTGACTTGTACGCGCAGGTGACCTGCACGGTCATGCTCACAGAGGAGGGGGCGCTCGTCATCGATTCGATGCCTTACCCGAGTGAGGCACGCCAAGTACGGGCCTTTGTGGATGGCGAACTCGGACCAGGGCGCACACGTTACGTGATCAACACGCATCATCATGCCGACCACGTCTACGGTAACGGTGTGTTTGAAGGTGCCGAAATCGTGGGGCACGAACTGTGCCGGCAGACTCTTGCCCAGTTTGGGCAGGCCAGCCTTGCACGGGCCCGAAAGCAGAATGCGGCGCTGGCTGAGGTTGATCTGAGGCTGCCCGATCTCACGTTCATGGGGGAGATGCACTTGCATCTTGGCCATCGCCACCTGCAGCTATTGCATACACCGGGCCACACAGCCGACGGCATCAGCATCTTTGAGACCGGTGAGCGCGTATGGGTAGCGGGGGACCTGGTCATGCCGGTTCCGCACATCGTTTATGGGAACATGCAAGAGTACCGGGCGTCTCTGGCTAGAGTGAGAGACGCAGAACCCGATTTTGTGGTGCAGGGCCATGGTGACGTGTTGCTACGGGGCGAGGTGGCAGAGGTGGCTGACGGACATCTCGCCTATCTGGACGCGATCACAGAGAAGGTGGGAAACGTTGTGGCTCAGGGGCAATCGCCCAAGATCCTGCAGGAGATCGATATCGAGGAATGCGGGCTATCGAGGATCCCGCTCGATGGCGCTGTCGTGCGCCTACACATGGACAACCTGATTCATCTCTACAGGCAGATGTCAGGGATGTAGGATCCTCCGCGCCCCGGTCGCTGCGCGACGCCGCGGCTGGAAACGGTCAGTTGTTGTCTGCCTCGTACCAACTGCGCTGCTGCAGGGCCCGTATCGCTTCGGCACGTCTCCTGGCACGCGTTTCTGGGTTCTTGTCCGAACACTCATCCAGAACCCTCCGCGGGTTCAGGTGACCAAAGATCTGCTGGCTCTCTAGACACTCGCTCAGGAGCTCCAGATCGCAGTTGATCGCGCAAAGCGCGTAGGCTGTTACGAGCGAGCGGTCCAACTCGTCCTTGAGCGTGCCTTCGATGTCCTCGTAATCCTCAAGGAACCGATCGACCAGGTTCAGCAGTTCTTCGGTAAAATGGATCGTGCCGTCCGGACGAATCATAACAGCGCCCTCGCAGTCTATTGATCATTCCGACACACGTTGGCATTATACCGTCCCGGCGCGGCCAAATCAAGCCCTTCCGCCGTGGGCCTTTAGCCTCTTCCTACCATGTGTGTCAGGTAGGCTTGGATCAGCCCGTCCAGATCGCCGTCGAGCACTGCGGTTGTGTTGCCCGTCTCCCAGTCGGTTCTCAGATCCTTGACCATCCGATAGGGATGCAGCACGTAGGAGCGAATCTGGTTGCCCCATCCCGCGGTGACGTGCTCTCCACGAAGGCGGGCGAGCTCTTCCTCCTGCTTTTGCTGCTCCAGATCGTATAGCTTGGCCTTGAGCACGGCCATGGCCCTCTCGCGGTTCTGGCCCTGAGACCGTTCGTTCTGACAACTCACCACGATACCGGTGGGGAGGTGGGTGATACGGACGGCCGTGGAGTTCTTCTGGACGTTCTGGCCTCCGTGCCCAGAGGCACGGTAAAAGTCAAAGCGTAGATCATCCGGGCTGATCTCTACCGAGACCTCATTGGCTACGTCGGGGATCACTTCCACCAGCGCAAAGGAGGTGTGGCGACGATGAGCGTTGTCAAAGGGCGAGATTCGCACCAGCCGGTGTACACCGCGCTCTGACCTGAGGTTGCCGAACACGCCTTTGCCGCTGATCGCTACCGTGGCATTCTTGATGCCGGCCTCGTCTCCGTCGGTTTGATCGATCAGCTCACTCTTGAAACCGCGACGTTCGGCCCAGCGTATGTACATACGGAGCAGCATCTCCGCCCAGTCCTGCGACTCGGTGCCGCCTGCACCGGCATAGACCGAGAGAAGCGCGCTGGCCCGATCGTGGCGGCCGGACATCATCACCTCAAGCCGCTTGGCGGCCAGCTGCTGGCTCAGGAGATCCGCTTCCTGTTGCAGGCCCTCCTGCCACCCTTCGGTATCGTCCTCAGCGCTCAGATCGGCAAGTTCCTCCAACTCGGCCAGTTGATGATCCATGGAATGCCAAGACGAGAGCGAAGCTTCGATCTCGGCCAGTTCCTGCATCACCCCCTGAGCTACATCGGGAGCGTCCCAGAAGCCTTCCTCGGTAGCTCGCTCTCGGAGCGATTGCGCCTGACTTTCCAGTTCGGCGAGGTCAAAGACGCCCCCGGAGGTTATCGATCTCTGCGCGCATCTCGGCCAACTGCGTCTTGAGGCTGTCCATCTTGAGAGGTTCCTCCAGCTAGTATTAGGGCGAGGCTAGGCTTCGCCAAACAGGGCATTGACGAAGGAGACGGCGTCAAAGGGCGCCCAGTCATCTGGTTGCTCCCCGGTGGCCACGAACAGGACGGGGAGCCCAAGCTCGCGGCCTATGGCGAAAACCATGCCACCTTTGGCCGAGCTATCCAGCTTGGCCAGCACCACGCCCGTGACTCCCGCGGTCTCGGCAAACATCTTGGCTTGGTTGAGAGCGTTTTGCCCCGTTGTGGCGTCGAGGACGAGGAGTGTTTCGTGTGGAGCTCGGTGAACCTGTTTCCGCGCGATGCTGCTGATCTTGGCCAGTTCCTGCATCAGATTGTGCCGCGTGTGCAGGCGGCCGGCGGTATCCACGATGAGCACATTGGCCGATCTCGCCTGGGCGGCGCGTATGGCATCATAGACGACCGCTCCAGGATCCGCGCCCGGCTGATGCGCGATCACGTCCACGCCGACACGCTGCGCCCAGATCTGGAGCTGATCGATCGCGGCTGCGCGGAACGTGTCGGCAGCGGCCAACAACACGCGATCGCCTCGTTCCTTGTGGTATCGCGCCAGTTTGGCGATGCTCGTGGTCTTGCCCGATCCGTTGACGCCCACTACCAGGACCACGTTCAGCAGTCGCTCGCCTTCCAGGTACGTATGCTGGCTTCCTTGGAGCAGGTCAACCAGCCCCTGCTTGAGCAAATCGCGTACCTCCTCCGGACGGCGCAAGCCCCGCTCCGCGGAACTCTCGCGCACGATCTGCAGGAGCTCCGCGACGGTTGCGATGCCCACGTCCGCCTGGATGAGCAACATCTCCAGCTCATCCCAGGTTTCCTCGGTGATCTCGTTGGTCCGGAATAGGTTGGCGATGCGCCCGAACACGCTTTGCCGCGTTCGCTCAACACCGTCTTCGATCTTGTTCCTGCGCAATCCCAGCACGGCTCGCCTCGCTCACAACGGAGTCAATGTAGCAGAACGCCATTATACCGGCACCGTCCAACGCCGACAAACAGAGTGGCTCATCGCCGATCTGTGTTGCTCCGCGAGAGCGACCTGCCGCGGCGCTCTGAGCAACACATGGCTTGCCGCCGGAAGCCAAAGGAGAGACCCAGTTCCCCTTGTTGCTCTGGTGGCGAGAGGCCCACCGACCGAGACGCGCAGCGTGTTCCGGCATTCCATCAGCGTGCAGAACTGCTGTGTGGCTGGGCAAAGGCAGCGTGCCGTTGGGCCTAGGCCTGTACTCGCGTGGCGCTGTATACGCAGAACTTCGAGGTGCTCGCCAGTACCTCGACTGAGCCGTACACCTGTTGCAGCAGACTTGCGTAGGGCAGGAAGCGATTGGCGACGAGTACGAGGCGTCCTCCCGGCAGCAGACGTTCGTGGGCCTCCCCGATGAACCGCTCTGTCTGAAGCAAGCTGACGCCATGGCCCGCGTGAAAGGGTGGGTTTGTCAGAATCAGGCTGTAGCGGCGGCCGCGCGTCGCGGAGAAGCCGTCTGAGAGCAGAACCTTCGCCCTATCTATACCGTTGCGCCGGAGCGTCTCGGCCGCACACTCTATGGCGAGGGCATCGACGTCCACCAGAGTGATCTGAGCGGAAGGCGCCATGATCGCGGATGCCATGCCGATCACGCCCGCGCCACAACCCAGATCCAGGACATCATCATCTGGCAGAACGCTGAGGGCGTCGATGAGACACCGCGTACCCTCATCGAGGCCATCGCGGGAGAACACGCCCGGTCGCGTGCATACGGTCAGATCCCTTCCGGCAAATCGGATGGAATACGTGCGATAGGATCCGCTCCGCAGACCTGGCGAACAGAACAGATCCGGTAGGTCCTCGCTCGGCCGGGCGCCAAGGTGAAACTCGAACACCCGGCTACCTGCTTTGTAGGCACCCAGAACTCCCTCTCCCAGCAGGAGTGCCGCGTCCCGGGCAAAGCTCTGGATGCCGCCGCTGTTGGGCCCGGCGATGATGATTCTGCCCCCCGGCCGTGTCGCCAATGCGCCGTGCAGCAGCCACATTCGTGCCAGGTCACGGCCTTTGGGCAGGGGCATGAGGAAGACGTCGAACGAGTGTTCGCTCCGGTCCGGCAGTCCCACCCGGACGGTTGCATCAGAGACGGCGTTGGCGGCTAGCAGAGCGTGCGTGGCATTTGTGGCGAGTAGATTCGTATCCATGCCCGTTACGCGAATGCGGCTTTCGCCTGAGGCGGCGACCTTTGCTGCCCAGGCGGTCAACAGACCACCCCCGCAGGGCGCTACAAGCACACGTTCGCCGGGCTGCAGCTTCGCATGGCTCGCGAGTAGACGGATGCCAGGGAGAAGGTCCCTATCCTCCAATAGCCCGGTGTCAGCGGGTATGCGGAGTGTGTCCTCTCCCAGGATGACCTCGCTGGGTGACCTGTCCCGGATCCGGGTTCTACGCGCTGTCATGGCAGTACCCCTCGGTTCATTATAGCGCTCGCAGCGAGAGCTCAAAGGGAAGCCCTCCGGCGTGTTGACATAGTGTGCTGCGACCGTATAATGCTGTTGTTCAAGGAGGCAGGACGATGTCAAGCAACAGCCCCGAGTTAGCGGCTACTGATGCTTCGGATGATATTGCGCAGAGACAGGCTCTGTTCCCCGGCCTGGTATACAGCGAAGATGGTCACGAAGCCCGTGTGACGGCCATCGGTGGCGTAGCCCACTATGCCATACCGGAGCATGGCTTTCTGCGGCATGTCGAGGCGCGTCATGTCGATGAAGCGGTGATCCAGGCGATGCAGGAGCAGATGGCGAGTATTCGGGATGAACTCGTGGCCGGTCTGCTCGAGGCCATGCAGACCGACGACATCTTGACCAAGGCGGCACTGGAGGCGTCCATCGACAACGTCGGGGCCAGCCTGCGCAGAAGCGATCCTTCGCAGTGGGCCCCCATGCTTCGCCTATATGGTTTTCGGATCATCGTGGATGTTCATGGTGACGTCCGGGAGATCATCTATCCGCACCCTGCGGGCTCGGGCGCCGAAGATGACGATGGGTGAGGCGGCCGCCTCACCCATCTCGCCTCAGGCTCTCAGGAGAACACCTCTTCGCTCTCTATGGCGTCACCATCGAGCTCAATTCCGATTCCAGGGCTCTGCGGGGGTACCACAAAGCCGTTCACCGGGACCAACTTGTCCTTGATAAAGAACTGGTGAATGGTATTCCATTTGTCCAAGTACTCCAGCCACGGGCAGAGCGCGGGCGGCTGGGATGCGAGAAAGTGAGCATTGGTGTGGGTCTGGTGTCCGTGGGGAATCACCTCAACGTCATACGCTGAGGCGAGCGCCGCGATCTTGATGGCCTCGGACAGCCCGCCAGCCCAGGATACGTCCGGCTGGATCACGTCCTGCGCGCCGGCCTGCAGGAGCTTGAGGAAGCCCCACCGGGTGTATTCGTGTTCTCCGTTTGCCACGGGGAATGGGACAGCCCGACGTATCTCGGCGCAGGTATCGTATTTGTCCGGCAGAGTGGGCTCCTCGATCCAGCGAGGGTGGTACTCGGCGATCTGCTCGGCCATGGTTCGCGCATAGCGCAGGTCCCAACTCATCCAGCAATCCAGCATCAGCTCATCATCAGGACCGATGGCCTCGCGGACAGCACGGACCAGGGCGACGTTGCGCCGGATGCCTTCGGGCCCGTCGGCGGGAACGGCGCGGAAAAACCACTTCTGAGCGCGGTATCCCCTCGCCTTGAACTCGGCGGCACGGGCAGCTGCCTGCTCTGGCTCTACCGCGTAACCGAGCATGCTCGCGTAAGCGGGGATTTGCTCGCGGGTTGCGCCGCCCAGGAGGCGGTACACCGGAGCGCCTGCCCACTTGCCTCGAATGTCCCAGAGCGCATTATCGACGGCACTGAGCGCCATGACCGTCGTCCCTTTGCGCCCGTGTACGGATGCACGGTACACAAGGTCCCACAGGAGCTCGTTTGCTCTCGGATCCCTGCCGATCAGCACGTGCGCGAGCGAACTCACGATGAGTCGACCCAGCTCCTCGCCCAGAGGGCCCCATAGACCGGTGACTCCCGAGTCCGTGTCGATCTCCAGGAAGGTAGACCTGGTGCGGTAGAGCCCCGCTCGCACCATTTCCAGTTGCTGCTCGCCCTCGGCTCGGAATTCCGGATAGACGTCGATAGGTCTGCCCAGGCGCTCTTCCCAGAAGGGGCCGTCGCTGGCCAGCAAGCCGGTGAGGTTTCGACATCGGATGGCCGTGATCTTCATGGAGTCTTCTCCTTTCCGGGGTGCGCTTTGGGTAGCGTCGGAGCGATCCGTAAGCAACTATCGGGGTATGATCCAGGGCCCCAGATCATGGCGATCGCCAATTGGCCACCCGGTATCATCCAGGATCCGGACCCGACTCTCATCATCGCCGCGCTCCAGCACCAACTCAATGGTGATGGCCTCTCCTACCGGTGCAAAGTGCAGGGGCACGACATGCCATTGCCTGAGCAGCAGGCCGGGCCTCCATTGGCTCTCGTCCAGCCCGATCGCGCGATCAGCCTCAGCGACCAGGCCGTGGAGCCCGACTATACTGATCTGAAGCCTGTGATCCGTGAGACGATCAGTCTGTGGAATATCCTCAAAGGTCCAATAGGTCGCAAAGACGAGGGCCTGCCCATCTTCCGATATCCTCGGTACATCGTGCCCGACCAGACGAAGGCCACACTCCCAGGCAACCCACTCCCTGTGAGGTATGTCATCCAGTATCTCCTGCACCGGCCTGGACGGTACCTGCATGAGGAGCGCGGAAGAAGCCGTGCGGCCTGTGGTCACAAGGCCTGCCAGTTGGCCTCGGTACTCGATCGCCTCCGCGGTCTGCGGCAAGAGGTCTCCAAGCAGCAGGTATCGTGCCCCGCGTTCTGCCGGCAGGAGCATGGCCGCGTCGGACCCGGCTCGCACGTATAGCGGCTGGGCTTGCTCCGCAAGTAGGTAGTTCAGCACCGTGACGTCGTCACTCCGGGCCGGATCGGTTTCCGGCGCAACCACCCACAGGCCATCTCCCACTTGTGATTGGGTGCGCGTAGCCAGCGTAGCGAGGAGCCGCCAGTCCGAGAGTGTCCTCACGGTGGCGTTGACCCCGGTCATGCTCACGCCAGGTCTGTAGAGGGGAAGAGCTCCGCATACCCCGGATGCGACGATCAAGACGACCATGGTCCACGCCCAGCGCGAGGCTCTTTCGGCCTCGAGCCGCGCCCATTGCGCCACAGCGTCGATCGCCAGCGCAAGCGTCATCGCGGCGGCCGGAAGGAGCGAAGCCAGCGCCTGGGGCTTGACGGGAGCATCTCGGAGCCAGAAGGGGATCATTGCCAGGATCACGCACAGCCCGGGGAGCGCGTACCGCAGCGCGCGCCCGTCCTCACGCCACCTGGCCCACACCCGTAGATCCAGCCACAGGGAGAGGGGCACGGCCAGGAGGCAGGCGCGGCCGCACCACTGCAGGAAGCTCCCGATCCATGAGGATAGCGTTCCTGACGTGCCGCCCGGCTGCGAGACGACCTCGGAGCCGCTCAGAAGACGTGCCAGCCCCTCAACCGGCGCAACGAGCGACAGTTGAGCGGAAGCCTGGTTGGGAGAAAAGAAGGCGACAGCCTGTGCCCAGGGAGCCTGAGCCGGGGCCTCGTAAAGGGTTGGCAAGGTCAACAGCCCGGCCGCGAGTATGCCGAGCCAGATGTGAGGCCAACTTGCCCGCCGATGTCCGGCA
>JAAYAW010000091.1 GCA_012719135.1 Chloroflexota bacterium
CCGAACTCCTGGGGGGAGACTTGAGGCTGGGGGCCAGCGTCAAGATCGGCTATCTCTCGCAGACGCAGCACGAGTTGGACCCGGAGTTCACGGTACTTCAGAGAGTGATGGATGCCGGCCACTTTGACCATGGGGCCGCACGCGCCCTGCTGGCGCGCTACTTGTTTACCGGCGATGACGTGGACAAGCGTATCGGCAACCTGTCTGGGGGTGAGCAGTCGCGGCTGGCTCTGGCGCTGCTCTCGATTACCGGTGCGAACCTGCTGATCCTGGATGAGCCGACAACCCATCTGGATGTGGCCTCGCAGGAGATCCTGCAAGACGTGCTGACCGACTATGAAGGGACTATCCTGCTGGTCTCCCATGACCGGTTTCTGATGGATGCGCTGGCTACCCACGTATGGGCCCTCCGCCTGGGGTTCCTTCGTCAGTATGAGGGCAACTACTCGGCCTACGTACAGGCCGAGGCGGACCGCCTCGCCAGCCAGGAGACCGATAGCGAGACAGGGCAGAACACCCAGAGGCGTCCTGAGCGCGCACCCGATCCCCAGGTACGCAAACGGCTACAGGAGCTAGAGGGACTTGAGAGGGAGATAGACAATCTGGAGCGCGAGATCGACGAGGCAGAACGCCGGATCGCCCAGGCCAGCGACGACCGCGACGTAGATCGCGTTCGCGTACTCAGCGAGGAGTACGGCGATCTCCAGAGCCGGCTTACTCAGCGCCTGGCGCGCTGGGAAGAAATCTCCGAGCTTGCCGATGCCGAATAGGGCGATCGTCATCGGACTCACCGGCAACATCGCGACGGGCAAGAGCAGTGTAGCCAGGATGCTTGCGCTGCTCGGCGCCGACATCATCGATGCCGATCTGGTTGCCCATCAGGTCATGTGCCCGGGGACCGCGGTCCACCAGTCCATCGTCGAGCACTTTGGTGCAGGCATCCTCACCTCGAGCGGTGAGATCGATCGCGCCGTGCTGGGCCGCATCGTCTTTGCCGACTCGGCCGCGCTGGCGGTGCTCGATCGCCTGGTTCACCCCGCGGTGCGCAGAGAGGCCCGTCGTCTCGCGCACGCAAGCGAAAAGGACGTGGTGGTAATCGAGGCCATCAAGCTCCTAGAAGCGGGAATGGACATCGACTGCGATGAGATCTGGGTCGTGACGGCGCCGCGCTCCACCCAGATCGAGAGGCTGATGCGCCGGTCCACACTGAGCTATGAGGAGGCCCGCTTGCGCGTCGATGCGCAGCCTTCTCAAGAGGGGAAGGTGGCCGGCGCCGATGTCATCATAGAGAACGGGGGCAGCCTGCTGGATACGCGCAGGCAGGTGAACCTGGCCTGGAAGCGGCTGATCGCCGGCCGTCCCCCACGAGGAGTCCCCTGTTGAACCCATCGACGCTCGGCATCTGCCCTCTGCGCCTCCGAGTGGCCTGGCTGGCCGGCCTTCTGCTCTGCGGACTGCTGGTAGCCTGCGCTCCCACAGAGTGCGAGGTGGTGTCTCACGTAACCTCTGCGCCCACGCTCACCAGGGTGCCGGCAACCCGGACTCTGGATCCCACGGCCACGAGCACCGGGACGCCTCCGCCGCCCAGCGCGACTCCGTCTCCCACCATGACCACTGTTCCCACCGCCGAGCCGAGACGGTTTACCGTGGCCATCGATCCGGGGCACGGTGGGATCGACCTCGGAGCCAGGCGCTTTGGTGACGATGGCCGCATGGTCTACCACGAAAGCACGGTGAACCTCGAGCTAGGCCTTTTGGTGCGCGATGAGCTCGTGAGACGGGGATTTCAGGTGGTGATGACGCGCGATACCGATCGCACAGTCCTCGTAGGCGAGGAGGATGTGAGTGGCGATGGAGTCTTTGAGTACACCCAGGACGAAACGCAGGCTCGGGTCGATCTGATCAACAACAGCGGGGCCGACCTGATCCTCTCCATACACCACAACGCCTACGAAGATCCTTCAGGCGCTGATGTCTCGGAGGTCGGCGGCATACAGACCTACTACTGCGCCGATCGCCCCTTTTCCGACGAGAGCTATCGCTTTGCCACGCTCGTTCACGAGCACCTCATCGCGGCTATGCGGGACTATGGCTATCCTATCCAGGACCGCGGGGTCCTGGATGACGCGATCCTTGTTACGCCAGATAGTCCCGGCCGGCACCTGATCCTGCTGGGGCCAGAGTCCGAGCGAATCGTGCGTCCCTCTGAGGTGCCCGGAGCCCTCAGCGAGCCTCTGTTTATCACGCACAAAGAGGAAGGGCTGCTGGCGCGCGATCCAGCCTTCCTGAAGGCACTGGCTGATGCCTACGCTCAAGCCGTCGAAGCATACGCCAGCGGGCTGCCGTAAGCCTCGAGCATCAAAGCCGTTGATTATCCCTTTGGGCTGCCCGTCCGTGAGATGTTGGTGTCGATCATCAGCGTTACCGGCCCGTCGTTGTGGATCTCCACGAGCATGTGTGCCCGAAACCGCCCCTTGGCAACCACGATGCCATGGCCCTGCAGATGGGCACAAAAGCGCTCACAGAGCGGAGCGGCCACCTCAGGCGGAGCCGCGTCGACAAAACTCGGCCGCCTTCCCCTACGCGCGTCGGCATACAGCGTGAACTGCGGCACCACCAGAGCGCTCCCGCCCGTATCGCACAGCGAGAGGTTCATGGCACCTTGCTGATCCTCGAAAATGCGCAGGCCTGCCGTCTTGGCCGCCAGCCAGGCCGCGGCCGCATCATCGTCGCCAGCGGTCACTCCAAGCAGTACGACAAGCCCCGGTCCGATCTCACCGACGACGTCATCATCCACACGGACCTGTGCGCGGGTCACGCGCTGGAGGAGCGCTCTCATGCTGATAGACACCTACCTTGTTCGAATTGGCGGGATGTGATATCGTCGAGTCAGAGGATACAAGCATGATCAAGATCATCATGAACTGGAACATACGTGAGGGAAAAGAGTCCGACTACCTGGAGTTCCTCACGCAGGAGTTTGCCAAGTCCATCCTGTCCGTAGGGATCCAGCCGACCGATGCCTGGTACGTCGTGTGGGGACAGGGTCCGCAAGTCCTGGCGGGGGGGACAACCGACGACCTCGAATCCATGGAGCAAGCTCTCGCCTCGCCAGAGTGGACGGCGCTGCAAGAGCGCCTTGCCCATCTCGTCACGGACTTCGAGTACAAGGTGGTTGAGCAGGTCGGAGGATTCCAGCTCTAGTCACAGCAATGACCAGGTGGCGCACGCGTGCGTCCTGCACTCGGCGCCACCGGTACCAGGCCTCTACTCGGAGGCCTTGCTCGCAGCTGGGGGCTTTTGCTCGGTGCCGGACGCAGGCTTGCTCTCGGCCTTAGTCTCGACCTTGTCGCCATCTGACTTGGGCTCGGCCGGCTTGGTGAGAGCCCCTGCCTTCTTGTTGTCCGTCACGTAGAAGCCGCTGCCCTTGAAGATCACCCCTACCGGCTGTATCACGCGGTGCACCGTGCCGCTGCACTCGGGACAACGCTCCAGGGGCTGCTCAGAGAAATGCTGAAACTTTTCGAAACGGACGCCACAATCATCGCACTTGTACTGGTACGTTGGCATGACCGCCCTCACCTCCTGGATTCCTCTTGGGTTCCCGGTCGCGGCGTCAGTGACCAGGACCCACAGATTCGGATTATACCTCCCCGGCCTCCTTTTCGCAAACCATCCGCCTGTGACCTTATGTCACCGCGTATCGCTGATCTTGCGCGTGATGGGCCATGCGCTCTGCCCATGACACACGCCGGCCTCTGGGCGCGGTAGCTGTGCGGATCCCCAGCGCCCGCGTATCGTCTCGCCGTGAGTGTGCCGGCTGTTGCCTGCCCTGCGGACGGGCCTCGGACGCCGCGCGCCCCCCCTGACCTGTCTTTTCCCGCCCTCCGAAGGATTTGGATACGGATACGCCGCGTTGTATAATCTCGCGAGTTAGGAGAGGTCGCATAGTCTGGTCGAGTGCGCACGATTGGAAATCGTGTAGGCGCAAGCCTCGCGGGTTCGAATCCCGCCCTCTCCGC
>JAAYAW010000092.1 GCA_012719135.1 Chloroflexota bacterium
ACCACCTTCATGGGGATGACGGTGTTTTCCCTGGCCACGAGCATCCCCGAGATCACCGCACACCTCACGGCGTCGGTAGGAATCTTGCGCGGCACGCTCGACTACGAGGTAAGTTCCGCCATCGTCCTGGGCGCCAACATCGGCTCGGACGTCATCCAGCAGACGCTCATCATGGGGATCGTCGTCTTTATGGCCGGCACCCTGTACTTCCGACGCTACTTCCTGTTCACGAGCCTGGGCCCCATGATCGGCACGACCGTCATGTGCATCATCCTGGGGTGGGATCGCGTCTACTCGCGGCTGGACGGATTCATCCTCTTTGGCACCTTTCTCATCTACACGTACTACCTGTAAATCGACGAGCGCAGGCACTTTAAGGCAGAGGACAACGTCAAAGAGGAAACCGAGGGCTATGTGCCCGAGAACGGCTTGCAGGCAGCGCGCGATGGGCTCATCGCCGTGGGCGCCTGGGTGGTTACCGTGCTCTGCGCTCAGGTCGTGCTGTCGATCACCGAGCGGGTGGTGGCCACGACGGGACTCGGCGGGTCATTCATCGGCGTGATAACCCTCGGGGTCGCCTCCGCCCTGCCCGAACTCACCACCGCCATCTCGGGCGTGGGGAACAAGGAGCACGGCATCTCCCTGGGCACGCTGGTGGGGAGCAACATCACGAATCCCCTGGTGGCCATTGGTGGCGGCGCCCTGGTCTCCACGTACTATCTGCCGGGCCCACTGGTCCTGTGGGACCTTCCCTGGGAGACGATCACCGGCGCCGTGCTCTGGGTCATCCTGTGGTTCAGCAAGGGGAAGCTGGGTCGACTCGGGGCCTTCTACCTCATGGGGCTGTACGTCGTCTATATCGTCTTCAGGGCCGTGTTCTTTTCGATTGACTGACCCTCTGCGCCCTCCGTCATGGGCATGCCGACAAACATGTGAGTACCGCGTCGCCTCGCGATGGCTCGCTGCGCGCCCCGTCCTGCGCCATAGGCCAGCATCCGGGGCCTCACGCCCCTACGAGGAACCGCCGCGACCAGCGCGGCGGTTCCTCGTAGGCATGGCTCACGCTTTGCGCGCCACGGCGATCACGTGGGACCCATATCCACGCAGCCCGGCGACTGCGACGCATCCAGCTCGAGGTCGATGACTTCTTCCCACACCGCCTTGTCCATCGTTTCGACGGCCAGCAGAGCGTCCCACGTCTCTGACAGGACGCCCGAGGCCGTCAACACCTCGATGCGGACCCCAGTGCCCTCCAGCAAGGCGCGAAACTCTTTGGCCCTGTAGGCGTGTTAAAAGCTCCCCGTCACGGCCACCTTATCTGGGCCAAGGTCGCCCGTCCTGACGACCTCCCTGAAGAAGCGCGGGTCATGCTGCAACATCGAGGGGAAGCCCTTATGAATGCTGCCCCACAGGCTGCGCACGCTCAAAAAGAGCAGGCCATCCTGGCGCGTTACGCGCAGCAACTCACGCAGCGCCCGCTCGCGCTGGTCAAAAACATAGCTGAGGGGGCCGCCATAGCAGACGACGGCATCGAACTGGCCGTCGCGAAACTCCCCCAGGTTCACCACGTCCGACTCGACCCACGCCTCGATGGCATCGGCATAGCCGGCTGCCCTGGCGTTGCGCTGGT
>JAAYAW010000093.1 GCA_012719135.1 Chloroflexota bacterium
CGCTGATCCGCTGACCTTGACCCGCCCACGGCGTTTCGCTACACTCACCGGGCATGGTCGCAATTGTCTATGCGCAATCCAATCCAGGGATGTGCCCAATGCTTCTCCGCCGGCTGCCGGTACCCTTACTCCTTGTGGTCGCGCTGATTCTACTGTCGGGCTGCGGCCCCACGGAGCTATTGAAGGACATACAGATCCGTCCGGAGGCGATCTCACCCAACGCCGATGGGGACTCCGATGTGGCCGAGGTGGGCTATACGCTGACGCGCACGGCCCAAGTGAGCATCTACCTCATCGGCGAGGACGGGTCGCGGCACGATCTGAGAACCCGCGAAAGGCGCTCCAAAGGCGAACGCGTCGCCTATTTCGGAGGAGTTGTGGACGGACTTCTCCTGCCGGATGGCTCCTACAGAGTGGTGTTCGAGGCCGAGGACGCACGAGGCCGAACGGAGACGGCAGAAGCCTCGCTGACCATCTCGGGCGGCGACCCCGCTCCCCTGCGCATTGACAATCTCAGGGTGTACCCGGACACGTTCACGCCCAACCGGGATGGCATTGGCGACCGAGTCAGCATCGGCTACAGCCTGAGCAAAGAAGTCGAGCGAGTAGATGTCTACCTGCTCGGCCCTGACGGCACCAGGTACCCCGTTCGAGAAGATCGCATTCGCGAGGTGGGCGCGCCAGGAACGCACGAGCATGACTATGATGGGGGGATCGATTTGGGGGCCACGCCGCCTCCCGATGGTGACTATACCGTCATCGTCAGGGCCGTCGACTTTGTGGGCAACGAGGCGGTAGTCCAGGGCGAGCTGACCATCGAGCAGGGCGGCGTCCCTCTCGTGCAGATCGTCAATCGCGATGCGGTCATCCAACCCTCTATCGTCGCGCTTCACAGCACACTCTATTTCACCTGCACGGTCAAGAACATTGGGCAGGTCCCCGTGCGGACCACCGGGCCTGAGCCGGGCACAGTCTATTCGACCAGCGAGAACTATAACACCATCGAGCACTATGAGGAGGCAGGGGTGTTCCGCGTCGGCATGGACTATGAGGGCAACAGCGCGGGGCGGGCCTATCCCTTCCGGTGGCAGCTCGGGAGCGATGCAGAGCTCACGCTCGTCGACACGGGCATCGGACCCCAGCGGTATCTCATGCCCGGCCAAACCGTGACGGTCACTGGCGGAGTGACGATCGACGATACGCCCGTCAAGTCGCAGCCGTACTTTTGGGTTGGGTTGATACACGAGCAGGTGTGGAACGTGGAGGATCGCGTGGGGGCCGTTCAGATCACTGTGGGGTACTAGAGGAGCAAGACGTGGATCTCGGTATTGTCATCGTCTCCTACAACACCCGAGAGCTCACCCGCAACTGCCTGGACTCTGTCTTTAGCGCCCTCAGGGAAGAGCACCTCAGTGCCCGGGTATGTGTCATCGACAACGCCTCCTCCGATGGTAGCCCCGAGATGATCCGCGACGCGTTTCCCCACGCGGAGCTGACGGCCAGCCGCGACAACCTGGGCTTTGCGCGCGGCACCAACCTCGGGCTCAAGTCCCTGCAGAGCAGCACAGACACGCCGCAGCACTATCTCCTGCTCAACCCCGACACGCTGGTTCGCAGAGGCGCACTCACCGAGATGAAGGCCTGTCTGGATGGGAATCCCTCTGTCGGTGCCGTCGGGGCGCAGCTCTTCTACGGCGACGGCTCGTTTCAGCACGGCGCCTTCTACTTGCCCACGCTCGCCATGACTCTATTCGACTTCTGGACGATTAACCATCGCCTGATCAACTCGCGCCTGAACGGGCGGTACCCTGCCCGGCTGTATGCTGCAGGCGAGCCTTTTCCGATCGGGCATCCCCTCGGCGCGGCCTTGATGATGCGGGGGCAGGCGCTCAGCTCCGTGGGGCCACTGGACGAAGACTACTTTATGTACTGCGAAGAGATCGACTGGTGCATCCGTGCACGCGAGAGCGGATGGAAGATATACTGCGCCCCTCGTGCGGAGATCGTACACTTTGCAGGCCAGAGCACGGCGCAATTCCGTGATGAGATGTTTGTAGCCCTGTGGCGCAGCCGCTTTCGCCTCTTTGGCAAGCACTACTCGCGCACCTACAACGCAGCCGTTAGGGCGCTCGTTCGGGCGGGTCTGGCGAGACGCGCCCGCCAAGTCCGGCGGGACCTGGCAGAACACAGACTCTCCGCCGAGGAAGCCGAAAGACAACTGGCCGCCTTCCGCCAGGTTCTGGAGATGTAGGATGTCCCGGATTACTGCCGGTGTATTGGCCTGCGATAACGAGAATACGATTCGGCGCTGTCTTGAGAGCGTATCCTGGGCAGACGAGCGACTGGTGATTCTCGACGATCGCAGTACAGACGCGACGGCGGAGATCAGCCGTACCATCGGTGCGCGGGTCCTCGTGAACCGCTTTGAGAACTTTGCTCAGCAGCGCAACTATGGTTTTGACCACACCGGGACGGAGTGGCTCTTTTACATCGACTCGGACGAGGAGGCCACCACGGCGCTGGGCGAGGAGATCCGAGGCGTTGTGCATACGCCCGGATACACGGGGTGGTGGGTGCCCAGGCGCAATCTGATCTGGGGGCGAGAAACCCGGCACGGAGGCTGGTATCCGGACTATCAGCTCAGGCTCTATCGCGTGGATTCGGCCCGATACGACCCCGAACACCCGGTCCACGAGGTTGTGCAGCTAGAGGGACAATCCGGCTACCTAAGGGAGCCGCTAATCCACCACAACTACACGACGATGCAGCAGTTCCGCGCCAAGCAGCAACAGTATGTCGAACTGGAAGCGGGAATCCGGCTGCGCGCCGGTGTGCGGCCCCGGCCCTGGACCATCGTCTCGCAGCCGCTGCGCGAGTTCTGGCGCTACTATGTGCGCCTGCAGGGCTATCGCGATGGCCTCCACGGGTTGCGATTGTGCGCCCTTGTGGCGTACTACTACGGGTATGCCGTCACAGCTCGCCTGACCCAGATGATCAAAGAGCAGCGATCCAATACAAGATAGCACAAGGAGCGGGGTGGAGATCTCTCCACCCCGCTCCCTGAAAAGGCGCCTAGGCCAGCTCTGGCAGCAGTACCCCGTAGCCGCCATCGTTCCGCCGGTACACCACGCTATAGTTGGCGGTCGCGACGTTGTAAAAGATGAAAAAGTCGTGGCCGATCAGCTCCATCTGCTCGATGGCCTCCTCCACGGACATCGGACGTGTGCGGAACTCTTTCACACGAACGACATCGCCGAGATCCTCTTCATCCTCTAGCTCAACCGTCTCAACCAGTGGCTCTTCGGTTCGATCCGCCTGGCGCCGGGCACGCGAACGCCAGTGCTTTCCCTTGTAGTTGCGGATCTGGCGCTCCATCTTGTCCATGGCCGCATCGATCGAGGATCGCATGTCTCCAGAGCGCTCCTCTGATCGCAACACGACTCCCCTATTCGAGCGTAGCGTGATCTGCGCAACGTGGCTATCGGCATCACTGCGCGTCTGCTGAACCACCAGATCCACCTCAGCGGCAGAAACATCCGGTAGATAGCGATCCAGCCGGTCTACCTTGCGCTCGACATACTCGCGGAGCGAGTCTCCCGACACGAGTCCCTTGGTCCTAACAGAGACCTGCATACTGGAGCCTCCTTACTGTAACGGGCCATGAGCCGAGACACCATTACTGCTCACGCCCTCCGAGGTTGTAGAACAGGCACGGAGACGCTGCCTGTCTGTGTCAGGATGTTATCATCGCGGCGAGAGGCTGTCAATGCGCCATACAGCGGAGCCGGTGGTGAGGAACACAGCAAGAGGGTTTGCCGCCTGGCCAACGATGCCGCACCAAGTTGCCAACCTGATAGAAGAGCATATACTGGGAAGTACGCTTATCGTGAATCCATGCACACCATCACAGTGCCCAGCAAAGGGGCCGGGGCCTCGTATTGCTGCGGCACGTTTGTTTCCATTGGGTACGTCAGAAAGGAACGGGGGAGAGCATGAAAGCCCTGGCCACCAGCGTCACAGGTATAGACAGGTCGCCGATTCGGTTCATTCTGGATCGAGCTGCCGCCTACCCCGACGCGGTTCATCTGGAGATCGGCCAACCAGATTTCGGGCCACCGGCGCATGTTCTGGAGGCAGCCGTCCGCGCCACCCTGAACGAGTACACAGGATACACGGCCAACTCCGGCCTGCTCGCACTGCGGGAAGCCATCGTCACCAAGCTGGCGCGAGAGAACAACATTCACGTGACGCCGGACAACATCATGGTGACTGTCGGGGCCATGCAGGCCGTGTACTCCACCATGAAAGTGTTTCTGAATCCGGGTGATGAGATCCTACTTCCTGATCCCGGCTATGGCAACTTCACCATGGCCGCGCGCCTGGGCTACGCGGTGCCTCGGTTCTACCCGACAGTGCCATCACGCGGCTTTGAGCCGGACTTGACTGCGCTGGAAGCGTTGATCACCGACAAGACTCGGGTGCTGTTCATCAGCAGCCCTTCCAACCCCACGGGAGCCGTCTACTCAGAGGAGACCGTCCGCGCCTGCCTGGACCTTTGCCGGCGTCACGATTTGTACCTGGTGTCCGATGAAACGTATGATCGGCTCGTGTTTGAGGGCCAGCACGTCTCTCCCGCACAGTGGGATGACGAAGGCCGGGTGGTGAGCATCTTTACCACCAGCAAGACGTATGCAATGACGGGCTGGCGCGTGGGCTACGCCGTGGGTAGCGATGACGTCATTGCGGCTATGGTCAAGATCCAGGAGCCAATGACATCCTGCGTGAACACCGTCGCTCAGCACGGAGCCATCGCCGCTCTGCTGGGGCCACAGGATTGCGTGGAGACGATGCGCGCCGAGTACCGGCGCAGGCGTGACCTCGCGGTGGAACTGGCCCTGGAGAACGAACTGTCCGTGTCATACCCTCACGGGGCCTTTTACATGCTCGTGGACATCTCCTCTCAGCCCAAGGGCTCGCTCCCCTTCTGTTGCGATTTGCTGGATGCCGAGCATCTGGCCGTTGCACCAGGCGTGAGTTTCGGGGAGCGTTGCGATGGCTACGTGCGCATCTCTCTGTGCGCCAACGCCGAATCGCTTCAGAGCGGTATCCCTCGCCTGGCGGACTACCTGCATCGCGTCTCTGACGCGGCACGGGGAGCGTCTGCCCACTGCTCTGCTGTGGCCGCCGGATAGCCCTGGCCTCAGGGCCAAGGCGTCCAGCGGAGGATGGGCACCAGCCAGATCAAGCTTGGCAGGCACCACCACATCGCTGCAAGCCCGCGCTCCCGAGGGTTCAAGCCGGGGAAACACCAGAGCACGCTGCACGCGAGGCCGATCGCGTTCCTGCCTGCATGCATCACGTGGTCGTACACCTCTTCCGGCAGGAAGAGCATCGCGAGCGCGTGCAGCAGCACCAACCACCACCCCACGTCCGTGGACTCGCGCAGCAGCCTTCGCACCGCTAGTGGGCAAAGCACAGCAGCAGGGATTGCCACCACGATCAGGGCAGAGAGGCGGCCGGGATCCCAACTGAGCTGGGGCAGCATGCCTCCCAGAGGCCAAGTGTGATCCAAAGAGGCCCCCGCCAGAAGGGGAACCACTCCATAGCGCGCCGCCAGGTACAGCTGCCAGATGACAGGCGACAGCAAACCCACCGCCAGCCAGGCTACCGATAGTGGTCTGCGCATCACCAGAGCTTGCATGGCAAAGGCGGTCCCGTACACCAGAGCTGTCTCCTTCGCCAGACAGGCCAGCCCAAGCAACGCGGCAGCCAGAGGCACTCTGTCCCGATCCCAGGAAGAGACCGCAGCCAGCGACAGCGTGCCCGCCAGTGGCTCGGTCAAACTCCGGGAATAGGCCATGAGAGTGCCGACGAAAAAGGGATAGATCAGAGCGTAGGTTGGCCGGATGTCGTGCGCATCCAGCCATCGAGCGAGGATCGCCGTTCCCACGATCACCGCGAGACCATTGGCCAGCAACAGCACCCAGGGTATCAGCGCCTCGCTGCCGAAGGACAGCGCCCGCACCAGGGCTGGCAACAGAATCCGCTGAAGCCGATACGGCGGCGTATCGAGCTGTGCCGTGCTGATGCCATCTCGGGCGATGGCATAGACGAACTGCCCATCGTATCCGATCGAGCCAGCAGGAGCGGAGACAAAGAACTCATCGTCGAGCCAGACGAACCACAGCGGATCCATCCCGTGAAGGCCCAGCGCCACCAAGGTGAACAGAACGTAGGCCAGAGCTGCCACCAGGATCGGGCGCAGCACCGGAATTCGGTTCATGTCCCGGGTCAGTCCGCGTGCATCGTTCATTCAGTCCTCCGGCGATCTGGTGTCCGCATTATACCAGCATGGGGCCCACTGGCTCATGGGGGAACCGTCGTGCCCGTCAGGCAGGCAAGACTCGCGGCAACACTCAGGCTGGTGATTGACAGGGGAACTGCCCGACCATATAGTCACACGCGCATTGAACCTGGAGGAGACTATGGACCCGATCATCGTTACGGAAAAGCTCTCCAAGCGCTTTGGTGACAACTGGGCGGTGCGAGATCTGAGCCTGTCTGTGCCGCGAGGTCAGGTCTTTGGTTTCCTGGGACCTAACGGTGCGGGCAAGACCACCACAGTACGCCTGCTGAACGGCATCCTCGAGCCGACGGAGGGCACTGCACGGGTGATGGCCCTGGACCCGGCCCTTTCCGGTTCGGACATCCGCCTGCGCACAGGGGTGTTGACTGAGAATCCGAGCCTGTATGAAGCGCTGACGGCTCGGGAGAACCTGCGCTTTTTCGGTGAAGTGTACGGCGTCGGCCAGATGCTACTGGAGAGTCGCATCGACGAACTCCTGCAGCGCTTTGGCCTGCTTGAGCGTGCGGACGAAAAGACAGGGGCCTATAGCCGCGGTATGAAACAGCGACTCGCCATCGCCAGGGCTCTCCTCCACGAACCGGATATCTTGTTCCTGGACGAGCCCACGGCCGGGCTCGATCCGGCCGCCGCTCGCGCCGTAGTGGATATGGTGCAGGGGCTTTCGCGAGATCAGGGACACACGATCTTTATGTGCACCCACAACCTTGTGGAAGCAGAACGGCTTTGCGACCTGGTCGGGGTGATACACCGAGGGCGCCTGCGTGCTCTTGGGTCGCCGGCCGACCTCGCGCGCCAGTTGTGGCACAATCTCACCCTGGAGATCGATCTCCACGGGCCCCCGTCCGACACGGTGCGCAACTCGATTCTGAACGTCCGAGGCGTTGAGGACTTGCGGATCGATGAACACCTGGCGATTGTCCAGGTGTCTGACGCGGATGTCACGCCTGTCGTCGTTCGCGAAGTGGTTTCCGCCGGTGGACAGGTATACGCCGTGAGGACAAGAGAGCACGGCCTGGAAGACGTGTACTTTGCGCTCGAGCACGAAGAGGTCGACGCGGGGCAGGAGGGTTCGGTCAATGCGTAACTGGAACTGGCGCGGTATGCGAGCCGTTATCGCCAAGGACCTCGCTCAGGTAAAACAAAACACGATGGTATGGCTGCCGATGATCATTCTGCCGGTCATCCTGCAGGTGCTCATGCCGCTGGGGATGATCCTCGCACCGCAACTTGCGGGGGAAGCCGCCGTGGATATGGGCGAAATCGAGCCTCTCCTCAAGATGCTGCCGGCTTCGCTTGTGGCCGGTATGGAGGAGTTCTCGCCGGAGGCTCTTTGGGTGGTGTTGAGCTCTTCGTACCTCTTCGCCCCCTTCTTCCTCATCGTGCCCATCATGGTGTCCTCGATTCTGGCGGCCGACAGCATCGTGGGCGAGAAGGAGCGCAAGACGATGGAGGGCCTGCTCTATACTCCCCTCACCGACAGCGAGTTGTACGTAGCCAAGGCACTGGTGGCCGTGATCCCGGCTCTGTCGATCAGCCTGGGATCCTTTATCCTGTACACCCTGGTTGTCAATATCGCCGGTTACCCGGTGGTTGGCCGGATATTCTTCCCCACAGCGATCTGGTGGCCACTCGTCTTCTGGCTGGCCCCGGCCGTCTCCGTGGCGGGGCTCGGCGTGACGGTCCTGATCTCATCCAAGGCCAAAACCTTCATGCAGGCCCAGCAACTCGGAGGCGTGCTCGTGCTGCCGATCGTGGGATGGATGGTGGCCCAATCCGCCGGCGTGTTCTTCATGGGCCAGAGCCTGATGATCCTGGTAGGCCTGTTCGTCTGGGCGATGGGCCTTTGGCTCATCTGGATTGGCGCGCGTACCCTCTCCAGGAGCAACCTGATCTCGCGGATCTAGCACAGCAGTACGTACTGATACTCAAGGAGAACCTATCCGATGGTCGAGCCCAACGAAGGCCACGTTCGCAGACTGACCGAGGCCTACGTGCGCGAGTTCCAGAGTTCCGCGATCAGCCATGCCCGTAGCCTCGAGGTGCTTGTCGACGGAATCAGCCACGGCGCGCGCACGTACGCGCCCTTCCCTTTGCGCATCGTGCAAGCCCAAGGCGCATGGATAACCGATACCGCTGGCCATCGCCTGCTCGACTACTGGCAAGGGCACTATGCCAACATCTTGGGGCATAACCCGCCCGAGGTCACCTCCTTTCTCATCGAGTCTCTCCAGCATGCATCCGGCCTCCAAACGGGCTTGCCCGAAGAGCAGGAAATCGAATACTGCGAGTTACTGGCAAAGGCGACGGGGTCCGAGCGAGTTCGTCTCACCACCTCAGGGACGCTGGCCACGATGTACGCCCTGATGATCGCGCGGGCGCATACGGGGCGCAAGGTGGTCGTCAAGGTCGGAGGAGGATGGCATGGCGCCAACCCTCTGGCACTCAAGGGCGTCGCCCACAACGAGTCAGGCTATGATAGCGTGGACTCCGCCGGGGTTTCTCCTACGGCGGATGATGAGATCATCATCACATGCTTTAACGACGTTGAGGCCTTGGAGCGGGTGTTCGCCTCCCAGGGAGACCGCATCGCGGCCTTTATCTTTGAGCCATGCCCCAGCGTCGCCGGCTTTATCCCCGCCAGCCGGGCGTATATGGAAACAGCACGGCGGCTGACCTACCATTATGGTGCCAGCCTCATTCTCGACGAGGTGATCACCGGCTTCCGGTACTGCGCCTCCGGAGTCCAGCGACTGTACGGCATCCAGGCGGACATCTCCACCTACGGCAAGATCATCGGCGGTGGCATGCCCATCGCGGCGGTTACCGGGAGGGACGACCTGCTATCGCTCACCAGCGAACACGCTCATCCGCGAGTGTGGTTCAATGGCGGCACGTATTCGGCCCATCCCCTGTCGCTGACCGGCGGCCTGAGCATGCTTCGCCACCTTGTTTCGAACGAGCAAACGGTGTATGAGGTGCTCGCCCGCAGGGGCCGTGCGTTGCGGCAGGGCATCGAGAGGGTCATGGCCGAGCGTGGGATCCTGGCACGGTGTACCGCCGATGGGAATGAAATCGTCCAGGGCGGTTCGCTCTCGTCGGTCTACTTCCCCAAGCAGGCGGACCTACAGCCACAAGGCCCTGACGACTTGAACGACCCACGCCTTTGCGACGTCCAGATGCGCGAAACCGTGCTCAAGCTGGGCCTGCTGTTGCATGGGGTGAATGTTGTGCACGGGTTGGGTGCGCTCTCGATGGCACACGGGGACAGAGAGATCGCCGCGACATGCGAGGCCTTTGACCGGCTGGCTGAGGAGATCCAGGATTCGCGTTAGCGTGGCCTAGTACGCGTTCCGGTCACCGCGGAGCAGGTTCACTGCCGTACGCAGGATGATTTTGAGGTCAAAGAGGAACGACCAGTTCTCCACATAGAACAGGTCATACTTGGTGCGCTCGACGATGCTTGTATCCCCGCGCAAGCCATTCACCTGGGCCCATCCCGTCATGCCGGCCTTCTCGGCATGGCGCTCCATATACCGGGGCACCACCTGGCGAAATTGCTCCACAAAGACCGGCCTCTCCGGCCTGGGCCCCACCAGGCTCATCTCTCCGAGAAGCACATTGATCAACTGCGGCCACTCATCCAGCGACGTGCGCCGCAGGACGCTGCCTACCCGTGTCTTGCGCGGATCGTTCTCGGAAGCCCACACCGGACCGGAATGCTCCTCGGCATCGACGCGCATGGATCGGAACTTGAGCATCGGAAATGGCTTGCCATCCAGCCCCACACGCTCCTGCGCGTAGAACACAGGCCCCCGGGATTCCAGTCGGACCAGCGCGGCGATCAGCATCATCAAGGGAGAGAGCACCACCAGGCCGACGGCGCTCACAACAACATCCATCGCTCGCTTGACCGATCGCTTCCAGCCGCGAAGAGCCACATCACGCACAGTCAGCATCGGCAGCCCATCGAGATCGGAGATCGCCACCTCGCTGGCCATGATCTGGAACAGGTCCGGGAAAATCCGCACACTCGCGCGCTCTGCCTCGCACACCGCGACCAGTGACATTAGATCCTCATGGGAAGCATCCGATAGCGCGATGATCACCTCATCGACATGATGCTCCTGAACCACGCGCCCGAGTTCCGCCTGTGTGCCCAGCACGGGGAAACCCGCCACTTCTGCCGGCCCCTCGGCGCCGTCCACAAACCCCACGACACGGTAGCCCAGGCGCGACTGCAGGGTCTTTTGCAGGATCATCCGAGCGATCTCACCTGTGCCGACGAGCAAGAGCCTCTCAGGGTTGCGACGCCGCACCAGTTCGGCCAGCCAACCGGTCAGGATGCGCCCAATGGTGATCAGGATGGCGGACAGGCCCCAGTGATAGATAATGAGCCCGCGAGTAAGGCCCTGATCCGTGCGAAGCGAAAGAAAGCTGAGCGCCGTCGCCAGTAGCGTAGCGATCGATACCGCAGATAGAATGCGGTAGAACAGATCGATCCGAGACCCCCCCGGGGATGTATGGTACAAACGAAGCGCGAAGAAGGTGACGCCTACCGACAGCGCGTGAATCAGCAACTGGTGGGTATAGACCGCGAACGGGGCCAGGTAGAGCCGGGTTGGGATCGGAACGCGTGTGCGCAACTCGTAGGCCGCGTAATAGGCCAGGGCAGCCATGCCCAGGTCCACCAGTAGGACGAGGAGACGCAACCAGAAAGCGGAACGCCTAGCCATCTTCTCCCCTACGCCGAGGCGACACGGCGCCGTTCTACGGGGCGTATCCGATTCAGGAGCGTTGCCCTGGCCCGGAGCAACCCCACACCGACATCAACAGCCCAGTTCACCGGAGCAGGATACCGCTGCCGATAGTGTTTGTCATGGAAGATCTTCATGGCGTCGTAAAAGGCTGACGTCGCCTGAACAGCGTTCTTGCGGCTCGCAGCGCCCTTGACATGGAGTACGGTAACGACCGGATAGTAATGCACACGCCACCCGTTCTGCTTGATGCGATAGCAGAGATCGATGTCCTCGCCATACATGAAAAAGCGCTCATCCAAAACGCCGGCTTGCTCCAGCACACCGCTGCGCATGAGCATAAAGGCGCCGACAACAGAGTCCACATCGGTCTCGACCATCTCATCCAGATAGGTCATATTGTAGCGACCAAAGCGCTGACTCTTGGGAAAGAGTTTTGGCAGGCCCAGCATATGGTACAACGATACCGCCGGGGTCGGAAAGCCTCGGCGGCAAGCGCGGTCCAGGGAGCCATCAGGCCGCACGAGCCTCGGGCCCAGTACGCCGATATCCGGATGAGCATCCATATAGTCCAGCAGCGTGCTCAGGGCGTCCGCGGGCAGAACGGTATCGGGGTTCAACAGAAGCGCGTAACGCGGCCGATCCTCCATCGATTGCCCAGCGGAAAACCCGAGGGCTCTCAGACCGAGGTTGTTGGCGTAGGCATAGCCACCGTTTCTCTCGCTGGCGATCAGTTCGACCCACCGATAGCTCTCGCGCACAAGTGCGACGCTGCCATCCGAGGAGCCATTGTCTATGACGATGACGCGAAACCTATCTCGTCCCTCTGAGGCCGCCAGTGAATCCAGGCACCTGCCCAAATCCTCGCGTGTGTTGTAGTTGACGATGACGATACCCAAATCCGTCACGGGATGATCCTTTGTTGCGGCCAGGGCGACAGCAGATGACTGGACAATGTGCCCACTACCACTGCCTCCGAGGCCAAACCCCAGCCGGGGCGTTCCGCAGACGCCAATGAACCCCCACAGGGTAGCCTGCCATCTTGGCAAGGTCACCGGCGATCCGAAGCACAATCGCCAGCCCGAGCGCCACGGGACTCTTCACCAAAGGAAGCGCCCTCAGATGCGGCAGCGTTCTCCGTACCGGCATCCAGGTCAACGCCAATGTGACGCCCACCAGGGCAAGCCAGCCGATCGGGTGCCGGATGGTGGCCAGAATAGAGACTGGCAGCCCCACAAGATATACCCCATATCGGAGCGCGTGCCTGTAGCGCCAAAAGTCCGCCTTGCCATCGCCCCGGGCATACCGATAGTATTGCTTGAGGTAGGCCTTGAGCGTGCTGCGCGGGCGGAAATGCACGCGCGCATCGGGAGCGAATGCGAAGCGGAACCCGGCATCCTGAAGGGCAAAGTCAAAGAGCAGGTCCTCGCAATAGTCCAGCCACTCAGGATAGCCCCCAACCCTGGCCCAGGCAGCCTTTCGAAAGGCCACAGAGCGCGAAGAGGGGCTAAAGCGCTCTGGGTCGATCTCGTCCAAAGTGGGAAGTGTGACCGCACCCAGTATACGCTCAAAAAGGCCAGTATACTCCGGCACAAAAAAGCCACTGACGACGTCCGGCGAGGGCTGACTGGAGAACGGCGCAGTCAGCCTCTCCAGCCACTCGGCTTCCAGACGCACGCCAGCGTCGGTAGAGGCGATGAGCGGCCCTTCCGCCTCGCTAATGGCGGCGTTCCGGCCTTGCGAGATATTCGCGCCCGGCCGAACCACTACCCGCACCGGGAAGGGCGCGCGTTGAGCAAAGGCCTGCAGCGATTCCAGGGTACCGTCACTCGACCCGCCATCCACGATGACCAGTTCATCCGGTAGCCGGCTCTGGCCTGCCAGGGAGTCCAGCAGGCGATGAATGGCCTTGGCCTCGTTTAGCACGGTGGCGATGACTGAGACACGCTCGGCCATTGGGCACCCTCCTGTGGCGGCCATTATAGACTCTCGTCCAGCAAGCGGCAACATACGAGGGGAAGCGGCCCGGCATGATAGACACGCGTGCCTGGCGCGGGACCCGTCGGGTTCGGGATACGCGAGAGTGACGACAAGCCCGGCCGAAGGGCCCATCAGTGGGGATTCCGCACGGACGCTCAGACCGGCAATCTAGTCCGTCTGGCTCGGCGTAAGCAAAGCGGGCTGCCACAGATCGGGCTGGTAGGCAGGCGCTCGCCCGTCGAGAAGCACGTAAGGAGCAACACGGCTGGCCAATCGGCCACGAAGCGCCACGTGCTCCAGATCCATCAATCGGCCCAGTCGCCGGCGCGTGATGATCCGTTCGGCGGCCCTCTTCCCGATCCCAGGCACGCGCATCAGCGTCCGAGGATCGGCAGTGTTCAGCTCCACGGGGAAGAACTCCGGATGCTCCTGAGCCCAACGAGTCTTTGGATCCACGTGGATGGGCAGATTCCCATCAGGTGCAAACACCAGTTCGTCGTACCCAAAGCCATACTCGTGAAGCAAAAAGTCGGCCTGGTATAGCCGGTGCTCACGCGCTGGAGATGTCGCTTGCTCACCCTCAAGCGGTGTCCCCGAAACCGGTTGAAAAGCACTGTAGTAGGCTCTGGCAAGGCCAAGATCCCTGTAGAGCCGGGCACTGGTGTGGAGCAACTCGGCATCTGTTTCGCCAGCCGCGCCCACCACGTACTGCGTCGTCAGGCTGACCCAACGGGGAGCCTCGCGGCGCAGCCGATCGGCCACGGCCAGATAGGCCAGTAGTTCATCGAAACGCTTGTCCTGGCTCAGCATCGAAAGCCGCGCGGCGTTGGGCGCCTCGAGATTGGTGGACACGCGCGAGGCCAGCCGCACAGACTCTTCGATACTCGCCCGGTCCGCACCAGGCAGCACCTTGAGATGTAGATAGCCCTTGAACCCGTAACGATGACGCACCAGGTCGGCTGTGGCCAGCATCCGGTCCGTCGCCGCAGCGGCATTGCCACAGATCCCGGAACTGAGAAACAGACCTTCGGCCTGGTTCCTGTGAACGAGGTCCGCGAACAGCCGGGCAAGTTCATCGGGAGTGAATGCCGTGCGCCGGATATCGCGATCGCGGCGAAACGCGCAGTATGCGCAGTTGTTCTCACAGACGCTGGACTGCAGCACCTTGAGCAGCCGGATCCGCTTGCCATCCGGCCGCACCGCAGGGTAGATCCATCCGTCCAAGCCGCGCGTGCGTCCGCCGCCCGGACTGCATCCGTGCTCCGTATCCCAGGAAGCCGCCCGTCCCAGCATATCGACCTTGGTCCAGAGATCCATGCGCCGCCTTGCTCCGCTTCACCAGACTCCCTCTGGCCATAATAGCACAAATGTTCTATTCCATCAAGTATCTTTTCCGGTGATGCCTTCATAGCCAGGGAACCGGGCGCATGCGATA
Source organism: Chloroflexota bacterium (assembly GCA_012719135.1). GTDB lineage: Bacteria > Chloroflexota > Anaerolineae > UBA1429 > UBA1429 > JAAYED01. The sequence goes on from JAAYAW010000093.1 coordinate 14,537, forward strand.
GGCATGCGCCAGCGGGGGATCGACCGCTCAGGCGTTGGCGGCGGACATGCAGGAGCGCTCAAGCGCAAGGGCTCGCTCTGCGTACACACGGTGGCGCGCGGTGTCCGGCTCAAAGGTGCGTTCCACGTGAACCAGCGCACTCACTCCGTCCCCCAGGCTCTCGTACGCGCCCACACCGACTCCTGCGAGCAGGGCAGCCCCGAGAGCGGCAGATTGCGGTGTTGTGGTGCGTTCCACAGGCTTGCCCAGGACATCGGCGTAGAGCGCCACCCAGAGATCGGTTCGGGAGCCGCCTCCGGTCACGCGATAGCCCTCGATAGTGATGCCCGTACCATCCAGACGACGCTGAACAAGCCCAGTCTGCAGGGCGATGCCTTCGAGCATGCCCTTGACCAGATCGCCACGAGTCGTGTCCAGCGTCAGTCCCTGGATAGAGCCCGCTCTACCAGGGTCATAGTCCTGCGGGGGGCGAACCAGGAGCGGCGACGGCGCCTCTGGCATCTCATCAAGGAGCGCCTTGAGCATGCTGACGCCTCGCCTGGAGGACTCGCGCTGCTCGAGCGGGATGATCTGGTTGTTGAACCAGCGCAGCCACGACGCTCCCGTCTGGACAAAAGCATCAGCCAGCAGCAGATCGGGAACCACGTGCGGCTCTATGCAGAGTCCCTCGCGAAGCATCATCGATATGAGGGGAATGGCATGAAAGACGGGGGTCATGTGAACCGATGGCCCGAGGTTCAGCGCTGCGATGCCGTGTCTGTCGGCTCCAACCCCCAGTGCATGGCAGGCCAGATCATGCCCTCCAAGGACCACGGTCACCCGTGGAGAGAGCCCCAGTTCCTGAGCGATCCTGGCAGAGATCACACCGATCGGAGTGCTCGCTTCTGCCAGGGGAGGCAGCTTGACGGAGGACAGCCCGCACGCAGCCAGGATCTCGCGAGACCAGGTACGCTGGTGCATGTCATAACAGAGTGTTCCGGCAGCCAGAGAATAGTCGCAGGTCGTGCTGGCTCCCAGGAGATGGGCGACGAGCCCGCCGAGCAACACAAAACGCCACGCTGATCGATAGACGTCTGGAAGCTCGCGCTGAACGCGGCTCAGCCTGGAGAGCGTGTAGGACCGACCAGATACCTGCCCAGTGATGTCATAGAGACGATCCTGGCCCAGCTGCGCCAGGAGATGCGAGGTAAGGCCATGATCTCGCGCGCTATCCTCAATCAGACAGCCCGCGAGAACGGTACCATCGCGACTAAGCGGGGTGATGGCCTCCCCCGCTGAAGCGATCGCCAGTGCCGCGATGGGATCCCGGTTTGTGCGGAAGACGGCCTCGCGCAGCACGGCGCTCGTGGCGGCCCAGATAGAGCGCGCATCGAGCTCACAGGCTTCAGGACCCAGCTGTGGATCGTAGCTGCGTCCGATATCGGCCAGAATCGCGCCATCAACGCTGACGACCAGCGCGCGGCATCCCGCCAGACCCACATCGAGGCCCAGAAGACTCACTCATCCTCCGTGAGACATGGTTCAAAGAGCGACACCCCTGTTGGGTTATGACAAGTTTAGCAGGTTTCGATATGTCAATCAACCGGCCTCCGCTGGCACCCCCGCGTCGCGTATGCTATAATCGTCGACACGATTTGGCCCGTAACGCGGGCTACGAGGGTTTTAGAGTGCCATCGAGTGTTCGCCTCTTCTGGGAGGATCCGTACCGCACCGAGTTCCGCGCCCACGTTGCGCGCCTCCTTACCTTCGATGGGAGGCCTGCTGTGGTGCTGGACCAAACGTGTTTTTACCCGACGTCCGGTGGACAGCCCCACGACACAGGGACTCTGAACGGTGTTGAGGTACTCGATGTTCTGGAGGTGGATGGCGATATCGTGCACCTACTGGCGGCTCCGCTGGAGCACGCGGTCGTCCAGGGCCGGATAGACTGGGACCGCCGCCAGGACCATATGCAGCAGCACGCCGGGCAACACATCTTATCCGCGGCATTTGAGCAAGTGTTGGAGGCGCAGACACAGTCCTTCCACTTGGGAAGCGATGACTGCACCATTGATCTGGACTTGTCTTCGCTCGATGAGCGCCAGGCCTCTACCGTGGAGGACTGCGCAAACCGTGCCGTTCTGGACGATCTGCCCATTCGGACACGGCAGTTCACCGCCGACGAGTTGAGCGCCGTACGGCTCCGCAAACCTCCCCAGGTAGAGGGGCCGGTACGGGTGGTCTCCGTGGGCGACCTGGATCACTCGGCCTGTGGTGGCACCCATCCCAACTCCGCCGGACAGGTGGGCCTGATCCACATCGATCGCTGGGAGCGCCGGCACGGCGGAGTGAGAGTGGACTTTCTTTGCGGGCAGAGAGCCTTGCGGGACTATCGCGGCAAGAACCGCATATGTCGCGATCTGGCGGCCAGGCAGAGCGTCAGTATCGCCGAGTTACCGGCGGCTATCGAACGCATGGACGCATTATTGAGTGAGTTGCGCCGCGCACACGCGACCCTGCGTGACCGGCTGCTCGTGCTCACCGCCCAGTCTCTACAACATAGAGCCGTCAACGCGGGTCGGTATCGGATCATCGCGCAGGTGCTGGATGAGGCGGACGCCGTCGAACTGCCGGCTCTCGCACAGCAACTGTGCAGGGAGCCTGGCCTGATAGCGATCCTCGCGATCCGCCAGCCTAGGCCTCAGTTCTGCTTCGCCCGAGCAGATGATGTGGACCTGAACATGAACGCCGTGCTGCGCACGGTGGCAGCACCCCACGGTGGGCGCGGAGGGGGACAGCCGCACCTCGTGCAGGGGGGTGGGCTGCTGGCCGAGGATGTGGATAGAATGATACAGGACGCGCTAGAGTATCTCTCTGGCGATGGATGTACCGCGGCGGAAGGGGAACGAGGCCAATGATCGAGCTCGCTGACGGGGTATTTGTAGAAACACGCTTCTCCGGTGGTAACTGCGGCGCCATAGTCACAGATCGGGGGGCTGTTCTGGTGGATACCCCCATGTTCCCTTCAGAGGGAGCGGAGTGGCAGGCGCAGCTATCCGCCATGGCCATACCTCGCATTCATGCCATCGTGAACACCGATTATCACCCCGAACACATGCTCGGTAATCAGGTATTCATGCCCACGACCGTATTCGGCCACGAGGAATCGGACAAGCCTCTGTCCCGCTACGACGACGCCACGCTTGCAGAACTCGCCGGGGAATGGGCGAGCAATAACCCTGCCCTCGCTAGCTCTCTGGCGGCCATCCGTCCGGTCAGGCCAGAGGTCTCTATCTCAGATCGGCTGAGTCTGCATCTCGGCCAGGCGGAAATCCAGATACTCTACCTCGAGGGGCACACGCCGGCCTCACTCGGCGTGTACATTCCCGAGCGCCGGATCCTCTTTGCGGGTGACAATATCACCAACAACGAGCATCCTGTGGCACAGCATGCCAACTCGCTCGCCTGGCTGGAGACGCTCCTGCGCATCAAAGAAATGGATGTGGATGTGATCGTGCCCGGCTCTGGGGCTCCCGGGGGCAAAGAGATGATCGACCCCCTGTACCAGTACCTCGCAGAGATGCGGCGCAGAATTCTGGAGCTCTTTGCTCAGGGCGCGAGCCGCCGCGAATGTGTGGAGAAGGTCGGCATGCTGGATGCCTTTCCGGTTGCCAAGGGGCAGGAGAGTGAGATCAAGCTTCGCCGACGGCACAGCATCGAGCGTCTCTACACGGAGATACGCGTCGCGATGCGGAAGCGCCACTAGAGCCCGATGGACGGTCTGCTGCAGCTTCGCGCACCGATGATCCGGCAGTACTACCTCGCCGCCTCCACAGAGGAGGCCATCGCGTACCTCTCAGCACACGCGGGCGATGCCCAGGTCCTGGGCGGAGGAACCACGCTGCTCCCCCTGGTGCTGCGGGGCAAGGCTCTCGCGACCTATCTGGTGGACGTGTCCAGGGTGGCCAGCATGAGGCGCATTCGCCTGGAACCTTCCCACCTGCTGCTGGGCGGAGCCGTCACGCTGGCGCAGATGCTCCGCTCTGAGTCACTCCCAGAGTCGCTCGCCGTACTCAAGGATAGCGCCGAGATCGCACCTCTCTCGCGACTGCACAGCTTGGCGACGCTCGCCGGCAGCATTGTCAGCGCCTACGGCACGTCCGAGATAGCCGCCACGCTGATCGCCCTGGGGGCGGAGGCGGAGATCGCCAACCTGACCGGCTCGCAATGGTTACCTGTGGGCGGACTTCTCTCGCGCCCGGGCACCTGCCGCCTCAACAGCATGTCAGAGATCCTGGTCTCACTGCGCATCCGGCTACCGCAGCCGGGCGAGGGAGCCGGTATCGCCCAAGCGGACACATCCGAGGGGGCGTCAGGCGGGGCCCCTGTGATCGCGATCTCACTGAGCTTTGACGAGATCCAGAACTTGCTCTCGCGGATCACGGTGGTCCTCGGACTCCACGGTGCCGCCCCGCAGGTATCCCGTCTCGACGAATTGGCCGACGGACGGACGGCGACCGTCGACACAATGCGCCGGTCCATCGCGCAATGGGCGACGGCCCGCATGATCGACGTCACCGAAGAAGCCCCTGATCGCGCCCGGGCAGTAGCCGGCGCTGCTCAGCGTGCACTCGAGGTGGCTCTGACACGCGCCCGCGCCAGCCTGGCGAACGGAATGCTGTGAGCACACTCAGTAGTGGTGCCCGCGCCGGGTTGTACATCCACGTTCCATTTTGCGTCGCCAAGTGCCCCTATTGTGACTTTTCCTCGTACTCTGGGATAGAGGCGCTGTACGCGCCGTACGTCGAGGCGCTTCTGCAGCATATCGCCTCGGCCGGCCCGGAATGGCCGGGACCTGGCTTTGACACCCTGTATGTCGGCGGCGGCACCCCCACTGTGCTCTCTGCTGATCGCCTGGCTGATGTCCTCTCCGCCTGCAAGTCAGGGCTTGGCTTGCCGCACGACGCCGAGATCACCTGCGAGGCGAACCCCGGAATGGTGACCGGAGCCTCTCTGGCGATCCTGGCAGAGAGTGGCTTCAACCGGCTGAGTCTGGGAGCGCAGAGCCTGGACTCCGGTGTGCTCCGAACCCTCGGACGCATCCACGATCCGGAGGCGGTGTACGGCGCCTTTCGAGCGGCGAGAGAGGCGGGCTTTGCGAACATCGGCCTCGATCTCATGTACGGGATCCCATGGCAGACCCTTGAGGTCTGGCGCGATACCCTGCACCGGGCGGTGTCGCTCGATCCAGAGCATCTGTCGCTCTATGCGCTGACGCTCGAAGAAGGCACGCCCATGGCCGAATCGGTATGGTCCGGTGTCCTGCCTGAACCGGACGAGGATCACGTGGCCGATATGTACGCCCTGGCACAGGCCGTGCTGGCCGATGCCGGTTATGTGCAGTACGAAGTATCTAACTGGGCCCGGCGCTGTGCGGGCGACACGCCCGGCGCCCCTCCGCGGCTGGCGAGCCGCCACAACCTGCATTATTGGCACAACGATCGCTATCTCGGCATCGGGTCCGCAGCGCACTCTTTCGATGGGCGCTCGCGCTTTGCTCGCTGCACCGATCCCAAAGAGTACGTGCGGCGAGTGCACAATGGCGAGAGCACGCGCGAGTTCTGCGAGCAGATCGACGAATCCCTGGAGATGGATGAGACGCTGATGCTCGGCCTTCGGCTTATGAGCGGCGTCACCTGGGCCAGATTCCAGGAGCGCTTCTCGATCGATCTGCGGTCCGTATATCCTCAAGCTCTCGCGGGCCTGAGTGCCGCAGGGATGATCGAGGTGGACGCTGAGGGCGTCAGGATGGCGCCCGGCGCGTACCTCATCGGGAATCGGGTCTTTGCCGAGTTCCTTCGGTAGGCGCTTGCAGGGATAGTAAAGGGGGCAGAGTGACTCTCTGCCCCTTTTCGTTACTACAGACGCTTTTACAGTCTGGCGACCTCGATCTTGGCCGCGATCTGCCCGCGGATGCTGTCCAGCCGTTCCCGAGCCTCTTGCGTGATCCCTTCCCCGATCTGTGCAATGTAACGATCGTATGTATTCAGCAGGGCTGTGTTCACGAGGCCACGATTCTGCTCGAGGAGCTGGCCTGATCCGCCAGGATAATCCGCGCGCAAGAGGCGGCTGACAAGCCGAATCTCTGGAGGTAACGCCTCTTCGCGGACGTCTCGCGCGGTGTCCAACAGGGCACTCAATCTCGACGCCCTGGCCTCGTTACCCCGGCTGGCTGCGGTCTGTCGCAGCCGGGCCAGTACCATGAAAAACACGTCGTCCAGGTCATCCAGGCGCTCACGGACGGTCTGCTCCAGATCGTCCGATTCGAGCAGTTCCATGATCAGCAAGCTGGCCTCGTCCTCTGCCTCGCGCAGCTCTCGGCTGCGCCGATCCATATAGTCGAGCAACGCCTCACGAAGGGCGCCGAGTGAAGCGGCATCGGCTTTACCATCGCCGGATTCCGCCGCTTCGATGCGCGCCGTCAGCGCCTGAAAGAACGCATAGTCCAGTGCCGGAAGGTAGTCCGATACGGTGTCCTCCCACTCTGGCGATCCGACATTCTCCAGCAGTTCATCGATCAGTTGGTCCACCGATGTCGGCTCCGGACTCGCAGCAGTGGGCTGGGCGCGCGTGAGCAGGCGCTCGCGCAACTCGCTCAACAAAGGCGCATTGCCCTCCGCCTGGTCTCCCTGGGCTTCAATCAGCTGCGCCAGGAGCAGGTAGAACTCATAGTCCATGCGCCCCGAGTTCTCGTCAGCCAGGCGGTCAAAGTCTTCATCGTTGTTCATGGCGTCCAGAAGGCTGTCGATCAGCTCGATCAGGCCACGGTGTCGCTCGAGCACATCCTTCGTGATGCCCTCCGCCTCTAGCACGCTCTCAATCAGGCCGTCGTATGTCAATACGGATTTGGGCTGCAGAAAGTACGCCTTTCGATCCTCAGCCGGGGTTTCGTTCATGACAGTGTTCAGCAGTCTGCCGACCACACGCTCCTGCTCATCCGCGGAGAGCCCCATCTCCGAAGGCACGTAGGATATGAGCAGCGCCTTTGCGGGATCATGATATACCAGCCATGTAGCCAGCGTGCCGCCGGCGCCACACTGGGGGCACTGCGCATGGTTCAGCTCACCGCGGAGCAACTGCTGTTTGAGCTCCGGCTCCTGGCCGACGTCGATGATCGTGCGCACATCGACCGTAAAGGCCGTACTGCACTGGGGACAGCGAATCTGCGTGGGTATAGAAGGAAAGGGCATGGAGCGATATCTCCTCTTGTCCGTTCAGAGTAGGGCGCGTTGGCGCGGGTGACCCGTGATGCGCGCCAACAGGGCTTCCGGCCCTGCCACCGTCGCATCGTGGACGAGGTCTGCAGAGAGCCCGGCGGCACGTGCCACGGACTGGGCGAAGGCGGAATCGATCAGGTCCGAGGGGGCATGTGTGTCGGTGTTAACCACCATCGCCGCACCCGCCTCAGCGCACACGCGGGCCACATGACCGTTGGTAAGGCTGTGACCCTTGCGACTCGTGATCTCGATATAGCAGCCCCGATCATGCGCATCGCGCGCCTCTTGAGGCGACAGAAACCCGGGGTGCGCCAGAATATCCACATCGGGTGAAGCAATTGCCGCCGCGTTTGTGCCTGGCGCCACCGGCTCGACGATCGTCTCACCATGCACGATCACGACTTCCGCACCGCAAGAGCGGGCCCGGCGCGCCAGGCTCGCGATTCTGTCCGGAGCAACGTGGGTGAGCTCTACTCCAATCAGCAACTGCAGACCAAAGCTCGCCCCCTGCGCCTCTCTCAACCGCATCAGGCCCGCGATGAGAGCCTCCAGGTTGCCGGCGTCAGCGTGATCGGTGATGGCCAAAGCTTGGTGCCCCAACACGGCTGCCCTGCGAATGAGTTCTGAAGGCAGCAGCACACCATCACTATGGATCGTGTGAGAATGGAACTCTATGCGCCCTTGGCTGTTCATATGCGCCCAGTATATCGATCCCAGACACTATGTCAACGATCCGC
>JAAYAW010000014.1 GCA_012719135.1 Chloroflexota bacterium
AATTCGGGTATAGAGTCTTACATGAACCACCTTGCACTTGCCCCTGCAGAGCGGGAGCGATGCGGTTCTCAGGCGCATGGGTCGCGCCATGGATGTGCGCGACTACCGGGCGCTCGTCAAGCAGATACGGGCTCGCGTGCGAGCGATCACCCTGTCCACCGATCTGATCGTGGGCTTCCCCGGCGAGTCGCTGAAGGACCATGAGGCCACACTCTCGCTGGTGGAGGAGCTTGCGCTGGCTCGGCTGCACGTCTTTCGATTCTCGCCACGGCAGCGTACACCGGCCGCCCTCATGGATGGCCAGGTTCCGAGCCAGATGGCCCAGGTTCGTGCGCGTGAGCTATCGGCATGTGGCCGCGCGTTGGCTGGCACCTGGCACAGAGAGCATGTTGGTCGAGTAGCGCGGGTGCTCTTTGAGTCGCCGGCCTCCCGCGACGGGCAACGCGGCTGGACCGGCCTGACGGAGAATTACCTGCGGGTGTGGGTCCCCTCGGAGCCTGGCCTGGGCAACCAGATCCGCGCCGTCCTCTGTACCTCGGCGGATGACGACGGCCTGGAGGGCACGCTCCTGGCTGAATGTTAAGGACACCTCGCCCTGTACGCGAGAGGCTCTCCGCGGCCACGACGGCCTGAGAGCAGACGCGCCCTGCTAGCTTCTTCCTCTTGCTGCGGTCCGCAACCCAACTCGCTCCCTTGCGTAGTGTGTGGTGTAACCAAGGCACATGATTCGAGGAGATGACAGCATGTCCGAACCGTTTGACATCGATCAGGCCCCGTCCGCCGCCTCCCCGGCACCGTCCAAGCCCAGTCTTTGGGACAAGGCGGTCAACACCTGGAATACGCTCTGCAAGCAGTCACTGATCATCGCGCGCAGGGGCGAGACGTTCATGCAGCTTCCGCTGCCCGTAGCGGTTATCGCGACGGTCGCCTTCCCCCATCTCGCCGCAGTGATCCTGGTGCTTGGGATCGTACTGGGCTACTCGTTCAGCGTCGTCAACAAGTGACCGTCTGGGCATCGCTCAGAGCGTAAAGGAGGGACCATGTCCGAGCCATTCTCTGCCGAGCAGGAAGAGAGCGTGCGCCGCGAAGAGATCAAGCTGGATGGCTCCGAGCTGGTAGCCAAGGTCAAGGAACTGCTCCATCAGAGCAACATTCGTCGCATCGTGATCAAACATGAGGGGCAGACGGTAATGGAGCTGCCGCTCACGCTCGCCGCGGTGGGTGTCGTGTTCGCACCCATGTTGGCAGCCCTGGGCGCCTTTGCCGCCCTGGTCAGCGATTGCTCAATCGTGGTGGAGCGCATCGTCGAGGAGAACGACACCGCTGGCGAAGCCAGCGAGCCCTCGGCATAGAGGCGACGCGAGCAGAGCGCTCGCGATCGCGTCCACCTATCGCACCCCCCTCCCCGGGAGTGAAAGGGCGGGAGGAGCACCGCTCCTCCTGCCTCCTTTGCCCCCCTGCCACGGGCTACAGGGTTGGGTTGATCTCTCGCATCTGCCGCCAGAAGCGTTGCCCCAAGTACTCGTAGCGTGGCGTCGCGGCCAGATAGGCATCGGTATCTAGCGCGGCATGCTCCTCGCGAGCGATCGCCATGAGCCAGTCGCGGGCCAGGCCGAACCGCTCGCTCAGAGCCTCAAGCGCGCCCAGATGTTGCGCGATCTCCGAGGGGCGGGCGCGCCCAAGCCAGAGGGCCTCAAACGCCTGTCTCAGCGGAACCAGGTCGTCGGCGAGTTCCTGCAGGGCGGCCGCGGCGTGCTGAGCTACGTCCCCGATACATTTGCCCCCGGAAGCGAGTGAGGCGCGTATCTGCCGTGTTAGCTTCGCCTTGCGAGCCGCAAACGCCATCCAGGCGCAGGAGTGGCTCATCTCCTCCAGCGTGTGGCGATCCCGGCTGAACGCCCAGGCGGAGCGGAAGGCGGCCATGGCTCCGGCCGTGACCGCTAGAATGGCGTCCAGCGTCTCATCGGGCAGCGCGTCGGGCACCGGCCCAGCCAGGGGTTCGTCCAGCAGCATGTGGATGCTGTTGCTATTGTTCGGGCGAGGCATGCCCGACAGCGTGTTCAGCGCGCCGAGGGCGCGGACGGACTCGATGACCTGCGCTCCCTCCGGCCCAAACCAGAGAGGCCCGAAGCGGCCGTCAAACTCATCATCCGTCGTCGTTCCACCGGACCAGGCCTGCGCCGCCCCGAAGGCATACCCGTACCAGGATAGCCCCAGAGGTTGGTAGTGCCCGTGATCGCCCCAATCCGTGTTGAGCATCCCCTCCGCGCCGCGCTCCGCCCCCTGGCGCACCAGGTTGCGGATGTTCCCATTGGCGTTCTCGATCCTGGGAAAGAGCGTGTTCCAAGAGGACGTCCCCGGGCAGACCCAGAACCGACGGCCACTCTGCGCAAAGACGTCCAGCGAGGAATAGCTCTCCTGCGCCTCATAGTGCCAGTCCAACAGCGTGACGTCATCGGGCAGTTCACCAACCAATTCCGGATGGTGCAGCAGGATATCCCCCCAGAACTGGACCCGGCAACCTCGCGCGCTGGCGAGATCGTGGAGCCGGAGGAGATGCCCCAGATACACACGCCCGACACCGATCTCTGCCGCCAGCGAGGCGGAGCGCCCCAGGCCCAGATCCCAGGTTTCGTCGCATCCGGCGTTCAGCGTGCGGCAACTGAACGACGGCAGCATGTCATCCAGGAGATTGCCCAGAAGGGCGTAAGTGCCTTCGTCGACGGGCGTGAGCGTCCAGGGTACGGCCGATTCAGCCAGGTGAGCATACTGGGGCAGGCTGAGCAGATGGCTGCAGTGGCCAAAGCAGTTCAGGTTGGGCATCAGTTGCACGCCCTGCTCACGAGCATAGCGATCCAGCACCAGCATGTCCTCGCTGGTGAGGGGATCGGTTCCCCTCCCGATCGCGGGGTGTGACACAAAGTCAAAGGTGTGTTCGGTGTACAGCTGGAGCACGTTCATCTTGAAGAAAGCCAGGCAATCGACGATCTCCTTGAGCGTCTGAAGCGTGGGGACCTTGCCGCGGGAGACATCGAGCATCACCCCCCGGTAGGCAAGTGCCGGCCAATCCAGGATCTCGCAGGCGGGCCAGTAGGAACCCTCCAGGCGGGCGATCTGCCGCAGAGTCTGGATCGCATGGCGGAGCGCCACGGCGCCTTCACCGGCGGCAATGACTCGCTCCGGGGAAATCGAGATCGCATAGGCCTCCGGGCCATGGGCGGCCAGGCCCTCACCGGCGAGCGACTCGCCCAGGTACGCGCGTCCGGCCTCCACGTCGCCACAGAGAACGATGATGTTTTCGCCTCTGGGCACACGAGCGCCTTGCACCACTTTGGGGCGCTGGCCGGTGCGCTCCCGGATCTCATCCGCCAGCTGGGCGGCTGAGCCGTACACCTCCTCGTTACAGGAGGGCAGGAGCAGTATCAGCGTGTGCTCATCGACGCAGAAACGGCCATCGGTGCTGCGTATCTCCCTCGGTATGGGTAGTATGCCTGCTGCCTCTGCCATTATGGCCCTCCTCGGGCTAGGCCCGGATGTAGGGGATGCTCTGGGGGCCCTCCGGCATCACGAGCAGGCGCGTCTCTGGGCCGTGCCGTTCAAGCTCCCGTGCGATCGTCGCTTCGATATCATGCGTCGGCTCAAAGAGCATCTCCCGGATTTGCTCGTCGGCCAGTCCGTCGCTGTAGACGTAGACGGATGCCGCCTGCATGATCTGAGCATGCAGCTGTGCCTCCCATTGGTCGTGGCAGCGGAATCCCGGTGCAGCGATCATCTCTAGTATGCCCTCCGGCGAGGCGCCCTCCACCACAAGGCGGCGGTACTCGCCATAATCCGGGATCCCGCCTCGGCATTCGCTGGCGATGATGATGCTCCCCCCCGGCCGGACGACCTGCATCGCGGCCGAGAGGCCCTTGATGGTCTGGTAGAGATTGATGTCTAGCGGGTATCCGCTATTGGTGGTGAGCACCACCTCATACTGGCCATCCACGGGCACCATCGCGTGCGAGCGGACCAGGGAAACGCCCTCCGCGTGGGCTCTCTCCATATCCCCCGCGTACACGCCGGTGATCTGGCCCAACCTGTTGAGGGTGACGTTGACGCTAAAGCTCGGGCGAACGATGCGGGCAAAGGCCCGCATCTCCTCCCATACCGGGTTGCCCTCCACGACGCCCCAGGTGGCGCGCGGATCGCCCAGCATCGCATAGCCATGGTTATCCATGATGCTCTCGATGCCTGCCACCCCCGGCAGGACTGCCTTGGGTCCGCCGCTGAACCCGGCAAAGATGTGTGGCTCGATGAATCCCGTGAGTATCCGGTAGTCGGCCTCGTAGAACAGGCGGTTCACGAGCACGCGGTGGCCCTGCGGCGTGCGTCCCAGATCCACAAGGTTCTCGGTGTCCCACGCGTCGTGGTTGACGATGCGATATCGCTCCACAACGTCGCGGCCGAGCATCCCGATGAGCTCATCGCGCGTGTTCGCCATGTGCGTCCCTGTGGCGTTGATCAATACGACTTGTTCAGGGGGGACGACCCGCGCGATCTCCTCCAGTAGAACCGGCAGCACTCGGTCGCTCGGCATTGGCCGCGTGATGTCGCTGAACACGATCGACACCCTGTCGGCAGGCCGGAGGGCGTCCACCAGAGGGGCGGCGCCGATGGGTTGGGCCAGAGCGTTACGGAGCGCGGCCGGTTCGTCCGGCAGACCCGCAAGCTCCCTTGGCAGGATCACGGTGGCGTCATCCGGTACGCGTACACGCAAGCCGGAACGGCCGTACTTGAGATCTACAAACATCAGGATCTCCTTGGCGATAGATCGGTCCCAGCCCTCCAGTTCGATCAGCCAGCCTACGGGTGGGCGGCGATACCTGGGGGCTATCGGAAGCGGATGTGCCCGGCATACCCCGGGCGGCCATAGTCATCCGGATCGAAACGGTGTTCACGGATGTAGGCCTCGCTAAAGGCCACGCCGATCCCCGGCGTTGCCGGCAGGTCGAGGAACCGCGGATCGTACCGGTAGCCACCGGGCATGGTATCCTCGAGCACGCCCTTGAGCTGGATGTGGTACTCGCACATCAGCAGGTTCGGCAGCGTTGACCCCACGTGCGCGCCCGCGAGCAGCGTCACGGGCCCGTTCCATTCGTGCGGCGCCACCGTGACATAGTAGGCATCCGCCATGGCCCCGATCTTTTTCATCTCCGTGATGCCGCCCACATGGGCCACATCGGGCTGGATGATCCGGCAGCAGCGTTGTTCCAGGGCATCCCGGAAGTCGACGCGCTGGAACAGCCGCTCGCCTGTTGCCACGGGCAACTCCGTGGCCCGCTGCACCTCTCGAGCCTCCGGGAGGCTTTCCGGCGCGACTGGCTCCTCGATCCAGAAGGGATCCAGCGGCGCAAGGGCTCGGGCAATGCGCAGGGCGCTGGCCACGTTGAAGCGGGCGTGCATCTCCACACAGATCCGGTAGTCCGGGCCTCCTCCCTCGCGGATCTGCGCAATGATATCTGTGGCATGGCGCAGGGCAAAGGGTGAGATCTCGCGGCCATAGCCCGGCTCGCGAGGAAAGGGATCGAGTTTGCCCGCCAGGATACCCTGGGCGACCAGTCCGCGCGTGGCTTCCACATAGCCCCGCCGCATGCGGCCTTCGGCGAAGGCCTCTGCGTCCTCAACGTCATCCCAGGGGTGGTGGTATATCGGCACCCGGTCATGAACCCTGCCACCCAAGAGAGCGTATACCGGCAAGCCAGTCTTTTGGCCGACCAGATCCCAGAGGGCGATATCAATGGCACTGATCGCGGCCTGATTGACGCCGCTGCGGCTGAACTCGGAGGCCCGATACAGGCCCACCCAGAGCTTTTCGATATCCCAGGCGGACTGGCCGATCAGACTGTTGCCAAAGTGGCGAATGGCGGCGCATACCGGCCCGGGGGTGCCAATCCCCTCTCCCAGGCCGACGAGGCCTTCCTCTGTCCTGATCCTGCAAAAGGTCCACACCGTGGAGGCGGGCTTGGTGGGAACGAGCAGGCTGAACGGCTCAACCGATCGGATCCGGAGGCCGCGTCCATCCTCGGCGCGGCTCTCCTCAAGAGACGTCAGCTCCTGAGTCATGGTAGAGTCCCCTTCCTGGCCCTGTCGCTTGGCGGCGGCTGCCGCGCGACGAGGATACTCGCTCTCTGCGCTGGACGCCAGCGCCGCTCGGCTGCTGCCCGAAGGACGCCAGCGATGCTATAATGTCGCCGTCGGTCGTTGAGCGGATACCTCAAAGGAGAGCCTATCATGAGCGATCAGAGCAGTGCCAGGATCGTCAGCTGTCTTGCCCACGTTTGCTTCACCGTGTCAGATCTTCAGCGTTCAGTGGACTTTTACTGCGGCCAGCTGGGCCTGCGACGGGCGTTCGAGCTTCGCCGGCCCGATGGTACCTGGCACGGCCAGTACATTCACGTGGGTGGGCGCAACTTTATCGAGTTGTTTGCAGGCAACCTATCTGACAAGGCGGAAGGGCAGTCCTACGGGCACATCTGTCTGGAAGTCGAAGATATCGAACGAACGGTCTCCGTGCTGACGGAGCGGGGCGTAGAGTGCACGCCGATCAAGCTCGGAGGTGACGGTGCCTACCAGTCCTGGCTGGCCGATCCCGATGGCAACCGCATCGAGCTGCACCAGTACACACCGGAGGCGAAGCAGGGCGGCTTTTTGGAGTAGGCCGATCTCGTTCGGGGCAGTGAGTCGGGCTCTGCTGCCCGTTCAGCGATGATGTAGAGGGATGGCTTCACGTGTGGCGCCCCGTGGGCGGGGCGTGTTCTTCGACGAGGAAGGCAGGAGGAGAGAGATGGCACGGATCGTCCTGGTTGGCGCGGGCAGTGCGCAGTTCGGCCTCGGAACGCTGGCCGACATCTTCCGCAGCAGCGTTTTGGAAGGCAGCACCGTGGTGCTGCATGATATCAACCCATCCGCGCTGGCGCGCGTGCACCAACTCGGAACAGAGTATGTCGCAGAGCACCATCTCCCCTACGTAGTAGAAGCCACGGCCGATCGGGCTGAGGCGCTCAAGGGTGCGGGGTACGTGATCATCTCCGTCGAGGTGGGCGATCGCTTTCACCTCTGGGAGATGGACTGGCGTATCCCTCAGCAGTATGGCTTTCGGCAGGTCTATGGCGAGAACGGCGGCCCAGGTGGGCTGTTCCACTCCCTGCGGATCATCCCGCAGATCCTGGCCATTTGCGGCGACGTCATGCGGATCTGCCCCGATGCCTGGGTGCTCAACTTTTCCAATCCCATGAGCCGTATCTGCACCACAATCCTGCACAAGTACCCGGATCTCCATCTGGTGGGCCTCTGCCATGAGATCGCGTCGCTGGGCAAGCATCTCCCCAGCATCCTCGGGCGCCCGCTCGAGGACCTTGAACTGGTCGCCGGGGGGCTGAATCACTTTTCCATGCTGTTGGAGGCGCGCTACAGGGATACCGGCGCGGACGCCTATCCCGATATCCGCGCGGGCATTCCGGCGTACTTTTCGGGCACTGCAGAGCGCGGGCTGTTCATGGAGCTCTTCCGACGCTACGATCTGCTGCCGATCACCACGGACAGCCACTTGGGAGAGTACATCCAGTGGGCGTACGACGTCGTGGATCATGAAGGGATACTGGATTTCTACAACGGCTACAAAGAGTACTGCTTGGCCCGCGCTCCGGAGGAGGGCTACACCCTGGAGCACTTTAACGAGGGCGAGCGTGTGATTCCGATCGTCGAGGCGATGGTCTCCGGCACGCCGGCGCACGAGGGGGCTCTCAACCTGCCGAATCGCGGTCTGATCGACAAGCTCCCCGACGACATCGTCGTTGAGGTCCCCGGTATGATCGATGCCTCGGGCGTGCACGGCAGGCCGCTGGGGACGCTGCCAGCCGGCTTTCTTGGGCTGCTTCAGAACCAGGTGGCGATCCACGAGCTCACCGCGGAGGCGGTCCTCACCGGCTCGAAGAAGGTGGTCATGCAGGCCCTGTTGGCCGATTTGAACGTCACGGCCGTGCGGCCGGCGGAGGAGATGCTGGAGACGATTCTGAGGCAGCAGAGCCAGTATCTCGGGTACATCCACTGATGCGGTCCAGACGAAGGTTGGTGGTGATCGGCGGCGATGCCGCGGGGATGAGTGCGGCATCGCAGGCCCGGCGCCGGGATCCGGACCTGGATATCATGGTGCTGGAGCGCGGTGAGCACGTATCCTATGCGGCGTGCGGCATGCCCTACCTGGTGGGCGGGCTGGTGGGTTCGCCGGAGCGGCTCATCGCTCGGCGGCCCGAGCAGTTCGCGGCGCAGGGTATCGAGGTTCGGCTCCGGCACGAGGCGATACGGATCGATCCGCCGGCGCAGCGGGTGAGTTTCAGCTCTTCGGACGGCGTCACTCACGTCGAGCCCTATGATGAACTGCTCATCGCCACAGGGGCGCGTGCGAGCATCCCGGATATCCCCGGCGCCTACGCTCGAGGCGTATTTACTCTGCGCAACCTGGCCAGCGGGGTGGCTACATGGGAATGGGTGGAGCGTGAGCGGCCGGGGCGTGCCGTGGTCATTGGTGGCGGCTATATCGGCCTGGAGATGGCGGAGAGCCTGCGCCATCGCGGCATCCAGACGGCCCTGGTGCACCGCGGCGCTGAGGTGATGTCCAACCTCGATCCCGAGATGGGCGCCCTGGCCTCCCAGGCGTTGCGCGATATCGGCGTGGCGCTGTACCTGGGAGAACAGCCCCTGGCGATCCTGGAGGCGAATGGCCGCGCGCGCGCCGTGCAACTCTCCGATCGCGAGCTGCCGGCCGATCTTGTTGTGTTCGGCACCGGGGCGCGCCCAAACAGCGCGCTGGCGCAGGAGGCCGGCATCCCCCTGGGCGCGGGTGGCGCCATTCGCGTGGATGACCATCTGCGCGCGGGCATCGATCATGTCTGGGCGGCCGGCGACTGCGCCGCCACGATACAGCGTGTGACCGGGGAGCCGATCTGGGTTGCACTGGGAACGGTGGCCAACAAGATGGGACGCATCGCCGGGCTGAACCTCACCGGCGGCGATGCCGCGTTCCCGGGCGTCCTGAACACGGCGATCACCAAGGTCGGCGTGATGGAGATCGCGCGGACCGGGCTCCGCGAGGGGGAGTGCCTTCGCTCGAGTCTGGACTATGCCGCCATTACGATAGAGGATCGCACGCTGCCGGGCTACTATCCCGGCTCTGCGCCCATCCACGTCAAGCTCTGCGCAGAAAAGGGCAGCGGCAGGCTCCTGGGCGGGCAGATCATCGGCGGTCCGGGCTCCGGCAAGCGGATTGACACCATCGCCGCCTGCCTGACGGCCCGGATGACCGTGCAGGATCTGGTAGATATGGACCTGGCCTATGCACCGCCCTTTTCGCCCGTCTGGGATCCCGTACAGACCGCTGCTCGTGTGCTGCTGAGCGAGGTGTGAGGTGAGGGCTGCGCCTCCTGCCGATCCTGTTACCTGCCTGGCTGAGGGGGTTGACCGGCTCTTTGAGCCGCTGGAGATTCGTGGCAGGCGGCTGCGCAACCGCATCGTCATGCCGCCCATGGTCGCTAACCGGGGCATCGTGACGCCTGCGGGCGTGGCCTGGTACAAGGCGCACGCTGCGGGCGGCGTGGGGCTCGTCATCGTCGAGGCTACCAGCGTGGATGGCTTCCGGTATCTCTTCTCCGTGGAGGATCTCTCGCGGCTGGCGAAAGCCATACACGCGGGCGGTGCACTGGCCGCGATACAGCTTTTTCCCGGCGTGCGTGAGCAGCAAGTCCGGCCCGCGGATCTGGATCGTGCGCGCCTGGAAGGGCTGATCGAAGGCTGTGCCTCGGCAGCCGAGCGGTGTGCAGAGGCGGGCTTTGATGGGATCGAGGTCCACGGCGCGCACGGTTTCCTGCTGAACCAGTTCTTTTCACTCGCGGCGAACGGCCGCACGGATGCCTACGGTGGCACACTGGCAGGGCGGATGCTGCTGGCGGTGCGGATCTCGAGCGCCGTTCGGGCGGCGCTGCCCGACGATGGCCTCCTGCTCTACCGCCACACTCCCGTAGGCGAGGGCTATTCCCTGGAGGAGAGCCTGGAGCTGGGTGCCGCGCTGGCGGATGCCGGTGTGGATGTTCTGGACCTCTCGCCTTCGTCCTTTCGTGTACCGGGGGATGGGGCGGCGCCCTTTCGTTCGTTGGGCGTGCCGGTGATCGCGGTGAACGAGCTGGACCGCGTGGAACGGGCCGTGGAGGTTCTGCGAGAGGGGCGTGCGGACCTTGTGGCCATCGGGCGCGGGCTGATCGCAGACCCGCGTTGGCCTGTGCGCACACGCGCGGGAAAGGACGCGCGCCGGTGTCTGCACTGCGACAGTTGCCACGGCGATCTGAATGCCGGGCGCCCGGTACACTGCGTGCTGTGGCGTTCATGAGTTTGGTGTTGGGAGGTGAGCATGAGGACGTGTAATGAGGCGTAGACCAGGCACACGGCGCATCTCCGCCTATACGGCGTTCCTGATCCAGGCCTGCTTTATTTCGTGGGTCGGGTGGATGCCCGCGCTGCTCCTGGGGCCGACGCAAGGCTATGCGCACGTCCACGGCCTGAGCCTCCTCGAGGCGGGCTGGCCGCGCTTTTCCGGAGGGGTGCAGCTGGCGGTGGCCCTTCTCTTTGTGTCCGGCGCGTACGGCGCGCTGCTTTCGGGGTTGGGCGTGACCGCACGCTTGGGGGGGAGCGAGGGAATCCGTTTGCTCATCCTGCGCCTCCGCACCTGGCGTGTTCCGGTGCGCTGGTATCTGGCGGCCTTTGGCCTGCCTGTCCTCCTGATTTTGCCCGCGGCTGCCCTTGCCCGTGCCCAGGGGATCGTGGCCGCGGCTCCGCCGCTGGGGGCTTGGGCTGCGCCGGTGGTCTTTTTGTTCCACTTGTTGACAATCGCCACGCAGGAAGTCGGGTGGCGAGGGCTCGCTCTTCCTTTGCTCCAGCGCACACGCAGCGCCGAGCAGGCGGCCTACCAGACGGGGGCTGGGTGGATCGTCTGGCTGCTGCCGTATCTGATGGCGCTGTATGCCGGGCGGATTGAGCCGCAGCTGTACGCCCTCCATCTGCTTGGGTGGGTCTTGACCCTTCTGGGGGCCTCGGTGATTCAGGCCTGGCTGTACAACAGCACGGCCAGCCTGGTGTTGAGCGCCCTGTATAGCGCCACGATGATGACCGTCTGGGTGATGGCGGCGGGCATCCTGAATTGGCAGCCTGCGGCACAGCTTGTGCTGGGCTCTACGACCTGGCTGGCGGCGTGGCTCATCATCCGGCGCCGCGGTCAGCAGGGGCTGATGCACCGTCAGGCAGGGTAGCGGGCCGGCGCTACCGTTGAGGTCGGTTCGCGCCAGTGAGGAAGGGCTCGGCATCGCCGCCCATCCGTGTGGCCGGATGGCATGGCGCGCTTTCATCGGCTGTTGACAGGGCGGCGCCGGGCGCATCATAATGGCCGAGAGGGCGCCGTACGGAGCGCTCTGCGGTGGTCAGGCGGATCGCGCGACGACGAGGAGCAAAGACGATGCCCAGTCTGAAGAGGATCGGTGAGCACGTTCGGCGGCTGATCCGGCCGCGACGCCTGGCCGTCGATGAGGAGGAACAGAGCAGACTCATGGGCCGGATAAGGGCCTCGGATGTGGAGTTGCGGCGGCAGGCCGCGGAGGCTCTGGGGGCCTTCCCGACCGATGCGGCTGCGGCTGCGCTGGCGGAGGCCACCCATGATCGTGATGTGCACGTCCGCGAGATGGCCGCGCGCAGCCTCAGGGGCATCGGCAGGGACGCTCGGGTGCCTGTGACGCTGGTCATGGACGCGCTCCAGTTGGAGCCACTGGACTCCCCGGCCCTCTATCCTCTTGTCTCTGCCCTGCGCCTTCTAGGGCCCGGCGAGGCCGCGGAGCGTGTGGTGATCGAAAAGCACGGCTGGGGAATCGCCCGCGCGTCCAAGTCCAAGATAGACGAGATGGTCGCCCTCCGCGAGAAACTCGTGGAGTTCTCAGGGGATGCAGTGGCTATGAAGCCCGCCTTTGATGAGCTCTTTGCCAGGCTGGATGACCCCGATCCGGATATCCGGCAGGACGTAAAGGGAAGCCTGGCCAGCAACCGCTACTCTGTGCGGCCCCTCTGGGAGATCTATAACGAACTGCTCGAGACCGAGCCCCGGCGGGCTGTGATGGCGGGCCGGGTGATCGGCCACCGGCTCAACCCGCACGGGCTGCCGCGCGTGCCTGTGGGCACGACCATGACCAAGCTCGGCGTGCCGATCGCTTTTCTCACCTGCGCCTGCGCGCATTGCGGGCGTGAGAACCCCAACATCCCCGTCCCGCAGCGGGGACTGGACCTGCCCTGTACCGGGCGCCTGACCGCCGGCAGCGCGGCTTATGCGCTCGAGGTCCTGTGCGATTTCTGTGGCAACTACTTTGCGGCCACTTTTGATCAGGACCCGCGCTCGCCCTGACGGCGAGCGCCTACAGGATCTCGATTCCCGCAGGGCCAGCGACAACCTCTCCGATCTCCCACACGGGCTGGCCGAGCCGGGCCGCCTCCCGTATGTATCGCTCTGCCGCCGCAGGGGGCAGAGTGAGGAGAAGGCCTCCCGAGGTCTCCGGCGTGCACGGCAACATGCGCTGCTCGTACTCCAGCCTGGGCGCAAAGCGCACGTGATGGCCATAGTCGGACATGTTGGTGTTAGCCAGGGCCGGGAAGAGCAGTTCGTCTGCATACTGGGCGGCTCCAGCGTGGAAGGGGAGCGCATCAAAGCGGAAACGCAGCAGCACCCCGCTTTGCGAGGCGACTTCCCAGGCATGGCCGAGGAGGCCAAACCCGGTCACGTCCGTCACCGCATGCAGTACGTCGACGGCACGGAGCGCCTCGGCTGCCCGGTTGTTCAGGCGTTTCATCCACTCCACCGCGCCGGCTACGTGTTCCGGCGACGCCTGATCTGCCTTGAAGGCCGTCGTAATGAGCCCCACGCCGAGCGGCTTGGTCAGCAGGATCCTATCGCCGGCCTCAGCGCCGGACTTGCTCCCGAGGCGATCTGGGCTCGCAAAGCCCAGAACGGCGTAACCGAACTTGGGCTCGTCGTCGTCAACGGTATGACCACCGGCCACCACGGCCCCTGCCTCTCGGATCTTGTCCGCCCCTCCGCGCAGGATCTGTGCCAGCACATCCTCGGGCATGTCTGCCGGAAAGGCCGCAAGATTGAGGGCCAAGAAGGGCTGCCCGCCCATGGCGTAGATGTCGCTCAGAGCGTTGGCTGCGGCGATGGCGCCATAGTCAAGAGGATCATCCACGACGGGCGTGAAAAAGTCGATTGTGGCAACCAGGGCCCGTTCGGAACTCAGGCGCCAGGCCGCCGCATCGTCAGCTCTTGCCAGCCCGATGAGCAGATCGGGATACTGCGATTCGTCAAAGATCTCACCCAGATGGCGCGTAACTCGCGCCAGGGCCGCGGAGGCCCGCTTGCTCCCTCAACCGGCTGCCTTGGCCAGTTGCGACAGCCGATACGGGCGCTGCGGATCCGGGCCTTGGACGGGGCATTCAGTCATGACGTCATTACTCCAGCAATAGCCGATCTCAAGGGCTCTGAGGCGACAAGGGGGGTACCTCGCCAAGGACCACCATAGAGTGCGGCGCTGCGCGGTAGCGAGGGTCTGCCAGAACCGGCCCCTCCGATTCGTTTTCGACAATGTCCTCCGGAGAGGCCAGCGCGGTATCGATCAGGCGGCGCCAGCGGGATTCCGACGGCAGCTCGAACTCTAGCGGCTCATGGTATGCGTTCATGATAGCATACAGGCCCGTGTCTCCGCGAAGCGCCTGCAGTTGCATGGCCAGTGAGTGCGAGTGGTAGCCCCAGTCCGGCTGGGAGATGTGGACGCCGTGAAAGAGCACGCCGTCATACAGCATGGCGTCATAGGGGCGGCCGTCCATCCGGTGCTCCTTCGTAAGCGTCGGGTGGCGCTGTCGCAACGCCACCAGTAGCCGGACAAAGCGCACGAGATCGGCTCGTTCCTCCGCCAGCGACCAGTTGTGCCAGCTCGTCTCGTTGTCCTGGCAGTAGGCGTTGTTGTTACCTGCCTGCGTCCTCGCGAACTCATCGCCGCCGAGGATCATCGGCGTGCCCCGCGCGATCATGAGGGCTGTGAGCATGTTGCGCATCTGCCTGGCTCGAAGGTTCAGGATCTCCGGGTCGTTCGTGGGTCCTTCTGTACCGCAATTCCAAGAATGATTATAGTCCGTTCCATCGCGATTATCTTCGCCGTTCGCCAGGTTGTGCTTCCTGCTGTACGAGACCAGGTCAGCCAGGGTAAACCCATCGTGCGCCGTCACATAGTTGATGCTGCGGTGCGAGGTATAGCTGGCCTTGCCGCGGAACAGATCAAAGCTGCCGGTGAGGCGCCAGGCGAGATCGCGCGCCGTGCCCGGGTCACCCCGGAAAAAGCGCCGGACGTCATCGCGAAAGCGACCGTTCCACTCGGCCCATCGATCGCCCGTAAAGCCGCCCAGCTGATACAGCCCGGAGGCATCCCAGGCCTCCGCGATCAGCTTGGTGCCCGCCAGTACGGGGTCGGACTCGATCTCCCAGAGGATGGGCGGATTATCGAGCGGCTGCCCCTGCGTGTCGCGGGATAGCGCGGAGGCAAGGTCAAAGCGAAAGCCATCCACGTGATAGACCTGAACCCAATGCCGGAGGCAATCACGGATCATCCGGCGCACGATCGAGTGATTGGCATTCACCGTGTTCGCGCAGCCCGTAAAGTCGAGATAGCCGCAGTGTTCCGGGCTCAGTATGTAGTAGGTGCCATTCTCCAGGCCGCGAAACGATATCGTCGGCCCGTTCTCGTTTCCTTCGCCGGTGTGGTTGAACACCACATCGAGAATGACCTCGATCCCGGCGCGATGAAGTGCCTTGACCATGTCACGGAACTCATCCACCACGGCATGGCTTCCCGGCTCGCAGGCATAACCCTGATGCGGTGCGAAGAAGGCCACGGGTGCATATCCCCAATAGTTGCTGAGCGGTGCGCCTGTGAGCGGATCCCGGCGGTTGACCTCCTGCGGGTCGAACTGCTGGACGGGCAATAACTCTATGGCCGTGATGCCCAAGCGCTGCAGGTAGGGGATCTTTTCGATCAGGCCTCGGTACGTCCCCGGGCATCGGACGCCCGACGACGGGTGGCGCGTAAAGCCGCGCACGTGGGCCTCGTAGATGACGCTCTCCCGAACGGGGCGTTGCAGTGGCGCGTCTCCTTCCCAGTCGTACGGGCCATAGTCGACCACCATGGCTTTGAGCGCAGATTGCACGTTATCGTGCAGGCCCTGCGCCTCAGCGCGTCTCCAGTTCGAGCCATAGGCTACCACGGCGGAGTAGGGGTCCAGCAGGGCCTTGGCGGGGCTAAAGAGCAGGCCCTCCTCCGGCAGATAGGGGCCGTGCACGCGGTAAGCATACAGGGCACCGGCCTGCAGGCCAGAGACGTAGGCATGCCAGTAGTAGTAGGTCCGGTTGGCCTCAGGATCGAGAGGCAGGACCTGAGAGGGGGCACTCTGGTCATATCGATCGAACAGCAACAACTCGACCGCGTCCGCATGGGTCGAGTAAATGGAAAAGTTGACGCCCTCTGCCGATACCGTGGCGCCCAGAGGGGCAGGGGACCCGGCCAGCAGGGTGTGATCGCAGGGCCTAGCGGGTGCCGCTCGGCTCATGTGCGCACTCCTTTTCGCAGGAGTATAGCACACGCGACGTGAGCCTCGTAGCGGCTCTCTCGTGCGCTCACGTGCCGGGCAGCCGGTCACATATCCGGCGGGTCACGGCCTCCCACTCCTCCGGAGTGCATTGCACCAGCATGACCGTGCGCCGGCCTCGCCGGATCTCTATCTGGTGGCGGGACGGGTCCAGGCGGGCGCCGGTGACATCGCTCCATCTCACTTGCTCACTCTGTCGGGAGGCCGCCAGCAGACCGGCGCCCGCCGCGGACGGCCTCCCGGTTAGCAGCAGCAGCAGGTTGACGATCCGGTTTGTGCGCGCCGTACCCCCCGCAACGGTCGAACGGATGCCATCGTCATCGAGCGTGTAGCGATAGCGGTACCTCCGGTACAGGGTGAGCATGATCAGGACACACATCAGCCCCAGGCCCAGCGCGACGAACAGCATGGTGCGGGTAAAAGTCCACAGAGCGCCGGTTCCGAGGTCGCCGTCAATGGCGATCAGCGTGGCGCCCAGAAGCCAAACGAACAGGAGCGAGGCGCCCAGGGCGATCATCAGTTGGCGGACCACGACGGGGCTGCGGAGCGGTGATATGTCCGCTTCCCAGCTTATCGCGTCTCCTGCCGGATGGTCACTTTCCCACGCGGTCTCAGCGGGTCTCTCTGGCATCGGTCCTCCTGCATCCTGTTGAGCGTAAAGCCTGCTCGTGCTATCGCGCAGGCCAGCATACCGGCTCAGGGGTTGGCTGGCAAGGCGTGGGTGCCAACCAGACCGGTGACCGGCCGGCAGCCTGTTTTGACAGGGGCGACGCTCGCCGCTATAATGCTTTTCTGGTCGGTCGGAGGTGCGTGCAGTTCCCGGCCGCCTGTTGATCAGGCTCTCGGAGGACAGACCCAATGTATGCAATCGTTGAGACCGGTGGCAAGCAGTACCGCGTACAGGTCGGCCAGACGGTCGATGTTGAGCGACTGGATGTGCAGGCCGGCGATATGGTGGAACTGGACCGCGTGCTCATGATTGCCGGCGAGGACGGGATCCAGGTGGGTACGCCCGTGCTGGAATCCGCAAAGGTGACGGCGACGGTCGTGGATCAAGTGCGTGGCCCCAAGCTGATCGTGTTCAAGTACCGGCCCAAGGAACGCATCCGCGTGAAAAAGGGCCATCGTCAGGATCAAACGCGCCTGCGCATCGAGGCTATCTCGGCCTGAGGCTGGGGCGAGGCTGTTATTTCGGGAGGAGCGGCAGATGGCACACAAAAAAGGTGGCGGTAGCACCTCGAACAAGCAGGACAGCGCGGGCAAGAGGCTCGGCGTCAAGCGTTACGACGGTGAGCAGGTTCGCGCCGGCACGATTATCATGCGGCAGGTAGGCAATCGCGTTCACCCCGGCGAGAACGTAGGGTGTGGGCGAGATTATACGCTGTTCGCGACCATCGACGGCTTTGTCAAGTTCGAGCCGCATTTCGGGGGTCGCAAGCAGGTCTCAGTGTACGCGGAGAGGCAGTAGGCGATGCGCGAGAATATCCACCCCAAGTACTATTCTGACGCGAAGGTCATTTGCGCTTGCGGTAACACCTGGGTAACAGGTTCGACGGTTCCGGAGTTGCGTACGGATGTCTGCAGCGCATGCCATCCCTTCTACACCGGGCAGAGCCAGCGCATCGTGGACCGTGGCGGTATGGTCGAGCGGTTCACTCGGCGTGTGGAGCAGGCTGCGGGCCTTCAGCAAGAGGTCGCGAGCCGCGCTCGTGACAAGGCACGTCGAGAGCGTGAGCGCCAACTCGTCGAGATCGTCGATGAAGAAGATGTCGAGGCGATCGATCTCGGCGGCGAGGACCAGGCCAAGTAGCGGTGCACGCCGTGTGCGGCGGGCGACGTCGCGATTATCTGAAAGAGACGAGAGGCAGAGGCAATGCTCTGCCTCTTTTGCGTTAGGTGGCTCATCTGGACACCCGCCTGGGGGTTGTGGAGGTGAAGTGCAATGGCCGAGGAACATGGTCGCGAGGGCTGGATCGAGGTGATCTGTGGCGGCATGTTCAGTGGCAAGAGCGAGGAACTCATCCGCCGTGTCAAGCGCGCTGAGATCGCGCGTCAACGCGTGCAGGTGTTCTACCACGCGCTGGACACCCGCTACGGGCCAGATCAGGTGAGCTCGCATGCCGGCAGCCATGTGCAGGCGGAGCCCGTCAAGACGCCCGAAGATATCTTGTGGGCGATCCGGTCGGACACTCAAGTCGTGGCGATTGATGAAGCGCAGTTTTTTGAGGGCGGTCTTGCCGGTGTGTGCAGCCAGCTGGCCGATGAAGGGCGGCGCGTCGTCGTCGCGGGGCTGGACATGGACTTTCGCGGTGTGCCCTTTGGCCCGATGCCGGTGCTGCTGGCCAGAGCTGAGGAGGTCACCAAGCTGCGCGCGATCTGTGTGGTGTGCGGAGCGCCGGCCAGCCGCACTCAGCGTCTCATCAACGGCGAGCCGGCCTGCTACGAGGACCCGATCATCCTGGTGGGCGCCAGCGAGGACTATGAAGCGCGCTGCCGGGCCTGCCACCGGGTTCCACACCGGGGGAGTACTTTGTCATGAGCGCACGTTCGGATAGACTGACCCGGATCAACGTAACCAGGGAGTGTGTCCATGGGTAGCCTGAACTATGGCGGCCAGGCCGTGATGGAAGGCGTCATGATGCGTGGTGAGCGCGAGTGGGCCGTGTCGGTCCGCGCGCCCAGCGGCGAGATCCTGCAGGAGCATCAGGCGCTGCCCGCCGGATACCGCAGCCGCTGGCTCAAACTGCCGTTTCTGCGAGGGCTCATTTCGCTGTGGGATTCGCTCGGTCTGGGCATGCGCGCCCTCCTCTGGTCCAGCGATGTGGCCTTGGGCGAGGAGGAGGAGGTTCGCTTCGCGGGGCCGCTTGCCTGGGGGACCGTGGCCGTCTCCGTGCTCTTTGGTGTCGGGCTGTTCTTTTTGCTTCCCATGCTTCTCACAAGTCTGGTGGACGATCGCATCGAGACTGCGATTCTGAGCAACCTCGTTGAGGGGGCCGTTCGGCTGGCGATCTTTGTGCTCTACCTCGTTCTCATTGGGCTCATGCCCGATATCCGGAGGGTGTTCGCCTATCACGGCGCGGAACACAAGACGATCAACGCCTACGAATCAGGCGCCTCGCTGACTCCAGATTCGGTGGCAGCCTACTCCAGGGTGCACACGCGCTGCGGCACGGGATTCATGCTGGTAGTTCTGATCCTTTTTGTGCTGATCTCGTCGTTCCTGGGCCGTCCCAGCCTGGCCCTCCGGCTGGCTTCCCGCGTCGTTCTGATTCCGATTGTGTCCGGCATCGCCTACGAGATCATCAAGTTCAGCGCACGCCACTACGAGCGGAGCCGCCTGGTTCGCGCCATCATGGCGCCGGGTCTCGCGTTGCAGCAACTCACCACAAGGGAACCTAGCGCTGATATGCTGGAGGTGGCGATCGCGTCTCTCAAAACGGTGCTTGCTTCCGAGGGGCTCTTGGAGCCGGATCGTGAAGCCGCTCCCGACGTTGCCCAGACCGGTGCTGCGCTATCCGAAGCCTAAAGGAGAGATCTATGGGAACCACAGCCGGACAGAGTCGTGAGGACCTGCTGGCCAGAGCGAACCGTCCTTCGGACGAGGCGATGCGTCTCCACCCCTACTTTCAGGGCAAGATTCAGACGGCCGCCAAAGTCCCTGTGAGGGATTGGGACGATTTCTCCATCTGGTACACACCCGGTGTGGCGGCGCCCTGCCGGGCGATCGAGGCCAACCCGGAACTGGTGTACGAGTACACCAACAAGGCGAATACCGTGGCGATCGTCACCGATGGCACCCGCGTGCTGGGCCTCGGCGACATCGGCCCCCGCGGTGGCATGCCTGTGATGGAGGGGAAGGCCCTGCTGTTCAAGTATCTTGGCGGCGTCGATGCCGTTCCACTCTGTCTGGAAACCAAATCGGCCGAGGATATCGTTCAAACCGTGCGGCTCATCCAGCCCACCTTCGGCGGCATCAATCTGGAGGACATCGCCCAACCGCGGTGCTTTGAGGTTCTGGACACCCTCCGGGCAGATCCGTCGGTGCAGATCCCGGTTTTTCACGACGATCAGCAGGGCACCGCGACCGTGCTTTTGGCCGGGCTGTTGAATGCACTCAAGCTCACCCATCGCGATATCCGCAACACGCGTTTCGCGATGGTGGGCATGGGCGCGGCGAACGTCGCCACGCTACGATTGCTCAGGGCGAGCGGCGTGAGCCTGGATCAGGTGATCGCCTGTGATAGCCGGGGTATCCTGCACTGCGAGCGCGAGGATGTCATCGCTCGCCAGGAGGCGTTTCCAGACAAGTATCTGCTCTGCGTGGAGAGCAACCCGGATAACCTGCGCGGAGGCCCCGAAGAGGCCATGCGGACCGCGGATGTGCTGATCGCCTTTGCGGCGCCCGGACCCGGCACGATCCGGCCAGAGTGGGTGCACGGCATGGCGGAAAACAGTATCGTGTTCGCCTGCTCGAATCCGGTGCCAGAGATCTGGCCCTGGGAGGCGTACGACGCCGGCGCTCGCATCGTGGGGACGGGGAGGTCCGACTTTGCCAATCAGCTCAACAACTCTCTCGGCTTCCCCGGCATCTTCCGGGGGGCGCTGGACGTCCGCGCCCGCACGATCACAGACGAGATGTGCCTCGCGGCGGCGCGGGCTCTGGCCGACCTCGGCGAGGCGCGGGGGCTGGATGACGAGCATATCGTGCCCGATATGAACGAGCCGGATCTCTACGCCCACGAGGCCACGGCCGTTGGGCTCAAAGCGATCGAGCAGGGGCTGGCACGCATTCAGATGTCGGAGCAGGCCTTGTTTGATGGCGCCGCGGAGCGCATACGCAGCGCCCGGGCCATGTTCGACACCATGATGGACGCGGGCCTCATTCCGCCCGTGCCCGACGCGAAGTAGGCGCCCACTCCCTCCGTTTGTGTGCCCCGGGGAACGGATCACCCGGGGCCGGTGCTTTTACAGGCCCGCCTCGGCTGGCCACAATGCCCGGCGACACTTCCTGGGAGATCGCCCTAGATGACTTCACCCAAAGCCAGGCTCCTCGCCCACGGCCGTCGGTCCGCCTGAGCGAGCGGCCGGACGTGGACGGGCAGGTTGGGACCGCAGCTACGCTCAACCTGGAGCGGGTATGGCAGGCTGCAGAGCGATTGGGTGAGGATCACGGGATCGAGACCGGCCTGGCGGATGAGGACGGAATCACCAGGCATAGCAGCCGGCATCCGATCGCCGGCGCCCACCCGAGCAGCAACTGGGTTGCCGGGGAGGTCGTTCGAGCCGCCTATACGGCGGATCTCAGCGAGCTATCCGCCCGCCGCTACGATCTGGTGGTGTCCATCCTCGATCTCGGCGTCGCGGAGGAGTTTGGGTCTCTTGTGGCACCCCCTGGCGAGCGGATGGTTGGCGAGCGCGTTGGTTGTGGATTCCCATCTGATCGCTCTCCCGGTATACGTCGTGCCCGGTGAGTACCGCCTGGTTGTCGGGCTGTACGATCCAACTCTCTGGTGCGCCTGCCGGTGAGTGCGCCAGCCGAAGCACGAGTAACCGACGACCGCCTGCTGTTGGCCACGGTCAGCATCCCTTTCGCTCAGGGCGCTCGATCTGCTTGGATGCCTTGGAGCACGATGCTATACTGCCAGGACATTGGCCTCGCCAGTCACGTTGCAGGAGGGCAGAGATGGATCTCATTCAGGTACTGATACGCCTGGCCCTCGTAGACGAGGAGTGGGACGACAAGGGCCGCCGCTACCAGCAAGTACGAGAGTTGCTTGGCAATCCTCGCGAGTTGACAGATCGACAGGAGGCCCAGGCGGCCCTCGTCCGGGACGATGCCGAAGCCCGTGCGGCGCTTGCCAACCTCGAGCTGGAGATGGAGAGTCTGCAGGGGCGCTTGAGTCAGGTCGAGAAGGACCTCTACGGCGGTACCATCTCGGCGCCCCGTGAGTTGGAGAACCTTCGACGCGATGGCGATCAACTTCGCCATCGGATCGCGCAGATCGAGGATCAGGCTCTGGCCTTGATGGCCGCCTGTGATGATCTCGATGTTCGGGTCCACGACGGGGCAGCCGCGCTTGAGGCCTTTGAGAGCGAGTGGGCTGTGCTCACAGCGGACGCCCGGGAGACTTACCAGACCCTTCGCGCCCGGCTGCAGGACCTTCAGAGCGAGCGCGAGCAGCTGCGCCAGCGTGTCCCAGCACAGGAGATGGCCCTGTACGACGAACTGCGCCGCACAAAGAACGGCCGTCCGCTCGCTCCGATGCGTGACGGCATCTGCCAGGTATGCCGCGTCAGTGTCCCGCGGAACAAGATCACGATCGCCGAGGGTGGGTACGATAGCGTCGCAACCTGCGAAGGCTGCGGCAGAATACTCTACCAGGCCTAGGGAGCGACTACTTGCTCAACCCGTATATTACCGATCGTCCGCTGGGCGGCGAGGATCTGTTCATCGGCCGCACAGAGGTTCTGAGCCGCCTGCATGACATCCTGCATAGCGAACACCGGCTCGTCCTCCTCTTTGGCAAGCCTCATATCGGCAAGACATCGCTTCTGAATCAGTTTGTGGCGCAACTCGGCTCCACAGGGCGGATGCAGCGCGTGGATTGGAGCGCCGTGTCCGCGCGGTCCGGTGACCTGTGTGAGCGCATCGTGAATGCACTGTGTGATGCGCTCGATCTGCAGGTCGGACAGGAGGACGATTCGAGGCAGATCCTGCGGGCACGCTGCGCGCAACCCCTTGCGGCCGGTGAGCGCGCATCCGTGGTGGCGATCGATGGGCTGGGCCTGGAGGAGTGTGCCTCCGGCAACGGCTGGGCGCAAGGGGCGAGCGAACTTGCGGAGCTCCTGCGGGGCGGATCGCTGCTTGTGATTATCGCCGTGGAAGCGCGCCCTGAGGAATGCCAGGCCACCGCTCCGGAGCTCCCCACTATCGTGCTGAGCGGCCTCTCGCTGGAGGAGACGGAGGACCTGTTGCTGGTGCCCGTGCGCGGGGCCATGACCTATGATCTGGAGTCCATGCGCCGGATCTATGCCCTCACCGGCGGGGAGCCGTATCTCGTCCAGTTGTACGGCTACTGCATATTCGAGCAGCGCGCTCAGAGGGGCTGGGCGGGGATTATCGAAGTGGAACTGGCCGTAGATGACGTGATCGAGCGCGCGGCTGCCCAGTTCGCAGAGCTATGGGGACGCTGCGGAGTGCCAGCGCGCATTGTGCTGTGCGTCTTTTCGGAGGGAATTGGAACCCACGGTATCGGCTCGGCAGACGACGTCCGCCGCAGGCTACAGCGCGAGCGCGTGGAAATGCCGCTCGCGGATGTCGAGGAGGCGCTGGACGAGTTGCGCCAGCGCGATCTGGTGGAACGCCTGGGTGGCGGCCTCTTCCGGTTTCGCAACGCCCTCTTCCTGCGCTGGCTCAGAGCGAACAGGAGCCTGGTCGAGACGGTGCGCCGCACCCGCGAGTACCGCCGCCTGCCCCGCCCCACGGTGCCGCCGATACTCAACCGGCGCATCGATTGGCTCGGGTTATCCCTCTGGGTCCTCATCGCCGCTTTGATTGTCGCCGTGGCGGCCGTCTGGAGATCTCGAGAGACACGCATCACGTGGACCGACGCCCCACCAACCGCAACGCTGGAGGCAGATTCCAGCCCGGCTGCAGCAGCGGCAACGATGCCCCTGCGCGCGCCCTCTGGCAGGCTCGTCTACCAAGCCAAGGCCGAGTCGGGGCATTACTGGGATATCTACACCATGCAGAGCGATGGGCTGGACCCGATCCGGCTGACTCAGGATGCCTCTGATAACACCGGCCCGGCCTGCTCGCCCGATGGGAAGCGAATCGCCTTTGTGAGCGACCGCGAAGGGAACCGCGAGATCTATGTGATGGATGCCGATGGGGCCAATGTGCGCAACCTTTCGCAGAACGCCGCGGAGGACTGGACCCCTTCCTGGTCTCCCGATGGAACCAGGCTGGCGTTCGCTTCTTTCCGGGATGGTAACTGGGAGATCTATGTGATGGATGCGGACGGGGCTAACGCCCAGCGCATCACGCGTTCCAGCAACGCGGACTATGCGCCCGCCTGGTCGCCTACGGGCGATGCGATCGCCTTTGTATCGGATCGTTCAGGCAACCTGGACGTATACCTCATGGCGCCGGACGGGTCCGACCTGCGGACCGTGACAACCGACACATCGACGGATCAGGCGCCGGCCTGGGCACCCGATGGGCGACAACTCCTGTGGGAGAGCTATCGTGATTCGAACATGGAGATCATGGCGATCGATGTGACGGGCGGTGCGCCTCGCAATCTGACGCAGGACGCCTATGCCGATGATCACGGGGGTAGCTGGTCGCCATCGGGCGATGGTATCGCCTATTTCAGCAATCACAACGTGGGATGGGACATCTTTACCCTGGACCTGCGCACCGGTCAGCGTGTGAACATTACCCAGAGCGTGGCCATGGAGCAGTACCCGGTCTACTGCCCTTAGGCCAGCCGCTGCAGCGCAAGAAGGAGCACGCGTTCCGACAGGCCAATCAGCAACAGCGCAAAAAACGGGGATAGATCGAACATGCCCATACGGGGGAGCGCCCGGCGGATCGGCCCCAGGATCGGTTCGGTGATGCCAAGAAGCAAAGCCACCAGCGGGCTCTCCGGGTTCACGGGCAACCAGGACAGTATGACCCGTGCAAAGATGGCCAGGTTCAACGCCTGGGCGAGGATCTCGACAAAGTTGGCCAGTACCCGGATCACGACGCACCTCCCAGCCGCTGGGCCTGTCGATAGGCAGCCAGCACGGCTCGAGTGATCGTGGCCCGGAAGGCCCCGGCCTCCAACTCGTGCAAGGCGGCAGCCGTGGTACCTCCTGGAGAGGTCACGCGGTTGCGCAGAATCGCCGGGTGGAGATCGGCCTGCCGCACGTACTCCGCCGAGCCCAACACGGTCTGGAGAGCGAGCGTGGCGGCCACATCGCGCGTGAGCCCGATCTGTACCCCCGCGTCGGTGAGCGCTTCGATGAACAGGAACACATAGGCCGGCCCCGAACCGGAAAGGGCCGTGGCCATGTCCACCTCGTCTTCGCTGTGTCCGCGGACCTGGACGCCCAGCGCATCGAGCAGTTGCCTCGCTTGGGCGCGCTGCTGTTCGGTGGTACCGGGGGTATCCGTCCACAGTGAAGCGCCCTGCCCGATCTGCCCTGGCGTATTTGGGATGACCCGAACCACGGCCGGTGTGCCGAGAGCCTCCACGAAGCGGGCAATGGGCGCGCCCGCGACAATGGTGACGATCAGTGTGCCGGCAGAGACGCTCCCTCGCAAACCCTGCAAGACCGATGGCAGGACCTGTGGCTTGACGGCGAACACAACGACGTTGGCTCCCTGAACGGCCTCACGGTTATCGGCCGTACAGGCGATTCCGAGTGTCTGGTTCAGTGCCGCGCGTCGCTCAGCGACCGGCTCGCTCACCACGATCTGTTGCGGCTCGATCGAGCCCGCGTTCAGCAGGCTCCGGATGATGGCCTCGCCCATCACGCCACCCCCGACAAAGGCCACACGCTTCCCGTCCAGTGCTCCAGTCATGCCGTATCTCCCCGCCTCAACAGTGGTTCAAAGAGCGCCCGGCCCACACGGATCAGGGTGGCGCCCTCCTCAATAGCCAGCTCAAAATCGCCGGACATGCCCATCGAGAGAACGGCCCACTCCCTGTCCGGGAAGATCTCTCGGATGTGCTCCAGGAGCATGCGTGTCCGGCGGAAGACATCGCGCACAAGCCCCGATTCAGGCGTCAGCGGCGCGATGGTCATCAACCCCTCAATATCGAGGTGCGGTAGCCCTCGCAGCGTCTCTATGATCTCCAGCAGCGCCTCCCGATCCGCTGGCGTCTGCGCTGCAAAGCCGGATTTGGAGGCCTCACCGGACACGTTCACCTGCAACAGCACCGGCAGCCGGCGCCCCCCTGTCGCTGCGGCCCGTTCCAGCCGTTCTGCCAGGCGGACCGAATCAACCGAATGGATGAGATCTGCACTCGCCGCCACGCGTTCTGCCTTGCGGCTTTGTACATGCCCGATCACATGCCACTCGGGTCTGCCGGGTGCGATATCGGCCTCGAGAATGGGGCGTTTGGCCTCAAGTTCCTCGATGCGGTTCTCGCCCAGCGCTTGGAGGCCACATCGGAACGCGCCGGCCATCTCCGCCGGACTGCGCCCCTTGGTGACGGCGACGATCGCCACCTCCTCGCGCCTTCTCCCCGCAGAACGGCAGGCCGCCTGAATGCGGTCCTCCACCTGCGCCAGGTTTGTGGCGATTGTCTTGATGAACGGATTTGAGGCAAAGGGCGCCTTTTCACCCATGTTCGTCATTATACACCCGATGGCCTGAGGCACAGGATCGCCGCCATGCGTCCCGCCGCGGTGCCCTCGCGCCTGTAGCTGTAGAATAGATCGGTCCGGCAGGCGGTGCAGAGATGGGCCACTTCGATCTGAACCAACCCAACCTCCCGCAACTGGAGCGAGACCGCTGCCCACAGGTTCAGGTGGGCGTGGCCCGAGGCCTGCTCGCGGCTCAGTAGCTCGTGCCGCCTGGAAAAGGCAGCACGGGCAGCGGAGGCCACCTCGGGGCCGACCTCGTAGCAGCAGGGGCCGATGGACGGCCCTATGGCCGCCCGTATCTGTGCGGGCTCGCAGCCCAGTTCCTGCACCATCAGTGCCGCGGTGTGGCCCGCAACCCGCGCGAGCGCCCCGCGCCAGCCGGCGTGGGCCAGGCCGATGGCGCGGCGGACGGGATCATACAGCAACACCGGTACACAATCCGCAAAGCGCATCAGGAGGGCGACCCCGGGCTCGTCGGTGATGAGCCCGTCGGTGTCCGGCAGGCTGCTGCCGCCATGGGCAGCAGCGGCTCGGGCTACATGCGCTCCGTGAACCTGTCGAGCACTGACCACTTGTCCTGGCTCCAGGTTGAGCTCGGCGTAGAGCCGTGCGTGGTTGCGATCTACGGCTTTGGGGTCATCCCCCACGGTGTGCCCGAGGTTCAGCCCGGCGATTCGGCCCTCGCTGCATCCGCCGGCTCGCAGCGTCACACCGTGAACAAGCCCGGGGCATTCGAGCGAATCGAAGCGATAGAGCACGGGCCGCTCAGCCATGGGCCTGTTGGCTCCGGCACTCAGAGCTTGGCAGCATCGGGCCGAACTGCACCATGTCCCAGGGAAGTCGCACGTCCGGCGCGCGTTCGCCCAGTTCCGCCTTTAGCGCGATCCCCGCCGCCTGGAGATTCCGGCTGAAGCGCCGGGATGCACCCGCTGAATCCAGCAGGGCCTCTCCGATGCGCTCGTCGCCCCGCGCGAGGAGGGCCTGTTCGATCGATGCGGATACGGACTCTGCCCGGAAGGCCACACGCAGGGCGCGACATCCCTCCCGCAGCCGCCTAAGGCGGGCCTCCAGGACGGGGCCTGGCGCCATGGCCATGCGCTCAAAGGGCGTGTGCGCCTTGGGGACAAAGGGCGTGACGTTCAGCACCACCTGTCGGCCAAAGCGACTGGATACCTGCGCGGTGAGGGCGAGCAGCTCTTCGATGTCGCCGTCATCTTCGGTGGGAAGCCCGATCATGGAGTAGAGCTTGAGAGACGAAAACCGTCCGTGCAGGCTCTCCGCAGCGCGCAAGATGTCGCCCTCATCGATCCCTTTGCGGATGAGCGTGCGCAGACGCTCCGAGCCTGCTTCCGGAGCGATGGTGATCGAACGGCTCCCCGAGGCCTCCAGCGCGTCCACCACCGACTCTGCCAGGGGACGGACGCGGAGCGACGAAACGGAGATGGCCGCTCCCATGCGACGCAGCTCTCGGGCGAGTTCGTCGATCTCTCCATAGTCGGACACGGCGGCGGCTACGAGGCCGAGCTTGCTGCGCTGGGCCATGGCCCGCTGTGCGGCGCTCAGCAGGACCCCAAGTGAGCGCTCGCGATATGGCCGGTAGAGCGAGCCGGCAAGACAGAACCGGCAGCCGTGGACACATCCTCGGGAGATCTCCATGAGGTGCATGTCCCCAAACTCGGCACGCGGGGAGATGATCGTCGTCTCGGTGGGGTAGGCGTCCAGATCGCGCAACACCAGCCTCTGCACGGGGCGGTGGGCGCCGCTGGAAGGGACCAGAACGCCCGGCAATGCAGAGAGCGCCTGCAGCGTGTCCTCCCGGGACGAATCCCAGATGCCTCGCAGAACCTGGGCCAGCTCGCCGATGATAGGCTCGATCTCTCCGATGACGATCGCGTCGGCCAGGGGCATGAGGGGCGCCGGGTTTGCCGAGACCGCTGGCCCGCCGAGGATCACCAGAGGATGGGAGGCATCGCGCTCGGCCGCGCGCGGCGGGATTCCACCGCGGTGCAGCAGACTCACCAGATGGAAATAGTCCATCTCAAAGGATAGCGAGACGGCCAGCACGGCGGCATCGGCGACCGGGCGTCCGGACTCCAGCAGAATCACGGGGCTCTGTGGGCTGGGGCGCTCCAGCCAGGCAAAGGCGCGTTCCACCAGAATGCCGGGTTCCTCATTGAGGAGCCTGTATAGAGCATGGATCGCCAGGCTGGACATGCCGACTCTGTAGCTGTTGGCATACACCAGGGCCACCGGAATGTGCCCGCCCCAGTCGCGCGCCTCTACGCCCCTCTCGCTGCGGACGTATTCGCGTGCGATATCGAGATCCCGCTGTGCCATCGCGCTCCTTTTTCTGAGCCCCGATCATAGCGGCGCGAGATAGGCGTGTCAAAGGCCGCCGGAGCGATGGGGTGGGCTCGTGCGTGGCGTCCATCAGTGGCTGTATAAACGGTCAACTTGACCGGGCCGGCACGCGGTGATATCATCACGCTGGCGAGTGAGCCAGGCGACCGCGGAGGGCCGGTAACGGGCCTTCGAGGAAAGTCCGAACTCCCCAGAGCACGATGCTGGATAACGTCCAGGCGGGGTGACCCGACGGCACAGTGCAACAGAGAGGAGATTGCCGCCTGCAGGCAGGGCCCTGGTTCTGCGGCCGGCGGTGAGGGTGAAACGGTGGTGTAAGGGACCACCGGCGGCCCGGGCGACCGGGTCGGCCAGGCAAACCCCATCGGGAGCAAGACCAAGCAAGGGGCGTCCCGAGCATGCTCGGGACAGAGGCTGCTCGTCTCAGGCCCCGGGTAGGTCGCACGAGGCGCCGAGCAATCGGCGTCCCAGATAGATGGTCGCCAGCGCCGTCGACGTGCGGCGCGACAGAATTCGGCTTATCGGCTCACTCGCCTCAGCCATCTCAGCGCCGCGGCCCGGCCACGGAGGTTCCCCGTGCCTTACCTGCCCCGCGTCAAGATCTGTTGCATTGGCAGCCTCGATGAGGCGCGCCTCGCCATCGATTGCGGTGCCAACGCGTTGGGACTGGTGTCTTCCATGCCCAGCGGGCCGGGCGTGATTCCCGACGAGGTTATCGCGCAAGTGGCTGGCTCCACGCCCCCCGGCGTCACGTCCGTGCTCCTCACAGCGGAGCAGGGCGCCCGCGAGATCATCGACCAACAGAGGCGGCTGGGCCCGAGGGCGATCCAGCTGGTAGATTATGTCGCGCCAGCGGAGTACAGCGAACTGCGCGCTTCCCTCCCGGGGATCGCGTTGATCCAGGTCATCCACGTCACCGGTCCGGAGGCGGTGGAACAGGCGCTGGAGGCTTCCCGGTTTGCCGATGCCCTGCTGTTGGATTCCGGGAACCCCAGCTTGACCGTAAAGGAACTTGGTGGGACCGGACGAACCCACAATTGGGAGATCAGCCGCGAGATCTGCGCCCGCAGCGCCGTGCCGGTCTTTTTGGCGGGAGGCCTCAGTGCCGGGAACGTTGCGGAGGCGATCCGTCAGGTGCACCCCTACGGTGTGGATGTCTGTTCGGGCGTTCGTACAGCGGGCCGGCTGGATCGCGACAAGCTGGGCGCCTTTATGCAGGCGGTGCGCTCCTCCTGGGAGTTGCTCCCCGTCCTCTGAGTCTCCCTAGGCGCCAACCCCGCACCAGGCCAGCGCGGCGGCGATATCCTCGGCGATCATCCGGCGTTTGCTCTGCTCGATAAAGTAGCTCTTGCCCGCCTGGAGGTACGACGGGTACACTCGGGCATCTCCATACCAAAAGACCCCATCGCGAACCTTGTATGTGGACCCGGCGGGGATGACTCGCTTGCCGGTTCGTCTGCGCGCAAGCGCGTTGAACGCGCGGATCGCCACATCGCCCATGAGGAGGTAGCCCCGCACACTCGTGAAGAGATCCAACTCTTGCTCGAGCAGCGTGGAGCAACGCGAGACGCACGCCGGTGCAATGCCGTAGTTCCGCTTGGCGCACTTGACCGCTGTGGTCAGGTAGACGCCCCGCGCCAGCAACTCCTTCGTCGAGCCTGCCTGTAGCCCTGCGCTGGCAAAGGCCAAAAGCGTTGTCTGAGCGTGGAGTGCTGCGGGCCCCGCCCACAGACCTTCCGACGCGTCCTCTGGAGGAGCCTCTGCGATCAGAACCAGGCGGATCGAGATCGGATCGCACGAGATTGCGGGAACCTGGAACGCCTCGTGGTTCATGTCCTCACAGGGCCAGTCTCTGCATGTGATCGACGCGCTGGGTTGCATGCTGCACCTCCACTCTCCGGGTGCGGCCGGGCCCCGCCGGATGGCCGTTCCTTAGGGCTGCCCGGGGGCGCCTTCGCCGGCGGGCTGCTCTGCGGCGCACTCTTTAGTGCGCCTCGGCGCGGCCGGCCGCCTGCTTCTCTGCCCCGCCTTGCTCGGCGGGCAACTCGATGGTGATCGTGGTGCCCTGGCCCGGAAAGCTATGGGCGCTGATCTCACCGCCATGGGCCCGCACCAGTTCGCGGGCGATGGCCAGACCGAGTCCGCTCTGGCCGCTGCCGCGCTGGCGAGATCGATCGCCCCGGTAAAAGCGCTCAAAGACGTGCGGGAGATCCTCCGCGGGGATGCCTTCGCCGGTATCGTGGACGGCGATGCGCAAGGCACCCGGAGGGGACGTCACCTCGATGGTGATGCTCCCGCCCTGGGGCGTATGCCTCAGGGCGTTGCTCAGGAGGTTGCCGAGCACCTGTTCGAGACGTTGCGCATCCCCTCTCACTGGCGGAGCATCCCCGGCGTGCACCTGCAGTGCGATCCCCTGTGACTGTGCCTGCGTCAGGAAGCGTGACGCGACCCGCCTGCTCACGGCGGATATGTCCACGCTGGCCATAGCGAGCCTGATCTGCCCGGCTTCGGCCAGCGCGAGATCGCGCAAGTCGCCCACGAGGCGGTTGAGCAAGAGCGTCTGCTCGTGGACGGGCTCCAGGTTGGCGGCATCCAGCGGGAACACGCCATCCTGCAGGGCCTCCAGTTGCCCCTGCATGATCGTGAGAGGCGTGCGCAGTTCATGGGCGATGTCGTTCATCATCCTCTGCCGAAGGCTCTCCTGCTCCTGGAGCGCAGAGGCCATGGTGTTAAAGCGGCTCGCCAGTGCGCCCACCTCGTCGTGAGCGTGCACCGGGACGCGCACGGCCAGGTCGCCGGTGCTGATTTTGCCTGTTGCGGCCTCCAGCTCGCTCAGGGGGCCGAGAGCGCGGCGCGTGAGAAAAAGGCCGAGCCCAAGGGCCAGCACGGCCGTCAGGCCGCCCGCTCTCAGTATGGTCAGCAACAACGTTCGGTAGAAGGCGTTCTCCTGAACACCCGTCAGAACGACGAGATAGCCAACAACCTCGCCGCCGACGCTCAGGGGAACGCCAGAGCGCCACAGTCGCGCGGGAAGGGAGCTAGAGCCGGCGCCGGGTGGAACGTAGGCGAGGCCCCCCTCTGCGTCCACAAGCATCAGGGAAGTCGTGCCGGGAGCCAAACGCCCACGGCGGCCCATCCCGGGCGTGGAGGTGTGTTGCTGCGCCATCAGCTGATCGGCGCCAACCCAGTTCCCCTGGGCGGCATAGTACGCCTCCAGAACAGGGCGAAGCTCGTCTGTTCGTTCCGTGACCTCGACGGAGAGGTACCGGCCAAACCCGCTCCGCGCGGCCCACAGCACCGTGGTGGCCAGCGCAGCCGTCGTGATGCCGACCGCCAGAGCGACCACCAGCGAGATCTTGAGGGTGAGCGGGAGGCGCTTGAGCACCCTATTCCTCCCTCAGCTTGTAGCCCACACGATGGACGGTGAGGATGTATGAAGGCTGGGGTGGATCCGGCTCGATCTTGCGGCGCAGGTTCTTGATGTGCGTATCCACGGTGCGCTCGTACCCCTCGTACGCCTCTCCCTGCGCCGCTTCCAGCAGCTGAAGCCGGCTGAACACCCGCCCGGGCGCTGACATCAGTGCTTTGAGGATCTCGAACTCGGAGGGCGTCAGCTCAATGGCGATTCCGCCACGGGTGACGGCATGCCGGCCCTCGTCCAGCTGCAGATCGCCGGACACGAGGATCTCTGCCCCTGCAGGATACTCACCTCTTGTGCGGCGGAGCACCGCTCGCACACGGGCAACCACCTCTCGCGGAGAAAAGGGCTTGGTGACATAATCATCGGCTCCCAGCTCAAGCCCCAGCACCCGGTCTGTCTCCTCGACGCGGGCCGTCACCATGATGATCGGCACGCTGGATGACTCTCGCAACTTGCGGCATACGGCAATGCCATCCATGCCCGGGAGCATCACGTCCAGCAGAACGAGATCGGGCGCCTCCTGCCTGGCGCGGCGCAGGGCCTCCTGCCCGCCATAGGCCGTGATGACAGCGTAGCCCGACTGCTCCAGGTACCCCTGCAGCACGCGCACGATCTCCGGTTCGTCGTCCACCACCAGAATACGTTCGTTCATCCTTCGTCCTCAGGGAGGGTTATGCCACTCGCTGGTAGAATCCTAGAATCCCAGGCTGGGCGTGTCAATGCGGCAGCGCCAATACGTGCATAACAGTCTCGCACGCGGTTGTGAAGAAACCGTCAAGGTTGTGCGAGGATCAGGTGGTTCTTGAGAGAGCCGTCGGGAGCGGCTATGATGGACCGTACCGGCGAGTTGTGGCGATTCAGTGATTCGAATCCGAGGAGGGGGAGTGCCGTGAATGAGCTGGAAGTGCGCGATCTTCCGTTATTGGAGTACGATCCATCTCCCGCGGTCATCGAGCCGCGGAGTGTGATGGAGAGCACCGCGCTGTTTCCAGAACGGCTGGTGATGTGTTTCTTCGCCGAACAGATCCGTTCGCTGGTAGAGAGCGGCCTGGCACGTCCCCTGGCGGTTTTCGGCTCCGAGGTGGGGCCCAACCCCGTCTATACCATCGATCAGGAGGGCTGTCCCATCGCGCTGGTGCAGCCCGGTGTGGGAGCCCCCTTCTCGGCGGCAGTCCTGGACGAGGCCATCGCGTGCGGGGCACGCAAGGTCATCGTGTGCGGCGGTGGAGGCGTCCTGGATAGAGAGATCGCCGTGGGACATCTGCTGGTTCTTGCCGATGCCGTCCGCGACGAAGGCACGTCGTATCACTACCTTCCGCCGAGTCGGCGCGCTGCGGCGCACCCGGCTGCCATTGGCGCGCTGGAGGGTGTTCTGGAGCGGCGTTCCATTCCCTATCTGCGCGCCACCGCTTGGACGACGGACGCCTTCTACCGGGAGACGCCCGCCAAGGTCCGCCTGCGCAGGGAGGAGGGTTGCCTCTGCGTGGAGATGGAGGCGTCCGCGCTCTTTGCCGTCGCGCAGTTCCGCGGGATTGTGCTCGGGCAGTTGCTGTACGCGGG
Organism: Chloroflexota bacterium; assembly: GCA_012719135.1. Classification (GTDB taxonomy): domain Bacteria; phylum Chloroflexota; class Anaerolineae; order UBA1429; family UBA1429; genus JAAYED01. Next base: position 33,461 of record JAAYAW010000014.1, read on the forward strand.
CGATGATGTGAGCGGCCTGGATTGGGATACGCGCGATTGGAAGGGGCGCCATGATGCGCGCGCCCACGTGTTGCAGCTCGCTCTGGAGGCCTGTCGGAGCCTGTAGGCGTGCCCGCGTTTTACCTGTGTCCGGGGCTACCGGTCGTGCGTGCTTCCTCCCGGAGCCAGCAGATCGGATAGAGCTTCCCAGGGGATGGAGGGGACGAGCGATCGCGGCAGCGCATGCCTGCGATGCTGGGCAGCCGGGGCAGATGCGCCGGTCTGCATGGCGGTTGATAGCCGGCCGGCGTGCGGCTTGGCAGGGAGGAAACATGCTCCGAGATGTGTGCGCGGGCCTGGCCTTTATCAAGGAACTAAAGCCCTACGTGCGAGAGCCTCTCTGTTTCGAGCAGGCCGAGGCGCGTATCCGGCAGCAGCTTTCGCAGAGAGAGGAGGGCTTTCTGCGGGTGCTGAGGCAAGCCGTGTACGGATATGCCCCCAGCCCGTATCTCGCCCTGCTGAGGCACGCGCAGATTGCGTACCAGGATGTGGAGGCCCTGGTACGCCAACGTGGGGTTGAGAGCACTCTGGACCGGTTGTACGACGAGGGGATCCACATCACCCTGGATGAGTTCAAGGGCAGGGCGCCGATCGAGCGACCGGGCCTCAGCCTGCCTGTGAGCAGCGCCGCATTCGACAGCCCGATTCTCGAAGGGGCTATGACCTTTGCCAGCGGCGGGTCCGGGGGTTACCGCCGGCGGTTGCGAATCGACCCTGCCAGCCTGCGCTACGAGGCGGCCTACAACCTCTTGTACGAGCGGGCCGTATCGGCGGAGGGCATGCCTTTTGCTCAGTGGCGCCCGATTCTACCAGGCAGCGCCGGCATCAAGGATGCCATGCGGCAAGCCATGGCGCGCCGGCCGGTCGCGCGGTGGTTCTCGCAGGTGGATCCGCGCCACCTGGATGGGCATGCGGTCCTGACGCGTTTGGCGGTGGGCGCGGCGCGCGCTTGGGGCGCGGATATCGCCATGCCGCGGTACGTGCCGGCCGATGACGCGGGCCAGGTCGCGCGCTGGTTGGCGAGCCAGGCAGCGGCCGGTCACCCCGCCTTGATCTCGATGACCGGGAGTTCCGCCGTGCGTGTGTGCCAGGCTGCCGAGCAGCTGGGAGTGGATATCACTGGAACCCTCTTTCGCCTGGGCGGTGAGCCCTATACAGAGGCCCGGGCTGAGGTCATTCATGCCGCGGGCGCCCGCGCAGTAACGCACTACTCCATGTCCGAGCTGGGGCGCATCGGCCTCTCATGCGGGGCGCCGGAGCATGTCGATGACGTTCATCTGCTGTCGGACAAGCTGGCCCTGATCCAGCGGCCGCCCCGAGGTACGCACGCTGGCGATGGCCTTCTGGCCTGGCATCTGACGACGCTCATCGCGACGCTGCCCAAAATCATGCTGAACGTGGAAACGGGAGACTATGGTGGGGTAGAACAGCGCGATTGCGGCTGCCTGCTGGGGCAGCTGGGGTTGAGCACGCATCTTCACACCATCCGGAGCTATGAGAAACTGACCACCGAGGGCATGCACTTTACGGCCTCAGCCCTGCTGCATCTGGTAGAGGAGGAGCTGCCTCGACGCTTCGGTGGTGCCCCTGGAGATTATCAGCTGGTGGAACACCAGTCCGGCGGGGTGAGCCGAGTACTCCTGGTGGTGAGCCCGCGCGTGGGCGCTCTGGATGAGGCCGCGGTGGTGGCCACCGCCCTGCGCGAACTCGCAACGGATGCCGGCACGCGCATGATGGCGAGTCACTGGGAACGGGTGCGCACACTGCGGGTTGTGCGTCGCGAGCCGTACGTCACCGCCGCGGCGAAAATACAGCCGCTGCATATCGAGCGTTCGCTCTAGCGGGGTGGCACAACGGCTGGCAACCCGGTGCGCCACGGGCTACAATGACGGCAGAGGGTGTCTACACGTCAGGAAGAGGTGAAGAGATGATCCGTCTGGGAGCACAGTACTATCGCGCGCCCTTTCCCAACCGCCGCTTTTGGCGGGATGATATGGCCCGCATGGCCGATGCAGGCCTGAATACGGTGCAGTTGTGGGTCCTGTGGGGCTGGTGCGAGCCTTCGCCAGATGACTTTCGGTTTGACGATTATGACGAACTGATCGCCCTCGCAGATGAGGCTGGCCTCGGCGTTGTTCTGAGCACCATCGCCGAGTTGCAGCCCTATTGGATCCACAAGCAGGTGCCTGGCAGCGAGATGGTCGATCACATGGGGCACGTAGTGATCTCTTCCAACCGAGGGGAGGGACATTTCGGGTTGACTCCCGGTGGGTGCACGGACCATCCGGGCGTGTGGGAGCGGATGGCCGGGTTCCTCGAACAGGTGGTCACCCGGTACCGTTCTGCTCCGAACCTGGTGGGTTGGGACGCGTGGAATGAACTGCGCTGGAATGTGAACGCCGATGGGCAGGTCTGCCACTGTCCCTATACCGTGAACCGGTACCACACCTGGCTGGACGCGGTCTACGGCGGGCTGGAGGGCCTCAACGCGGCGTGGGATACCCGGTATACCCTTTGGGAACAGGTGCTCCCGGGCAAGTTTCCGCGCAGCCCGTACACCACGACCATGGCCTGGCAGCACTTTCTGACCTGGCGCGCGACAGAGCTGGGGCTCGCGCGGTACGACGTGGTCAAGGATCTGGATCCCGACCATCCGGTGACGGTCCATGGCGGCGCGCCGACAGTTCTGTATGGCGTGCGTTTCCCGGAGACCTCTCTCAACCGCGGCAACGACTGGGACTTTGCCGATGAGATGGATGGCATTGGCTGCTCCAGTTTTCCCACCTGGTTTCACTTTTCCGATGCCGATCTCGCGATGCGCATCGAGTGCGTTCGCTCCGCGGCGCGCGGCAAGCGCGTCTGGTTGAGCGAGCTTCAGGGCGGGCGAGCGGCCAATGGCTTCCAGTCGCATGATCCGGTCCGGCCGGAGAACCAGCAGCGTTGGGTGTGGACCGGCGTGTCCAGTGGAGCGGACACGATCCTCTTCTGGTGCTGGCGCGATGAGGTCTTTGGCTCCGAGTCGTCGGGCTTTGGGCTGGCGGGGGCGGACGGTTTGGCCGAACCCCGCCTGGCCGCGATGCGCAAGACGTCCGACCTCATGAGCGCCTACAAGGAGGAGTTGGCCTCCTACATGCCTCACACGCCGGCTGTAGGCGTGTACTTTAGCCCCCAGAGCTACTACCTGCACTGGAATCAGGAAGGCGATTCAGGGCTGCCGCAGAACGCCATCCTGGGCTATACGCGTGCTCTCTTGCGCAACCAGATCCCGTACACCATCATCGAGGAGGAGCATCTGGATAGCCTCGAAGATGTCGACATCCTGTTCATGCCGCGGGCCCTGGTGATCGATGAGGATCAGGCTGTCGCGCTCTCCGAGTGGGTGGAGGGCGGCGGCACGCTCGTGACGGAGGCAGAGTGCGGCGCCTTTGGCCGGAATGGCCTCTACCGGTATCCCGGCGAGCGCCTGGTTGCCGAACTGACGGGGGTGACGGAACTGGGGCGGCGCAAGCTCGACGGTAACAGCGTCACCGTTCAACTGGACGGAGCCACACTGAACCTGCCGGCTCGTCAGTGGCTGGCCCCACTCTCCGGCGAGGGCGGGGAGGCGTTCGGACTTCATCCCGATGGGCCGCTCTTTCTCTCGGTTCCCGCCGGCGAAGGGCGCGTTGTGTTCTGCGGAACCTATATGGGCGATGCATACTTTGACGGTTCTTCGAGTGGCGAGTCCGAGTATGCGCCCTACGCCGCCGATTTTGAGCGCTTTATCGCTGCCCTCGTGCAAGAGGCCGGTATCGAGATGCCAGCGCTGGTGCTTTCGCCTGAGGGCGAGGCGGCACGGGACGTTCACGTGCGCACGGGCTACACGCTGGGCCGGCCCATGGTGTACGTTTTCTGTGAACAGGCTGACCGAGTGACCCTGAGCTTCCCCGGCGGAACCTTCCGAGGGCCAGCCAGTGAGATCATCAGCGGCGCCGAGGTCGAACTCTGCGAGGATGGAGAGCGGCAGGTGGCCGCAATCCCCATGTCCGAATGGGGCATGGCCATCCTGCTTGGCCAGTGACGCTGATAGGTGGAATGTGGGCGATATCAGAGCGGCGTTCTTTGGCGGGCAGGGCCTGTACGGGCAGGCGAGCCAGATCGACTATGTGTACGGGGCGGAGCGCGTCGAACGCATTGCCGGGCTGACGCAACTCTATCCCTGGCAACTTCACCAGGGTAACCTGGAGCGTCTCGCCGATATGGCGGACCTGCAGGTGATCTTTGCCACGTGGGGCATGCCCGTGCTGGGCGATGCCGAACTGGCATTGTTGCCTCGGTTGCAGGCCGTGTTCTATGCCGCTGGCACCGTCAAGGCCTTTGCGGGCCCCCTGTTGGAGCGCCATATCCTGGTCACCAGTGCCTGGGCGGCCAACGCCATCCCCGTGGCGGAGTTCGCGTTGGCGCAGATCCTCCTGGCTTGCAAGGGATACTTTCGTAACGTCCGCGACTATCGTCCGGAGACCGGCCTGGCGCCGCACGCCTGCTACCGGGGGCCGGGGATCTATGATGTTCCCGTGGCGTTGATCGGGGCAGGTCAGGTGGCCAGGGCTCTGATGGAGCGCCTCCGGCCCTTTCAGCTCGAGATCTGGGTGGTCGACCCCTACCTTACTGACGAGGAGGCCACGGCGCTCGGTGTTCGGCGGGTAAGCCTGGAGCAAGCCTTTCGGGAGGCGTTTGTGGTGAGCAACCACCTGCCGAACCTGCCGGATCTGGCCGGGACGCTGGGTCGCGATCTGTTCGCCTCCATGCGCCCGGGGGCGGTCTTTATCAATACGGGCCGCGGCGCGCAGGTGGTCGAGGCCGACCTGGCCACCGTCCTGTCCGTGCGGGATGATCTCACCGCGCTCCTCGATGTCACCGACCCCGAGCCACCTGACCCGGATTCGCCACTCTACCGGCTGCCGAACGCGCACCTCAGCAGCCACATCGCCGGCTCGCTCAACAACGAAGTGGGGCGCCTCGCGGATTACGCGATTGACGCCTTCCTCGAGTGGCGAGCGGGGGCCACGCCCCGCTATGCGGTGACTTCGAGCATGTTGGCGCGCATGGCCTAGGCCGTCTGGCGCGTCTGGGATCACAATGGGTGGACGTTTGCAGTAGATAAGGAGTCATTAGGAGACGATGGGGCAACTGGATGGCCGGGTAGCTATCGTGACGGGCGGCGGCAGCGGGATTGGCAAGGCGATCGCGGAGCTGTACGCCAGCGAGGGCTGTGCCGTGGTGATCGCCGGGCGCAAGGCGGAACGGCTCGAGGCGGCCGCGGAGAAGATCCGGGCGGCTGGCGGGCGCGCGCTGGCCGTGCCGGCCGATGTGGCTGACGAGGCTCAGGTGGCCGCTCTCTTTCGGTCTGCCCTGGCCCAGTACGGCCGCCTCGATATCCTTGTGAACAGCGCCGGCGCCTTTGACGGAGGCTGGATCGAGGACATCCCTCTGGCGGCCTGGCAGAATGTGGTGAATGCGAACCTGACCGGGCCGTTCTTGTGCATCCGGGAGGCCTTTCGCATCATGAAGCCCGCCGGAGGCGGCCGGATCATCAACATCGGGAGCATCTCGGCGCAGCGCGCCAGAGAGCAATCGGCCCCCTATACCGCCACCAAGTTCGGCGTCTGGGGATTGACTCAGGCCGCGGCGCTGGAGGGGCGCGACTATGGGATCGCCGTCAGCGCGCTGCACCCTGGCAACACGCTGGTGGAGCGCCGCGCGCAGGGCAGGCAGTCGGGCCACAGCAAGGACGAGGAGCCCATGTTCGACGTCAGCGTGATCGCACGAACGGCGCTGCTTATGGCCACGCTGCCGCCCGAGGCAAACATGTTGGAAGCGATCGTGCTGCCGCTGGAGCAAAAGTACATCGGCCGAGGCTAGCGGCTTCCGTTCCGCGTCGCCGCGGGGGCGCCCGTCTTGCCACCCCTGCGGGCATCCGGTACAATCTCACGGCGTGGGTTCAAGCCCGCGCCGTGAGTTCGACGTCTTCCGAGCAGTGTCGCACGAGGAGAAGAGAATGGCACCGCAGCTATCGCTTGGTACCTGGCCCTTTCTGCGAGGGCCGTATGCAGACAATCCCTGGAGTTTGGAGCGCGTCCTCGATTTTGCCGCCGAGGTCGGCTATGGCGGAGTCGAACTGAGCGGGTATCGCCCACATGCCCACTACGACGACTATGACACCGACGAAAAGCGGCGGGCCCTGCGTGAGATGATCGAGAGCCGGGGGCTGAGCGTTTCCGGCTATGCTCCGGACTTGCGCCATGTCCCCGTGGCACTGACGGACCAGGAGACCTACATGGCGGAGCTCACCAAGGCCATGGCGTTGTGCGTTGGTGTCCGTACCGATGTGCTGCGCGTGGATACCGGGGTGCCCCCTGAGGATTTCACGGCGGAGGAATATGCCGAGCGCTTTAAGCGAGTGGTCATCAACTGGGACCATGCCGTGTCCTTCGGGCTCAAGATCGGCGTTGCGCTGCACTGGGAGTTTGAGCCTCGGTTCTTTATCAACAAGCCGAGCGAGGTAAGGCGCCTGCTAGAGTCCCTCCCCGAGAGGAACATGCACGTCATCCTCGATATGAGCCACGCCTACATGATGACCGTAATGGGTGCTCGGCAACCGGGCGTCAAGCAGACAATGCCTTATGGCATCGTGTCTCTGGGACGCGACATTAACAAGTACATCGGGCATCTCCATCTTTCCGATACCGATGGGACGATCTCCCCTCGTAGCCAGAGCAGCACCCATGTGGCGCTCGGGCATGGCAAGATCGATTATGATACCGATATCTTCTACCTCCGGCAGGATCTGCAAAAGCTCTCCTGGTGGACGGTGGATCTCAACGAGAATGATGACGCTGAGGCGGCTGCCCGCGAATCCTTCCGCATGGCTGAAGAGTTCCTGCACACCTACGCGATCTGAGCCCTGCCGGGCCTATCGGATAGCTGCACTTGGGGCACGCCAACACAGGCGTGCCCCGTTTCCGTCCCGGAGGTCATATGGCCATCGTGATCTGCAACGAGGTCGGCGGTATCGGCATTGGTCACGCGGCACGGGTTCTACGGGCCGGGGGGGATGCACTGGACGCCGTCGAACGGGGCATCTGGCCGGTGGAGAGCGATCCGCGGATCCACAGTGTCGGCCGCGGAGGTTGGCCGAATCTCCTGGGTCAGGTCGAGTTGGATGCCTGCATCATGGAGGGGGCACACCTTCGCTCGGGTGCAGTGGGAGCCGTCCGGGGATACCTGCATCCCATCACACTTGCGCGCCGGGTGATGGAGCGCACGCCCCATGTGCTCCTGGTGGGAGAGGGCGCCGAGCGTCTGGCGGCCGAGTGCGGGCTGGAGAGGGCGGAAAACCTGACACGGGAAGGAGCGGCCTTCTGGGAGCACTGGCGCGCCTCGGCGATCCCCGGTGATGAGGCGAGGGCCTGGCCGCCGGATGCGCTCGCTCCGCTGGCCTGGCGCGCGGCCGACCCCGTCCACACTCACGGGACAACGGTTTTCCTCGCGCGCGACGGGCGAGGCCATATGGCGGCCGGCGTGAGCACGAGCGGCTGGGCCCTCAAGTATCCGGGCCGGCTGGGCGATTCGCCCATCGTCGGCGCCGGGTGTTACGTTGACGATCGCTATGGCGCTGCCGCCTGCATCGGGCAGGGGGAGCTGACCATTCGGGCGGGCACTGCGCGTTCGGTTGTGCTGTACCTCAAGCTCGGCCTCAGCCTGAGCGATGCCTGCCGTGAGGCTGTGCGCGATCTGGAGCACCTCGCAGCCGACCGGTTGTCCTTTGTGATGATCCACGCACTGGACGCCTCCGGCGAGCACCATGCGCTCTGCTGGGGCGATCACGAGTCGCCCCGCTACTGGGTCTGCAGCGGAGAGCAGGGGCCGGCGAGCCTGGTGAATGCTGGGCACGTGCGCTGAGTGGTGGGCCAAAGGCTAAAGCGAGATCTCCACCTCGGCCTCGATCTCCACCGGCAGGCCCATCGGGAGATCCGCCATGCCTACCGCGGAACGGGCATGCTGGCCCGCCTCAGGCCCGTACAGCGTGATGATCAGGTCGCTAAAGCCGTTGATGACGGCCGGTTGACTGGAGAAGCCGGGGACGGTGTTCACCATGCCGAACACCCGCAGCCACGCAACGACGCGATCCAGATCCCCCAGCTCGCGCTTGAGGCTCGCGAGAATAGAGAGCGCGGTAAGCCGCGCGGATTGGTAGGCCTCCTCCACCGTCACTTCTCCGCCGACCTTGCCGTAGGGCCCTGAGGGCGTCCCGTCGGGCAGCAAGGGCCCGTGGCCGGAGATATAGGCGCGGTTGCCGCGGACTCGAACCCAATGGAAGGGCAGGCGCATGCCCTCGGGCAGCTGGATAGGCTCGGGCAGTACCAGTCCAAGCTCCTCTATACGGCTCTCAATTCGCATCGGTCTACCTCCAGCGGGTGCTCGCGCTGACGTGCTTTCAGCTGTTTTCGGAGTATATCGTTCATTAGTGGCAGGGTAAAGGCCCTCCCGGCGCGATCCGTGCCCGATGGCCGTGGTATAGGCTTGAGGTGGGCTCTGCCGTCGCTATAATGCGTATCATGAGGCGGATCGCCAGATCGCGCCGGCGTTTCGGCGGTCGCTGACGGAAGGGGTAACCATGCCTCACGCGCTTGTGGTCGCCAATCCTCTGGCCGGGAATGCCCGTATCGCACAGATCCGGCGGATGCTGGCAGCGCAGCTGGGGCCCCCCTGGACCTATCGGCTGGTGTGCCTGTCTCCGGGCCTGGATCTCCATGCCCTGATCCGGCGGGAGGTCGAGGCGGGCGCAGACGTGATCGTCGCGGCCGGCGGCGATGGGACGGTGCGATCGGTAGCCGGGTGTCTGGTGGGGGCGAGCGTCCCGCTGGCGATCCTGCCTGAGGGCACCGCCAATGTGCTGGCTCGCGATACCGGCATACCCGCGCGCATGGAGGCGGCTCTTGCCCTGATCAAGGGCCAGCACGATCTCATGCGTCTGGACGCCATCGAGGCTGCCGGCTCCTTCGCCTTTATGAACCTGAGCATCGGGCTCAGCGCCGGCATTATTCGGGATACCGATTCGGCGGGTAAACGGCGCTACGGGATGCTGGCCTACATCTGGTCCGGTGCAAAGAACCTGTTGGCCGTGGGCACCCATGATGTGACGCTGACTGTGGATGGGAGTGCCTACCGGCTTCGAGCCAGCGAGGTGCTGGTCGCCAACTGCCCCACGCTTGGCGCGAAGGAGTTGCGCGTGCCTGTGGATATCCAGCCGGCGGATGGCACCCTGCAGGTGATCGCCTTCCGCGCGCGGCACCTGGTGGACTATGTTCACGTGGCCCGCGAGCTCTTGCTGCGGCGCCCGCGAACCCTGAGGCACATTCAGGTTTTTCAGGCGTCGCGCCAGGTGAGCATCGAGGCCACCGAGGTGCTCGATGTTCAGGCCGATGGTGACCTCATTGGCCGCACGCCGCTGGAGGCCCGCCTCGTGCCGGGCGCCGTGTCGCTGGTGGTTCCGGTGGGACAGTCTCAGGGCCAGAGCATCGCCGCCGGGCGTACGGCCGATCACTGAGGAGGAAGTGAAGATGCCCATGCATACGATCCAATGGAAGAGCCGCCAGATAGGCAAGGACACCACCATGCGTGTGTGGGTTCCCGATGGGGCTCCGCCCTACGCCACCATTTACCTGCTGCACGGTTTAGGGGGCGACTCCTCTACATGGATGCGTTTTCACCGGCTGGAGCGGCTTCTGGAGGGGCGCGGCCAACCACTGGTGGTCATGCCGGATGCAGATCGTTCCTTCTATGCCAACGACCCTCGTTCCGGAGGGCTGGCCTACGAAGACTATGTCGCGAGCGAGGTTCGGGAGTACGTCGAGCAAGTCTTTCCGGTACTCCATGAGCGCCGCTCGCGGGCATGCGTGGGGTTGAGCATGGGAGGCTACGGGGCGCTCTTGCTCGCCCTGGACCATGCCGATCTATTCGGGGTGGCGGCTTCGATCTCGGGATCTACGTACTTTGGCCACGACATGACGGGCCGGCATGAGGATGACGATGTGGGCATGCTCGGCCGTGCGCTCGTGCGGGAGTGCAACGATCTCTTCTCCCTGTCCGCGGGGCTTGAGCAGGCGCCGGCCTTGCGCATCTCCTGTGGCCGGCAGGACCACCTGTACGACACCAATCTCGCGTTTCACCAGCACCTGACAGAACGCCGTGTGCCGCACCTGTGGGTCGAGCATGAGGGCGACCATAGCTATGCCACCTGGGACATGCAGGTGCCCCTGGCGATCGAGTGGGCCATCGGGCAGATGGGCGCGAGCTGAACAGGCAGCCCCGTTCCTGAATAATGTATGGAGCCAGCGCACAGCGCTGGCTCCATTTCCTTAGGGCTGAGGTCTCTAGAGCAGACCGGCCTGCCGGTGGCGCTCCAGAAGCACATCGGCCAGGGCATCGACCTCGCGTAGACTCTCCTCGCTCGGATGCCCCACGGCCAGCACGGGCGGAAGGATCTCCACCTTGAGGTCAGGGATCAGCCCCGCCAGTTCCTCGACGGCCCGAGTCGCCCAGCCGTAGGAGCCGATGATTGAGGCATAGGCCACCCGAGGTCTGAGCGCGTTGGCCAGATGCGTGACGTTGTAGACCGTCGGGTGGGGGCCCCGATGGAAGGTCGGCGTCCCGATCACGAGCGAAGCCGCATCCACCAGGGCGATCGCCAGCTTGCCGATATCGGCGACGGAGAGATCGAACTGGTCCACCGGCGCGCCGCCTGCGCTGAGCCGGGCCACCAGTCGCTCGACCATCAGGCGCGTGCTGCCATGCATCGAGACGTACGGCACCACAATCCGGTTGCCCGGCGTGTCGGCGACCCACTCACGATACGCGTCCAGAATCAGCGCGGGGCGGCGATAGACCGGCCCGTGGCTTGGGGCGATCATCTCTATCTCCAGCTCTGCGATCTTGGCCATATTGCGCTGGATGATCTTCCGGAAGGGCATCATGATCTCGGCATAGTAACGCTTGGCCGCCTCATACACGCGGGCCTCGTCCGTGACAAAGATCTGGCTGGTGGCCAGGTGCGAGCCGAACCAGTCACAGCTAAAGAGGATGCGCTCCTCCTCCAGATAGCTCACCATGGTCTCTGGCCAGTGCACCCAGGGGGTGTGGATAAAGCGAAGCGTCCGGCCGCCCAACGCGACGGATTCTCCGTCGGCGACGGTCTGGAAGCGCTCGTCCGGTATGCCGAGGTGCGCTGCCAGGAGCGTCTTGCCCTGCGGAGTGCACAGGACGCGGGCTTTTGGATAGCGTGCCAGCACGGCCGGGATCATCCCCGAGTGATCCTGCTCGGCGTGGTGCGCCACCACATAGTCGACCGTGGGAACGCCGTCGAGCTGAGCCATCAGGATGTGCGCCATCGCCGGGTCCACAGTATCCAGGAGCGCGACCTTGCTGTCTCCCCGGATCACGTAGGCGTTGTAGCTCGTGCCGTCGGGCAGGGGTATCAGCGAGTCAAACAGGCGCCGATCCCAATCGATGGCGCCGACATAGTCCACACGCTCGGAGATCGATCGTGCCTGCATGTTGTCCTCCTCTATCTGTAAAAGACGGGCCTCAGACGCAGCGCGAAAGCGTGGCCGCCACGCTGCTCAGGATCACCACCACCACACCCAGGAAGCTGTTGAGCAGCAGGAGGCCGCCTTTCTCCCTGGCGTGAGAAGCCGGCGCCAAACGGATCTGGATGAGCGCCACAACGATCATCACGCCCACCAGAACCACCTTGATGGATAGCAGCGTCTGGTAGCCGCTGCTGATCGGGCATCCTCCGTATATCGCGTTTCTGCCCAGCAGCAGCCCGGTGGCTACTGCGATCGCCGCGCAGAATGCCGCGATTAGGGCCATCCGGTCCTGTATGGCCTGGATGAGTCCCTGCGTCTCAGAACTGCGGCCCAGCGAGCGCCGGGCGGCGGGGAGTATAGAGAGGGCCATGGTCAGTATGCCGCCCACCCAGATCACGCTGGCCAGACTGTGCAGCGCGCGAAGGACCGCCGGAATCCATGGCTGGCTCATTACTGGCCCTGAGCGCGGCGCGGGTGTGGCGTTTTGACCACCAGGAAGCGAAACGGTACGCTCCCCTCATTCCAGAGGCGATGCGGAATATCCTTAGGACTGTTCACCAGCGTATCGACCGTCATCTCGCCCTGTTCGTCGCCGATCTCGACCATGCCCGTGCCCTCCAGGCCATAGAAGAAGACGTCTACCGGCGTCGTGTGCAGCTTCATCGCGTCGCCGGGCTGGATGGTGATCATTACCACCTGAACCTCGTCGGTGTTGAGCAGAACCTGCGATCGCACACCATGGGGGTTGGCGCTCTCCGGCGCGTTGTTGGTTTGCACTATCTGCATGGGACCTCCGTAGGATACGAGACTATTAGCACTTTACCCCAGGGGGCTCGAGCGTGCCGTAACCGTGGTTACACAGCGCCCTCATTCCAGCCGATCCACCGGCTAAAAGTCGAAGGCGCCTGGCGCGGGGCTCTCGCCCGGTTCACTGGGGCCTGCCGATCGGGATACCCCAAGGCGACGAACGCACCCAGTTGCTCGTCTTCACCGATGCCTAGCGCCGACCTCACGATCTGCGGCTGTCCAAGTGGCCAGCCCAGCCAGATCGTGCCGAGCCCCCGCGCCTCTGCCGCCAGCATCAGAGTCGTTACAAAGGCCGGTATGCCTGCCGGTGTCGTTGACCCGGCCGTGCCGGGGTAGCTTACCACCAGGGCTACCGGGGCGCCGTAGAACGACATGCTGCCCCTCGTCAGGTAGCGATCCACGGGCTCGTCGATCTGATCGAGCATCCAGGCCATGGGGCCGGAGGCGATTCGGTTTCGATAGCCTTCCGCTTGCTGGGCGGTGAAAGTGTGGCCGTCGGCGGCCTCGAGCAGTGCGGCACGCAGACGTTCGGCCGGCTCGCCGGCCGCCACCGTGACTCTCCAGGGCTGGCTGTTGCTGCCCGAGGGGGCCCAGCGCGCTATCTCCAGGAGATCCTCGATCTCGGCGCGGCTGACGGCGCGATCCTCAAAGGCGCGGATGCTCCTCCGTCCCTTGATCACGCGGTCCACAACGTTCCGGTCGCTATCCATCGGACCTCCTTCGTTTGGCAGTGGCGATGGTCAGTCGAAATCCGGCGCTATTTCCGGATGTACAGCCAGGTAGGCAAAGCGTTCGATCTGGCGGGCTGTGACCCGCGGCAGTGATAGCGGCGGCAGCGCTCCGATGTCGAAAAAGCCCACGGCGTCTGTCTCGATGCTCGTGGCCGGTTGTCCCCCGGTCAGGTCGCACAGGAAGCAGATCTTGTAGATGCTAAAGGGGTGCGGCGGCTGATGCCCCTGCGTAGCGCGATCGTAGACGGCCAGCAACCGCGTGGCGCGGGCTGTGTATCCGGATTCCTCGTGGATCTCTCGCTCGACTGCGACGGAGGGCGTGTCTCCCGGATCTGCCCAGCCCCCCGGGAGCGTCCAGAGGCCATCGGTGTGCTCCTGCACGAGGAGGATGCGGCCACCCTGGAACACCGCGCCCCGCACGTCCACCTTGGGGGTCGCATAGCCCGCCTGCCCGGCAAAGAGCGCTTCGATGCGTTCCGGCGGCCAGGGCGATGCCGTGGCCATCATCTCAGCGGCGATGCGCCGGATGGCGGCGTACCGTTCGCGGTCATAGGCGTTCTCCGTGTAGGCCATGCCGTCCTGAGCCAGCGCCTGGAGTTGGATGGCCCAGCGCAGCCAGGCATCCGCCGAGGCATTCACCGGCGTCCCAGGGCCATCTGTCATGGGCGAGCCTCCTTACGGCGCGGGCGTGTAGCGCGAGATTCCGTGTGACGTCAGAATCCAGAGGGCGCCATCCCGATCTTCCAGGATCTGGAGCACGTCGTCGTGGGCCAGCCCGTGCAGGCTATTGTACAGTGACCAGCCCTTTTCGTTGTGGTGCAGCAGCCCTGCACCGGCCGTGCCTGCCCAGAGTGTGCCGTCGGACGCGGGGTAGAGGCAGGAGATGGGAGCCTGAGGCAGTTCGTCACCCGCGACAGAGAGCTGCCAACCCGTGCCTGTCCGGTGCGCGATCACGGTATCCGACGCCGCCCAGATCTCCCCATCGGCGAGGACCAATAGGTGATCGATAGATTGATCCGCTAGGTCCGGGACGGCTTGCCAGGCCTCGCCGGACTTGAAGTACAGGCCTCGATCCGTGGCGAGCCAGAGCGATCCGGATTCTTCGCGGGCCAGACGCAAGAGGGAGGCTCCCTGAGCAGCGCCCAGATCGACCGAGGTCCATGAGGCGCTATCGTAGGCGGCGAGGGCTTGCTCGGTGAGATGCCAAACGAGGCCGGGCCCCGCGACGAGCAACTCCCTTGCGGATCCTGGAGCCTGCTCGGCAGCGCCCGCCAACCGCGCCCAGCGGCCGGCTGCATGCCGGTACACTCCCAGGTCGGTGAGCACCCACAGCGCACCCTGGCTGTCGCGGATCATGGAGAGCGTCTGTCCTGCGCCGGGGCCGCACCCCTCCGGCGTGATCCAGTATCCTTCCTGCATCCGGGCCATGCCGTCGGGTGTGGCTGCCCACAGGGTGCCGCCCGCGTCGGCCAGTAGCGCGTCTATGGTGCCTTCAGAGAGGTCTCCGTCATCCAGTTCATAGCCGCCATAGGCATCGTAGCGGCGTACGCCGCTATCCGTGCCGAACCAGAGCGAACCGTCACGGGCAGCGGAGGCGGCTCGGATCGGGTCTGCCGCGACGGTTGTCCACGCATCGCTACCGTAGCGCGCCAGACCGCCCTCAGTGCCCACCCAGATGCCGCCATCCAGGGCCTCGGCCAGAGCGGTCACACGCTGATCCGGAAGGTCCTCGCCGGTGCCTAGGCGCTCCCACGTATCTCCGTTCAGGCGTGCGAGGCCCGCCGCCGTGCCAACCCACAACTCGCCGCTGCTCGTGACGAGGAGCGCTCGCACGTCGTTCCCAGGGAGGCCGTCTGCGACCGTGTGCACTTGCCATGTGCCTTCGGAGAGCTCTGCCAGGCCAGTGGGGAAGGCCACCCAGTATCTCCCGTCGCCGCCTTCCTCCACGGCGCGAACCGACTGGGCCCGCAAGCCGCTCACTCGCCGCCAGCTTGGCTGGCCTTCGCTCCAGCCTGAGGTGTACAAGCCCTCCGCCGTCCCCAGCCACAGGAGGCCGTCGGTGCTCTGCATCAAGGTGGCCGGATCGGCCGGCGGGAGGGCCTCCGGTTCCGTGAGCTGGAGCCAATCGCCTTCCGGGCTGACGATGGTGAGCCCCCGCGCTGATCCGAGCCACACGGAGCCATCCGTCGCCAGGCCGAGTGGTCGTTGCTGTGCTTCCGCCAGGCAGCGGCTCTCGTACAGCACCGCACCGGAGGTGGGGTCGAGCTGCATCGTAGCGCCTTTTCCGCTGGCCCAGATCGTGGCATCGCCCGGGGCAAAGAGCCGCTCTATGCCTCCCGAGACGGCGTGAGTCGCCTCGTCAGCGACCACGCTCCAGGCGCCCCCCCAGTGGCGCAGCACGGCACCATCCCGGCGCCGCAGCCAGATGGAGCCGTCCGGCGCCTCCACGAGGCTGGTGATGCCGTCGGTCTCCGGCAAAGGAGAGCGGTACGTGGCCCGTTGTCCCTCGGCCACCTGCACGATGCCCTGCGATGTGGCGGCGAACAGCCCCATGGTCTGATCGGCCAGCAGTCGATAGACCTCCGCCCCGGGCTGGGAAGCGTCCGGCCAGAGGTTTTCCCAGCCGGCTCCAGCGTGACGCGCCAGCCCACCGGCGCCCGCGCAGTATACATGGCCATCGTATCCCACGGTCAGGTCGTTGTAAGGCGCCACGGCAGGTCCGTCGCTTGCCGTGTATAGTGTCCACTGGCCTTGCCGCAACCGGGCGATCGCGTTGGCCGAGGCAACCCACAGATCGCCCTCCGAGCTGACCTCCAGGCTGACTACCGGAGCGCCGAGTTCGGGCGTGGCGCTGGCTGCCCAGGAGCCATCGTATTGCCAGAGCGTGCCATCACGGTCGGCGGCCCAAATGCTCCCTGCTGCGTCCTCAGCCATAGCGGTAACGTTCTCTGGGCTGTTCTCCACTGCGCTGACGCGGCCCGCTGCATCGGCTCGCAGGATTCCTGCGCCCACGATGGCGAACCATACGTCGCCATTGCGGGATTCGAGCACGTCGGCAAAGACGGTCTCTCTTTCCGGCTGTGGCTCCCAAACCGCTTCCCAACGGTCATCCCTCCACCTTGCGAGCCCACCCACGGTGCCGCACCAGAGCGTGCCGTCGCTCCCCTGTGCGAGCAGCGTGACGATGTCCGCAGGCAAGCCCGAATCACGCGTATATGTGACCCATGAAGCCCCGTCGTATCGGGATAGCCCGGCATCGGTTCCGGCCCAGAGGGCGCCATCCGATGAGACGAGAAGGGCGGATACGTGCTGGCTGGCGAGCCCGGAGGGGCTCCCGAAGCTCTGCGTGTCTCCGTGCGTCGTATCCCAACGGGTGATCCCAACCGCCGTCGCCGCCCACAGAGAGCCATCCACCGAGGTGACGAGGGCGTTCACCCGGTTGCTTGCCCCGATGCTCGCCCAGGCGCTATCCACACCGCTCGTCTGGCGGGTAGGGCGGGGCGATGGAAGCGCCAAGGGGCCGGGGGGCGTCCCGGTGGGCGACGGCGGAACCGACGTCACAGGCGGGGCGATGGTGGGAAGCGACGCTGAGGGCCCGGGCTCCGGCTCTGCGAGCCCGGTGGCCGATCCGCGATCCATCGAGGCAGGTCCCGTCAGCCGGCAGCCCGTGACGATGCCTGCGGCCAGCACGATTATGACTATATGACGAACCAGGCAGAGACGCATGCGTTCCTCCCGCGGCGTCGTGATGCCCGCAGAGTATGGCCTGATAGGGGGAGGCCGGTCAAGGACGCGGCAGCCAAAGCCCCCCGCGGACGATCGCCGCGGGGGGCTGAGCGTGCATAACGGGTGCGCTAGGCGTGGCAGAGCGCGATTCCGAGCACTCCCGGGCCGCCGTGGGTGCCCACTACCGGCGTTACGTTGGTGTAGATCGCTTCGGCTACGTCGGCCCGTGCCGTGAGTTCGCCCAGAACCCAGTGGGCATCATCCGGGCAAACGCCCTGCATCACGGCCGCTCGAATCGGGCGACTGGTGTCGATCTGCTCCAGCGAGTATTCGACGAGGCGGGCCAGCGACCGCCTGCGCGAGCGCACCCGCTCGACGGCCTCGATCTGCCCCGATGCGGTCGGGATTGCGAGGACCGGCTTGAGTTGCAGCGCCGTCCCGAGCAGTTTGGCGGCGGCTCCGATTCGTCCCCCGCGATGCAGATACTCGAGCGTGTCCACGGTAAAGACGACCTGAAGCGTGTTGCGGGCCCGCTCGGCCGCCGCGATGATCTCTTCCACCGAGCCTCCCGCATTGCGCGCTCTCGCCGCTGCGAGCACTTGAAGGCCCAGACCCATGGAAACGGACATCGAGTCGACCACGTGCACGCGTGTCGAGGCGCTGACGAGTTCCTGCGCCGCCGTGGCCGATGCGATGGTGCCGCTAAGGCGGTTGGAGATGTGGATGCACACCACTTCGCTGGAGCCACTGGCCTCAATTACCGACTGGAAATCGGCCGGCGTGGGCTGTGAGCTCTTGGGATGTTCCGGATCGGCCGATAGCCTGGCATAAAAGCCATCGCTGTCGACGTCGATGCCGTCGCGCAGATGTTCATCACCGAATAACACGTACAGAGGAACGACCCGGATGCCAAGCTCTCTGGCCAGTTCCGGCGGGATGTCGCAAGTGCTGTCGGTCATAACGGTGATGCGGTGTTCGTCCATCCTGGCCTCCTGTCTTGCCGCCGCGCGGGTGTATCGCACGTCTGATAACCCGCGAACTCGCGCCCAGTTGCGGCCAAGGGGCACGGTTTCCCCAGTTGACGTATCCGTGCGATTGGCCGATCATGAAAAAGGTCCGATGGCTAATCGGGCCCATTCTCCAGACTATCCGGGGTATTATGTACAAGTGCTGTGTGTGTGGCAAGGCCCTGACCCAACCGACCGCCTTTGTCTGTGCGGCCTGTGCTGGCGCTCATGGGCTGCCACTGGGGACCGATCGCTGGCCGGCGTGGGCACAGTCCGAGCTCGCTCGGGAGCGGGCGCGCCGGCGTTTTCGGCCCAGCTATGGCCTCTCCGGCGCGGATCTCAGTTACGAGCCTTATGGCCGCGTCGGTGAGAACCGCGCTTACCGGCGGCTGAACGGCGTCCGCAAGGGCGCGGGACGGACGCCTGAGCGTGTGGGTGCCGATAATCTCCTCTACGGCTCGGGCGATGATCCCGATGCGGCTGAGCGTGTATACGGGCAACTGCTGGGAAGCCTGCCGGGTCCGTTGCAGCAGGAGCTGGGCCGCGGGCTGGACTTGCGCGTCATCCTTGCCGACGCGATTGGGGCGCTGCCCCTGATCTCCCAGCGCGCGATCCGTGCCTATTCTCAGGGGCACGACCTGGCCGATATCGCCGAGGCGGAGGGCGTGAGTGAGGCCACGATGGGTTGGCTGCTCAAGAGCGCCCAGGACAGATTGCGGGACATCCTGGAGGAGCACCTCGGCGCTGACGATGGGATGAGATACCGCGCGCGCTAGCCGTACCCAACGCGGCCCTCTCCCCGTGCTCCCGCGTCCATCTCTTCTCTGGGCTATTCCCGACCGCTCCCCGCTTCGTACCCGACTATGAGTCCGAAAAGAGCCTCAGAGCGTCGCTGGTGAGAGCCGGGCCAATAGACGTGGCCGCACCCCGGGCATCGCGCAAAGAACTCCACTCGCCTCGCCACTGAGGGAGGAACCTCTTCCGCCACTTGTTCCTTTGGCACGCGCACCAGCACACCGTTGCAGTGCGCGCATCGCGTATACGGGCGCAATAGAGGCGCCAGATCGTAGCATTCCAGGATCTCCGCCAACTGCTCCCGAGGGG
>JAAYAW010000094.1 GCA_012719135.1 Chloroflexota bacterium
CGCTATCGCAGATGGAACGCCCCAGCCCGGCGCGGAGACCGAGGTCCTGTTGTACTGGCGCTGCCTCGCCCCCATCAGCGCGGATTTCACCGTGTCCGTGCAGGCGCTGGATGCCAATCGTCGCTTCTACGGAGGGATCGACAACTACCCCGGCCGTGGGAGCTATCCCACATCACAGTGGCAGCCCGGCGAGATCATCGAGGACCGGCACAGATTCGTCCTGGGCTCTGATTTGCCGGCGCCCAACCAGATACAGATCAAGGTCGACGTATATGATCTAGAGAGCGGAGTCTACCTCCCGATCACGGCGCCCGAGGAGATACGGGCGCAGACGGCGGCGGTATTCGGGCGTATCGCGGTTCCACCGGTGCCGAATTCCAGAGCGCGTATCCCTGGCACCCTGCTGGCCAGCTACGGCGGAGCGATCGAACTGCGAGAGATCGCCGGGGTGAGCAGCCTTCGGCCGGGCACGGCCGAGATCACGCTCACCTGGCACTGCCGGGAGGCCCTCGCCGAGGACTATACGGTCTTTGTCCACCTGGTTGATGGCCTGGGGCGAACCATCGCACAGGCCGATGGTCCTCCGGCCGAGGGCCGCTATCCGACGGACCTATGGCGCAGGGGCGATACGGTGACGGATATCCACCGAATTGGGATACCGGCGGACACGCCGTCCGGAACCTACCGCCTGGCGCTGGGCTGGTACCTGCTGGAGACTCAGGGGCGCTTGCCCGCGTCGGATTCTCAAGGTGCGACGCTTGCAGGGGGTCAGCTCGAGGTACCTGTGGCGATCCGCGGCATACAGGCTCCCTAGTCCGCCGCGACTGCATCCACAGGCGGGATGCTCCGAGGGCGCGGCGTATGCACAGAGGCAATCGGATGAGGCGAGCATGACGTCAGAAAGCACTGTGAGGGATCACTCGAGCGGAGTTCGCCTTTTTTGGGGGGGGCGTTACGTGCTCGTGGGCCTCTTTGCCCTGCTCGGGGTTATGTACAGCATTGTGAACCCGATGCTGGAAAGCATGGACGAGCTCGCCCACTATGGGTTCATCGAGCATCTCGCGCAGGGTCACGGGCTGCCCGTCCAGATCGAGGGCGTCAAGACGATCTACGAACAGGAAGGCAGCCAGCCGCCCCTGTACTATGCGCTGGGCGCGCTGATCATCTCCCGCATCGATACGAGCCCTGGAGCGGCGAGCCTGTACCGCAACCCGTACAGCCAGATCGGCGTGAGCGTGGCACAGGAGAACCGCAACATCCTGGTGCACACCGCCGAGGAGAACTGGCCCTGGCGAGGAGTCCCCCTGGCCGTGCACGTCCTGAGAGGCTACTCGATCGTTCTCGGCGCGCTCTCGATCTGCGGAATGCTGCGGCTTGGGCGCCTGCTCTTCCCGGCCCACCCGGCGCTGGCCCTGGGGGGAGCGGCCCTGGCCGCCTTCAACCCCATGTTCCTCTATCTCTCGGCATCCATCAATAACGACAATCTGGTGATCTGCCTGTGCACCTGGGGGCTCGTGCTGGGAGCACAAAGCGTCATGGCGGGACCAACGCGGCTACGCTCGGCAGCCCTGGGTGGCCTGGCCGGCCTGGCCGCCATCACCAAGGTCAGCGGTGCGCTGCTGCTGCCCTTTGCCTTGCTCGCCCTTGCGGTCGCCCACGGGCTGCCGTGGTGGCAGCGGTCCCGCCACCAGCGAGACGGCATCCACATCGATCGTGCCACGCTGATGCGGTGGGCCGGCCACCTGGGCATCGTGATCGCCATCGCCGCAGCCATGGCCGCGTGGTGGTACGGGCGAAACCTGAGCCTCTACGGCGAACTCACCGGTGCGAGCACCATGGCGCAGGTGTTCGGCCGGCGCGAACGGATCGGCACCTTCCTCGAGGTGCTTGGTGAGATCAAAGGCTTCCGGATGAGCTACTGGGGCATCTTTGGGTACTTTAGCGTGCTGTTGGGGCCCGAGTGGCTCTATGCGCTCCCGGAGGCCCTGGCCCTGGCCGGAACGCTCGGGGCTCTACGGTGGGCGCTCTCTCCAGCCGCGCGAGCGCGCTGGGCGGAGGCCCACCCCACGCCCGACCGGTTCTGGGCGGTGGCGCTGCTGCTCGCCACGTGGACAGCCATGCTGCACCTCTCGCTGATGCGATGGACGGCGATGACCTACGCCTCGCAAGCCCGGCTCGTCTTTCCAGCGCTGGGCGCCATGGCCGCCCTGACGGCCTGGGGCCTGTGCAACTGGATTCCGCCGCGGCGATGGCGCGCGCTCCTGGGCACCGTGGGGCTGGTCGCCCTGCTCCTGGCAGCGGTCGTTCCCTGGGCGGTGATCGGGCCGGCTTATGCCCCTCCTCGAGCGATCTCCCTTGAAGACATCCCGGCCTCGGCCGCTCCTTTCGGAACCGTGTACGGCGAGGCCATCGAGCTGACGGCCTACGAGCTCGGATCGAGCGAACTGGCGCCGGGCGAGAGCACAACGGTAACTCTGTACTGGCGCGTGCTGGCGCCCGTGACGGAGGACTATACCGTGTACCTGCACCTGTTTGGCCGCGACGGTGAGCTCATCGCGTGGCGCGATAGCCTGGCCGGCATGGGAGCCAGGCCGACCAGCCTCTGGGTGCCGGGGCAGATCATCGAGGACCGCTACAGGCTCGCCGTGGTCCAGCACGCCGATGCTCCGGTGGCCGCGCGGCTGAACGTCGGGCTATATCGCGGCGCCAATATGACCAACCTGCCCGCACGAGACGGCATGGGCCGGGACGTCCTGCAGCCCACCGTAGCCCTGGTCAAGATCAGCGGCCCCGGTGATCCCACGCCCCCTTCCCAGCCGCTTGATTATGCGCTGGGCGACGGCGTGCTCCTCTTGGGACATGACCTGTCTGGGACCCGCGTTGCCCCGGGTGGCACCCTGACTGTGACGCTGTATTGGCGCTCGGCGCCGTTGGCGGAGGACTATACCGTCTTTGTTCACCTCGTCTCTGCAGATGGCCTCATGGCCGGGCAGGGCGATGGCCCGCCCCTGCAGGGCGAGTACCCCACACGGTACTGGGGGCCCGGCGAGCGGTTGAGAGACGTACACCAACTCGCTGTTGCGCCAGATGCCGCCGAAGGCGAGGCGAGAGTGCTCGTTGGGCTTTACGGCGCCAGCGGCGAGCGCCTGCCCGTAAGGCTCGGAGGCGAAATTGTGGGCGATAGCGCCGAGATCGCCCGGGTCATCATCGCCCCTTGATGCAGGCACGATAGCCTGCCACAGATATTTGGTCGTGAATCTATTTTCCGCAGTAAAACATATTGACAGGGTGCTCCGCTCCAGTACATAATGCGAGCAGCCCTTGCGATAGATGATGCCGATATCCGGGTATTCCGGGAGGAAGGGACGGAGCATGGAGGACACGTCGTTTGAGTTACGCACCGGGAGCGACATTCCGGTCCAGCAGTTGATCACCCTGTACGATTCTGTCGGGTGGAAAGCCTATACGACGTCGCGGCGGCGTCCCGACCTGCCCAAGGCCCTTCAGAACTCGTCCTTCGTGGTATCGGCGTGGTCCGGGGACACACTGGTCGGCCTGGCGCGAGGCCTGTCGGACGATGTATCCGTCGTTTACCTGCAGGACGTCCTGGTCCTGCCGGGCTACCAGTGCCAGGGAATCGGCACTCGCCTCGTCCAGGCGTGCCTGGAACGGTACCGGCATGTGCGGATGTGCGTTCTCCTGGCCGATGACGAGGAGCGATCCGCGCGCTTTTACGAGTCCCTGGGCTTTCAGAACATCCGCAACATCGATGAGACGCCGCTCCAATCCTACATTCGCGTGAGCGGGGTCAAACTCTAGTCCATTGCCGGCCCTGCTTAGGGCGAGGCCACGGGCAGCACCCACATCGGGTTGGGCCCCAGGGGATATCGGCCGATGGCCTCCAGCCGCCCGGAGCGGCGATCCACCCGGTAGGCCGACAGCATCTCCGAGCCCAACCCGGCTGCGTATAGATAGCTTCCGGTCGGGTCGATCCCAAAGGCCCGGGGAGTCGCCTCCGTCTCCTGATGCCCGGCCGGCCTCAGCATCCCGTTCAGCCTGTCCACCTCAAAGATCGCCAGGCTATCGTGCCCCCGATTGGAGACGTAAAGCCACCGCCCCCCGGGGTGGAGATGGATCTGCGCACAGGTGTTGCGGCCCGCATAGCCCGCCGGAAGCGTCGACCAGGTGCCCCGCAGCGAGAGATGCCCCGTGCCGCTATCCTGTACCAGGGCCGACACGCTGCTGCCATCTTCGTTGGATACGAATACGCATCCGAGTGCGGCATGGTAGCAATAGTGCCGGGGCCCCTGCCCGGGCTCAATCGTCGCAAGCGGCGTCGAAAGCGCCGCGAGGCTTCCGTTCTCAGCATCAAAGTGGAACTGCTGGATCCGATCCGCCGGCCGCGTCTGCGGTAGATAGGCGTACTCGTTGGCGGGATCGGTCTGGATACAGTGGGCATGGGGCTCCGCCTGTATCCACTGCACCGCGTCGGGCTCCAGGTTGCCCTCACCCGAGATCCGGTGCACGGCGCAACAGCCGGCCGCGTAATAGGCGGAAAGGACGAAACGGCCCGTCCGGTCCACGGATACGTAGCAGGGATCCTGTGGCAGATCGATGCGGCTTGGCTCGGGAAGCGGAAGCCCGTGCGCATCCAGGCGCACCAGCGCGAGTCCCGGCTGCGCTCGCAGGCCCACGATGATCCAACCTCCGGCCGGGTCCAGCGCCATAGGGGCGGGACCGCCGGCCAGGGAATAGTCCTGCTCTCGCGCGAGTTGCCCGGAGATCGGATCCGCGCGCCAGACAGCGATGCGATCGGCGTCCTGCTCAGCCACCAACACCCGAGAAATCATGCGGCGCTCCCTTCTGCGTGCACCGGCCGCTAGAGCTCTTCGTACAACCCCAGTTCCTGCGGCGCGTCCGGCCTCCAGAGCGGGCTGATCGACGTACCCCTGTGAATGCCTCGAATGGCATAGGCGAGCATGGGCGCGACGCTGAGAACCTGCAGCTTGGGGTGCTGCTTGGGGGGTGGAACCAGCACCGTATCGGCGACCACCAGTTCAGCGAGCCACTCGGCGTCAAGCCGCGCCAGGGCGCTGGGCAGCAGGACCGGATGGGTGATCGCCAGATGCACCTCCGGGCGGGCACCATGCCGAAAGAGCTCCGGCACCTGCGTGAGGGCGGACCCGCTCGCCATGATGTCGTCGATCAGGATCGGGATCTTGCCTTCGACGTCACCCACCACATGCGTGGTCTCCACCGACCCCGCAGCGCCGCGGCGCTTTTGCATCACCACCAGAGGCACGCCCAGGGCCTGGGCGAAACGCCCGGCAAGCCGCGCGCGACCGACGTCCGGCGAGACCACCACGGCATCGCGCACAAAGCGCTGGTTCAGAAAGTACCGCGCAAAGGTCGGGTAGGCCTGAAGCCAGTCAACCGGGACGTTGAAAAAGCCCTGGATCGCCTCGGCATGAATATCCACATAAATCACACGGGCGACCCCAGCCGCCTCCAGCATGTTGGCGACGACGCGCGCACTGATCGCCTCGCGACCGCGCGCCATGCGTTCCTGGCGAGCGTAGGGGTAGTATGGCAGGATCGCCGTGATCTGCGCCGCCGAGGCACGCCGGAGCGCGTCGATGACGAGCAGCAACTCCATCAGGTGCTCGTTGACCGGCGCGCTGCACGGCTGGATAACATAGACATCGCGCTTGCGCACCATCTCATCAATCTGGACGAACACCTCGGTGTCGGGAAAACGATCGATCGCCATCGCCCCAAGGGGAAGGCCCAGCCTGTGCGCCACAGCCTGAGCTAGAGGACGATTGGCCGTTCCAGAGAAGACGCAGAGATCATCTTCAGCCTCGTCACGCGGGCTCATCTGGACGAGCCCCAGAACGTTGGCCTCGATCTCATTGACCAGAGCGGACTCGGCCTTACCGCTTGCGTCCCATGTCTGGATCTCGGGCAACAACCTGAAGGACCCCGAGTGGCCGCCAAAAGCCCCGTCAGCCCGCTCCAGAGGGGGGCGCTGCGCGCGGAGGTGCTCCTCGGCCTCATGCACAAAGCCCTGGAACTCATCCGTGTTGTGATGGAGGTGCAGAGGACTGCCCTCCCCCATCTGGAAGATGAACCCCCAGTTGCGCCAGATGCCGCCTTCACCCCAGCGCGCCTGCATGGTTCGGTATCGTGCCTCCATGGTTGCCTCCCAGATTGCGTTCAGTGCACATCCCGTCGCAGGCGATCCTCACGGGCATTATACCCACGGCACCGGTCACAGGCCACCGCGATTGTCGCCCCCGGCCGTGATGCCCCCCCCGTGATCTCTTACAGGCACCGGCCAACCGGCCGCGGCTGCCCGCCGCGGCCGGGAGATAGCGGAGAGCTACGCGCAGGCCCCAGCCGGACACGCCATCATGGGGGCCTCGACACGCTCTCCGGCTGGCCAGGCATGGGCGCGCCTGATGCCCTACTCTTCGAATTCCGGCTTGCGATGGAGGACGATCGTGGGGAGGCAACCGGTATAGACCTCAAGCCGGGCTAGCCCCGGCCAGTGTCCACGCGGGTAGATGATCGCTGGGAGCAGAGCGTTGCGGGTTCGCACGCGCCGGTAGGCATCTTGGGCCGCCACGCCGGGCTGGCCCACATGGCCCCTGCCGCCGCACGACCATCGGTGACGGCTGCCAGCACATGGCTATCGCCCGAGCTCGCCGGCCGGTCCCTAAGCGCCGTTCCGCAACTCGAAAATCGCCAGCCCGGCCCGCCAGTTGGCCATGAACGGGCCCACTCTCCGAGCCTCTGGCACGAGATAGAGCTCGCGGACGACGCTGAGCCCTTCCTGAACGCAGAGCGCGCGGAAGTCCCGAATCGTGCAGAAGTGCACGTTGGGGGTGTTGTACCACTGGTACGGTAGCAACCGGTGACGCGGCATCCGTCCGGTGAACAGGAGCTGCAGCCTCGTCCGCCACCAGCCAAAGTTGGGGAAACTGATGATGGCCCGCTGCCCGACACGGAGCATCTCGTGGATCACCTGAACGGGATCAGTCGTCTGCTGCAGCGTCTGGCTCAAAATCACCAGATCAAACGCGCCATCACGGTAGTGGCGGATGCCCTCCATCATGTCACCATGGTAGACCGGTATGCCGCGCTGGATGCAGTTGCGCACGTGCGCCGGATCGATCTCGATCCCTCGCACCTGGCAGCGCCGGTTAGCCTGAAGATCGGCGAGCAACTCGCCATCGCCGCACCCCAGGTCCAGCACGCGCGAACCCTCTGGCACGAGATCGCCCATGACCTGGTAATCGAGCCGTCGCCTTGCCACCGCGGCGCTCTCCGTCCAGCTCATGGCTGCCCCCCGGCCAGGGCGTGCGCATACACATGGCTCAGGAAGCCATCCACGGCCTCAGAGAGCTCATCGTTGGGCAGGAAAAAGGCATCGTGCCCATAGTCACTGGGGATCTCCATGAACGTTGTGGGTACGCCGTTCGCCTGGAGAGCGCGCACGAGTTCTCTCGATTCCTCGGTGGGAAAGAGCCAATCGCTGCTGAAGGACACCACGAGTGACTCGGCGCGGTATCCCTCCAGGGCCTCCACCAGCGATGCTTTGCCGTTGGCGAGGTCAAAGTAATCGATGGCCTTGGTGATATAGAGGTACGTGTTGGCATCAAACCGGCGGACAAAAGCGTTTCCCTGATAGCGCAGGTAGCTTTCCACCTGGAATTCGGTGCCAAAGTCATAGCCGAGGGCGTCGCGATCCTGGAGGCGCCGGCCGAACTTGCGGTGCATCTGCTGATTTGAGAGGTAGGTGATATGGGCGATCATCCGAGCCACGGCAAGGCCCGCTTCTGGAGAGTGCTCGCCATAGTAGGCGCCGCGGCGCCAGTTCGGATCGGACATGATGGCCTGCCGTCCAACTTCGTTGAAGGCGATTCCCTGTGCCGTCAGGCGGGCCATGGTGGCTATGGCGATCACCGAAGCGGTTCGCTCCGGGTAGCGCAGGGCCCAATCCAGGGCCATCATACCGCCCATGCTGCCGCCGGCCACCGCCAGCAGACGTTCGATGCCCAGGTGCGTGATGAGCCGTTCCTGCGCGCGCACCATGTCACCGAGCGTCAGGATCGGAAAGTCCAGGCCGTAGGGCGCGCCCGTCTCCGGGTTCACGCTGCCCGGACCCGTGCTGCCCTTGCATCCGCCCAGCACATTGACGCAAATGACAAAGTAGCGGTCGGTGTCAAAGCCCTTGCCGGGGCCGATCATGATGTCCCACCACCCGGGGCGGGCATCGCCCGGATCGTGATAGCCGGCTGCGTGCGCATCGCCTGTGAGGGCGTGAAAGATCAGCACGGCGTTATCTCGGGCAGGGCTCAACGTGCCGTACGTCTCGTACACCTGTGTGATGGGGCTCAGGCTGCGGCCGCAATCGAGCCGGAGTGGCACGTCGGTGGTCCACTGCCGGGTCTCCACCACGCCAACGGAATGCTCCCCGCCCGGACGGGAACTCTGCTCGATATCCAATACATCGTCAATAGACACGGCGTCCCCTGTTCGTTACGGTTCAGCGACTCTCAGCCCGGCTCATGCGCTCCTGGCGAGTGCCTGGTCCAGATCCGAAAGGATATCCTCCAGGTTCTCAATACCGATGGAAAGGCGCACGAAATCCGGCGTCACACCGGCCGCATCCAGTTGCTCCTCGGAGAGTTGCTGGTGCGTGGTCGAGGCGGGGTGGATCGCCAGACTGCGCGAGTCACCGATGTTGGCCAAGTGGGAGAAGAGCTCCAAGTGCTCGATAAAGCGACGTCCCGCCTCCCGTCCGCCACGCACACCGAACCCCACCATGCCACTGGCACCGTTGGGGAGGTACCGCTCAGCATAGCGGTGGCTGGGATGGCTCTCCAGCCCTGGATAGAGCACCCAGGCCGCCCGGGGATGCCCCTCAAGGAAACGCGCCACGGCCAGCGCGTTCTCGCTGTGCCGGGCCATGCGCAGCCCCAGCGTCTCGATCCCCATGAGGGTCAAGAAGGCGTTAAAGGGGCTGAGGCACCCGCCCATGTCTCTCAGTGCGCCGGTACGGCACCGCCCTGCATAGGCGGCCGGGCCAAAGCGCTCGGTGAAGCACACACCATGATAGGCCGGATCGGGCGACGAGAACTCTGGAAAACGACCGTTATCCCAGGGGAACCGGCCGGCATCCACCACGATTCCGCCGATGGAGTTGCCGTGCCCGTTGAGGTACTTGGTCAGGCTATGGACCACCACGTCCACACCGTGAACCAGCGGCTGGCACAACGCCGGGGAGGCCGTGGTATTATCCACGACGACGGGCACGCCCGCCCGGTGCGCCACGTCGGCGATGCCTGCCAGATCGGGGACAGCCAGACGCGGGTTGCCGATCGTCTCCAGATACACGGCGCGGGTCCGATCGCTCAGCGCGGCCCCGAAAGCCTCGGCGTCGTCGGAATCCACCCAGCGGGTCTCTACACCCATACGGTGCAAGGCGCCACCCAGGAGCGTGACCGTGCCACCATAGAGCCTCGTGCTGGCGACAATCTCGTCGCCCGCATGGCAGAGGGTCAGAAGGGCGGCCGTGATGGCGGCCATCCCGGAAGAAAAGGCGACCGCGGCCACGCCTTGCTCCAGAGCCGCCACACGCTGCTCCAGCACGTCCGTCGTGGGGTTCTGGATGCGCGAGTAGATGTTCCCCGGCTCCTCCAGCGCAAAGAGGCGCGCGGCGTGAGCAGTGTCCCGAAACTGGTAACTGGCCGTCTGGTAGATCGGCACGGCAGAGGCGCCGGTGACCGAATCCGGCGCGTAGCCGGCATGGAGTGCGAGGGTGTCAAACCCGGTGCTTGAATCAGGCATCAGAAGCCTCCCACGCTGGTAGTCATTCTACCCGCTTGGTCGCGGCGCCTTTGCCTTGAACGGTCGGATAGAGCGGATCTCTGAACGCGTTCGGGCTAGGATACACCAAAGCGCCCGGCATTGCGAGCCGTGTCTTGTGGCACGGCGACCCGCGCCCTCGCTAGCCCCCACTCACAAAGAGCGCGCCGGTCGCCGCGACGACCAGGACACCCAGGATGATGGCGATGGCGTTGATCGCTCTGCCGTTGGTGTAATCACCCATGAGATGCCGGTCGTTTGCCAGCCTGAGCATGAGGACGAGGACGACCGGCAGGAGCACGGCGTTCGCCACCTGTGACAGCCACATCAAGGGGAAGAGAGGAAGCCTGGGCCCCATGACGAGGAGCACGCTTGCCACGATGATCGCTGTATAGAGGCCATAGAACATGCGGGCCTCACCCGGCTCGCGGTCCAGGCCGCGCTCCCAGCCGAACACCTCGCACACCGCGTAGGTAGTAGCCAACGGGAGTACGGAGGCGGCCAGAAGGGAGGCGCCCAGCAGCCCCACGCCGAACAGTATCTCGGCCCAGGCTCCGGCCACGGGCGCCAGCGCCAGAGCCGCCTCCTCCGCCGAGCTCACAGTGATACCGCGAACATACAACGTGGCGGCGGTGCAGATGATGATAAAGGCAGAGACGATGTTGCCCACCGCAGCACCAAGGATAACGTCCAGCCGCGAACTGCCGTACTCTTTCATGGTGATGCCCTTGTCTGCCACAGACGCCTGCATGTACACGGCGGCCCAGGGGGTGATCGTCGTACCGATGGTGGCCAGCACGGCCAGTACGTACTGCCGATCAGTCTGGAACGTGGGCACCACCGCCGCGCGCAGGATCTCTCCCCAGGGCGGATCGATAACAATGGCGGAGACGACATAGGCCACGGCGTATAGCGATAGGGCCAGGAGCACGCGCTCCACCCGCTTGTACGAGGCACGGGTGACGAGCGCCCACACGGCGAACCCGGCAAGCGGCAGGGCTATGTAGCGGCTCAGACCGAACATCTCGGCGGCGCTGGCCACGCCGGCGAACTGGGCCGCCGTGGTTCCCAGGTTCGCCACGATCAGCCCGAGTACGACGAAGAAGGTCACCCTCAAACCAAAGCGCTCTCGGATCAGATCCGTCAGGCCCTTGCCCGTCACGGCGCCTGACCGCGCCGCCATCTCCTGTACCACCACCTCTCCCAGTGTGATCCAGACCAGGATCCACAGGAAGCTATACCCAAAGGTGGAGCCCGCCATGGAGTAGGTGGCGATTCCCGGAGCGTCGTTGTCGGCACTGGCCGTAATCAGGCCCGGGCCCAGCACCGCCAGAAACATCGCGATACGCTTCAGGGTGCCCCGGCTACGCATGGCGGGATGCTCGCTGCTGGCCAGAGCCAGTTGAGATGGCTGTCCCGCACGACGCCGGGCACGGTGATAGACTGTGGGCTAACGAGGCCAGCGGGTAGGTGTCGAATGGCCGCATCGTCCTGTCCTCCTGCAGACGGCTCGATCAGTAGAACCGCGGGAGTCGCTTCTTCCAGGCCGTGGGGATCACCGCATCGATCGCGTCATCGACGGTGACGATCCCCTGGATAACGCCCTCTTCGTTCACCACCGGCACCTCGAGCAAATTGTAGCGCGCCACGATGCGCGCAACCTCTTCTTGCGGCACAAGTGGAGAGACGGTGATCGGGTCCGCATCCATAATCTCGTCCACGGACTCTTGGGGATCCAACATCACCAGGTCTCGCAGAGAGAGCATGCCGCGCAGGCGACTGTCCTGATCGACGACGTGCACGTAGTAGAGGGTCTCGTCCTCATGCGCCAGATCGGAATGCCTGAGGTAGTTGAGCGCGTCGCCTGCGGTAAAGCCCATTGGAAGCGTCGTGAACTCTGTGGTCATGATGCCTCCCGCCGTATCGTCGGGGAACGACAACAGGCGCACCATCTCCACGGATTCCGGGTCCTCCATCAGTTCAAGGTAGCTTTCACGCTGCTCGACTTCCATGGAGGCCAGGAGGTCGGCGGCGTCATCGGGATCCATCTCCTCAAGGACGTCCGCGGCTCGCTCAGGGGCAAGCGACATGAGCAGCGATATCTGCAGATCGGGCTCGATCTCGGACATGGTGTCCGCAGCTGTCTCATCGTCCAGGATATTGAGCAACGTCAACCCGGAGGGCCTGTCCATATCGCCAATGATCTCGGCGATATCCACGGGGTTCAGCTGCCGAATCTTGTCCTGGGTGACGCGCAGACGGATTGGCGCATCGGCCTGCACAGGCGCAACGTCCTGCCAGGGGATTACCCGCTCGCCGAGCTCGCGCCCAAAAGCCCGCAGCACACGGCTGCTGAGGTTTTCCACGCCAAGCCTGCGCAGCATGCTGCTGGTACCAACCGAGACCCCCGTGAGATAGTATCGCCCCCCGGCATCCACCCGCGTCAACTGAAGATCGTTCACGCGCACGAGGCGATGCCCTTCCACGTCGACGATCTGCCGATCGAGCACCTGCCTGCGGAGGAACAGCTCATCGCCGCGCAGTTCGTAAGCCTGCGGATCCACGACGTTGAGGATAATGGCCGGGCTCAAAGTGGAGAGCTGCGTTGCGGAGATATAGCTCTCAGAGCCATCAATTGCCAGCATGAGGATGGCACGCAGCACAGGAGCGCCTCGATCCGTCTCAAGCACGATAAGATCAAGGCACTTGCCCAGGCGTGCGGCCTGAGCATTCCAGAGCGGAGCATCGAGGACATGGCTGAGATAGGTGGCCATGACGCAGCCTCCTTCAGTAGGGCCTGACGCCGCATCATTGCGGCGTGTCTGCAATTAGCAACCGCGGCGAACGCCGCGGTCCTGTGGCAGACTCACCCCACGCCCGGAGGCGCGATTCTACGGGGAATCGAGCATCACTCTATGCGAGTGAGCGTGAGGTGGGTCGCCCGGTTGGTTTCCGGTGGTGTCGGTGTTCATATCTTCCATCATGTGTTGCTGGAGACAGATCCAGCTTGTTAAGCATTCTAGGCCAAGGCATCGCCCAGGTCAAGGCCCGGCCCCAGGGGTTTCCAGCCCGCCCTACAGGCCTTGACGCGGCCCGAGCGGCCGGTATGATGGGTGCCGCGGAGCGGGCCGAGCCGCGCCCGATTATCGGCCGGCTGCGTCCGCAGAGCCACGCCCCGGAGATGACGCCAATGCCGCTCCCCATGGTACATCTGACAGTAGCCGTCCGTATGCTTCCCGAGCTCGGGCAGCCCGAGTTCCTGCTGGGAAACCTCGCGCCGGACGCGATCCATATGCGCCCTGGCTCCACGTCCGAGGACAAGCGGCGCGTTCATCTCCACCAGAGCTCCGCGCCGCTGGGAGGCGACGGGAGAGAGGCGGTTGGCGCCCTCTTGGATGCCTGGGGGAGCGATGGCTCGATCAGTCCGCTCCGTCTCGGCTGCGTTTGCCATCTACTGACCGATGGCCTCTGGCGCCAGCGCGTCTATGCCCGATTCCTCACCCGGTTGCCGGCCGGGCTGGAAAAGGAGCGCATCGCGCGCGTCTACTACAGAGAGACCGATGAGATTGACCGGCTGATCCATGAATCGGCACCCTGGAGGCCGGAAGTCTGGCGGCTGCTCTCGGAGGCCTTGTGCGACGACATCCCGGGGATCGTCGCAGGCGAGGAGATCGATCTCTGGCGCGAGAGGACGCTCCGCTGGTTTGAGACTCTGCCGCCCGCCGCTGCCCCACTGGAGTATCTGAGCCCTGCCGAGGTGGATGCCTTTGCCACCGAGACGGCAGTCGAGCTTGGGGACTGGCTTTCGGCCCGCGGCTACGGGCCTTTCCCCGGCGGACGCCCATGGCCGCCGGTGGCCCCGCCGCGTCCCGGCACCCGGTGCGAAGCGATTGGAGGGAGCCCGGAAGATGCTCATTGACCTGGACCCGGCCGCCATACGCGCGGCGACAGCCGGCGGGCTCTTTCTCATCGCCTGGGCGCTGGGCATATGGACACCCGTGGCCATCACACGGTTGCTGGCCCGGCGAGACACGCCCTTTGCCAGGCGTATGCTCGCATCTCCGGGCTGGCGATATCTAGGCCGGATCGCGGCGCTCGCGTTATCGCTCGGCGCGCTCTACATCGCCCTGACGGAGGGGTACCTGGATGCCTACGTCACCGGCCTGTGGCTACCGCGATGGCAGGAACTATCTGCGTGGCTCCCGGCCGTGTCCGGAATCTCTGCGCTCTGGAGCGCCCTGCTCTGGGGCATATACTGGGGACGGATACCTTATCGAGAGGATCATAGCCCATGGCACGCCTATGGCACGCCGCTGGGCACGCCCGCACACGTCCTGCACCTGGAAGTACAGGCCTCGATACTGCGCGGCGCGCTGATTCCGTTCCTGGGCGTCTACTGGGGTCCATGGGCAGCCGCAGGAATCCGTGCCGCGATGGCCCTGTTGAACCCGGCGGTGCGCCGCGGACTGGGCCATTCGCAGGAGCGCGCCTTCCTGTATCTCGATCTTGGGGCGGACGCTATGGCCGCCGGATGCTTTGTGGTATCTGGCAACATGTGGGCCAGTCTGATCGCCAGGGGCTGCGTGCACCTCGGTGCGGGCATCGTGCACAGGATCCTGCTCTGGCGCGGGCGACGGGCAAGCCGCCTTCCCGCCCGAATAGCCTAGCGTGCCGGCAACAACAGAGCCGGCACCTTTCGGTGCCGGCTCTGGATCGCCATGCACGCTCACTCCCTAGAGGAAGAAAGACAGGATCACTAGTAGCCCAAAGAGAGCGGCGGCGGCCACACCCAGCCGCTTGAGGTCACTCACCACATAGCGATACTCGGAGGCAAAGTCCACGGCCGGCGCCTGAGCCCCCGCGCGGCTCCGGCTCGCCCTCGTTCGCGTGCGCCCTCTCTTGGCCATTCACCCTCCCCTGCTCTTTCGTCTCCCGTATGGCTTCGATTATAGCGCCGGCCAGCCGCGCGTCAAAGCGAGCGTCTGCGAAACCGGTTGACCGGCAGGGCGCTGTGCTCTACTCTCTGAGCAGGCTTCACCCCATCGAAAGCGAGGCGCAGCATGGCCGACATACGGATCGATTCGCAGACGCTCGAGCAGTTCGTCGCGGCCATCTGGGAAAAGGCCGGCTTTACCGCCGAGGACGCCGCCACCGAAGCGCATGTCCTCGTATGGGCCAACCTGCGCGGCGTGGATTCCCATGGCGTGCTCCGCGTGCCCCAGTACCTGGCCAACATCGCCAGAGGCGGCATGAACCCGCACGCCTCGATCCGGATCGAGCGGGAAACGCCGGCCATCGCCCTGATCGAGGCAGACATGGCCTTTGGCCCGGTGGTCACGAGCTATGCGATGGAGATCGTCATCGCCAAAGCCCGCCAGGTCGGCATCGGCTGGGCCGTCATCCGCAACACCACCCATCAGGGGTGTATGGCCTATTATCCGCTCCTGGCTGTGGAGCAGGATATGGCGGGGTTGGCGCTCGTGTGCAACCCGCCCAATATGGCGCCTTACGGCGCACGGGCCGCTGGCGTGCACAACAGCCCGCTGGCCATCGCGGTTCCGGCCGGTGACCGCGATCCGCTGGTCCTCGATATGGCCACCAGCATGGCCGCCTTTGGCAAGATCAACCTGGCCCAGGACCGGCGGGTGCCGATCCCGGAGGGTTGGGCGCTGGATAGCGACGGTAACCCAACGACTGATCCGAACGAGGCCCGGATCCTGCTGCCCTTTGGCGGTTACAAGGCATCGTCGCTGGCCTTGATGTTTGAGACCCTTTCCAGCGTGATGGCGGGCAACGGCCTGCTCACCGCGTCCCTCCTCGGCGGGGAGCGGCAAAGGCCTGGAGCGCAAAACAGCGTGGTAGCCGCAATAGACATCTCAGCGTTTACGGATGTGGCGGACTATAAGGGGGAGATCGATCGCCTGATCGCGGCGATCAAGGGTCTGCCGCCGGCGAAAGGTTTTGCCGAGGTGCTCGTCCCCGGGGAGATCGAGAACCGCGTCCGGGTGGAACGAAGCACCACGGGCATTCCCCTGCCAGAAGGCACGGTGATGAACCTGCGGCAGGCTGCACGGGATCTGGGCGTGCCCCTGCCCGCCGCCCTCGCCAGCTGAGGAGTCCGCGGGCGCGCGAGCAGGCTCGCTCTACCGGTCCACGTGCGCGGCAACCGCCGGCACACAGGCCTCGCCGCAGATCACGTCCCTCATGGGGCAGACCTCACCCAGGAACTCGAGTTCGAAGGTCGTATGCTCCACAGAGTCGTCCTGGATGGCCTCGCGAGCGGCGCACTTGATCGCCACCAGATCGTCGGGCGTCGCGTCTTCGCGGACCACCAGATGGGTGGAAAAGACGTGTCGCTCGCCGTCCAGCGACCAGAGGTGCGTGTGGTGAGTGGAAAGCACGCCATCAATCGCGGCAAGCCGCGCGTCGATGGCCTCCAAGTCGATCCCCGCGGGAACCCCCTGCAGAAAGAGCCCCGCCGCCTGCGTCACGCCACGGAAGGCGTTGTAGAGCACCCATAGGCTGATGATGATCGAGATGAGGGGATCAAGCACCGGCACGTCGGCAAAAAGCATGACGACGCTGACGAGCATCACGGCCGCCCAGCCCAGTACATCCTCCATCAGATGCAGGGTTACCGCCCGGGCATTCAGGCTAGTCTCCCTGCTAAGCCGGT
Organism: Chloroflexota bacterium; assembly: GCA_012719135.1. Classification (GTDB taxonomy): domain Bacteria; phylum Chloroflexota; class Anaerolineae; order UBA1429; family UBA1429; genus JAAYED01. The sequence goes on from JAAYAW010000094.1 coordinate 16,550, forward strand.
AGGCCGCCAGGCCGTTGACCGTGATACCAAGCAAGGCCAAGCCCAGCATGCCCGGCGCATTGGGTTGGACAGGATCCCTCAGGCGCGCGATCGCCTGCGAGATGACATAGGCGGAGCCCGCTACCAGGATGAGGGTGTTCGCCAGCGCGCCGACCAGGGAGAACCGGCGATACCCAAAGGAGAACCGGTAATCGCCTCGCCGGAGGCTCAGACGCTGCAGAATCCAGGCCAGGGCCAGGGCGATGCTATCGCCCAGATCATGAAGCGCGTCCGACAGAATGGCCAGGCTCCCGGTGAGAAGGCCGCCGACAAGTTCCACCAGCGCAAACCCGGCATTGAGCAGAAACGCCATCTGCAGGTTGGCGGCGCTGTCGGAGCCGTGCGCATGCAGGTGGCCATGCACGTGCGCATGCTCATGATGGTCCTGAGTGTGTATGTGTGCCACTCTCCGGCTCCCCTTCCAAGATCTGGATACCCCTTATTATCGAGCGGGGATCGAGACGAGGCAAATCGGCTGGCCCCGGAATGCTAAAAGAGCGTCGGTTGCCGGGCCGGCGCCGGCGGCCCCCAGGGGGATACCCGCGTCGCGAAACCGTAACGCGACACCAGCGTGTCATATAGCGCCCGTAGCCGCGGCGCCCGCTCGCTGGCGCACTCATACCGCTCGCCGTATCGCCTCCGATAGCGGTCACTCAGGCCCGGAAAGTGCGCATCCAGCGCGGCATAAAAGTAGTCCCGCTGCCGATCCCGCATGGTGACGGAGAACGCCGGGATGACGTACGCGGCCCCGGCCTCGGCGGCCTGAGTGATCACCGCCGTCACGTTCTCATCCGAGTCCTCCAGATAGGGCAGAACGGGCATCAGTGTGACGCCGGCCTTTACTCCGGCCGCCGAGAGCTTTCGGATCGCCTCCAGGCGGCGCGAGGGGGAAGGCGCGCGCGGCTCCACGATCGCAGCGAGAGCATCGTCCGTGGTGGTGATCGTCAAAGATACGTAGCAGGCCGTGCGCGCAATCTGGCTCAGCAAGTCGATATCCCTGGTCACGAGGTCACTCTTTGTGATCAAGTGCAGCGGAAAGCCCAGCTGTGCGATGATCTCCAGCGCGCCGCGCGTCAGCTTCAGGTCGGCCTCCACAGGTCCGTACGGATCCGACATGGAGCCTGTGCCCACAATTCCCTTGACCCGCTTGCGGGGCAACTCGTCAGCCAGGCGCTCCAGGGCGTTGGCCTTGAAGAGGATCTCGTCAAAGTCCTCGATCCCGTAGCAGAGCGAACGCGAGTCACAGTAGATGCAGCCGTGCTGGCAGCCCCGGTAGATGTTAAAGTTGTACCGCAGGCCGAACCAGGGGTCTGGCCTGGCGTGGGAGGCCACCATCTGTTTCGCCTGTATCGCCCGTACCGTCATGGTCTCCCCGTGACAGATTGATCGCCGGCCTTGATCTCCCAACGCAGCTCGATCCGCTCCTCGGCCAGCGAGAAACCGAGGCCCGGCTGGGAGGGAGGCAGAAAGTATCCCCCCTGAGGCTCGTACCGTGAACGGCAAAAGTACTGGACGTTGGCATTGATCTTGATGCCCCACTCGCACAGCGGGCTGATCGCGGCGGGCCCGCTGAACAGCAGATGGGGCACGATATACCCCGATTCGTTGCCATGCGGGATCACAGGCACGCCATAGACCGAGGCGATCGCCTGGATGCGTCGCATCTCGCTGATCCCCCCAGCCAGCAGTGGATCGGGCTGGAGCACACTGGCCACGCCCAAATCGAGCAGTTGCTTGATCTGCCATCGTCCGTAAAAGTGCTCGCCGTAGGCCAACGGGATAGACGTCTCTCGCGCCAGCCTCAGATGGGCCTCCTGCGCATCAAAGGCCAACGGCTCTTCGATCCAGGTCAGCTGAAACGGCTCGAGCTGCCGCGCGAGCCGGATGGCGTACAGCAGCGAATTCTCCGTGGAGCCAGAGAGTAGCCAGTCCGCCATGATCTCTACGTCCTCTCCGACCGCCTCCCGAACCGCGCGGAACAGGTCGACGTTGCGTCGCAAGCCCTCCGCTCCCGCGGCCTCATTGCACGGCAGATACCACTTGAGCGCGGTGAACCCCTGGGCCACCACCTGCGCCGAAGCGGCAGCCGCCCGTTTGGGATCGGTGGCATAGCCCAGCATCCCGGCGTAGGCCCTCACCCGGGGCCGCGTGGGGCCTCCGAACAGCCGGTAAACCGGCATCTGGTGCGCCCTGGCCGCGAGATCCCAGAGCGCACAATCCAGGACGGATATGGCCGACATGCGCTCCTGGCGCGTGTATGTGCCGTAGTAGAGCGCCTCCCAGATGCGCTCCACCTGCAAAGGATCCTCTCCGATCAGGCTCGCTCCCAACGCGGCTACGAGTGGGGAGCCGCCATAGCTCAGCCCGCAGATCCCCTGATCGGTCTCGATCTCGGTAAACGTCGCCCGATAGGGGGTCGCCTCCAGAGGGGCAAGCCCCAGGCGGGGGATCTCATAGAGAGCATCTCCCTCTCTCATCCCCCCTTCCACTCGCCAGACGCGTACTGCGGTGATTCTCATGGCACCCCGCCCTCCGTGACGTAGCATGAGTATAGCGCTCCGCTCCGCTCGCCTCAAGGGTGCGCCGGAGCGCTTGCGGGCTGGCAGGCCACGACGGCATGGGGTAGACTTGTGCGCAGTGCTTTGCCACACCACAAACAGGAGCCACCCATGCGAGCAGCCTACTTTCGCGGAAACCAGGTGATCGAACTCGTGGACGTACCCCGCCCCACCCTCAAGCCCGGCGAGGTTCTTATCAAGGTCGCGGCCAACGGCGTCTGCGGCTCGGATCGCAAGATCTGGCGAGGAGGGTTCGAGCTCATTCCCGGCCACGAGGTCTCGGGCACGGTTGTCGAGACAACGCCCGGCTGTGAGACCCCCATCGGCGCGCGGGTCGCGGTCTATATACCGCGCTACTGCGGGGAGTGCCTGTACTGCCGCAGCGGGCGCGGCAACCTTTGCCCCCACAAGCCGGGCCTCCTCGGGTGGTCCACCGACGGGGGCTATGCCGAGTACATGGCCCTGCCGGAGCGCAACGCGCTGCGCCTGGATGACCGCGTTTCGCTGGATCAGGGAGTGCTCCTGCTTGATACGCTCGGGACCTCCAGCCACGGTCTGAGGCTGGCCCGCGCCGCGGAGGCGGTGACTGTACTGGTGATCGGCGCCGGTCCGGTAGGGATGGGCGCTGTAGCCTATCTGAGTGCCCTCGGCGTGCCAGAGATATACGTCTCCGAGTTCTCGGACTACCGGCTCGGGATCGCCCAGCGCTATGGCGCCATTCCGGTGAACCCCAAAGTGGCGGATCTGGAGCAGGTGATCCGGGATAGCCACCCGTACGGCGTCGATCTGGTGGTAGAGGCGGTGGGCACCCAGCCGACCATCTGGCAGTCCTTTGATCTCGTCCGGCCAGGAGGCTCGATCAGCCTGTTGGGGGAATACTGGGGCAAGGTAGAACTGGAGCGCCCCAAGAGCGAGTGGATGATTAACGACATCCACCTGATTCGCTCGTTCTACTTTACGATCCCCGAATTCCACGAGAACCAGCAGATGATCGTCGATGGCACGCTCGAGACCGGGCCCCTCGCCAGCCACAGCTTTCCTCTGGAGGAGATCTCCGCCGCCTACGCGCTGTTCCAGAGCGGCGATACGGTAAAGGTTCTGGTCCGCCCCTAGCAGGGCCCATGCACCCTGCGGAGATTGTCGAGGTGGCAAGAGGGTGAACGCACGTATAACCATCGCTGCGTCTCTGGTTCTCACGTTGTGCGTGGCGTGCGTGGGCACAGGAACACCGCCTGTGCCCACGCCGTACGCAGCCTCAAGCCGCACGGCGGTGGCCACGATCGCGCAGGCGAGCGCCACGCCATCGCCGACCCAAACCCCGGCGCCATCCGCCACCCCTTCGCCTTCGCCATCACGCACAGCGACGGCCAGCCCTACCCCCAGCTCAACGCCGGATGTCTACGCCGGCTACACGATCGAGGGGTTGCGTGCGCGCTCGTACGGAGGCGGTGAGATCACCGTTCATGAGACGATGGCCGTCACCGAGGGCTTTACCCGGATGCTGGTGTCCTATCCCAGCGACGGCCTGACCATCTACGGGTTCTTGAACCTCCCCCACGGAGAGGGGCCCTTCCCGGTGGCCATCGTGCTGCACGGGTACATCGAGCCCTCCGAATACCAGACGCTCGCCTACTCCACGCGCTACGCGGACGCGCTCGCCGGGGCCGGCTATGTCGTCTTTCATCCCAACCTGCGCAGCTACCCGCCCTCCGACAACGGACCAAACGGTTTCCGCGTGGGGATGGCAGTCGATGTGCTGAACCTGCTGGCCCTGATACGCGAGCACGCCGGCAAGCCGGGGCCACTGGAGGCAGCCGATGGACAGGCGGTCGGGATCATGGGCCATAGTATGGGAGGTGGGATCACCTGGCGGGTCATCGCCGTGGATCGCGGCGTAGGGGCGGCCGTGCTCTATGCCTCGATGCACGCCGACGAGGCGATGAACATCCGCCAGATGGTGCAATGGTCCGGAGGGCGGTCCTATCAGCCCGAGAGCTCAACGCCGCCGGAGGACCTGGCGCGCATCTCTCCCGCCAGCTTTCTGCAGGATATCGTGGCTCCCGTCAGCATACACCACAGCGTCCACGATACTACGGTGCCGGTGGCCTGGTCCGAAGACATGGCCGGACGGATGGAGGCTTTGGGCCTGCCCGTGGAGCTGTATCTATACGAGCATACGCCCCACACCTTCCGTGGCGACGCCGATGCGCTGTTCATGCAGCGGATGATCGCCTTCTTCGACGAGCACCTTCGGTAGAGATCCTTACGTGCCGACGATGGGCCGAAGCGCGTCGATTTCGGCCGGACCCTGCACCATGATATGGAGGTACAACCCTCGGGCGTCCAGCCCGTCCACCAGCTCCCGCAGTTCGTCCGGAGCAAAGGACCCGCGGATCAGCAGCGAACGATCCGCCCGCTGAATGCGCCGCCAGTAGGGCAGCATGCCGGATACAGGCGGCCCACCCGAGGATTCCTCATAGTTGACCTCCAGGCAGCGGAGCCTCTCGATCTCCAGGAACGCGTCCAGCAGGAACATCGATGTCGCGTGCAGATGCATGAACGCACAGGGAAAGCCCTCGGCAAGAGCCCGATCCACCGGCTGCAGGCAGCGCCGGTAGAGATCCGGTGAGTAGAGAGCAGAGGCATCCTCCTGCATGCGGATGATCGGGCCCGGCGCCCAGAGGCTGTACTGTGCATCAAAGTATCCCCCCTCCCAGAGGGGAATGCGCTCCCAGGCCGTCCGAGTGATGCGAAGGAAGCTCTCTCCCAGACGCTCCAGCAGCCGTTGCGCCGTATCCGGGTCGTAAACGAGATCCAGCACGCTCTGGCTGTGGCCGCGCAGCGTGGCGGCCAGGTCCGAGGGGCCATGCAAGGTGCCGTGGCTCACAGGATAGCGCCCCGCCGAATGCGTTACCAGAACCTGAACAAAGGCAAGGTACGCGCGAGCCCAGCGGCCCGAGAGATCGAGATCGATCTCGCTGAGATCGTCCCAACCCCTGCTTCCCTCTTCCCCAAGGATGCTGCCGGGCAAGATGCGCAGCCGCGCGCCGAGCATGCCCTCCAGCCACGGGACAGCCTGTGAGGGACAGGCGCCCCTGAGTATGTCATCCTCAACCTGTTCGCCCTCGCGAAGCATGCGCTCCTGATCGTCCAGAAAGCGCTCCGGTACAACCATCTCCGGGGTCAGGTAGCGGCATGCCTGCCACGCCGTACTGGCGGCGAACTCCTGCAGAGGGAACCAGCCCCTGTAGGAAAAGCCCACCAGCGGCCGGGATGCGGGCTCCCGCAGCCAGAACGAGCGGTAGCCCGCGACCTTGGCTGGATCGTTGCCGAACGGCCATCGCTTGAGCATGGTCCCTCCGCCGCACGCGGGTGCTCAGGGCGCACCATAACGGTCGATAAAGAGCACAAGGCTCAGCGCGAGGGCCACTGAGCGGGCGACGCTCTCGATACCAACGTACTCATACCGATCCTCTGTGGTGTGATAGTGTGGGTCCGGATTGGGAATCCACCCCGTCAGGAGGATCGCGTTCTCAATGCCGGCCAATACGAACGAGCCATCGTCATCATCGGGAACGGCGGCGCGCTCTCGAACGTATCGAATCCCAAGGTTGTGGCGCCCGATCAACTCGTCCACGAGGTCGGCAGCGCTCCGGCCGCGGTCGGTCGTGTAGCGAACGTCCGCCGTATAGATGCCACGGGCGGCGTGATCCGGCCGGCGCAGGCCAACGCCGTCAAGGTTGAGCACAATCGCCACCTTGCGGCCACTTGCGGCCAGGCGCTGAGCCGCCATCACGCTGGTCCAGGGGGTGTGCTCCTCATTGCACCAGAGGAAGCGGATCTCGCGTTCGTTAGGGATCTGGGCGAGCGTTCGGGCAAGCTCCATCAGGGCTACGGTGTCTACGGCGCTATCGTACGCCCCCGGAGCGCAGGGCACCCAGGACTGTGAGTCCTTGTGTGCAACCATCTGAATGATCTCGGCATCGGGTCCGGCGCCTTCCCGCATGGCGTGCAGGTTGTACAAGGTGTACCAGGGATCGTCGGGCTCGGGCGGCCAAACTGTAGCGGCAGCGGACGACTGGGATCTCGCCGGAATGCCTGGGCGCGCACCGGCTCGAGGCGCACGGCGTATCCCATGGCGGCGAGCTCGGACTCTGTAGGCGTCCGCTTCATCCAGCGAGCCGCGGGTCTCGCCGGGCCGTACCGGGTTGGCCTGCCGGCAAGCCAACGGGTCGGCGCACAGATAGTACAGCCACTGATCCAGTCGTTCGCGGCTCACACAGGCCAGCAGATCGCACGATGCATCCATCGCGTTGCTCCCGTGCCATCCGGCATATCCATCATAACGCGCGTTGACGCGGCGCTCAAGAGCCGCCGAGGCGCTTGGCATTCGGCGTGTTGGCCGCTACACTGGTGGCGTTGTCATACCCCTCAGGAGAATGACCCATGAGCCGAGTAGCCCTGTTCCAAGGCGATGATCGCGCGGCCAACATCACCTCCGCGCTTGAAGCGATCGCGGAGGATGTCGACCTGGCCGGCAAACGCCGTATCGTCGTCAAGCCAAACTTTGTCAGCATCCATAATCCGCTTTCAGCCACCCATGTGGATGCCACGCGCGCCGTCCTGGGTTACCTGTGCGCTCGCGGAGCGCGCGATATCACCCTTGCCGAGGGGCCTGCGGCCGGCTCTGCCACCGAGGGCTTTGCCAACTATGGATACCTGCCGCTGATAGAGGAATACGGGCTCAAGGTGGTGGACCTCAACCGCGACGATCACGTCCTTATCGAGGTACTGGACCAGCGCCTGCGGCCCAAGATGGTGCGCGTGTCGCGCACGGTGGTTGAAAGCGACTACCGGGTCTCCGTGGGCCCGCCGAAGACGCACGACGAAGTCATGGTGACGATGTCCCTCAAGAACTATGCCGTGGGCAGTGTGGTGGGCAAGCGCTCGATCCACGAAGGGCACAAAGCCATCAACCTGAATCTGTACCGCCTGGCGCGCGTCACGGCTCCACATCTGGCGGTGATCGATGGATTCGTGGGCATGGAAGGCGACGGCCCCACGCGCGGTACCGCCGTAGAATGGCACCTCGCGCTGGCGAGCACAGACCCGCTCGCCGCCGATTGCCTGGCCGCGCGGCTCATGGGCTTTGACCCGCACAGCGTCGGGTACCTGCACTACTGCCTTCTAGGCGGGCTAGGAGAAGGCGAACCCGAGCAGATCACGGTGGTAGGGAACACGGACCCCGATCGGGTTCGCCGCCCGTTCCGCCCCCACCGGACGATCGAGAGTCAGCGTCGGTGGCAGGTCCCCGATGCGGCGCGTTATCTCTAGCGACCAGCAATCCACGGAGGCTCACACATGTCCAAGATCGTGTTTCTGGGCGCAGGCAGCACTGTTTTTGCTCGCAACGTGCTCGGCGATGCCCTGCACGTCCCGGCGCTGAACGATGCAGAGATCGCGCTGCTGGATATCGACGCGGATCGTCTTCACATCTCGGACGTGATGCTTCAGAACATCGTTCGCAACCTGGGCGCCAGCGCTCGCGTCCGGACGTATCTGGGCGATGACGCCGCCGAGGCCTTTGCGGGGGCCGATTATGTCATCAATGCCATACAGGTGGGCGGTTATGAGCCCTCCACAGTGATCGACTTTGAGATCCCGAAAAAGTACGGCCTGCGGCAGACAATAGCCGATACCCTTGGGATCGGGGGGATCTTTCGCGCGCTGCGCACGATCCCTGTGATGCTGGATTACTGCCGAATCATGGAGCGGGTGTCGCCAGATGCCCTCCTGCTGAACTATAGCAATCCGATGGCGATGCTCACCGGTGCCCTGCTTCGCGCCACTTCCATTCGCACCGTCGGGCTCTGTCACTCTGTCCAGGTCTGCGCGCCACATCTGTGCCGTGAACTGGACCTCCCGACCGACGATCTCCGCTGGCAGATCGCGGGCATCAACCACCAGGGCTGGCTCCTGGAGATATCGCGCCATGGCAAGGACCTTTACCCGGAGATCAAGCGCCGGGCAGCCCTGCCCGAGTATCGTATGAAGGACGCGGTGCGCTTTGAGCTAATGAAGTGGTTCGGGTATTACGTCACGGAATCCAGCGAGCACACGGCGGAATATGTGCCCTGGTTCATCCGGCGCGATGCGCCGGAGTTGATCGAGCGGTTCGCCATCCCGCTGGACGAGTATCCGCGGCGCTGCGTGGACCAGATCGCCCGCTGGGAAAAGATGCGGGCCGAACTCCTGGAGGACCGGCCCATCGCACACGCCCGAGGACACGAGTACGCCTCTTACATACTGGAGGCCATCGAGACCGGCGTGCCCTTTACCTTCGGCGGCAACGTCAGGAACACGGGCCTGATCACGAACCTGCCCGAGGGAGCCACCGTGGAGGTGATGTGCGTCGCCGATCGCACGGGCATCACGCCGACCCATGTGGGTGACCTGCCGCCTCAGTGTGCCGCCCTCAACCGCACGAACATCAACGTTCAGGAGATGACGATCGAGGCGGCGCTCTCCGGCCGCAGGGAGGCCATTTATCAGGCGGCCATGCTCGACCCGCACACCGCCGCCGAACTGACCATCGACCAGATCGTTGCGTTGTGCGATGAACTGATCGATGCCCATGGCGACTACCTGCCCGCCTATCGCTGAGGGCGCCCCGTAAACAGCATGGGCAGCCGTAGAACCCGCGGCTGCCCATGCCAGAGCCCGCGTAACGCGGGCACGCACTCCTTTTACCGCGAAACCAGCCGCATCATCCCGTCATCGCCTGCCTCGTAGGCCATCGGCCCCTGAGGAATGAGGCGATCGATGACCAGCTTGCCGGCGTCCATGTACTCCCAGATCAACTGGAACGGCTCCTTGCCGGGCACCCACTTTTCCACGATCATGACGCCGTGCCCCGGAAGCACCGTGAACACCACCTGGCGAGGGTCACCGGGGCCGTTCAGAGCCGCGGCACGGGCGAACGCCGCGCGAATCCCCTGAGCCTGTGCTCCCGTGCCGCAGGACACCAGATACCGGTAGTAGGGCTCATCCAGGGGGGCGAATTCCACACAGGACGGGTCGTACGCCGATACTCCTCGATGGCCATGCAAACGCGAGCGGATCACGGGAGCCTCCACCTGGATGCCCCACTCCTGCCCGAGCGCGATGCGTGGCAGGGGCTGGTCCATCTCCATCATCTCCACCGCCTCCGTCGAGGGGGGCGTGTTCGGATGCCCCTCCACATGGCGCACCTGGGCGCCCTGGCCCGCCGGGGTCACCCCGACGATGACGGCAAGGTCGTCGTCCGTCAGCCGGCCCTTATCCACCGGCCGTGCGCTCCCGGTAACCGTGGCGATCAATGCGTTCAACCGCGGATCCCAGCTGGAGAAACAGCCCTCGCTATACTGGCTGGAGACGGCGTCAGAGATCGAGGGCAGATGGATCAGATCGGAGACCTGGATCATGTTCGTGAAAAAGCCCCGCCGGCCGATCTCGGCGCCCGCGCGCCTCATGGCCTCCGGCACGGTCGCGCCGGCCCACTCGGCCGCCGTCACCGGCGGGCCGACGACCTGATGGTCCGTGACCTCGGTGGTACACGCGGAGGTCACCATGCGGAGGACGATGTCATCGTAAAAGGCCTCGCCCCGGGCAGGGTCGCTCGTAGGATGCGCCCCCACCAGGTCAAAATGGTACAGGATCTCCGGCTCCTGCTCTCCAATCGCCAGCAGGAGCCGAATGCACTTGGATTGCCCCTGCAGCACGCGCTCGAGCGCCAGGATCGGCCCGCCCCTCTGCCCCTGCTCCGCCAGCACCCGCCATGATTCCGGCGCCAGGTCTGCGAAGCGGAAATCCTCCGGCCGCACGGGATCGCGCGAGAGCGCCTGCTCCAGCCTTCCCATGACGTCCTGGAACTCGCCTCGCGTCATGTGAATGAGCGTGAAAAGCGGAAGCGTGCGCTCGAGCCCAAAGCGACGCCGCATGGTAAACAGCAGTGCCTTGCGCCAGCCGAGGGATTGGCCATAGCGGTAGGTGGTCAGCACCAGATCGGTCGCCGCATCGGGAACGTCCGTCACGGCGTGCCCCAAGCGAGTAAAGCTCCGAGATATGCCTTCCATCAGGCGCCTGAGCATGGGGTGCTCGTGACTGAGAACCAATGCAGCCCGCACGGGACGCAACCAGGCGTGTGTGCCCGGCGTGGCCAAAATGGGGTTAGCGGCAACCATATGTGTCCTTTCAGTCAAGCCGTTCGCGGGCGCCCACGGGCCAGCCAGAGAGCTTGAGAGCGCCGATGAGCCAGTCACCCAGAGCGGGTAGTATCTCCCGAAGCACGTACAGGTACCCGGTCGCCGGGTAGATCAGGCGCCGCCGCCCACGGATGATCGAGCGGACAACCTCGCACGCCAGGCGCTCGGGAGACGCCTTGGGCGAGATAGACGGCATCCGCAGGTGCGCGATGAGCGGCGTGTCGATGCGGCCGGGATGCACGACGGTCACGCGGATCCCCACCGGTCGCAGTTCCTGACGCATCACCTGCGCCAGGCTCGTCAGCGCGGACTTGGCGGCCACATACGGTCCGTCCGGCGGGATTGGGATCATCACGTCCTGCGTGCTCATAAATACCAGATGGCCGCTGTGCCGAGCGCGCATCGCAGGCAAAAAGGCCAGGGCGCAGCGCACGGAGCCATAAAAGTTGACGGCGAAGGACCTCTCCAGATCCTCGATGGTCATCTCGGCGAGGGGGGCCTGAACGTACACGCCTGCATTGGCAACGAGGATGTCCACCCGGCCCCAGGCATCCAGCACGGCCTCGGAGGCCCGGTGTACTTCCTCCTGGCAGGTGACATCGACAACAACGGGCAGAGCCTCGCCACCACGCGAGGCGATCTCGGCCGCCAGCGCCTCGAGATCCAACCGCCTGCGGGCCAGGAGCGCGACCCGTGCACCCTCCTGCGCGAGCGCTCGCGCCAGAGCACGCCCAATGCCGCTGGATGCGCCCGTCACCACAGCCACGCGCCCCTGGAGTCTGGCTTTCACGTCGCTATCCTCCCGGTAGGATTCCGCCTATTATAGAGCTCATTGAGCCCCACACAATAAGAACCCAGAGCACACGTTGCAGTTACTCGCCCGATGTAACCACCGCAGAACTGTAGCGGCGCTCGCAGGGCGAACAGATGGAGAGGGGTCTCCCGGCGCCGCCTCCGTAGAATCATCGCAGTCAGCCAGGCGGGTTCGGCGCTGCGATCGCCGTTCACGCTCCACCAGGCAGCCCCGTTCCTCCGGCTCACCACATACTGTAGAAATCCGCCGCCTGCTTGTACCCGGACCAGGTGACATGAGTACAGCCCAGTGCCGCTTGTACGGCCCCTTGAACGATCTGGTCGAGCCGCGGTGCCGGCAACGCGACCTGGCGTGGCACTGGGATACCCCCGAACCGGTGCGCGAAATGATCGAAGGCCTGGGGGTGCCCCAGTTGGAGGTGGGGCTGATCGTGGTCAACGGCGAGGCCAGCGGTTGGAGCCGCCGGCTGCAGCACGGCGATCGGGTGTCTGTATTCCCGTCGTGGCGCAGCCTCGGCATCCATAGCCCTGTGCCGTTGACCCCCTGGGAACAGCCCTCCGGACGCTACCTGCTGGACGTGCACCTGGGCCGTCTGGCGCGCTGGCTGCGGCTATTGGGAATCGATACCGCCTACTCTAGCTCGTTTGACGATGACACGCTGGCACAGCTGTGCCAGAGGGAGCGCCGCATCCTGCTCACTCGAGACAGGCAGTTGCTGATGCGCTCGGCCGTTGCCCATGGGAACTGGATGCGCTCACAGGCCCCTCGGGAGCAGTTGGCGGAGATCCTGGAATGCTACGATCTGGCGCCTCTATTGCGCCCGTATACGCGATGCGCGCACTGCAACGGTGTGCTGGTGCGCGTGCCAAAGGAACAAGTGGCGGAAGA
>JAAYAW010000095.1 GCA_012719135.1 Chloroflexota bacterium
GCGAGCCGAGTTGGGCCCGTCCGGTCGCCAGCAGGGTCACCTGGTTGAGGACGCGCTCGCCCTCGGCCAGGTTGCTCAGGCGGCTTTCCAGCCGCATCCCGCCCTCGATGTGGGTGGGGCGCTGCTCCAGCACGAGGCCTGCCCCGGCGAAGGTCCAAGTCAGCGAGGGGCCGGCCGTGACCGTGAGGCTCGTCGGCAGGTGAGCCGTCCCTCCCACCGTCAGCGCCGGGGCTAACCCGGCCAGCCTCAGCCCCGGCCATGCCTCGGTGGTCAGGGTGACGGAGTCGCTCTCCTGATCCGGCTGCAGGCGAAAGGGCCCCGAGGGACGATCAGTCTCGGACATGGGTGTGACCTCCAGTGGGTCTGATAACAGGCTACAATGCGGCCATCCGGTCCTGATTTCCGGCGATGCCCAACGTTGAGCCCTCGAGGCTTCCCTCGCTCCGCATTCGCTACGCGGCGTGGACCACCACTTCGCTCGTCTAGCACGACCAGAAGTCATCACTGAGGGCTACGCCTCTCGCAACCGGGAGCACGGCTTACAGCATCCCGGCTACTTCCGATGGAGCAGTTCACCCGTCTCTGAATAGACACTCACGGCCACCTGGCTCGTAGCCCATGGCTGCGAGAGCAGATCGTCGAGTGAGAAGCCCTCGGCTAACACGCACCGTCTCCAGTACTTCCCGTCGTTGACCCAGGTGTACCCGAGGCGCTTCAGAACACTGCGCACGGCGTAGGCATGGTATACGCGAACCTCCAGCAGGGCACCGCTTAGGTGAGGCACAGGAGGCAATGCAGACCAGTCGCCCTCCTTCAGACTCGCATGGCTGCGGATTGCGTCCAGGAACGGGGTCTCTCGACCAGTCTCAGTCACCACAGTGAGCGACTCACTGGCCCGAGTCAGCGCCACATAGAACAGCCTCCTCTCTTCCTCAACGATCCTCTCCAGACTATCGCCGAATAGCCGCAGGAACACCCAGTTCGGATGCACTAGCGGATACCTGCGCTCAAGTGCGTCTACAACTAGTATTGCATGTTCCTCGAGGCCCTTGAACCTATGCGTTGTCGAGACCTTCAGGCGCCCGCGGTCGTCATTTGGCAGAAGCGCACGAAGGTGTTCCTGGAATCGCTCAAGGCCGTCCGGCAGATGGAGGTGCTGTTCAGCGTAGGAAACGTACCATGGAACATGGTTTGTGCGGCACAGAACTGCAACGTCCCGCCCGCGGTCCAGATGCAGCCGGGCTATTCGAACTAGGGCAGGTGTTATCACATCAGCGCCGTTCCGACTCTGCTCGGCAGCTGTCGGAGCATACTGGTCAAGCCGATAGACGACTACCTCTCCATCGTCATGGCTGGATGCTACTGCAGCATCTCCACGGCCAAGCATCAGCGCATTGCCTGCATCCACAATGCGTTTGGCCGAGCGGTAGTTCGTCCTGATTTGATGCCTGGAGGAACCGGCGAAGTACCCAGAGAAGTCCCTGAAGAAGCAGAGATCTGATCCGGCGAATCCATTGATCGCCTGCCAGTCATCGCCGACACAGAGGATTCTGACCCCTTTGTTCCGGAGCCGGATCGCGCTCAGGAGCTGCCAGAACATCTCAGAGAAGTCCTGGTACTCATCTACCATCACAAACCGAAGTTTGGCTAGATCCCCTCGCTCCAGCCCTCGATCTCGTATGAACCGCGTCTGGCCGTCGCGGATGAGCTTGACAGCGCGCCACATGAGGCCATTGAAGTCCTCCTTCCCGCACGCAGCCAAGCGCTCCAGGTAACCTTCGTAAATGGAGACAGCGACTGCCAGAAAGCCCTCTTCAGCAGACGAGCACATGCGGTGCACCCGCATCAGCCCACGGAGGTCCTCTGGGCTCAGATTGCGCATCCTGCATCGTGAGATAGCGTCGTTCACTACTCTGGTGAATGAGTCAACGGCGCGCTCGCGGATTCTGCTCCATATCTCCTCCTCTGGCAGCAGTTCACACCGTAGGCCTGCCTCCCGCAGCCGTAGTATGAGACGGGCCCTGAAGCCATCCTCTCCAAGCCTTGCTAGATCATGCTGAGATAGCTCCAGTAGCACCCAGTCCGATTTCCTATCCCAGAAACGGCGCTTCCTTTCCGACATCTCATCGTAATCAGAAGTGCCCTCGAGTCCGAAGTACTCGATCACTACACCTCTCTGCTGGCCGGTGAAGACCGTGAAGTCCGGCCGGTAAGTCGTCCCATTCCAGCCAAAGCTCCATTCGTACTTGTAGTCGACATCATGTTCGAAGAGCGCGTTCGCGATTAGGCGCTCACCAAGGGACTTCACGAAGTCTCCCTTAAGCGTCTCGCGTGGTAGGCAACGTCGGTAGGCTAGGAACTCGTCCATCGAAACGTGGAACCGGCCGTGCTCAATGCGTTCCCAGTCGTCACGGAAGTGCGATAGCATCAGCTGCTTGATGCGATTGCCCCATATCGCTGATCGTATGTGTTCATCAACTACTTCCTGCACTTCTCGGCTAAGACCAAGCTGATCCGCAGGCACATCGTCGTAGATCAACTGCTCTCTAGGGTGAACCAGTGCCCAAGCGAGTGAGTGGAATGTCATAATGTGTGGCAGGCCCTCGCCGCTGGAATCACTGAGGCGTTGTCTCATCTCGCCCGCCGCCCTTCTGTTGAAGGCCAGCAGCAGAAGCTCGCTGGGAGGGACTCCGCAATGCCTCTGCAGGAAGGCGGCACGCGCCACCAGCGTCCGCGTCTTTCCACTACCCGCGCGTGCGACAACCAATGCGTCACCCTCGCAGACCCCAACCGCAGCTGCCTGCTCCTCGTCCAGTTCCTGCTCAAGACAGCTGCGAGCCCAACTTCGCACATGCTGAGTCTTCAGGTCTTGGTACTGCTCTCGGCTTACCAGCCCAGCGTCTGCGATGGTGTCGAAGTAGCTGTCGGCCGACAGGAAGCCATTCGAAAGCTGCTCGCGTAGCTGCCTCAAGACCCCTGCCCTTCGGATCCCGAGCTGGCGCCGTTGGTTCTCCTCAGTGATTCGCCTCTGCTCCTCCAATGCCTCAACCCGCGCTCGTTCATCGGCCCGTCTGCGCTGGTAGTCGGCTTCCTCCTGCCTTCTCCTTCGGTCCGATTCGAGCTCAAGGAGTGTACCCGCGCGGCGCTGTTCCAGAAGCTGTGGCAAGCGCTCCCACTCATTCGCGGTCAGGAGCTCCTTCAGTCTCTCGACGATGCGCCGATCCGCGTCGCCTGGGGCCGGGATGTGCTGCCCTCTAGCGATGGCTGGCGCCAGCTCTCTCAAGTAGTAGTCCGCATACCGATCCCAGCGATGCCAGCAACCGATGAGCTGATCGAGCAGGCCAAGGGCATACTGCGCCACGATACCTCCCTCGTGGGATTCCTAGGTGTCAGTGGTGCCCGGAGGCTACCTTGCGTTACGAGGCACCCGAAGAACTGAGCGCCGGTAGGAGCTGCGCCGGGGCCAGGCCGGGCAGAGACAGCGCCGGCCAGTCGGCGGCGGTGAGGGTAACGCTCTCGCCGACGGCGTCGGGCGAGAGGCGGAACGGTCCCGTAGAGCTAGCGGTGGTCATGGTGAGAGCCTCCGGTA
>JAAYAW010000096.1 GCA_012719135.1 Chloroflexota bacterium
CGCCTTTCTGTTCTTTCCTCTCACCGTCTACTACTATTCGCCCGTCGTCGTCCTGGCGGCGGCAGCGGCCGGAGTGGCCTCCGGGAGCCTGATCCTCTTCTGTGCCCAGTTTCTTTGCGCCCTGTGGCTCGGACGGGCGTTCTGCGGCTGGGCCTGCCCGGTCGGGGCCCTCTGCGAATGGCTTGTTGACATTCGGGATCGATCCACGGGCGGCCGTGGTGACTGGCTCAAGTGGCTGATCTGGGTCCCCTGGGTCTCGGTGCTCATTCTGCTCGTAACCCGCGCGGGCGGTCTGGAGAAGGTGGAGCCGCTTTACATGATGTCGCACGGGATTCCTCTGGGCGAGTGGTCCGGTGTGGTGGCCTATCTGGCGGTGCTGGGGCTGGTCGTGGCCTTGTCTCTCCTTGCCGGGCGCCGCGCCTTCTGCCACTATATCTGCTGGATGGCTCCCGGGATGATCCTGGCGACGCGCGCCGCGCGAGCGATTCGGCTGCCGAGCCTGCATTTGGTAGGCCGGGCGGAAGCGTGCACGGCCTGCGGGCGATGTGATGCGATCTGTCCGATGAGCCTTCCGGTGAGCGCCATGGTCCTTGATGGCGATGTGCGGCATGACGAATGCGTCCTGTGCCACCTATGCGTGGATAACTGCCCGAGAAGCGCGATTGACATCCGCTGTGGTGTGAGTGGGCTGAAGAGCTGAAGCGGCCGAGGCCCGCTCCTCAGATTGATGCGACGTAGCATGCCGGCCTGGCCCAACGATGGGAGGACAGAGATGGTTCCGTTCAACGGCCTCAACATGAGCCTGGGTAACCTCGCACGGCTTTCCGATGCCGAGAGTCGGAGTATCAGCCCCGAGAACATGGATGGGGCTCGCTCCAGCGGCGGCCGGGCCACTCAGGGCACCGGCGCAGAGTGCGCCCGGGATCTGGGGGTCGGGTGGAAGATATCGCCGTCCGTGCGCATCGCGCCAGGAGAGACACTGACCATTGCGGATGTCGCGGGCCCTGGCGCAGTGCAACAGATCTGGATGACGGCCACGGGCAACTGGCGGTACAGCATCCTTCGGATCTACTGGGACGGCCAGGAACAACCCTCGGTCGAATGCCCCGTCGGTGACTTTTTCGCCTGCGGCTGGGGACGCTATGCCCCGGTGAACTCGCTGGCGGTATGCGTCAATCCCGGCAGCGCGTTCAGCTGCTACTGGCAGATGCCCTTCCGTCGTCACTGCCGCATGACCTTCAGCAACATCGCGGACGACCCCATGGTGCTCTACTACCAGATCAACTACACGCTCACCGACGTTCCCGAGGATGCAGCCTACTTTCACGCCCAGTTCCGCCGCGTGAACCCGCTGCCGTACAAGGAAACCTACACGTTGCTGGATGGAGTCAACGGGCAGGGGCACTACGCGGGCACCTATCTGGCCTGGGGCGTCAACAATCGTGGCTGGTGGGGCGAGGGCGAGATCAAGTTCTACCTGGAGGGCGAGGAGTGGCCCACCATCTGCGGGACGGGCACCGAGGACTATTTCTGCGGGTCCTACAACTTTGAGAACCAGGTGACGCACGAGTACGAGTCTTTCAGCACGGCCTATTCCGGGCTGCCGCAGATCATCCGCCCGGATGGCGTCTATGACTCTCAGATGCGCTTTGGCATGTACCGTTGGCACATTATGGATCCGATTCGCTTCCGTTCGAGCCTGCGCGTGACGATCCAGGCGCTGGGGTGGCGGAGCGGTCACCGCTATCTTCCCTTGCAGGATGATATCGCGTCCGTCGCCTACTGGTACCAGACGCTGCCGACGGCGCCCTTTCCGGCGCTGCCCGACCGCGATTACCTGGAGATCATCTAGGCGAATGCGCACAGGCGGCGCGCATCCCCGGAGGAGACGGCGATGAGCATCGAGCCGGTAGTGGTCTATACCTCTCAGGGGCCGCTGGAGGCAGAGGTGGCTCTCAGCAAGCTGCGCAGCGAGGGCATCCCGGCCTATCCACGGTATGAGGCCATTGGCAGGACGCTCGGCCTCACGATCGATGGCCTGGGCCTCGTGGAGGTGTTGGTCGCACCGGAGGATGAGGTGCGCGCCCGGGAGATCCTGGAGGCCCTGCCGGAGGACTCGGGAGAGGACTGGAGCCTGCCAGACGAAGCGGAAGGCGACTCCGAGGAGGATGAAGAGGAGGAACAGGGATGAAGAAGCGCGCGCTGGGTCCCCAGGGCCTGCTGTATCCGACGCCTGTGCTGCTGGTGGGCACCTACGGGCCCGATGGCAAGGCCAACATCATGACGGCCGCCTGGGGTGGCATCTGCTGTTCGCGGCCGCCCTGCATCTATGTATCTTTGCGCCCGGCGACACTGACCCATGGCAGCATCGTGGCGGGCGGGTGTTACACGGTGAGCATCCCGCCGGAAGGCCTTATCCGTGAAGCGGACTATGCGGGGCTGGCCTCCGGTCGGGACGTGGACAAGTTCCAGGAGCTGGGACTGACCGCGGTGCGCGGGACCAGGGTGAACGCACCCTTTGTGGAAGAGTGTCCTGTCGTGCTCGAATGCCGGCTGGTGCAAAAGGTCGAGCTCGGCTCGCACACGCAGTTCGTGGGTGAGGTAGTGGAGGCGCTTGCCGACGAAGACGTTCTCGACGCGAATGGCTTGCCGGACGAGCACCTGACGCGTCCCACCGTCTCCATACCCGCTACGCGCCACTACTATGGACTGGGTGAGTGTCTAGGCGATTGCTTTTCCATCGGCCGCCGCGCGGAGTCATAGCGCACATCCGAGGCAAGCAGGAGAAGAGACATGGTCGATACAGGAGCTCTGCGCGGCATGATGGCCGTCCTCATGACGCCGTTCACCGAGGATGAATCCGTTGACGAGCCAGCTCTGCGATCGCTGATCGAGCGAGTGATTGCCGGCGGCGTACATGCCGTCGTGGCCCTTGGGACGGCGGGCGAGTTCGCCGCCGTGTCGGACGATGCCAAGCGTCGGGTGCTGGTCATCACCGTGGACCAGGTGGCCGGCAGGGTGCCGGTGATCGCGGGCACTGGCGAGCCGGGAACGCGCCGAGCGGTGGCACGCACGCAGGAGGCGGCACGCCTGGGCGCCGCTGCGGCGCTGGTGGTGCCGCCCTACTACTACCCATGCAGCCAGGAGGCGGTCGTTGCACACTACCGCGCGCTGGCGGCCGATGGCGGTCTGCCGATCATCCTGTACAACATCCCGCAGTTCACCAAGGTGCCCATCTCTGTCGCGGCGGTTGTCGAGTTGGCTGCGGTTCCGGGCATCGCCGGGATCAAGGACTCGAGCGGAGACCAGGTGAACACGCAGAGCATGATCGCGGCCGCCAGCGGAGCGGGGTTCCGCGTGATCACTGGGAGCGATCACCTCATCTACGCCAGCCTTGCCTGCGGAGGCGATGGCTGCATAGGGACCGGCATGAACCTGGCGCCGCGTTGGTTCGTGAACCTGTGGGACGCTGCCCAGCAGAGACAGTGGGATGAAGCCATGTTCTGGCAGCTTCGGATCAGCGACATGCATCGGAGCATCAGCTATGGAGATTTTCCGGCTGGCATCAAAGGGGCCCTGAGCCTGATGGGCATTGGCTCGCCTGCGGTGGCCGCTCCGAGGCGTGCCGCAGACGCTGGGGAGCGACACCTCATCGAGGCGGCTCTGAGGCGGCTAGATCTGCTCCATTGAGTGCGCCGGGCTGGCCGGCCGGGCTATCCTCGCTCGATCCCGCGCAAAGCAGAGCCGCTCCGCCTGCGTGGCATCACCCGGATCAGCAGCATGCCCGCGAGAAAGCCCCCCACATGAGCCCACCAGGCCACGCCTCCCAGGCCGCTTTGAGCCGCCTCTCCCGTGAGCGTCTGTATCCCGCTGAATAGCTGGAGCAAGAGCCATCCACCCAGGTAGAGGACGGCCGGCACACGAATCAGCCAGAGGAACCCGATCGGCACAAGGGTGATCACCCGGGCGCGGGGAAAGGTCAACAGGTAGGCTCCCATCACCCCGGCGATGGCCCCGCTGGCGCCGACTACCGGCAAGTCCGAGGCCGGGTTCAGATGGACGTGTACCAGGTTCGCGATCGCGCCACACGCGAGGTAAAAGAACAGATAGCCGACCGGGCCTAGGCGGTCCTCAACGTTGTCTCCAAAGATCCAAAGCGCCCACATATTGCTGAGCAGATGCAGCCATCCGCCATGCAGGAACAAACTGGAGATGAGGGTGAAAGCCTCCCTCGGGCCAGAGGCGCTCAGCAGTTGTACGGGGACCGCCCCGTGCTCCAGCAGATACGCCTCTCCCGCGCTGGCGCCCAGCCGCTGAACGTGGATGAGCAGGATCACGTTGGTCAGGATGAGGGCATAGTTCACCAGCGGAGTGTGGCGCGGGCGGATGGTATCTCGGATGGGAATCACGGCGCCGCGTTCCCAGGCGCAGCGCCCCGCGCGCAGGTTGCCGGCTCCCGTCGCGATCTCCTGGCTATTTCTTGGTTTCCGGTTGTGCGGAGGTTGTTCATGCGAATATGTGTCTATTGCTCTTCCAGTGAGGCCGTCGACGGGGCGTTTCTCGCCGCTGCTCGCTCAATCGGGCAGGAAATCGGCCTGAGGGGCCATGAGCTCGTCTATGGAGGCGCCTCAGTCGGACTGATGGGAGAGGTCGCTCGAGCGGCCAAGGGCGCCGGCGCGCAGGTCACCGGGATCATACCGAAACGGTTTGCCGAAAGGGACCTAGTCTTCAGGGACGCCGACAAGACCATTATCACGGATACCATGGCTGAGCGCAAGGCGTTGCTTATTGAGCGGGCCGATGCCTTTATCGCGCTGCCCGGCGGGTTCGGGACCCTCGAGGAACTGAGCGAGTTGCTCACCTGTATGCAGCTTGGGGATGTGCAGGCTGCACTCGTGCTCTTGAACACCCGGGGCTTTTACGAGCCGCTCATCGCGCTCTTTGAGCAATTCTACGCACTGTCCTTTGCACGAACGGCGTACCGGGCCCTGTATCATCTTGTTCCGCACGCAAGGGAGGCACTGGCCTATATCGAAGCGTTCCGCGCCGTTCCGCTTCCGGATAAGTGGTTTCCTGCGCGAGATTAGGGAAAGCAGCGGAAAGGCTTGCGCAATTGTGCACAAGCTCTATCATAGGGAGGCCTGTAACACCTATCGGAAAGGAGCCTCATGTCTGGGACAGCAACCAAGGTCGGCCTCATCGGATGCGGTACCATCAGCGGGATCTACCTGGAGAACAGCAAAAAGTTCGATGCCTTTGACATCGTACGTGTGGCAGATACGCGGATTGACGCCGCAGAGGCGCGGGCCGCGGAGTATGGCATCCCCAGGTCTGGAAGCGTAGAGGATCTGCTGGCGGATCCCGATGTGGAGATCGTGATCAACCTGACGCCTCATCGCGTGCATGCCAAAGTTGGGATGCAGGTGCTGGACGCGGGAAAGAGCGTGTACACCGAAAAGCCTCTGGCTGTCTACCGGAAGGATGCGATCCAGCTTCTGGCGCGTGCCGCGAGCAGCGGGCTGCGGGTGGGCGGCGCTCCCGATACCTTCTTTGGCGGCGCCTGGCAGATGGCCCGAAAGCTCATCGATCAGGGCGCGATCGGGGAGCCGGTGGGAGCTTTTGCCAACCTTCATGCCTTTGCCGCTCCGCGGCCAGCCGCCGCGCGTCCGGATGGCTACACCAGCTTTTACATGACAGACTTTTTCGAGTACGGAGGCAGCTGGGCCTTTGACCGTGGGCCTTACTATCTCCATGCGCTCATTCACCTGCTGGGCCCCGTCAAGCGCGTAACCGGGTCGGCCCGGATCACTTGGGCGGAGCGAGAGCGGGGCGGCGAGATGCGCCCGGTGAATGCCCCCAGCCATGTGGCGGGGCTCTTGGATTTCGCCAACGGCGCCGTGTGCCAGTTCCTGATGACGGCGGACGTTTGGGAGACCGGACTTCCGCACATCGAGATCTATGGCTCAGAGGGGTCGTTGCGCTGTATCGATCCGAACAACTTTATGGGCACGCTGTATCTTCGCCGTGGTGGCGCCAAGGACTGGGAGCCCATCGAGTCCACCTTTGGCTACAACCAGAACAGCCGAGGCGTCGGCGTGGCGGACATGGCCCAGGCGATCAGGAGCAAGCGTATCCATCGCGCCAGCGGTGAGATGGCTGCTCATGTGGTCGATATCCTCAATGCCATTCACGAAGCCTCAGCCGAGGGCAGGCATGTCGATCTCACGACAATCTGTCGCCAGCCCAAGGCGCTCCCGGAGGGCTTGGCTGACTGGACGATTGACGAGTAGCCGCCCCATCGAGCGCAAGACGAAAGGAAGCTGATATGATCAAGCTCGGTACCTATGAGAGCTGGTTCGATTCTGAGCCGATCGTTCCCGGCGATACGTTGCCGGAGGTGCTCAGGAACCTGGCAAGCTATGGCTATCAGGGCATCCAGTTCGGCGGCCGTTTCCGTGATCTGGGCTGGGATGAGATCGGCAGCATGATCAAGGACAGCGGCATCCAGGTGTGTATTGCCGGGGGAGGCGGGAATCTGCTCTCCAAGGATCCCGATCTGCGGCGTCAGGGCGTCGCCGCGGTGAAGGACGGGCTGCGCCTGGCGGCAAAGATGGGCGCAGTTGGCTCAATCTGCGTCCCGATCCGCAGGCCCGAAATGGATCCTCCCGCGCCTCCCAAGACGCTCTATGATCTGCAGGAGGAGATCCTCATCGAGGAGCTCAAGGAGATCGCTCCCGTGGCCGAAGGTGAGGGCGTGATGTTGATCATCGAGCCCCTCAACCGCTACGAATCCCAGTTCATCCAGCGGCTGGACCAGGCCTACAAAGTCTGTGCGGCGGTGGCAAGCCCGAACATTCGCTTCATGGCCGACTTTTTCCATATGAACATCGAAGAAGTCGATTTGGGCAAGGCGATCGAAGCGACCAAGGACTATCTAGGCTATGTTCATCTGGCCGACAGCAATCGCTACGAGCCAGGAGCCGGCCACCTGGACTTTGCGCCCGGCCTGAGCGCTCTAAAGCGCATCGGATACGATGGGTTCATGACGCTCGAGTGCCGCATTCTGGGCGCGGACAAGGGCAAGGCGCTCACGGATGCCGCGGCGCTGATCCGGAGCCTCTGGGACGAGCTCTAGGTCCGGGTTGTCTATCCTGAACGAGCCGGTGCGATGCCGCACCGGCTCGTTCCGTTGTGTAGGCCTGATGGATCAGGCGATCTCCAGCACCACCACGCAGTGAGCGGGCAACCGCATCTCGATGCCCTGCCCTTTGAGCTGTGCGCCACTCAGCGGCGCAGGCTGCACGCGCGCCGGCTCCTCAAAGGTGTTGTGCGCTTGAAGTGTTTCCGCAGTCAGGATCTTGCCGCTCACGCTGGTCGCCGGCGCGCCGCACAAGTCGATCTGCAGATCGAGGGCCCGTTCGTGATCCAGATTGCAGAGCGAGATGTGGATCTTGCCCACAGAGTCGCGAGAGGCAGAGGCGTGCAGCGCCTGTATGGACTCGCCGCCCATGGCATAGTCCGGACTCAGCGCCTCAACCGGAAGGTTCGTGGCGCCCTGATGGACCTGGTACATATGGAACACGTGGTACGTTGGCGTGAGGAGCATACGCTCTCCATCGGTCAGCACCATAGCCTGCAGTACGTTCACCGTCTGGGCGATATTCGCCATGCGCACGCGGTCACTGTGGCTGTGGAAGATGTTCAGGTTGATGCCGGCGGCCAAGGCGTCACGGAGCGTGTTCTGCTGGTACAGGAAACCCGGATTGGTGCCTGGCTCCACTGCGTACCAGGTGCCCCACTCATCTACGATGAGGGCCACCCGCTTCTCTGGATCGTACCGGTCCATGATTGCGCTGTGTCCGCTGACGATCTCCTCCATGCGGAGCGTCTTCCGAAGGA
This sequence comes from Chloroflexota bacterium, assembly GCA_012719135.1. Lineage (GTDB taxonomy): Bacteria > Chloroflexota > Anaerolineae > UBA1429 > UBA1429 > JAAYED01. The sequence continues at coordinate 7,900 of JAAYAW010000096.1, forward strand.
CCTCGAACCAACTCTCCGGGCCAAAGTCGGTTGCCGAGCCTTTTGTGCGCCATTCACCGGGCGCCGTGTAATAGTGCAGGCTCAATCCGTGCATGTACCTTCCAGCGATGTCCATCAGGACATCTGTCCAGCGAAAGTCGTCCCCGTTGGCTCCACAGGCGATCTTGAACAGACGGTTGTCCGAGAGGTTGCGCAGGTAGGTCTGGTACCGGCGGTACTCATCGGCATAGTACTCGGGGCGCATGTTGCCACCACAGCCCCAGTTCTCGTTACCCACACCCCAGTACTTGATGGCCCAGGGGTGCTCTCTGCCGTTGCTTCGACGGAGATCCGCCATGGGTGAGTGACCTGCAAACGTCAGGTACTCGACCCACTCCTGCATCTCGCGCACGGTGCCGCTGCCAACGTTTCCGCAAATGTAGGGCTCGCAGCCCAGTTGGTCGCAGAGATCGAGGAACTCGTGCGTGCCGAAATGATTGCTCTCGGTGACGCCGCCCCAGTGCGTGTTCAGCATCGCCGGGCGCGATTCCCGCGGGCCGATTCCATCCTTCCAGTGATATTCGTCTGCAAAGCAGCCTCCAGGCCACCGGAGCACCGGAATCCGGATGTCCTTGAGCGCTTCTACGATGTCGCTTCGGATGCCACGGATGTTGGGGATGGGCGAATCCGGCCCCACCCAGAGCCCATCATAGATGCATCGCCCCAGGTGCTCGGCAAAGTGGCCGTAGATGTTGGGTGAGATCAGCGCTCCGGGATGATCCGTCCGGACTCGGACTGTGGTTGACATGATCTGCTCCTTTCGCCATAGCGTTCGCTGGTGCTCGGGGCCATTATGGCCGAACGTGCCGGGCGCGCAAGCGCTCCGAGCCAGGCCCGTCGACACAGCCTCGGGGGCGCGCTATACTCTGCGAGATCCTCGGGAGGGCACTATGCTGATCGACCTTCATGTTCACTCATGCTACTCCAAGGACTCGCTTTCCCGGCCCAAAGAACTGATCGCGTGGATGCAGCGACGAGGGCTCGATAGGATCGCTATCACCGATCATGATGCGATCGAGGGGGCGCTGCAGGCCGCGCGGCTGGCGCCGGAGGCGATCATCGTCGGTGAGGAGATCCGGACTTTGTGCGGAGAGATCATCGGGCTGTTTCTCCGAGAGTTCGTTCCTCCTGGCCGCACCCCTGAGGAGACGATTGCGGATATACACGCGCAGGAGGGGTTGGTCTACGTGCCCCACCCGATGGACCGCCTGCGAGGGTCGACACTCTCCCCCCGTGCGCTAGCGCGCGTCGCAAGCGAGATCGACATCGTCGAAGCCTACAATTCCCGCGTCATGCGGCCGCAGTGCAACCGGGCGGCACGCGGATGGGCCGAGGAGCGCGGGCTGCCCCTGGGAGCAGGCAGCGATGCCCACCGAGCCCGCGATATCGGGCTCGCCACCGTGGAGGTGCCCGAGTTCATTGATGCGCAGGGCCTGTTGCATGCGTTGAAGTACGGGCGGATTCGTGGCCGGCTCACCGGTCCTTGCGGTCGGCTCAGCGCGCTGAGGGCGCGGATCGCCAAGCGCGCTGCCGGCGTGGGGGAGGAACAAGCGCGATGATACAAGCCGTGACGCTGGATTTCTGGGGCACCCTGGTGGATGATCGTGTCAGCGGAGCCCCGCCACGCATTGCGGTGTTGGCTGCGGCTCTGGCTCACGTCTCTCGCCAGCAGGTGGCCGCCGCCTATGCCAGGGCTTGGGATCGGTACCAGCGCGCTGGCGCGCAGGGCTTGGGACTCTCTCCCGAGGCCCTCCTCAGCCTGACGCTGGATGAGCTTTCCGAAGCTCTCAGGCCGCCTGCTTTCCGGGCGGTTCTCTCGGCCTGGGAGGTGGCTCATGTAACGGACCCACCGGCGTTGTTGCCCGGCGTGCCTGAGGTGCTGCGAGGACTGCGCCGCAAAGGGCTCCTGGTGGCGCTGATCTCCGATACCGGGGCGACGCCTGGTACGGGCCTGCGCGAGTACCTTCGTGAGCAGGGTTTGCACACCCTGTTTGACTGGCTTACCTTTTCCGGGGAGACCGGCGTGACCAAGCGATCTCCCCAGGCTTTTCGCCACACGTTGGCCGCATTGGGAGTCCGCCCAGGCGATGCCGTGCACGTGGGGGATACCCCGGCCACGGATATCGCCGGAGCCCAGGCCGCCGGTCTGCGGGCGATCCTCACCCTCGAGCTCCATGATCGACGCGCCGCCGACTGCCGGCCCGATGGGATGATACACAGCATCCGCGATCTGCCAGCGGCCCTGGATTCGATGTCTGTGCGGTCGGCCACACCCAAGTAACTGGCTGATGGGCCACAAGCGCCTGCGTCGCGTGCCCGTGCGGGATCTGCCAGCCCGAGTGCTCACTGCCGCCTCGGTCGGGCAGGGCTGACCCTTGTGCCTGCCGGTGCAGCGCTTCACCGCCCGTTCGACAGGATACCCCAGCGGTTCTATAATCGCGCCCATCTTCCGCAGCTCGGCCAAAGCCCTATTCAGGAGAATCGCCATGTCAGAAGCTGTCATCCGGCCCATCGACCTTGAGCGTGATTGCGCACTCCTGGCCGACCTGTTCAATGAGAGTGAGCCCGCCTGGCCGGGCGGCTTTACCGACGGCATCCCCCTCACCGAGGCAGAGATCCGGGACTGGATGCGGGATGAGCGCACCCTCGTGACGCTCGTCGCCGAAGCGGATGGGCGCCTTGTAGGCTTTTGCTCCTTTCTGGAGGGGACGCCCTGGCCCAGCGGCCAGTATGGTTCCGGGTACCTCGATCTCTTGAACGTTCATCCGGATTATCACGGCAACTCCATCGGGCGCCGGCTCTTGCAGGCCACGATCGAGTACTCGGTCAAGCAGGGCTGGGTGTACCAGACGCTGGGGACCTGGTCGGCGAACTACAAGGCCGTCCCGGCGTACAAAAGGACGGGTCACTTTTGGCGCCCGGATAGCTCCGTGTGGATGCAGAACTATATTCCCGGTGCGCTTCAGATGCCCATCGCCATGCCGTTCTTCGAGCGGCATGACTGGTATCGAAGTTACGTCCGTACCATCGAGCAACACCAAGACGATGAGCGCTGGGAGGGGCTAAAGGTCTATCGCGAGCACTGGGAGGCGGATGGCGAGGCGCTGACGATCTGGATCGACCGGGAGGCCAACGCGCCCTGCGCCGTCGAGACAGATCAGGTCCTGGTCGCGGCCATTCCAGAAGACATCGAGCCGCTTCAGGGCACGTCGGTTCGGATGAACTGGCGTGTGACCAACAAAACAGATCATGCGATACACGTCTACGTCAATGCTACCGGGGCTGATGGGCTTTCGGTGGATCATCGTGAGGCGTTTACTGTGCCAGGCGGCCTCTCCGTGGACCACGCGGCCACCGTGCAGGTGACCGACAAGGCGCCCCACGCCAAGCCGGACGGCACCGCGCCTTCGGTGCGGTCCGTGATCACCCTGGATCACAACGAGGTGGAGTTGTTCAGCGGCCTGCGCGCGCGTAAGCCTCTCTCCATCGATACCGATCCGGAGAATGTCAGCCTGTCTCCCGGGGTTCCGACGGCCATCACGCTGCAGGTGCACAGCGAGTTGCCCGAGGGCGTCCGTGCGACGTGCTACCTGCAGCCTCCTGCCGGCGTCACGCTGGATCGGGATACTCTGCCTGTATCGCTTGAGGGCGGCGGGCATGCGGCTCTGCCGTTGGTCGTGACAGCGGCGGCCGGCGGGGTGCTCGTCATACCGGTTCGCCTGGTGCCCGAGCGCGAAGGGCTGGAGCCCGTGCGCGAGGAGCTGACGCTCTTCTGCGTGGCGCCGGGAACAGTCGCTTCTCGCCTGAGCGGCGAGGACGCTCGCATCGAGACCGACGCTCTGCGATATGAGGTGAGCGCGCGGCTTGGCCAGCTTACTGTCACGCACAAGGGATCCGAGAGCACGCCTCTCAAGGTCCGCCCCTCGTTAGGCCCTCCCTACTATCCGGGCGACTTTGACAGACGGCACTTCCAGCTGCGGCTGGAGGCGAGCGACGGTCGTGTCACCGTGTGCCTGGAGGCCGAGCCGGAGCACTATGCCGACACCCTGATGCGGCTGTCCTACACCATCTGCGCCAACGACTTGGTTACGGCTGAGGCCTCCCTTCAGAACCTGGGTGGGGAGACCTTCAGCGGGCTAGTGTCTCTGGACGTATCCTGGCAGGACTCGCAAGCGAGAGACATCATCCTGCCGCTCAAGGAGGGGACTGTCCGGGCCCCTCTCTCAGAGTACCCGCGGAGCTGGACGGATGCGCCCCGTGATCCGTCGGAATATGCGGAGCCCTGGGCGGCGACCGAGTTGCGTGGCCATGTGGCAGCAATGGCATGGGATCGCGGTACCGCTAGCCTGCGCTTTACCTCGGGAGAGGGCGCCTGCCGAAGTGAACAGGTGGACCTTGCTAGAGGCGAGCGAACGGATCCGCTGCGATGCGCCTTCTGGGTAGGAAGAGGCGATTGGAAGATCGCCCGGGAGATGCTGATGCGCTGGGCGGGGATCGCTCAGCCCGGGTCCGAGGATCGAGAACTGACGACGCGTCCCGTCGTTCGGGCCACGCCGGGCTGGCCTGTGGTGGCCACCCTCGATGACCATCTGGATGTCGACGTGACGGTGGATTCGGTGTCGATTCGTCCGATGCACGGCACTCTGTACGTGCGGGGTACCGGCGGGCTACACGCGGAGCCCGCCGAAGCGCCGATCTTGAGGCTACAACGGGACAACCGTCAGGTAGTGCCTGTCCGGCTGTCTGTACCCGAGCGCTGCGGTGGATATCAGGGCGAGGCCCGGCTGGAGCTTCAGGCGATGACCAGCGTTACGCCCTTTGGGGTGTTGCGGCTCGGCCGGCGCGGTGAGGTATCCGTGGATTCCGAAACCCGAGCTGGGCGGCCGGTCTGGAAGATATCCAACGGGGAATCTACCTTTGCCGTTGGCGAGGACTTTGGCCCAAGCCTTATCAGCTGGCTATGGCGCGGGCAGGAGCAGGTGGTGAGCCCCTTCCCTGAACCGGCACCCTTCGCCTGGAGCTATCCCTACTATCATGGCGTGCAGTTCAGGCTGTGGCTCGATGACGATGCTGAGGCTTGCGGTAACCTGGTGGACGAGCGCTTTGCCGCGCAGCCCGTGGCGGTGCAATCCGGCGGGCTCAACTGGCTTGGGCTGCGCCTCACGGCGCGACCGGAGCGCAAGGAACTGCACGACTTGTCCGTGGAGATCGACTACCTGACGCTGCCATATTCCCCGGTTCTCAAGGGAGTGCTCCGGGTGACGAACCTGCGCGCAACACGGCAGCAAGCCCTGGTCGGCGGCTCCGCGCAGCTTTCCCTGGGCGCCGACATGCGCGAACTGCACCTTCGGGGCGAGCAGTACGCCCACCAGCCCATGGTGTGGGGCAACACACAGCGCGGGCGCACTTGGGGGATACTGCATCATCCCGAGTCGGGAGCTGCGCTGCTGGGGGTCAGCCCGCAGAGGCGTCTCGACCTGTCGGACCAGGGGCGCTACGGGAGGTCCCTCAGTCTGCGTGAGACGATGCGGCTCCCGGGCGGGGCTGTGCGAGAGCTGGAGCTCTATATGGTTCGTTGCGATGACTTGGCAATGGCTCAGAGTCTGAGGTCGTTGGCTCTGCTCTAGCCTTCGGCTGTGGGTCCGTGATACTGCGCCGGCGTCCCGTGCTTTTGCGCGCTGACGCCGGCGGCGCTATTATCCCCTTTGTCCCGCTCGTACGCGGATGGAGGCGCCTGAAGACCCTGGCCGCGTGACCCGGGCTCGTTCTCTGAGGTTTCTGGAGGTGACCTGTGAACTTGCGCATACCTGGCCCGACGCCGCTCCCCGATGATGTCCTTCAGGCGATGTCCCGGCAGATGATCGACCATCGCGGCCCGGAGTTCGAGGCGCTGCACCGCGATGTGATAGCCTGGCTCAAGGTGTTCTTTGAGACCCAGTCGGATCTGTATATTCTGACATCTTCGGGTACGGGCGCGATGGAGGCGGCGATCGTCAACACCTGTTCGCCGGGTGATCGCGTGCTCGCGGTCTCGGTGGGCGTGTTTGGCAAGCGATTTGGCACCATTGCCTCCCGCCACGGTGTGGATGTGACCTGGATGAACGTGACGATGGGGCAGGCGGCAGATCCGCAGGAACTGGCCGAGCGGCTTCGCGCCGACGGCCCGTTCAAGGCGGTGCTGATCACGCAGAATGAAACGTCCACCGGCGTGACCAACCCGATGGCTGAGCTCTGTGCCGTTGTGCGCGCCGTGGACCCGGCTCCCCTCCTGATCGTGGATGCGATCTCTGGCCTGGGTGCCATACGGCTGCCGCAGGATGAGTGGGGTGTGGACGTGGTGGTCGCGGGTTCGCAGAAGGCCTGGATGGCCCCTCCGGGCGTAGCGTTCATTTCGTTCAGTACGCGAGCCTGGCAAGCCTATGAGACGGCGCGCTGCCACCGCTACTACTTTGACCTCGGCGAAGCGCGCCGCTACGGCGCCCGCAACCAGACGCCCTCTACGCCGAACATTCCGGCCTTGTACGCTCTTCACGTGAGCCTGGCGGCGATGGTGGAGGAGGGACCGGAGGCTGTTCAGGCCCGCCATCAGGCGATAGCCGATTACTGCCGCAAGGGGGTGGAGGCCATTGGAGCGCACCTGTATGCTGCCGAGGGGTGCCGATCCAACACAGTCACCGCGCTGACTCTCCCTGAGGGCATCGATACCGGCCGCGTGCTTGAGCGGCTCCGGACCGACTATGGCATCGTATGTGCGACGGGCCGCGATCCCTCTGTCGAGATGATCCGCATTGGCCACATGGGGTACGTGACCGAGAGCGATCTGGCCGCCGTCTTTGGTGCGATGCGACACATCATGGAAGAGATGATGTGACCATCGCGGATGGCTCGTCGCCCCGCCCCGGTCCGTTGCCGGGCGCAGAGGAACGAGAGAGCCAGACGGGCGGTGGCACCGGCCTGGCGCGCGCAGCCGGGATCAACTCGCTGGGGAACGTCGCCTCGCGCCTTCTAGGCGTTCTCCGTGAGAGTGTCATATCCACTCGCTTTGGCGCCAGCGGCGCAACCAGCGCCTTTGACGCCGTCAGCGCCGTCCCCAAGATGGTGTACGAGTTGCTGGTGGGGGGGATGCTCAGCGCCGCGCTCGTGCCCGTGCTCAGCGAGTACACGGGCGAGCAGGGCGAGGATCGGCGCACGGAACTCGATGACGTCATGTCGATCCTGCTCACCATCTCGCTGGTGGTGTTTGTGGTGGTGACCGGGTCGCTGTTGCTCGGTGCCAGGTGGATAGCGCCTCTCCTGGTGGGTGGGTTTGACGAGAGCCTGCTGGAAACCACCGCCATCCTTCTGCGCCTCATTGTCCCCTCAGTGATCATCTATGGCATTTCCGGGATGCTGCAGGCGTACCACTATGCGCGCAAAGCGTTTGTCTATCCCTCGATGGGTGCGCCGGCGCATAACCTCGGGATAATCGTCGCGGTGTGGCTGTTGTCCGGACGGTTCGACATCCGCTCACTAAGCCTCTCGATCCTTGTTGGCGCTCTCTTTCAGCTGGCCGTACAGCTTCCGGGCGCTCGAGGCCTGCATCTGCGCTGGCGCTGGGATTGGCGTCATCCGGTCATCAGGAGGATCGGCGCTCTCTATGCGCCGGTGATACTCAGCATCGTCATACAGAACCTCGGTGTGATCATCGATCGCAACCTCGCCTCCCGCACCGCTCCGGAGGCCATCACCTGGATGAGCAAGGCGACTTTTCTGAACCAGCTGCCCCTTGGCCTTGTATCCATGGCGATCTCTCTGGCGGTGCTCCCGACGCTCTCACAGATGGACGCCGCTCTCTCGCCGGATGCCTTCAAGCGCACCTTTTCGCGCGGATTGCGGTTGGTCATCGTCCTGATCATCCCCGCGGGAATGGGGCTCCTGCTCCTCGGCAAGCCCGTCATCGAGTTGATCTTTCAGCATGGCGTGTTCACCGCCGAGGATGCGGCGCGATCGCTGGATGCCCTCCGTGTGTACCTGGCGGGGCTGCCTTTTGCCGCAATCGATCTGCCGCTCGTCTTTGCCTTTTACGCTCAGAAGGACACGCGGACGCCCGTGATGGTGGGCATCATTTCAGTGGTGATCTACCTGGTGATCGCCCCACTGCTGGCCTTTGTCCTGGAATGGGGCTTTCTGGGGCTCGTAGCAGCCAACTCGTTGCAGCAGATCTCCCATGCAGGGATCATGCTGGTAGTGTTCGCCAGGCGATACGGAACGTTGCGCGGGTTTGGTGTCCTCCGGTCCACCGCTCAGGCGGGCGTCGCTGCGGTGGCCATGGGTCTGGTGGTGTACGGTGCCTACCGACTGCTCGGCTCGCGCGTGCCGGCCGGGCTGGCAGGCAGCGCGCTGCTGGCGGCGATCCCCGCATCACTGGGTGTGGGATGCTACCTCCTGTTGGCGCGCTTTCTCGGCATGTCCGACCTGACGGCCGTGCTGGGCGCCTTTGCTCGGTTCCTGCCTCGCCGGAGCGGCTAAAGGGTACAGGGAGCCTGCGCCTCCCTGTATTTCTGCAAGGGAAGACACGTATGGGCTTAGGCGGGCTCGGTCTCGTAGCTCTCCCCTGTCGCTGTGATTCGGAACCAGGGAGTTCGGGGGTCGTGATAGAGGATCACGATCGACCCGTGGGCAGATGCCCACTCACAGACCCTGCGCCGGTTGGCCTCATCCTCCTCCAGCGACCAGGCCCAACTGGAGCCCCACTCCGGCCGGTGGAAGTTCTTTATCGAAAGGCCCAGATCGCCGACGAACAGGACGTCCTGATCGCCCGACGAGATGTGCACGCCCTGGTGTCCCTCGGTATGCCCGGCCAGCGGCCATAGTTCGATCGCCTGGGAGAGCGATATGCGCCCGGCGACGGGCCTGAGCTGACCTTCCTTCTGCAGGGGCGCAAAGGATTCGCGCCATAGAGCGGTGTTGCGGGCCCGGATACCGGCGATCTCGCTCTCCTGGACGAGATACTCTGCGCGAGGATACGCCTGCACGCGCTGTTCATCACGCAAGAGAGTATTGCCGCCGACATGGTCGCCGTGAGCGTGAGTGATGACCACACGGGTGATGTCCGCCCTCGCCACCCCGAGTTCCTCCAAGTCCGCCTGGAGATCCCCCTTGCGCGCGGGGTTGTTCTCCCCAAAGCCGGTATCCACGAGCGTATGCTGGCCGTTCTCGGTGATCAGGAGCGGTTGGTAGGCATTCAGCATATAGCCGCGGGGGTCCGGGCAAAGTCCTTCTGCCCAATCCGCCCGCTTGGCCGGGTAGAACACGCGGTTGCCATCGATGGACCCATAGCCATCGTGAAGCTGCACGATACGCACCTGCCCGAGAGTATGGATCCTCATCGCGTTATCTCCTTATGGGCTGCCTGCCGCAACCTGTCGCGCTCCTTGGCGTAATGATAGCAGGCAGCTAGACACGGGTAAAGGATGGCGGAGACAATGAGCAAAGAACGGCAGGGCGCCCTCTCTACAGGCCTGGTTCTGATCGGTATCGGTGTGATTTTTCTGCTCCCCGGGCGCCCCTTCTGGCCATGGATTCTGGTGGTCGTGGCTCTGGGAGGGCTGCCCGGCGTGCTGGCAAACGCCGGAGGCTGGTGGGCCTGGCAGAGCACATTCTGGTTGATTGGCCTGGCGGTGCTCTTTGCCACGGGACACTTTTGGCCGGGGATTCTGGTGCTATCCGGGCTTTCGATGCTGCTCAGTGGGGTCACGCGCCAGCAGGCGGTGCGGGCGCCGGAGAGCGCTGGAGACGCCCAGCCCGGCGGCTGGGGACCCGGTCTGCGCGGTCCCGGTGATGTTCACGGGCCAGTTCCGGAAGACGAGCCGCTGGATGTCGAGGCGCCGATTTTTGAGGACTCGATGGAGCCGGGGTCCAAAGCCCGGTTGGGAACAGGGCCAACGCCGAGAGATACACAGCCTCTGTAGTGCCAGCCAGGCTGTGCTGGCGGAGTCATCAGCATGGCAAGGGCCGGGCCGCGCTCTGCGCGGCCCGGCCCTTGGTGCAGGCGGCTAGGGTGCCTGCGGCCCGGTATATTGATCCCCCAAGAGCTCCTCGGGAGTCAGGGCGTCCTCCGCGTGCCTGTACCAGAGATCTTCGATGATCTCCTCGGCGTCAGCCTGTACCCCATACCGGCCAAAGTATTGGCAGATTCGGGTAACATCGCGAGACAGGAGGCGCCGTGCGGCCCGGTTGCGCGTGCTGCTCACCACCTGCGGAAAGTCGATCAGCGTGATCTCCCCCTCCCAGTACAGCACGTTGTAGGCTGACAGGTCCCCATGGACCATCCCCAGGGAGAGCATGATCTCCACGTTCTTGAGGACGCGCTGAAAGAGGCGCGGAGCTTCCTCCAGATCCAGCCGCGTCCCGTGGAGCGTCGGAGCGGGCATCTCCGGCTCGCCCAGGTAATCCATCACCAGGGCGTTGTCGTGGGCGGCGAGGGGCTCTGGCACATCGGCACCGGCGGCGCGCAACGCGCGGAGCGCCGCATACTCGTGCATCAGCCACGAGGTGTGGGCGACCTGCACGCCAAAGGCGGTCTTCTTGCCCAATGCCCGCATGATCCGCTGATCGCCGGCGTTGACGGTGCGGCCTCCTTCGGTGAGGATCTCGCGTCCCTCGCGGTATAGCTTGTCGTTCCTCAGGCTCCGGAACTGGCGTGGCCGGTACACTTTGGCGGCCACCAGTGTTCTACCGGTTGAGGGGTGGGCGGCGCAGCAGTAGACACTGGCCTCCTTTCCCCCTGCTGCCAGGCTGAGTATGTCGCTGATGACTGCATCCTGGTAAAACGGACGCAGGGAGGATAGCAGCCAGGCACGCTCATACCGGCTTGGATGGTAGGTGGGCTCAAAGCCGGCCTCCAACTCGGTAGGCTCTGCGTAGGCCTCTATGCCAGAGGCGAGCCGGCTTGGGCGGATCCTAGAGTCGGTCCTGGGCGTCCTCCGGCCCCTTCCCTCCGGCGCCAGCCGCCGTTCCAGTTGCTCGATGTCATCTTCATCCATCGTCCGGATATCTATCGCCACTGTGGCTTTCCTTTGCAGTGTGTTCGGTGAGTTCCAGGGAGGCCCGCGACAAACAAAAAAGCCGCGGGCGCGTAGCCCACGGCCTGTCAGGGTGCCGCCCGAGGCAGCTACCGCAAACAAAAGGGGCCGTGGGCAACGAATGCACCACGGCCCCGCAGAGAACGACGAACTAGCGGGCAGCTCTCCGGCGCATTCGGCAGCCAGTTCTTGCGATGATGACAATGACCTCCATATCACTGGCCTCCTTTCTGCGCGTTGCATCCCGTTTGGCGAACATATGCACAATAGCAGGCCAAGCGCTGCACGTCAAGCCCTCAGGATGCTGTCTCCGTGTCCAGTCTGCTGCCGCTCTCGCGGCAGTTAGCAACTGGGCCCGGCATGTCAGGAGCCGAACAAGGGCCTCTGATTACGGCTCGATCACAAGGCTGAGCTGGGGGAGGGTGCGATGCCCGGAAGGACGTTGTGCCGGACTCTGCAGAGTGGCTTCAAGCCGGCGAGGCGGCGCGAGCCCTAGCCGAGCGCCAGGCTGATGGCCTCGGCCACCGTCCGGCAGGAGACCGGTTTGGCAGAGCCATTGGAGAAGGAGGCGTCTCCCCGCGTGCGGGCCATGAGGATCTCGTCAAAGCCCAGTTTGGCGGCCTCGCGAACCCGGCGATCGCTCTGGCCGACGCTTCGCAACTCACCGGCCAGCCCGACCTCTCCAAAGATGGCCATGCGCGGCCGTACGGGACGGTTGTGTTGGCTGGAGGCGATGGCCGCGGCGAGCGCCAGATCGACGGCCGGCTCCTGCACATGCAACCCGCCCACCACGTTGACAAAGATGTCCTGGTCGCCTAGGGCCAAGCCCACCCGCTTGGTGAGTACCGCGGTGAGCAAGAGCAGGCGGTTCAGATCCACGCCGTTACAGGTTCGGCGGGGGCGCTCGGGGATGCCCGGGCTGACGAGCGCCTGCACTTCGACGAGGATCGGCCGGGTGCCTTCCATCGTCACCGCCACAGCGGACCCTGTGGCCTGCTCGATGCGTTCCTCCAGAAAGACCTGGGAGGGATTTTCGACCTCAACCATCCCGCGATCGGTCATCTCAAAGACGCCAACCTCATTGGTCGAGCCGAAGCGGTTCTTGACGCTGCGCAGGAGCCGGTAGCTGTGGAAGCGCTCACCTTCCAGGTAGAGAACGGCATCGACGATATGCTCCAATAGCCGGGGGCCGGCGATGCTGCCCGCCTTGGTGACGTGGCCCACCAGGAAGGTGGCCACACCGAGTTCTTTGGCCTGGCGCTGCAACGCCGAGGCGCACTCGCGCACCTGGCTTACGCTGCCCGGAGAGGCGCTCAGTTCATCGGTGTAGATGGATTGCACCGAGTCCACGATGGCGATGGTTGGCCGGATCTGCTCGATCTGTCCCATGATCTGGGACAGATTCGTTTCGGCCAGTACAAAGAGGTTATCGGCCTGCATGGTGAGCCGATCGGCGCGCATCTTGATCTGCTGCAGGGACTCTTCGCCGGAAGCATACAGAACACGATCGGGCCCTTCGCCGAGTATGGCGGCCAACTGCAAAAGCAGCGTGGACTTGCCGATGCCCGGATCGCCGCTCACCAGCACGACGCTACCCGGCACGATGCCGCCGCCAAGAACGCGCGAGAGTTCCTCGATGGGCACCGGCACACGGGGCTGGGCGTAGGGTGGGATCGCGCCCAGCGGGTAGGCCTCGGCCGTCAGCGTGGTGGCTGTGGCTGTGGCTGCTCCAGAAACAGAACGCGATGGTGGCTCGACAAGCGATTCCACCATCGTGTTCCATTCGCCGCATTCTGGGCAACGCCCCATCCAGGCGTGCTGCGTGGCGCCGCAGTTCTCGCACACGAACTGGCGCCGCGCTCTGGGCATGCTACCGGGTCTCGCCTGAGAGTAGGAGGTCCGGCTCGGCCACGTCCTCGCGAGCCTCAAAGACCATCTCTCCGTCCTTCACATCCGCTACCACCTGGCGGATGGCCCCTTCGATGCCGAGCAGCCGCTCAGCAAGCGGATCCTCGATCAGGCGCTGGATGGCCCGGCGAAGCGGCCGCGCGCCAAACTGCGGATCAAAGCCCTCGTTCACAAGCAACTCGCGTGCCGCGGGCGTCAGTTCCAGAGAGGCATCCTTCTCGGCGAGGCGCTCGTTGAGCATTCTGAGCTGGATGTCGACGATGGTCTCGATATCCTCACGGGTCAGCTCGTGGAACACCACGACCTCATCCACGCGGTTGAGGAACTCGGGACGGAATAACCGCCTGAGCTCGCGCATCAGCTTGCTCTTCATCTCGCGATAGCCGCCCTCGGCACTCTCGGTCTGCCGTGATGAGGCAAAGCCCAACATGGATTCGCGAGAGATCTCGGAGCTACCGATGTTCGATGTCAGGATGATGATCGCGTTCCTAAAGTCGACCTTGCGGCCCTTGGCGTCGGTCAGTTTGCCCTCTTCCATGATCTGAAGGAGCATGTTGAACGCTTCCGGGTGCGCCTTTTCGATCTCATCAAAGCAGACAACAGAGTAGGGGCGCCGCCGGACGGCCTCGGTCAGCTGACCCGCTTCCTCATAGCCTACATAGCCCGGAGGGGCGCCGACCAGGCGCGAGATCGTGTGCCGCTCCATGAACTCGGACATGTCGAACTGGAGCAGGGCTTCCTCGCTACCAAACATGAACTCGGCGAGCGCCTTGGAGAGCTCCGTCTTGCCAACCCCCGTCGGGCCCAGGAAGATGAAGGAGCCGATCGGCCGGCGAGGATCCTTGAGCCCGGCACGAGCACGGCGCACAGAGCGCGCCAGCGTGCGAATGGCCTCGTCCTGCCCTACGATGCGCTCCCGTAGCTTGTCTTCCATACGCAGTAGCCGGAGCGATTCCTCTTCCGCAATGCTCGTTACCGGAACACCGGTCCACATCGCCACGATCTCGGCGATATCCTCGGCCGTGACCACCAGCTCGACTTCGCTTGGCTCAAAATCCAGATCCTCGCCGAGTCCAAAGTCGGATTCACTATCCGTGGCCGGCTCTACCAGAGAGGGGTGGGCACCATGTCCCGCCAGGCCCGTGTCCTCGGCGCTCTGCTCCGGATGGAGCACATGGAACACCCGCACGCGAGACGCTGCCTCATCTACCAGATCGATAGCTTTGTCGGGCAGGAAACGGTCCGGAACGTAACGGGTTGCCAGCCGTGCCGCAGCCACCAGGGCCTCGTCTGTGATCTGGAGGCCGTGGTGTTCCTCGTAACGCGCACGGATCCCCTTGAGGATCTCGAGCGTCTCCTCTTGAGAGGGCTCACCCACAAACACCGGTTGGAAGCGGCGCTCGAGGGCCGAATCGCTCTCGATGTGCTTGCGATATTCGTCCAGCGTGGTGGCCCCGATACACTGCAGCTCGCCGCGCGCCAGCGCGGGCTTGAGGATGTTGGCCGCGTCCATGGAGCTGCCAGCCGAACCGGCCCCCACGAGCATATGCAGTTCGTCGATAAAGAGCACCGTCTCGGTGGACTTGATCTCGTCGATCACCTTTTTGAGGCGTTCCTCAAACTGTCCCCGGTACATCGTGCCCGCCACGAGCGAGCCGACATCCAGGCGTACCAGCCGCTTCTCACGCAGGTCATCGGGTACCTGGCCCGCCACGATCCTCTGGGCTAACCCCTCAACGATGGCCGTCTTGCCCACACCGGGTTCGCCAATCAACGCCGGGTTGTTCTTGGTCCGGCGGGCGAGCACCTGGATCACGCGCTCGATCTCGGTCTGCCGGCCGATCACGGGATCCAGTTCGCCAGCCTCGGCCAACTCTGTAAGGTCGGTGCTCAGTTGTTCGAGGAGCGTCTTTTCCTTGGCCTGGCCGGAGGCGGAAGCAGCGCTCCCTGCCGCGCGCGACGAGCGCCGAGAGGCGGGGACGTTCCCACCGCCACTCACTGCACCGGTACGCTCGCTCATCAAATAGCGAAGCCTGCGGTTAACGACATCCAGATTCACACTCAGGCCTTCAAGAATGGCGGCCGCCATGGAATCCGGCAGGTGTACAAGAGCCATAAGCAGGTGCTCGGTGCCAATCTGGTCATGGCCTCGGCGCCTGGACTCGTCTATTGCCAACTGAATAACCTTCTTGGTCTGGTCCCCCAGCTGAAGGCTAGCCGGAGCCCGATCGCCCGCTCCGACCATGCGCTCAACAGCGTCTCGCAGTTGCTCGATGGAAAGGCCCATCTCTGTGAGGATGCGAGCCGCTTCGCTCTTTTCCTCACGCATCAACCCCAAGAGGAGGTGCTCGGTACCGATGTACCGATGGTTCAGCCGCCGAGCTTCCTCCTGAGCCATGCTCAGGGACTGCCTTGCGCCCCTGCTGAACCGGTCGAAACCGTTAGCCATGATACTCCTTGCCTAGACTATGCGTCTTTCAGGCCTACTTCGGGGCTCCGACCACGCGAGTGCTGTTCTCGTCAAGCGACGTCGTTCGACGACGCCGGCCTCTGCCCCCTGCACTCATATTATACACCATCTGCCCGGACGACATAGAGCCGCGGGATAGCGAGAGGGAGCGGCGTAGCTCTGCTACACCAGCCCCCTCGCAATGCGCCATATGGCTCTGTTGTCCCTGAGCGAACACGCTCAGGAGGGACCGGCCCGCTCCCTGGCGAGCCGACACCAAAGTCAACCGCTAGTAGTTGGTCGAGTTGTCACCCTCGTCAGCGTTGGCATCGCCTTCGGCTGCCCAGTCGTAATCCTCAAAGTACTGATCTTCGTTCACCCGGCGAAGGCTCAGGCCCATCCGCTGCCGTGCAGCGTCGATCCGTATGATCCGGAGATCCAGTTCCTGGCCCTCGTGCACCACCTCACTCGGATGGCCGACACGGTCTTCGGAGAGCTCGGAGATGTGGATCAGGCCCTCGATCTCTTCATCAAGGCGGGCAAAGGCGCCGAAATCGGTGATCTTGGTCACCGTGGCCTTTACCAGCTGGCCGATCTCGTACTTGGACTCCACCGTAGTCCAGGGTTCGGCCTTGAGCCGCTTGATGCTCAGGGCGATCCGTTTGCGGTCCCGATCGACGCTGAGCACATAGACTTCCACATCCTGGCCGACCTTGAGCACTTCGCGCGGGTGCCCAACGCGGCTCCAGGAGAGCTCTGAAAGGTGCACCAGTCCGTCGGCGCCGCCGAGGTCCACGAACGCTCCAAAGTCACAGAGGCTGCTGACGACGCCCTTGCGCGTCTCTCCCTCTTGAAGGTCCTCCAGCAGCTTTTCCTTCTGATCCTGGCGCCACTCACGCATGGCCGCCCGCTCCGAGAGGATCAAGCGGTTGCGCCGCCGATCCAGCTCGATGATCTTGAACATATACTCGTTACCCACGAGCTCGCCGAGGCGCTCGATGCGCTCTTCCTCAGAGTCCGTGCGACCCAGGCGAATGCTTGCGATCTGCGAGGCGGGAACAAAGCCGCGCACGCGGCCCACGCGGACGATGACTCCGCCGCGGTTGCAGCTGGTGACCGTGCCTGGAAACACCTCTTCGGCCTCGAACATCTCGGAGGCCTTTTGCCAGTCGGTCTCAAGTAGAGCGCGGGACAGGGAGAGGATGCTGTTGCCTGACGCATCCTGGCTACGCACCACATAGACGTATACCGTATCGCCGACGGAGAGCTCACTCACCATCTCGGGATCCATGCGCTCCAGGTCGCGCGCTGGGACGATACCCTCGGACTTGCAGCCAATATCCACCACGATTTCGCTCGGGTTGATGCCAACGATCGTGCCCTCCATCGTCTCCCCATGCTGGGGGATGACGCGGGCGAACTCGCTGGCAAGCAGCTCTGCCATCGGATGATCGGACTGCTCCGAGCCCTCCTCTCTGCTGTCCATGTAGGTAAAGTATTCCTGATTATCCACGCTCTATCTCCTCGCAGAATTCCGGGTACCCGCATTATACAGGATTTCGTAACAGAACGCAAAGGATACCCGTTTAGGACACCATAGGAAGCATTCCATCAACCTTGCGATAAAAAACTCACCTACTGACCCAGCCACAGCGTTGCCACACCGGCCAGGCGCAGCCCATTTCGATCGTACTGAACCGTGCGCAGCTCGGTGCGGAGGTACACGCCGTCCCGGAGTGATCCCTCCCACACGATCGAATCCCCGATCTGGCGGTAAGGGAACTCGTTGTATAGCCCGCCCAACTCGGCGCCTTGCTCGGTCTCGCCCACATACGTCAGCGTCGTGCCGGGAATGTAGCTGCCCTGTGCGACGCCATAGGCCACCGGCCCGCCAAAGCTCACTGTCGAACTGGTGATCGCCGTCCCGGACTGTGGCGCTGCGTCCCGAATCACGACCTCAGCAGTACCCGCCAGGTCGACCTTCTCAGCACTCGTCCATACCAAGCGAAGGTCCAGCTTGGCCTCAGTCTCTGCTGCCAGGGGCCCGCTCCACTGAACCGAATCGCCGATCCGCTTGAGGGCACGTTGCCCGTTGATCGTCAGATACACGCCCTCGTCGGCAGGAGCCTCGTATACGATCCCCGTTCCTGGGAGAGCCATGCCTCGGCTGATCGAGAGCGTCGTGGGCAGATTGTACGTCAGGGCCTGAGGCGTCGCGTCCGTATGGCTCAGGCATCCCGCCAGCCCCATCGAGAGCAGCAACAGGCAGATTGCCAGCAGCTGGCACTTGGGCCTATAGTCTCTCATCACCCATTCCTTACAGTCGGTTTGGCCATCCAAGTGATTCTAACGGTAGCGTTTCAGGGTGTCAAGGGTATCGCCGGCGGGAGATCGAATCCATGATGAGCGCCCGCCGGACCATTGCTCCGACTATACTTGTGTGAGGAAAAGCCATGTCCCCAGCGGTGCCAGTGCCCGATATGATGACTCACAGTGCGCGCGTTGCCAGTCGCCAACGGTGGGCCTGGTATCTGTACGACTTTGGGAATTCGGCCTACGCTGCGGTGGTTCTGCTGGCGGTCTATGCCGCCTACTTTAAGCAAACCGTCGTCGGAGGAGCAGAGGGCTCCAGGCTCTGGGGTGTGGCGCTCGCCATCGCCATGATCGCGGTGTCGCTTTCGTCTCCTCTGCTGGGAACGTTAGCCGACTATGCCGGGCGCAAAAAGCGGCTGCTGCTCTTTTTCACCGCGCTGGCGGTCGGCTGCACTGCTGGCCTGTTCTTTGTACAACGCGGCGACGTCGCTCTGGGCATGGGCCTGTTCGTGCTGGCCGAGTTTGGCTACCGCAGCGCTCAGGTTTTCTACAATGCGCTGCTGCCCGATATCGCCCGCCCAGAGGAGATCGCCGCGATCTCGGGGAACGGCTGGGCCATCGGATCGCTTGGTGGGATTGTCTGCCTGCTGATCATCCTGCCGCTCATCATCCTGTTCCCCGGCACTCTGATGGTGCGCATATCCATGCTCATTACGGCGGCCTTTTATGCTCTGGCGGCTGTGCCGGTAATCCTGTGGCTTCCGGAGCGGCGGAAGGCCAGAGCGCTCCCGGACGGGGCCACCTATCTGGGTGTTGCGATTGCACGGCTGCGGCGCACTGCAGGCCGTGCGCGCTCGTTCAAGGAGTTCATCAAGTTCATTGCGTCGTACATGGTATACAACGGCGGCGTGCTGATGGCGCTGAACTTTGCGTCCATCATCGGTGCTGTGCTCTTTGGCATGGGCGAGCAGCAACTCATTCTGTTCGTCATCCTCGTGAACGTGACGAACGTCTTTGGCGCGTGGTGCTTTGGCATGGCAGCACGCCGGGCTGGTTCGCGCCAGGCGCTGATCGTCTCCCTGGTGCTGATGGTGGTGGTGATTGTCTCCATGTTCGCAGCGCAGACCGTGACGGCGTTCTTTATCGTGGGCGCCTTTGCCGGCTTTGCCATGGCCGGCATTCAATCGCTCAGCCGGACGATCGTAAGTGAGCTGAGCCCGGAGGAGCAAAGCACCGAGTTCTACAGTTTTTTTGCGGTTGCAGGGCAGAGCTCTGCGTTCCTGGGGCCTGCGGTGTACGGCATTGTAGCGGCGGAGATGGCCCTCTGGTACCAGGCGCGCGGGCACGCCGAGTTGCTCTCGGAGCAGTTGGGACAGCGGGCTGCGATCTTGTCGATCGGCGTCTTTTTGCTGATTGGCCTGTTGGTGCTGGTTTTTGTGCGCCAGGGTGAGCACAGCAAGGATCGGGCGGTTGGCGGCGAGGGTGTGTGAGGAGGCAGCCATGACGGGTGATCGCGGCGCACCAAAGCTGGCACACCGGCGCCGTCCGGCACGGGTGCTGCTGCAAGCGCTGGCCCGGCTGGCCTTTGGACTGCTGGCCCACGTGGTGGTCGTCGGCCTGGAGAACTGGCCGACGACGGGGCCGCTCATCGTGGTCGCAAATCACTTTCACTTTGGGGATCCTGCACTGATGGTCAGCATCGCGCCGGTGCACATGGAGTTCCTGGCCGGGAGCCAGCTACCGGGAGCGCCGGCGATCGTTCGGTGGATTCCGGCGCTCTGGGGAGCGCTGCGCGTGCGCCGCGGGTCTGTCGGCTCCCGGGTGGCGCTCCGGCAGGCGGAGGCCGTCCTGGCCTCCAACGGCGTGCTGGGCGTCTTTCCTGAAGCTGGATCCTGGGCGCAGACGCTTCGCCGGGCGCGCCCCGGGACCGCTTTTCTGGCCGCGCGAACCCGCGCCCGCATCCTGCCCGTGGGCATCGATGGCATGCCGGAGGTGCTGCCCAGTGCGCTGCGGCTGCGACGCGCGACCGTCACCGTGCGAGTCGGGGAGCCTTTCGGGCCCCTGGAGACGGCGGGCACGGGCCGCGAACGGCGTGAGGAACTGGATACCATCGGCCATCGCATCATGGAGCATATCGCCGCGCTGTTGCCGGAGCAGCGTCGCGGGCTGTACTCTACGGATCCCGCTGTGCGCGAGGCCGCCGGCTGGACGGAAGCCTTCCCGTGGGAGGACCTGGATGGATGACGGTGCTGGAAGCACCACCCGGGCGTGAGGCGATGACGTTGGCGCTGTCCAGGCTGGTGCCCGTCTGCCCATGAGAGTCCACTTTTCCGCTCTGGGCTGCAGGCTGAACGAGGCCGAGGTCGAACGGCTATCTCGCACAGCCGTGGCCCTCGGACACGAGGTGGTGGCAGATGTGTCCCAGGCCGACTGGGCGCTGATCAACACCTGTACCGTAACCCATGTGGCTGCACGCAAATCCCGACAGGCTATACGGCGTCTGCATCAGCGGGCGCCAGAGGTGCGCATAGCCGTATTGGGCTGCTACGGAACCATGACGCCTGAGGTGGCGCTGTCTCTGCCCGGGGTTGCGATGGTGATCCCAAATGCCGAGAAAGAACGCGCCTTGAGGCTGATCGCGGAGGCTTCGGACGCGTCCGGGTCTGCTACTGCTGCGGCCGTGTCGGCTCACCCGCCGGTTCGTCGCACCAGAGCCTTTGTCAAGATCCAGGACGGTTGTGACAACCATTGCACATATTGCGTGGTGCGCATCGCCCGGGGGCCCGCGCGCAGCCGGCCCTACCCGGAGGTTCTGGCGGAGATCTCTCAGCGCATCACCGAGGGTGCCCGGGAGGTGGTGCTCACCGGTGTGAACATCGGCAGCTATGGCCGGGACTTGGTCGGCCACGAGGCCGCAGGGACCGTCACCCTGGCGACGATGGTAGCGCGGCTGCTTGAGGAGACCACCATCCCTCGGCTGAGGCTCTCCTCCCTGGAGCCATGGGATGTCGATGAAAGGTTGCTGGCGCTCTTTGCCGACCCAAGGCTATGCCCCCAAGCGGTATTGAGTGGGAAAAGTTCAAATCGCGAAATCTGGTTTTTTCCTTCACACTCGACCTTGACAATGAAGAAGTGACAGCCCTCTTTTCTCCAAAAACCAATGAGATTGAAAAAGGCAGTGA
>JAAYAW010000097.1 GCA_012719135.1 Chloroflexota bacterium
AACTCCTCACGAGGCATCCCCGGGCGTAATGGCTGCGCCTTGTGAAAGGCCCGCAAGAGAGATTCTGCGCGCTCCATAGTGCGGTCCCAGTGCAGGCGCGACAGGACCAGGTCCGTTGCGGCCGGATCTGTTGACACTACCGGTGCGTCTCCCAGAACGAGGGCAGCTCCACGATCGAGCAGATCGCCCAGGGCCTTCCGTACGTCGTCTGGCTCCATCCCGCACTCTCTGAACAGCGCGCCGACAGCCAGCGCCCCCCTCTCCTCCAGCAGCGCGAGCAATCTCGCCGCCGGATCACCGGTATCAAGCGCCTCCAGGCGTGACAGCACGTCTTGATCCAGGCGCCTGTGCCTGCGCACGGGATGGACCTCGACCAATCCTCCACCTCCGAGTGTCATGCTCGGAGAAGGCAGTCTGATAACAAAGCGATCGCCGCGGGCCAAGGCCACAGGCTCCCGCAGCACGATCTGAGCCCAGCCCGAATGCCCGGCGGAGAGCTCATCGCAATCTAGCAGGCGCACCCGTCCCAGAACGCTCGCCGAACCGCTAAAGAACTCGACCTCCATGCCATGCTGGATCGCGATCGGTGACTCCAGGACTGACCTCAGACGGGCATCAACGAGAGACGTCGCTCTGAACACCCCTGGCTTGGCAACCACCTGGCCTCGAGAGATATCCGACACGTCCAGCCCGGTAAGGTTGACCGCGACGCGCATCCCTGGGATCGCCTCCTCAACCTTGGCCTTGTGTGCCTGCAGACCTCGGATGCGCGCCGTCAGGCCTCCGGGGACGATCTCAACCGCATCACCAACGCGAAACCTTCCACCGGATAGTGTTCCTGTGACCACCGTGCCAAAGCCAGCGATAGAAAACACCCGATCGATGGGCAGCCGCGGCATATCCAGGTCCGCGCGGCCTTGCGCAGAGTCCAGCAGAGTGTCGATCGAAGACAAAAGCTCAGGAAGACCTTGCCCTGTCACGGATGAAACCGGCACGATTGGGGCATCGGCCAGCGCCGAGTGCGCCAGAGTCTCTCTGAGTTCTTCAACAACAAGGTCCAACCAATCCGGATCCTCTATCAGATCAGCCTTGGTTAGCGCCACAACACCCAAAGGCACCTTGAGCAGGTCGAGGATCGCGAGATGCTCACGTGTCTGTGGCATCACCGATTCATCGGCAGCCACGACGAGCACGGCGAGATCGATCCCGCCCACGCCCGCCAGCATGTTCCTGATAAAGTCTTCGTGGCCGGGGACATCGACGACGCTGATCTCCCGACCGCTGGGCAGAGTGACCCAAGCAAAGCCAAGGTCAATCGTCATCTCGCGCTGCTGTTCCTCGCGCAGACGGTCAGGGTTGATGCCGGTCAGCGCCCGAACCAGGCTGGACTTGCCGTGATCGACATGCCCGGCGGTGCCCACCACGAACACTGGCTAGCCCTCGGATTCAAGCGTTTCCAGGAGGCCGGTAAGTAGTTGCTGTAGGTCTTTCTGAGCGACCTCGAGAGCGCGCCGCGCAGAAGCCCTGGACCCGGCCTTTTGCTCTGCCAGCGCATCGGCCAATCGCCCCAGACGTTCGGTTGCGGCCAGAGCCGCGGCGGTGACATCCTCAACCCCGTGCTCAACTGTGGCCAACCTCGACTGGACGGCATCATCGAGCGATTCACGCTCGGCGCGGGTCTGCTCCCGGCGTTCGGCGTCCTGAGCCCAGCGCTGGTCGTTCTCGACGCGATACTCTCTCAGTTCCTGCCTGAGCTGCTCCTCCATCACACGCTGCAACTGACGCAGGCGGTCCTGCTGCTGGCTGAGATCATGCGCGAGCGCCTGCACATCTCGTAGCACGGCACGGTTCTTCTCATGCTGGTCCGCATAGAACCGCATCTGATCCGCCCAGGTTTCGATCTGATGGCTGCTGGCATCCAGGCGACGCCCCCACTCCGTCAGCGTCTGGGCACGATCTCGATCGCTCCGTCTCTGTCTCTCCGACAGATCCTGTTGCTGGGTGTTGAGTTCCTGGCGCACGGTCTGGAGCTCTGCGATCTGCTGCCCAACCTTGCTTTGCTCATTCTCCAGAGGAAGGATTCTCTGCATCAGGCTCTGGCGAACCGTAGCCAGTTCAGCAACCTGCTCGATCAGTTGTTGAATCTCTACGTTACTGCGCGAGATTGCGTCCTGAAGCAGCCTCCGTCCCTCTTCGCCCTGCGCGGCGGACCGGGAAAGCACCTCGATCTGGCCCTGCTGGCGCGCCAGTATCTCGTTGAGCCGCCGGTCTTCGGCCTGGTTCACAGCTGCGGCCTGTTCCAGGGGACCCAGGCGAGAGAGCTCGGCCCGAACCTCCTGCAAAGCCCGCAGATCCTTCTCCCTCTCGCCCTGACGCACGCGAAGCGCCTCCGTTTCGCGCTTTTGCACATCCTGCCGGAGATCGCCCATCATGGCCACCACTTCGTCGCGCATGTTCTGGCTCGCCTGCCGAACTTCGGGCAGGGACTGAAGCTGGTTCTGCATTTTTGTCAGCCGGTCCTCCAGGCTCAATATGCGCTGGGCCTGGTCCACGATGGTGATCTGTTGCTTGTCGACGATGTTGCGGAGCTCTTCGACGATGCCCTTTTCGCGACGGACTTCCTCGTCCAGCCAGCTCAGGTTGAGGCCGCCGGTCTGCGCTACTGCCATATCGTGTCCTACTCCCTGTTGCTTTCTAGCACGCACTAGTCGTTGACAAAGACGACCGTCCCGATGGTGGCCCAGTCGTAGAGCCACTTGGCATCATTCGTCCCGAGCACGATGCATCCGAACGAGCAGCGCGTTCCCAGTGAGCCTGCCCAGAGCGTCGTTCCGCTGCTCAGAATGGGGAGGGCATGGAAGCCGTTCTCGGTGCCCCCGGCCCAGTATATGCCGAGCCAGTAGGGCATATTCAGGTCCCAGGCTGAGCCGTAGGCGTTATCCATCTTGGTCTGCACCTGGAATCGACCCGTCTTGGTTGGATGGCTGGGCCGACCATAGCAGATCGGAAAGCTCTGGATGACCTCGTTGTTCTCATAGACGCGTGCGCGATAGTCCGAGAGAGACACCTCGATCCTCCGCGGAGGCCGGATCGCCTCGACAACTTGCTTCACCAGCGCTTCCGCCTCTTCGTCACCCTCCAGGATCTGCTCGCACAGCGTCGCCTGAGCCAGCGCATCATCCAGGCTGTCGGACTGCAACTGCAGCTCCGCCAAGTGGCAGTGCGCCTGGCCCAGCATAGAGCGCGTATCGCGAAAGTCCGGGCGGCGCTCATAGACCTGAGTGAGCAGCGCGACGGCATTCGCCCAATCCTGCTCCAGGTACGCCTCCAGCGCAGATCGGTACAGCTGGATATCCCGCCGTGTTGATTGAAGGTTCGGGCTGTCAGCATCCAATATGATCGCTCTGTCTAGATCGCGACGCGCCAGCTCCAATTCGTTCTCATCTATGTAATCCAGCGCACGCTCATAGAGCGCCGCCGATAGCCTCTCCCGCGCCTTGGTGCTCTGAGGATCCATAGCACGGATCTGATCCAGCGCGATGATCGCAGCGCCCCAGTCGTCCTGCCCAAAGGCGATCTCGACTTTGGTCCACAGAGGCCGCGCCAAGCTCTCGACACTGGGCGTAGGCGTCGCATCGATGATCGGAGTCGGCAGCACCATCGCTGCGACGGCCGGCGCCGCCTGCGAGGTCTGGTTTACCAGCAGGATCACGACTCCCGCGAGCACGGCGATCACCCCGAGGCTGATTACCGCCACTCCCACGGACTTGGCACGATCCAGCCACGAACTCACGTCAAGCCGTAGCCGCCGCCTCTGCCCCTGGAACCTGCTTGCAGCAGCCTTGCGCTTGCCCGCGTCCGCGGTGCCCGATCGAGGCCGATCGGTCGGAATACGGCGGCCGCTGGGCCCCCTTGGCGTCGCTCTGTCGACGGTCGGACGGCCAGCCTCCGCCGAGGGACCACTGTCGGTCGCGGCGGAAACCGCGCTGGGTTTGTGTGCCTCAACCCAGGCCACCCCTTCGCGTAGACTTGGGCTCTCCGGGCTGAACCGTAGCCCCTCTCGAAGATAGCGCAGGCTCTCTTCGCGGGTCTCAGCCAGCCAGGCCATCCACAGCCAACCGTCCTCGTTATCCGGGGCGATCTGGATCACCCTGCGGAACAGCATCTCCGCTTCGTTACGGTCGCCTCTCCGCGCCAGGCGGATGCCGTCCTCTACCATGCCAGCCACGTTCATGTGCGAACCGGCGTCTGCCCGCGTGTCGTCTAGCATAGCGCCTCACTTGGATTGCGGTAAGGTCTGCGTCACACTGCCCCACTCGGCGCGATTATAACACCGGGCTCACCTCACGGCAACCACTGCGCCCGCCCAGCCCACAGAGGGCGGAACGGCCATGGTGATCGCCGACTGCGGTTGACACATCTGCGAGGCCCCCATATACTCGACCCGTACCATACGATCGCCAGGAGATGACCGACTTGGAAACGGCGAACGGCGAGAACCGACTGTTGAGCTGACACCAGCGCGTTTTGCCTGGTGTTTGTTATTCTCCGGGGAGGCGCACCTATGGATTCCGGTATGATCAGTAAGATCCAGAAGGCCAAAAGATACGCCGAAGAGCCTGATCGCGTAGAGATCAAAGAGTTCGTCGCTCGCTTCCAGGGCGAGCATGATACGTACGAGGTTTCGTATCGCAACGGCACTTGGGATTGCCAGTGCGAGTTCTTCCTGCAACGGGGCTTGTGCAGCCATACCATGGCCATGGAGCGCCTGCTCCTGCCCATGGTGGTGGTAGGGCATCCTCGCACCGAGGACGCCTGACAGCCACGATCCGCGGGGAGGCTGATGCAGAGCCGGTCTTCCCATCCGTTCTGTGGCCATGCCCGCCTCCGGGCAGGGCTCCACGACGTTCGTCTAGTCGCCGCCTGCCGCGTTGCTATGGAGGCTGTACGCCTGTGGTGGTCAGTGTTGGAGTGGATATCATCGCTGTGGCGCGCATCGCGCGCACGCTCGCCAGGCACGGGGATCGCTTTCTGCACAAGGTCTATACGCCGGCAGAGGCGGCCTACTGTCGCGGGCGACCTGCAGAACTCGCCGTACGGTTTGCAGCCAAGGAGGCGATCTCCAAAGCGCTGGGGACCGGCATCGCCGGCATCTCGTGGACCGAAATGGAGATCCTGGCCGATCGCCTCGGAAAGCCTACGGTGACTCTCCACGGCCGGGCGCTGCAGCGCGCGAGAATCCTCGGTCTGGAAGAGTGGGCTGTCAGCCTATCGCACAGCGACACGGACGCCATCGCCATGATCGTAGCCACGGGCAAGTGAGCGCCGCAGAGAGTTCGTCCAGCCCCGGTCCTTGGGCCCTCCCCGGGCACAGGCCAGCATCCGCGCGAAGGTTTCGCTCTCCAGGGTCTAGAACGCAAAATCGGCCGAGTACCCAGAACACAAGGGGGCCGCGCGGCCCCTTTCGTGAGCCACACCCGCCCCCAAGCTTCCCGTATAGATCCAGCCATGCGGCCGGGCTGGGTCGATTCTCCTCACAGCGTCCTGGATTAGCTTTGCCTCTACGCCGCCAGCGCCGTGACTACCCGACGCACCGCCAGCAGGGTGCGATCGATATCGTCGGCCGTGATCCCATAGTGGGTGACCGCCCGAAACCGCTCCGCATCCAGTGCGTTTATCCGCACCCCTTCTGCCGCGAGACCCTGCTGCACAGACGGGATAGTCAAGCGGGGATCACTAAAGCCGAACATGACCATGTTGGTCTGGACCCGTCCGGGATCGACGGACACGGAGGCGATTTGGGCAAGCCCCTCGGCCAGCCACCTGGCGTTCGCGTGATCATCGGCCAGCCGTTCCACCATCTGCTCCATCGCCACAAGCCCTGCCGCCGCGATGACGCCCGCCTGACGCATGCCGCCACCCAGCATCTTGCGCAGCTTGCGTGCCCGCTGGATGAACTCTGCAGCGCCCACGACCAGTGAACCCACAGGTGCCGCCAGGCCCTTGGATAGGCAGAACTGCACTGTGTCCACATGCGAAGCAATCTCCGACACGGGTACGTTCAGGGCGACGGCGGCATTGAAGACCCGAGCCCCATCGAGGTGGACGGAGACGCCATGCCTTCGCGCCACACTCTGGATCTGTGCCATGCTCTCCAGCGGCACAACGGTGCCGCCACAGCGGTTGTGCGTGTTCTCCAGGCAAATGAGGCGCGTAGGAGGAAAGTGGATGTTCTCCGCGCGAATGGCCTCCTCTACCTTCTGAGGATCCAGCGACCCATCGGCCAGGTTTGGCACCGTATGAATGTGCGCTCCGCCCAGCGCCGATATGCCCCCTACCTCGTAGATGAAGGTATGCGCGAACTCACCCATGATGATCTCATCGCCACGTCCGCAGTGTGTCAGCATCGCGATGAGGTTTCCCATCGTTCCGCTGACGGCAAAGAGCGCCGCCTCTTTTCCCAGCATCGCGGCGGCATACTCCTCCAGGCGGGTTACCGTGGGGTCCTCCCCATAGACGTCATCTCCCACCTCTGCTTCGTACATGGCCTTGCGCATCGCCTCGGTCGGGTGCGTTACGGTATCGCTGCGCAGATCGATCGTATACACCGGTACCTCCCTATCGCTGCCAGAATCCGTGCTCGCTAGCATAGTACAGATGCATGGCGGAGACAACTGCACTGTGGAGACCTGTTCTGGATAGAGAAGCGAGCGCGGACTGAGGCGATCAGGACCCCTGCAAGCGCCGGATCAACTGCGCCATGTCGGGCGGCACTGGCGCCTCGAAGGTCATCTCAAGCCCGGAGACCGGATGCTCGAATGACAATCGACAAGAGTGGAGCATCTGACGCGGAGCCTCGAGAGCGTCTCTCGTGGGCCCGTAGACGCGGTCACCAACCACCGGGTGCCCGATAGCCTTCATGTGGACCCGTATCTGGTGCGTGCGCCCCGTGAGCAGCCTGATGGAAAGGAGCGCCGCCGTTTTGTAGCGTTCCACCACCTCGTACTCGGTCCGGGCGTAGCGCCCCTCAGGGACGACCGCCATGCGGACGCGATTGGCGGGGTCACGCCCAATGGGCGCCTCGATGGCAGCGCGGGCGGGCGATGGCGTGCCGTGCACCAAGGCCAGGTACTCCTTGCGCACTTGCCGACGCCGGAACTCCCGCTGCAGCACGGACAGAGCGCTCGCTGTCCCCGCAACGACGATGACACCCGAGGTATCGCGATCAAGACGGTGAACGATTCCCGGGCGCAGCGGATCCATGCCGGCATCCGCCAGGCTGGGCCGATGGGCCAATAGCGCATCCACCAGCGTCAAACCCCTCTGGCCAGCAGCCTGATGCACGACCAAACCGGCTGGCTTATCGATCACGATCAGCGCGCTGTCTTCATACAACACCGAGAGAAGGGGCGCGCCCTGTGCTGTTGCCTCCACCGGCGCTTCCGAAATCTCGGCGGTGACGAACTCGCCCGCGGAGAGGGTGTAGCTTGCCCGACGCAGTTCGCCATCCACCTGTACTCGACCGGATGCAATCAGCTTTTGTATGGCGCTCCGGGAGATCGTGTCGAGCGCTCCGGCGAGGAACCGATCAAGCCGAACGCCGCCCTGCCCATCCGGAACGACGATCTCAATCGCCGCCATGAGAAGGCTCAATCATGTGGAGCAACCGGATCACTCACAGGCTCGGACGCCTCCTTGGCGGCAGCGGCAGTGCCCGGAGTATCCACAAACAGGGCATACACGCCGAGGAGTATCGAGCCGATGGTGATGGCACTATCGGCAACGTTAAAGATCGGGAACCAGCCAAGATCCACAAAATCGGTGACCACGCCCCCGAGCCTCAGCCGATCGATGAGGTTCCCGATAGCGCCGCCGAGCTGGAGACCAAGCGCGACCCTCAAGAGGGGGCGCCGCTCCGCGAACGGCCGGAAGTAGAGCACGATGAGCAGGATCGCGCCGAGGGCCGCGTAAGCAAAGAGCTTGCCCAGCCCCTGGCCGAACCCGAAGGCCGCCCCGGCATTCTCGATGTGGGTCAGTCGGACGTAGGGGTCCAGGAAAGCGGTGATCGAGACGCTCCTGTTCAGCGGAATTGCCTGCCGTACAAGCGACTTGGTCCACTGGTCGAGAGCAACGACCAAGAGAGCCAATCCTCCCAATACCAGATTCGAGCGTCTTGCGCTGCTCACAACTCGTCCCTTGTCACTCTGGCATACCTCCACTGGCGCTCTGCATGGGCGTCACCCTGGATGAATCTACGTTCGACGCTTCCACAACCCGGTGGGAGCCGAGCACCAACGGATTCAGCCGGTGCCCCAATCCGGGCCCCTGAGGGAGAAGCAGATATCCCTCCTCGATCCGTTCGGGTGGATCCATCAAGTCGGCTCGCCAGCTTGCCTCGCCCCAGGCGTATTCCAGGAACATCAGGTCCGTCAACGTGCTGGCCACCTGAGCCGTGGCTGCAGTGGAAACGGGGCCCGAGGGATTATGCGGCGCCACCAGCAGCCCGGCCATCCGGGCCGCCTCCGTGATGATCTTGGTCTCCAGCAGCCCCCCATCGTGCTTGACGTCTGGCATCAGCACATCAACGACCCGAGAAGAGAAGAACGGGGCAAAGCCCTCGATGCCGTACACATTCTCCGCCGCGGCGGTCGCGACTGGCAGTTGCCCGGTGAGATGAGACAGTGCCTCCAACTGCGTGTCCGGCACCGGCTCCTCGATCCACAGCACATCGAGAGCCGCCAACTCCTGCGCCACCTGCCGGACGTCCCCGGCATCGAACCGGCCGTGGCAATCGACCATCAGTTCGACGCCCGGTCCGATGGCCTCGCGAACGGCACGCACGCGCTGGATGCCCAGGCGCCATGGTGCATCCGTGGCTGTTCGCCTGCGGCTGGCGCCCGAGACCTCATCGAACGGGGCGAGCTTTATGCCCGTAAAGCCCTCGCTGACAGCGGCCGCTGCCGCGATAGCGAACGCCTCCGGAGAGCGAGCCTCGACATGCCTGTTTATGTTCGCGTACAGCCGAATGCGCTCACGCACGGCACCTCCCATGAGGGCATGAATGGGAGCCCCCAAGGACTGCCCCAGGAGATCCCACAGAGCCTGCTCAAGGCCGCTCCAGGCCGTGCGGCGTACGCGGCCCAGATCACCCCTGGCTGCCCAGGCCCGGATCGCGCCAATCCTCCTGGGATCCTCGCCACGCAGTCGCTCCTGATACTGGGACAACACCTGCACCAGAAGCGCATCGTTCCCACTGTGGCTTGCTTCCCCCAAGCCCGTCAGTCCGGCGTCCGTGTGAACCTGGATAAAGACCCAGTCCCCCCGGTGATTCACGTGCACGATCACGGGCTCTATTGAGGTGATGCGCATCTGCCCAATCCCGCCTTGCGTTCCCAGCTGGCCGATTGCGTGTATAATGCAGGCACAGCGGCCACACCGATGGAGGCCAGCATACCAGGAGGTATCATGCCACAGTATACACACAGCTACGAGACCGATCCAAACACCGGGCTCCCCGCACTCAAGATGGGCCTGGTGGCCGATGACCCCGCCGATAGCGTTTCTCTCGCCTTTGCGCCCACCCAGGGATGCAACCCCTACAGCTTTCAGGTAGGCGGACGGGAGTACATGTTCGGCGCCTTTGAGAGAGATGGTCAGAAGCGGATCATGGGCAGCCCGATTCTGTATCCCATGCCGAACCGGGTCAAGAACGCGACGTTTACCTTTGACGGGCGCGTCTTTACCTTTGAGCCCAACGAGCGCACGCACTTTATGCACGGCCTGGTGCAGCGTGCCGTATGGGATGTGGATGAGCCGGTGGAGGGCGAATCCAGCATCTCGGTCCGCACCTCGATCAAGTGCGTTCCAGGAACTCCCATGTACGAGCGCTTCCCGATCGAGAACACTCTGGAGCTCGTCTACCGCCTGGAGCCGCGGACCATGCACATGGACTTTACCGTGTCCAACACCGATGCGGTGTACCGGCTGCCCTTTGGGCTGGCCATCCACCCAACGTTTAACGTATATGGTCCAAGAGAAAGCGTTACGATCGAGTGCCCGGCCACCAAGTGGATGGAGCACGAGACGCAGATTCCGTCGGGGCGTCTGATCGACATCGCCAACGGGCCTGCGGACCTCCGCACACCAAAGCCGATCTCCGAACTTGAGCTGGACGACGTCTTCTTTGGCCTGGAGCGGGCCAAGCCCCAGGTGATCCGGTATCACAGCCTTGGCAAAGCC
Organism: Chloroflexota bacterium; assembly: GCA_012719135.1. Taxonomy (GTDB): domain Bacteria; phylum Chloroflexota; class Anaerolineae; order UBA1429; family UBA1429; genus JAAYED01. The sequence goes on from JAAYAW010000097.1 coordinate 10,240, forward strand.
CTCACCCTGTATGCCGATGACTTTTTCACGCACAGCGTGATCTATGTGCCCAAGGGCATGCCGTTCTTCTGCGTAGAGAATCAGTCGTGCTCTACCGATGCGCACAACCTGTATGCCCAGGGACTGCAGGATGCCGCACACCTGACGATCCTGGAGCCCGGAGAGACGCTCTCCGCGTCCATTACCTTCCAACTCAGCGACCTGTAGCGCAACCGCCGCACGGAGAGAGCCGGGTTGACTCGATCGAGTCAGCCCGGCTCGTTCGTGGTGTCGACGTCAGGTAGCGGCCGGTTCCCTCCGGCTGCCCCTCCACGAGAGCCGCCGTCTGCAGGTGGTAAGGCCCGCGCCCGACTGTCGGCCGAATCACCGGCCCGGTAGCCATCGGCAGCCATTGACAGGTTCGCGCCCGGCCACTATCTTGCAGGTACAGGCCGCAGAGTGAGGGTACCCATGGCGACTATGACTCCGCGTGAACGCTTCATCGCAGCGCTAGAGCGTCGGCCTCTGGTGGGCCGAGTGCCCCACTTCGAGCTCGTCTTCTTTCTCACCATGGAGGCCTTCGGGAAGGTGCACCCTTCCCAGCGGGCGTATCACCAATGGGATCAGATGTCCGAGCCCGAGCGAGCGCTGCACCGCGCCGAGATGGCGGGCCTGTACGTGCAGACGGCGGAACGCTATGAGCATGACGCGATCTTTCTCCACCCCAACCCGGATACCCTCGATGAGACCTTGCGCCTGATCGATGCCATTCGGGACAAGTCCGGCTCTCGCTACTACCTCACCCTTCATGGCGACGCGACCTACTCGATCCCCAGCGGCAGCGAGATGGAGGATTGGTGCGCCTGGGTACACGATCATCCCCAACAGGCCCTCGATATCGCTCAGCGACGAGTGGACGCCATGCTGGAAAAGTGCCACGCCCTTCGGCGGCATGGCGGTCTGGACGGCCTCACTCTGTGTTCCGACTATTGCCTGAACACGGGTCCCTTCCTGAGCCCACCGATGTTTCGCAAATTCGTGAGCCCATTCCTGCGGCAACTCGTCCAGGGGCAGCGCGAGCTCGGGTTCTACGTCATCAAGCACACGGACGGCAACATCATGCCGATTCTGAGCGAGCTGGTTGAGGCCGGTCCGCACGCACTGCACTCCATCGATCCCCAAGCCGGTGTGGACCTCGGACAGGTGAAGCAGTTGGTGGGCGATCGCGTGGCGTTGATCGGCAACGTCAACTGTGGCCTCCTGACCTCCGGCTCAGAAGCCGAGGTGGCCGCCGATGTGCGACGTTCCCTGTCTCAGGGCATGGCGGGCTATGGCTACATCTTTTCCACCAGCAACTGCATCTTTACGGGAATGCCACTGCAGCGCTACGACCTCATGCTGGACATATGGCGGCGTGAGGCGACGTACCCCGCGGAGGACGTATCGTGAGCAGAGAGGTCCGTACTAAAGGATCGCCCGAGCCTTTTGAGCTCCGACCGGAACACTGTCGTGCGGGGTGTCTGCTGATCCACGGGCTGACGGGATCGCCAGCGGAGATGCGCCCCCTGGCGGAGCAACTGGCGGCAGAGGGGTATCACTGCCTCGCACCGCTCCTGCCGGGACACGGCACGACCCTGGCGGACCTGCATTCAGTGCGCTGGCCTGAGTGGATCCGGGCGGCCGAGGCAGGGCTGGCCCGCCTGAGAACCCAGAACCAGAGCGTGTTCGCTGCAGGGCTCAGCCTGGGCACCCTGATCGTGGCGTATCTGGCACGGAGGAACCCGGAGATCCATGGGCTCGCCCTGCTGTCGCCGGCCATCGCCGTCAGCAACCAGTTATTGCCTCTGGCACCCCTTTTGCACGCGATCAAGCCGACTTTCCCCAAAGGACCGAGCGGTCTGCAGGCTCCCGATGCCCGAACCATGCTCTGGCACTATGACCGCTGGTCCACGCACGCGCTGGGTGAGCTTTGGCACCTGCAGCGGCGCGTTAGGCGGGAGCTCGGCCACATCTCCGTCCCGGCTTTGATCGTGCACTCCACTCAGGATACGGCACTAGCCCCGAACGCCGCCGAGTACATGTTCCGTCACTGGGGCACTCCAGACAAGCAGATCCTGACGCTGGAGCATTCGGCCCACGTCGTAACCGTCGACACGGAGCGAGAGAAGGTATTCTCTGCGGTGTCGGCGTTCTTCGATGGCCGGCTCGTTACGCGTACAGCCGGCGAAACAGAGGGAAGCTAGCTATACGGAGGCGTACCCCATGAGATCGAAACCACTGACCGCCTTTGCGCTCGTACTGGTGATTGCGGTAGCGATCACGGTCATCCTGCTTTCGGCAGCAGAGACGCCCGGGCTGTACGGTTGGGCCAGGGGCGCCGCCCTCGTAGGGTACCTGTTTGCAGTGCTTTCAATCATCTCGTCCGCCTACGTCCGCCCGCTGGTGCGCCGATATCGCCAGCCTTTTGTCCGCCTGCACCACTGGGTCTCGCTCTCGGCTCTCCTGCTGCTGACGCTGCATCCCGTGTTGCTCGTGATCGTGATGGGATCGCCCCAAGTGCTCACCGCCGCCTACACGTCCGGCGAGTTCTTCCGCTACGGAGGGTCCCCGGCGCTGGTCGCGTTCATGCTGGCCGCCGCGGCAGCCCTCGCGCGGGCGCGCTGGAACAAGACATGGCGCTATATACACTGGCTCAACTATCTCGCGCTCGTGCTGGGAACCATCCACGCCATACTCGCGGGAACCAGCGCGGCTGTCTTGCCTGGCATGACCTGGGTGTTCGCGCTGGCCGGCGTCGCTGGCGTCATCGTGTATCCCGTGAGAAGGTTGCGCGAGAGGGTCAGCCGAGGCTAGATCTCGTGGGATACGCCCACCGGCTGGCGTTCCCCTGGGAGAGGCGGGTTCACTGACATTCGCCACGCCCTGGCGAGGGACGCCAAGCCCGTGGGGGAAAAACGGCGCCCATCGCGCCGCCCGATGTTACTCGAGGGTTCGCAGGGCGGAGATCTTGAACCACACCAACATGAAAATGATCAGGAGGAGCACGCCCTGCCCGGCGAACACCGCTGGCACGCCAAAATGGTCCGCCAGCGCGCCGGCCGGGATCGTGCCAAGCGGCGTCAGCCCCCAAAGCATGGTGTACGTGCTCATCACGCGTCCGCGATACTCGTCCTCGCAGTAGGTCTGCACCAGGGTCTGATTGGCCACCATGCCGGCGTTGTTCCCCATACCCACCATGATCAGCAGGATGAAGGCAACCACAAGGCTGCGCGTGAGCGACAGGACTATCAGCCCCACAGCCATCAGCATGCCGGCGATCAGCAGCAGACGGCCCTTTTTCTTAAAGTCCCCGAGCGCAGCCACGCCCAGTGCGGCAATCAGCCCACCAATGCCGGATGCAGAAGCCAACAGCCCCAGCCCGGATGCCCCCAGCCCCATGATCTTGTCCGCATACTGCGGCAACAGCGTACCATAGGGCATGGCGAGGAGCACTCGCGCCAGCGACAGCGATATGACTCCCAGGAGTCGCGGCTCGCGCTTGATGTACTCCAGTCCCGATACGATTTCCCGGCCGATGGAACGCCTCGGGCCCTGGCGAACACCCGTCAAGGGCAGCTGTATGACGGTGTAGAGCGCGATGACGTAGAGCACCGCAATGAGTGCATATACCGACCAGACGCCAAAACCATCGATCATCAGGCCCGCGCCCGAGGCGCCAAAGATGCCCATCAGCCCCATGCCCACGGCCGTGAGAGAGACCGCGTTGAGCAGCGTCGATCGATCGACCAGATCGGCCAGAAGCGCGTTCTGCGCGGGCATCATAAAGGCGCCAAGGGCACCGCCCAGCATGCCACTCACCGCCAGATGCCAGACCTGAATGCGACCGGTTACGATCAAAAGGGTGATCGCGGCCATGTTCACGATCATACCAGCACGCGTGACCGATAGGATGTGGCGCCGTTCCAGACGATCGGACATTACGCCGGCATAGGGGGAGATCAACAGCGTGGATAGGGCCCCAAAGGAACCCACCCATCCCAGGGCAAAACCCGATCCGGTCAGTGCGTAGACGAGCCAGCCCTGAGCCACAACGCTCATCTGCATGGTGGCGGAAGCAGCCAGCCGACCTAGCCAGAACCACCGGTAGTCACGGCTGTGGAGCGCCCGGAACAGCGGCAGCTGTTGCAGGCGAAGCGTGAACGACATGAGTCACCCTCCGACCAGTTGTTCTCCGTCTGTCCGCTGCCGCGAGCACTCACCCAACAGCGTAGCAGACGAGATGCGACCCAGCGATGCCCCGCACGCTGGGTCCTGCTAGCATTGGATGATACACCCCAACGGTGCACCGCGCGAATGAGACGAAACCCAGCGCTCAGCAAGCCCCTCACGAGGATTCGGCAGCATGAATATCGGCGGGCCGTTGCGGGTCGCGCCTGGCCCATTTCTGTGCGTAAGGCGCCAAATGCTATAATGACGGGCAAGACAGGCTCATCGAGAGGCAAGAGATGTTGGGACAGGATCGCAAGCCGGGCCTCACATGGCAAGTGGCCTTCGCCTTGGCAATGGCTGTACTCGTGCTTGTACTGCTTGGTACGGTTCTCACGCGCGAGCCCGATCAAGCGCCTAACCGCATCCAGGCGTTCATCGAAAGCAAGCTTGCCGGCCTCTCAATCGCCGAGGCGGGCGCGCCTTCGGACGAGGCCGCTCAGCCTCCGGTCGACTCACATCCGGCAGGTGCAGGTTCCCCGATCGGCGAGAGCATGCCACCGCAAGAGAGCGCCACCCCTACCCTTCAGATCTCAACAGCGCCCACACTCAAACCGGTCGATGCCATCCGGCGGGATCATTATTGGCTGGAGAGGCCCATCGCCGCTCCGGCAGAGCTGCGCATAGCACGATACTACCCTTACGGATCGCGCATGGATGGCTCGTATCCCGTGCACTATGGTGTCGAAATGGTCAATCCGGAAGGCACGCCCGTGCTGGCCCCCGCTTCCGGTGTTGTGGTGGCTGCGGGCAGCGACGAACAGCACGTCTACGGGGCCCGCCCGGGTTTCTACGGGCAGCTCATCATCCTGCAACTGGACCAGCGCTTCCAGGGAAGACCCGTCTATGCGGTCTTTGGGCACCTCTCCGCCGTTCAGGTAGCCATCGGGCAAACCGTCTCCCTCGGTCAGCAGATCGGCCTGGTCGGGGCAAGCGGCGATGCCGAGGCTCCTCACTTGCACACGGAGGTCCGCATCGGCAAGAATGACTATGGGTATACGGCCAACCCCGAGCTGTGGTACCGGCCACTGGAAGGCCGAGGCACGCTCGCCGGCGCGCTCCTGGACTCGCGGGGAAACCTGGTCGACACAGAGACCAAGATCGTCCTGACGTCCGCGGCGGGTGCGACGCTGGAGACTTTCACGTACCCGCTCGATTACGTCAATCCAGATCCCGAATGGACGGAAAACTTTGCCGTGGGGGATCTACCTGCGGGCGCATGGACGGCGGAGATCTGGTACCAGGGCCGGCTCTACACAGAGGAGTTCAACGTCTCCGCCGGCCAGACCACCTGGTTGCCCATCCGCGCGGGGTGACCCAGGCCCTCTAGCGCCGTTCCTGGCCTTGCCCACCATTCAGGAGGAGCAACATGCAGCTTGAACTCGTTTCGATTGACAAGCCGGAGAACGTGAACGTCATACTCGGACAGGCGCACTTTATCAAGACCGTAGAGGATCTCCACGAGGCGCTTGCAGCTGCCGTACCGGGCATCCAATTCGGACTTGCCTTCTGCGAAGCCTCGGGCGCCTGCCTTGTGCGCTCCAGCGGTACCGACCACACCCTGACAAAGCTCGCTGAACAGAACGCACTGGCGATCTCCGCCGGGCACGCGTTCGTGATCTTTCTCGCCGAGGGGGCTTACCCTGTCAACGTGCTCAATGCCATCAAGGGTGTCCCTGAAGTCTGCCGGATCTACTGCGCAACAGCCAACCCCGTTCAGGTCGTCCTGGCGCAGACTGAGCAAGGCCGTGGAATCATGGGCGTTGTGGACGGGGCCTCGCCGCGGGGAGTGGAAGGACCTGAGGACGTAGCCTGGCGCAAGGACCTCTTGAGGACGATCGGGTACAAGCTCTAGTGGGCAGGGCGCAGGGCGGCCGAAGCTCCCCTGCGCCCTGCCAGTTGAGTCTACTCAGCCTTCCAGGTCTCGTCTGCATCCAGGCTACGCATGAAGGCAAGGTACTCGCCTCTGGTCATCTCTGGGGTGGACGCGACGAGCATCTCCCGGGCACTGCCGGCACCCTCGGCGAGAAGGTCGACCAGAGTCATGGCGGCCGCCTTTGCCGGGATGATGTACGCCACCTCCGGATCGGACGGCAGGTAGTCCGCGCCGTGGCCCGTCCCTGAAAAGCCTGCGGCCTGAGCCTCGATTGCGGGCATGATGTGGCTGATATCACCCATGTCTGTGGATCCGGCTCCGAACGCCGAGTCCCACCAGCCATCAGCGCGGACCAGGTCGATGGCATTCGCCCTGTAGAGCTTGGCGAGCGCCGTGGCCGGCTTCCGAGGCAAGTAGCCCGGAAGAGTCCGAATTCGCACCGTGGCACCCAGAGCCATCGCGCCGGCCCGCAGGCACCGGTCTACCTTGCTAGCTGCCTCCACGATCGCGTCCACGGAGGCGCCCCGCACGTAGGTCTCCAGGCGCACGTCGGCGGGTATGACGTTCACCAGATCGCCACCGTGTGTGATGATGGGATGCACGCGGATATGGTCGTCATCCTGAAAGGTCTCCCTCAGCATGTCGATGGCCTGCAGAGCCAGCGTAGCAGCCTTGAGCGCATTGACTCCGCGGTGCGGCGCGCCCCCGGCGTGAGACGCTCGGCCTATGTAGGTTATGAGTTTGACCACGCACCCGTTCGTAGGGCCGCCCACGCTGAGCTTGCCCGTTTCGCGCGATGCCTGGTGCGTCAGCATGGCCATGTCAACGTCGTCAAAGGCGCCCAGCCGGACGAGTTCCGGCTTGCCCCCCAGGAACTCGATTATGCCCTGCTCCTTTAGCGCAAGCCGATACCCGACCTCGACGTACTCCTCAGCGGGCACCGCCATCAACGCCACTCTTCCCGCCAAGTCAGGCATGACAGCGCCCTCGACAAGCCCGTACGCCACGCCCAGGAGATTGGCGATCTGCGCGTTGTGTCCACAGGCATGGGCTGCACCTGTCACCGGATCGGCGTCCGGATGCTCCGGCACCACGATAGAGTCCAGTTCGCCCATATACGCAATAGTCGGCCCGGGTGAGCAGCCGTCGAGCACTCCCTTTACCCCGGTGATCGCCAGCCCGGTTTCGTGCGGCACACCGAGCCGGCCGAGGTGTTCGCTCACGATCGCAGCCGTCCGAACCTCTTTGTAGCCCAGTTCGGGATGCAGGCGAATATCTTCGCCGATCGAAACGATGGTATCGCGACGGGCATCGATCGCCTCGCACACGCGTTTCTTGAGCTCGTTACGCTCCATAGATCGCACCCTCCAACCTGGCACTCAATTCAGGACTACGGCATTCTCCTGCGCTACCGACTGGCAAAAGAGCGCACTGTCCTTCGGGTAGCGCCTGAGGCTCTGGAAATCCACATACACGATGCCAAACCGCCGGCTGTACCCATAGGCCCACTCAAAGTTGTCCATGAGTGACCAGACGAAATAGCCCCGCAGTGGAACCCCCTGGGCAATGGCCTTGTGTGCAGCCGCAAAGTGCGCCCTCAGATAGGCAGTACGCTTGGCGTCGTGTACCTGGCCATCGGAGGTCAATACATCCTCGTAGGCACAGCCGTTCTCGGTTACATAGATCGCCCGCGGGGAATAGTCGGCGTATACGCGGGTGAGGATATCGGTCAGGCCCTGCGGGTACACCTCCCAGTCCATCTGGGTGTACTCACCCTCTGGATGCAGGGTTTGAACGCCCATGGGTCCGGATGGATCGCTCGCGACCAGATGCCGTGAGTAGTAGTTGATACCCAGAAAGTCGATCGGCCGAGAGATGATCGACAGGTCGGCCTGCTCGACGCGAGGAACCTGAGCCCCCGCCAAGGCCCAGATATCCTCGGGATAGTGGCCCTTGAAGACCGGATCGAGGAACCACCGGTTGGAGAAGCCATCCTGAATGCGTGCGGCATCCAGATCCTCCGCGCTCGTTGTGGCTGGATAGGTCGGATACAGGTTGAGCGTAATACCCACCTGGCTGCCCGGGCTAGCCTGCCGGATGACCGGCACGGCCAGTCCATGAGACAGGAGCAGGTGGTGGCCCACCTGTAGTGCGAGGCCGGGATCCTCCCATCCGGGCGCATGCGTACCATAGAGGTTACCCACCATGGCAACCACCCACGGCTCGTTGTGGGTGATCCAGTGGTGCACACGATCACCAAGGCGATCGGCCACGATTCGGGCATACTCGACGAACCGGGAGGCCGTATCCCTTGACGCCCAACCGCCCACACGCTGCAGCGCCGTCGGCAGGTCCCAGTGGTAGAGTGTGGCATAAGGCTCGATGCCAGCCTCGAGAAGCTCGTCTACCAGGCGGCTGTAATAGTCAAGGCCGACATCGTTGACCTCACCTATGCCCTCCTTGAGGATGCGGGGCCAGGAGACCGAGAAACGGTAGGCTCGAAACCCCAGCCGCGCCATGAGGGTTACGTCCGCTCTGTAAAGGTGGTAGTGATCGACGGCCACATCACCGTTGTCGCCCTCGAATACCTTGCCGGGCCAGCGGCAAAAATCATCCCATATGCACTGGCCGCGCTCCTCGACACCCCCTTCGATCTGAAACGAGGCTGTGGCAGAGCCCCACGCGAAATCCGCCGGAAAACGGAGCCTGGACATCTCTCACCTCCTGGATCATCGTTGACCGCCGTCCCATCTTATGGTGGCGTCCCGCGTGAGTCAATCACACAGCCTAACTGAAGGCGTTGTGGGTGGCGTTTCTCCTTTTGCATGTTTCGCCAGCGTGTTATAATGGCATCGACGATTGCGCCGTATGAGAGCTGGGTGCACGAGGCCATGTCGCGCAGCCTCCGTACAGCGCGCCGCGTACGACAGAGGAGGGTGCCATGATGCAGAAGGTACGAGCTTGGCTGGATGCAGTACTCGACCGCGCCGAGCGGCATCCGAGGATCGCGCCGGTACTGCAACTGGCCGACGAGAACATAGTGCTCGGCGTCGTGGCCGGAGGCGTGCTGTTTCTGCTCATTGGCCTAATCGGCGGGGCAGCCAACCGCGGGTTCGCTGGCCTGTTGGTCGGTGGAATCTGTGGCGCCCTGTTCGGTGCGGCCGCCGGTGGGTTTGCCGGGCACCTTCTGCCCTCTCGTGACGGCGAAACGTCGGTGGATATAGACGTCGCTGAGCACCCTGAGGGTTACGTTAGCGGCGAGGCGATCAGCGGCTACCTGGTCATCAACTCCAAGCGCAACAGCCGTATCAATGGCGGCAGCGTGTACCTGACCTGCCGAGCCATGTTTGTCCATGAGGGCAGCAACGAAGCTGACGGCTCCCAGGCCGAGCTCGTTCGCAGCACCAAGACCCTCCACATGCAGGAACTGCCCATCGTGCCATCGGGCCTTCTCCGGCGCAACATGCCGGTGCGCTACCCCTTCCGTCTGGTGCTCCCGGATGACCCGGTGCCCACACACCATGGCTATGGCTGCGCGGTTCGCTGGACGCTATCCGCTCGCGTGGACGGAACAGCTCAGCCTCTGGGGCAGGCGCACACCGAGATGCTGGTTCGCTCGAGTGTCGCCACAGGGGCAGGCATGCATGCCGAGCGTGTGACGACGTCCTCTGTCGCTGGCGAGTTGGCCCTGGCACTGCAACACACGACGTTCTCTGAGGGAGAAACCATTCGCGGCCGCGTGATCGTCAGCCCGTCCGAGGACTTTGCGGCGACGGAGATCCGGGCCATGCTTCTGAGGGTGGAGAACCACCCGCTGGGTAACGACACGATCGTGTACATCAACGGTTGGAATGCCGACACGGGCCGCTATCGCGGCGAGAGCCAGCCAGGGGGACAGGGCACTACCTACGTATGGCTTGAGGACGAGGCCGACCTTGGTACTGACGTCCGCTTCTCTTTGGGAGAGAAGCGTTTGTATGACTTTGCGTTCGACGTCCCCCAGCAGTGGCGCCCCACGTTTGCGACCGACGACGGCACCGTGACCTGGCGAGTGGTGGCCGCCCTCTCACGGGCAAATGGCCAGGACATGCGCGTACATCAGGGCATTACTGTGCATACTGCAGCGCCCCGCGTGGCTCGCGTGATGGCCTCCAGCACAGAGGAAGAAGAGGTGGGTTAGCCGGGCGCGTCCCCTTCCGCCAAGCGTGCTCCACCCGGGTTTGACGCCAAGCCCTGGGCACTATAGAATAGTGCGATTGGAGTTGCGCGATACAGGCAGGGGTCATGTTCGAATCTCTATCTGACAAAGTCCAGGAGGCTTTCCGCAAGCTATCGGGCAAGGGGCGGCTCTCCGAAACGGACGTCAAAACCGGCTTACGCGACGTACGCTTGGCCTTACTTGAGGCGGACGTCAACTACCGTGTCGTCAAGGACTTTACGGATCGGGTAGCGGAACGCGCCATTGGCGAGGGTGTGATCCGATCTCTCACGCCCGCTCAGATGGTCATCAAGATCGTCCACGAGGAGTTGATCTCGCTTCTCGGCGAGCCGGCCAAGCTGGATCTGGGGGGCACGCCCCCCGTCGTGTTGATGCTGGTAGGCCTGCAGGGCTCGGGCAAGACCACGATGGCGGCCAAGCTCGCTGTGCATCTTCGCAAGCTGGGTCATCGTCCGTTGTTGGTCGCTGCAGATACCTATCGCCCGGCAGCTATTCAGCAACTGGAGACCCTGGGGCGCGCCATCGACATCACGGTACACAGCGAGGGCGACCGCGTCGCACCGCCGCGCATCTGCAGGAACGGTGTCGATCGCGCCAGGCGTGAGGGCTACACGGCTGTTCTGCTTGATACGGCCGGACGGCTGCAGATCGATGACACGATGATGAGCGAACTCGAGTCCATTCGTGAGCTCACTTCACCTCGTGAGTGCCTGCTCGTTGTGGACTCTATGACCGGTCAGGAAGCAGTCGCCGTGGCGGAAGAGTTCAACAAGCGCATCGGCGTGACGGGCCTTCTCCTTACCAAGGTCGACGGTGATGCCCGCGGCGGAGCGGCGCTTTCCGCTCGATCAGTCACTGGCGTGCCGATAAAGTTCATGGGCAGCGGCGAAAAGCCGACGGACTTGGAGCCCTTCTATCCGGACCGCCTGGCTTCGCGTATCCTGGGCATGGGTGACATGCTCACGCTGATCGAGCGAGCTGAGGCGACCTTCGATCAGAAGCAGGCTGCGGACCTAGAGCGTAAGATGCGTTCGTCGGCATTTACGCTGGAGGACTTTATCGAGCAACTGCACGCCGTCAAGAGCATGGGGCCTTTGAACGATCTCCTTGAGATGATTCCAGGGATGTCGCAGGTCACCAAGCAACTGCCAAGCGATGCAACGGAGCGGGGACTCAAGACGACCGAGGCGATCATCAGCTCGATGACCATTCAGGAGCGCCGGGCGCCTCGAATCATCAACGCCAGCCGCAGGCGTCGCATCGCCCGCGGAAGTGGCACCAGCGTTCAGGAAGTGAACAATCTGCTGCGCCAGTTCGAGCAAATGCAGCAGATGATGAAGCAACTGCAGAGCGGGCGCGGTATGCGCGGCCTTATGCCGAGGCTCCGCTGACCGCTTTTCAGGCGATATAGACTCGGATAGATCAAGCCAGAAGGAAGGAAGCATGGTTAGAATTCGACTGCTCAGGGTCGGTAGCATACGTCAGCCCAGCTATCGCATCGTGGTTGCCGACCAGCGAAGCCCGCGTGACGGGCGGTTCATTGAGACGATCGGTCACTTTAACCCGCGTACGGAGCCGAACACCATCGTGGTCGATCGTGAGCGGGCTCTGCATTGGCTCAAGCGTGGCGCGCAGCCTTCAGACGCTGTGAATCGCCTGCTGGAAAAGACCGAGGTTATGGCCGTTCATCGCGGAGAAAAGACGCTCGAAGAGGTCATGGCGGAAAGCCCCGCACAGGCCTGAGCTCACCGGTATCACCATCGAACGGGAGGGACGGCATGCGCGAACTCGTCGAGTACATGGCCAAGGAACTGGTAGACAGCCCCGATGAGGTCCGCGTACAGCAAGTGCGCGGCAATCAGGCGGTCATATTCAAGCTCTACGTCGCACAGGATGACAAGGGCTGGGTGATCGGGCGCAAGGGGCGCGTGGCGAACGCCATGCGAGCACTGCTGCAGGTCGCGGGCACCATCCAGGGGCGCCGCCGAGTCGTGCTCGACATCGTATGAGCCAGGCTCGGGCCCGGAGTTCACGCCGGAGCAGCACGCCAGAAGAGAGAGACGCAGCGTATCTGGTGGTCGGACAGATCGTGGCTCCCCGCGGGCTGCGCGGCGAGCTCAAGGTGCGCGTAGAGACGGAGAATCCAGATCGTTTTGAGGATCTGGATCACCTCTACGTTGGCCCTGAGCGGCGGCGCTATACCCTCAGAGGGGCTCGCCAGATGAAGGGGTTTGCCTTGCTCCTTCTGGACGGAGTGGCCGATCGCGACGCGGCCGAGCAGCTGCGAGGCTTGTTCCTCTATGTGGACCAGGGGAACGCACTGCCCCTCGGTGAGGGCGAATACTATCAGCATCAGATCGAAGGGCTGGAGGTGTTCAGAGAGGACGGCCAACGTCTGGGCGAGGTGACAGGCGTTCTCGAGACCGGGGCAAACGACGTCTACGTTGTCCATGGGCCAGCCGGAGAAATACTCCTGCCGGCCATCCGCGATGTTATAAGCGCCATCGATCTTGAAGCAGGGACCATGACGGTTCGCATACCGGAGGGCCTGATCGACTAGGGCGGCTGCCGGGGGGTCCGAGCCTTGAGCGACATCAGGTACTGGATCGGCTTTCAGTTGGTGCCGGGCATCGGACCCGTGCGTCTGCGAACCCTGCTGGACCATTTTACCGATCTGGAAACGGCCTGGCATGCCAGTGCCGTTTCTTTGCGTGCCTCGGGGCTGAACCAGGGCGCCGTGGAAAAGCTGCTCTACCTGCGATCGCGAATCGACTTGGATAGCGAGTTGGAGCGCCTCCAGCAACTCGGCATCGGGGTAGTCACGTGGGAGTCACCGGACTATCCTCGCCTGTTGCGGGAAATCGATCAGCCGCCTGCCCTGCTCTACGTGCGCGGGAGCCTGCTCCCGGCCGATGAGTTCGCTGTGGCCGTTGTCGGCACTCGCAATGCTACCGGCTACGGGAAGACCATCGCTGAGCGCCTCGCTGGCGGGCTGGCGGAGAACGGGGTGACGGTGGTGAGCGGCCTAGCGCTGGGCATCGACGGCGTCGCGCATCGCGCCGCCCTGGACGCCGGAGGGCGCACAATTGCCGTGCTCGGCAGTGGACTCGATTATGTCTATCCGTACAGGCATCGTGCGCTGGCGTCCGAGATCGTCGAGTCCGGAGCGCTCATTTCGGACTATGCGCCAGGCGTCAAGCCCGAAGCCCACAACTTTCCGCCTCGAAACCGGATCATCAGCGGTCTTTCGTTGGGCACCATCGTGGTGGAGGCAGACCGGCAGAGCGGAGCCTTGATCACACTGCAGTTTGCTCTGGAGCAGGGCCGTGAGACCTTTGCCGTCCCGGGGAATATCCAGGCTCGCACCTCCGCGGGCACGAACGACGCCATTCAGCGCGGGGAGGCCAAGCTCGTCACGTCAGTCGAAGACGTGCTCAACGAGCTGAACCTCACGATGATCGTGGAGCATAGGGAAGTGGCCGCCCAGGTGCCCGAGAACGCCAATGAGGCGCTTCTTCTTGAGAACCTGGGAGCCGAGGCGATACACGTGGACGACCTGGCCCGACAGACGGGCCTGCCTGCCTCGGAAGTAACGGGTACTCTGCTCATGATGGAACTCAAGGGCATGGTTCGCCGCGTCGACCAGATGAGCTATGTGCTCGCCCGCTGAACCAGTGACAGGAGGAGCGCCGTGCACAGCCTCGATCTTTCGGATGTCTACATCACCGTTTTGGCAGGTGGCTCGGGCACGCGCCTCTGGCCTCTCTCTCGCCGTGCCTCGCCCAAGCAGGTCTTGCCGCTGCTCGGCGAACACTCCTTGCTCCAAAGCACGGTGGATCGGATACGGCCGCTGATCCCGCCGGAGCGGATCTGCATCCTCACCGGCCCCGAACACGTTCCCTGGATCGCATCACAGTTGCCCGAAATCCCTCAAGAGAACGTGTTCGTTGAGCCCGCTCCCCGTGGCACGGCCCCTGCCCTCGGTCTCGCGGCGGTGCGACTGTTCGCGAGGTCCGGAGGATCCGCCGTAATGGTCTCAGTACACGCCGACCACGTGGTAAAGGATGAAGAGGCCTTCCGCCGCGCTATCTGCGCCTCCACCGTCGTGGCGCGATGCGGTTCTCTGGTAACCGTGGGCATCGTTCCAACGGGCCCAGAGACGGGATTCGGATACATCGAACGTGGCGACTGGGCGGCTCGTGAGCAGGATGCGGACATCTACCGAGTGGTGCGGTTCACAGAAAAGCCCGCCTACGATCGAGCGGTCGAGTTCCTGGCCACCGGACGCTACTACTGGAACTCGGGCTACTTTACCTGGACACTGGAGCGCATTCTCTCCGAGTTTGAGCGACAACAGCCCGAGCTCAGGGAGCAGATAGACCGCGTCGGCCGTGCAGCCGACCCCCTTGGGCCTGAGGCGCGGGACGCCTGGGAAGCGATCAGACCCGTCAGCATCGACACCGGCATCATGGAGCATGCGGATAACGTCGCCGTGGTGCCCGTGGAGATGGGTTGGAGCGATGTAGGGAGCTGGGCGGCGATATACGACGTTCTCGACAAGGATGAGCTGGGAAACGCGCAAATCGGCGGCACGGCGCTCAGTGTCGGATCGCGCAACAATCTCGTTCACTCCACAGCCGGGCGTGCAATCGCTACCGTGGGCGTAGAGAACCTGGTCATCGTCGACACAGGGGACGCGCTCTTGGTGCTTCATCGCGACCACGCGCAGGATGTCGGCAAGCTCGTGGAGACCCTGAGGCAATTGGGTCGGGACGACATCCTCTAGCTGAGTCTGCGTATCCCTCTCAAGGGACCAGCAAGCGACACCTGGCGTGTAGGAGACGACACCGTGCAGGCAGAGATCGTTACCATCGGAACCGAGTTGCTCCTGGGCGAAATCGTGGACACCAACTCGGCGTGGATCGCCCAACAACTCACCACTATCGGACTCAATCTGTACTATACAACTACCGTGGGTGACAACCTCACACGCATCACCGACGTCCTCACACGCGCTCTGGAGAGAGCCGATGTGGTGATCACCACCGGGGGGCTCGGCCCCACGGTTGATGACATGACGCGAGAGGGCGTGGCCGCTGCCACCGGGCGTGATCTGTACCTGGACGAGTCTCTTCTGGAGGAGATTCGCGCCATGTTCGGCCAGCGCGGACATCAGATGACCAGCAATAATGACCGCCAGGCACGCCTCCCACGGGGTGCAGAGATCATACACAACCCGGTAGGCACGGCGCCCTGCTTTGCAGTTGAGCAAGGGGACCGCTTGATCATCAGCCTGCCCGGCGTCCCTTCGGAGATGCGCTACCTCATGGAGCACGAGGTCCTGCCTCTGCTCAAGCGGCGGTTCGGTCTGGCCGAGGTGATCAAGAGCCGCGTGGTCCGCACGTGTGGAATCGGGGAGAGCGCCGCGGATGCCTTGATCCCCGACCTCATGGTCCTGACCAACCCCTCCGTCGGCACCCGTGCCCACCCCGGACAGACGGACATCGTCATTACGGCCAAGGCGAACAGTGAGGCGGAGGCCGCGGCACTCATCGCGCCCGTGGAGGCTCAGATCCGCGAGCGCCTCGGGTTTCGCGTCTTTGGCGTGGATCAGGATACGATCGCGGGAGCGGTCGCACGGGATCTCGCCACCACGGGGCTCAGCCTGGCTCTGGTGGAACTGACCACAGAAGGCGAACTCGCTCAGCAGATGGCCGATGCGTCTCGAGCGCACCGTGGAACGTTCGGTGGCGCTCTGGTGGTTTCCGATCAGAGCGCACTTGTCCGCGGGCTCTCACTGGAAGAGCCTCTCGATGACGCTTTCCCCAGCCAATCCTGGGCCGATAGCGCGGCTTCCGCGGCCCGCGCTCGATTCGGTGCGGACCTCGCGCTGGCCATCTTGGGCCCGCTCAACCCGGGCTCGCCCGATGCGGGCGAGGCCTACCTTGCACTGGCTACACCGGACGGAATCCGCGCTGGCGAAGCCCGTCGCACGCGAGAGGGTACGATCGGGCGATGGTCACTAATCTACGCCGGGATGGATCTGGTTCGCGCATACCTCCTCGCCGGCAACAAGCAGCACTGAGAGGGTAGCAGCCATGAGGCTTGGCATACTGAGCGACATCCACGACAACATATGGGCGCTGGGAACTGCGTTGGGCCTGCTTAAGGATTGCGATGCCCTGCTTTGTCTCGGAGATATTTGCTCTCCATTCACAATGGTTTCCATCGGCGAGGGCTTTGAAGGGCCGATTCACGTAGTGTGGGGAAACAACGATGGCGATCGGTTGCATGCGGCTCACAGTGTGGAGCGTTTGGGCCGCGTGACCTTTCATGGTGAGTTGGGCGAGCTGGAGCTGGGC
Source organism: Chloroflexota bacterium (assembly GCA_012719135.1). Taxonomy (GTDB): domain Bacteria; phylum Chloroflexota; class Anaerolineae; order UBA1429; family UBA1429; genus JAAYED01. The sequence goes on from JAAYAW010000097.1 coordinate 26,942, forward strand.
GGTCAACGCGTCGCCATCACGCACTGGCCGGATATCGGCCAGGCTCTCGCCCGTGGCGGGACCTACGATCTCGTATGTCATGGTCACAACCACAGGCGGAGCGTCGCGTCGTTCGAGCGCACGACGCTCCTGAACCCGGGCGAGGTCATGGGGCGTTTCGGAGAGCGCAGTGTCGCCGAGTATGACACGTCCACACGTGCAGCGAACCTGCTGCTGTTCTGAGCCACGTGCGTGTAGCACCGGGGATCCGCCGTGGACGGCGAATCCCCGGTTTTCGTGCCAGGTTGTGTTCTACCTGCGCAACCGCGAATGGTCATTCGCGTAGAGTATGGTGAACGGAGACGCGGTTGGATCTCGGGGAGGCAATGTTGGGGTGGCGTCCGTTGATGACGAGCGCCTGTGGGTACTGCGTGCCCAACAGGGCGACCAGGAAGCGTTTGCGAACCTAGTCGAAGCGTATCAGCGTCCGGTGTACAGCCTCGCGTATCGCATGTTGGGGAATCCTAGCGATGCCGAAGATGCTGCGCAGGAGGTGTTCGTACGCGCATTTACGCACATGGAGAGTTACGATGCCACGCGCAAGTTCTCATCCTGGATTCTCTCCATCGCCTCCCACTACTGTATTGACCGGCTTCGGCGGGGGCACGGGCGCCAGGTCTCGCTTGACGACATGGAGCCCGATCGATGGCTCCCGGACACGGCCCCCGCTCCGGAGAGCGAGGCCATGGACCGCGATCGCGAGGAACAGATACGTCGACTGCTGGCGCTGCTGCCAGAACAGCACCGGCTCGTGATCATACTGAGATACTGGCACGATTTATCGTATGAGGAGATCGCCCAAGTGACATCCACGACCGAGAGTGCCGTCAAATCCCGTCTGCACAGGGCTCGTGAGGCCATGGCCGAGGCCCTGGCCGCGGACAGGGAAGCGGCTGCCCTTCCTCGGGCAGAGGATCAAGTCTTGGCGGAAAGGAACAGGAGCCATGCCCTATATCGGGCCATCTGAGACCGTCCAGGAGAGTGCGCGGCGGACACGCCGGCTGTACGGGCGTTCGACCTCGGTGAGGCCTGTGAGCGCCGAGTCTCTTGGCGTCACCGCCGAGAGCGCTGCCGAACTGGATACCCTCCTGGCTTCGGTGACGCTAGTCGATCCTCCGCCATCGTTCGCCATCCGGGCCATGGCACGCGTGGAGCAGAGCAGGCGGCGAATGCGAGCACTACGAATTATCCGTATTGGGCTCGCGCTAGTTGTGCTCGCGGCTGGCCTGGCGGCAGGGACCGGCATGCTGGTCACCGCACTGCGATCCGCCGATCCGCAGATCGTCAACGGGTTGGCGCGTATCCTGTCACAACTGGCCGCGATCCCGGGCGCCGTACTGCTCGCCATCCGGGTGATCGTGCGAACGCTGCCCGGACATCCCACCGCGCTACTGGCCGCATGGGCTGCCGTAGCCATCCTCGTTGGAGGCCTTTGGATCAAGGCGCTCGCCGCTGCCCAGCCAGATGGGCTCCGTATCCGCCAGCGCGCCTAGGGGAACACAGTTGACCCGAACACGGGGCAATCGGAGGTATTGATGTATTCGAGGCTCAGAACATACATGGTCGTCGTTATTCTGCTAATGGCATCCAGCCTGATGCCAGTATCCGCCGACTCCGGTGACATATCGCTTTTTGGACAGAGCCTGGTGATCAGATCGGGAGAGCGGATCGCCGGTAACGCCTCCGTCGTGGGAGGCTCTGCAGAGATCCAGGCGGGAGGAACACTCACCGGTGACCTCGCTGTCGTGGGGGGCAATGTCCGCATCGCGGGCACCGTCGAAGGCGCAGTGGTCGTCATCGGCGGCAAGCTGGAACTGGATGGCACAGCCCGGATCGTGGGCGACCTCGTAGCCATGGGTGAGTTCGTTCGGGATCCCGATGCACAGGTGATTGGGAACGTCGTCGCGGGGGCTGAGGCCACCGGGCGCATGGCACAGCTTGGCAGTGCCTTGCGAGGCGACCTTGGCGCAACGCCGCCGCTGATAGATCGAGCGTCCGAATCGGCTCCGGTGCTTACTCTGAAGCGGATCCTCGGATGGATTGGTGGCTTGATGGTTCTGCTGGTCATTGGCGTCGTTGCAGCCTTCGTCTTCCCCGGACCCATCGATCACATGGGCGACGTGATGTCGCGGTCGTCGATGCTCTGTCTGGGCATGGGGGTACTCACTCTCGTGGCCGCGTCTATCCTGATGCCCCTCCTGACGATCATCATTGTGGGCATACCTGTCGTCATGGTGCTGGGCGTAGCTCTGGCACTGGGATGCCTCCTGGGCTGGATCGCATCGGCTGCCGTCGTAGGCGACAGAGTCGTGCGGGCCACTTCGGGCTTTGGCCGAGGCGGCAGAGTGGCGGTAGGCATTGTGCTGCTCACACTCATCGGGCGCATACCCTGCCTTGGCGGGCTGGCCACCTTGCTGGCGGTGTGTTGGGGCCTCGGCTCGGTGGTGTTGACCCGCTTTGGCACCAGTGAAGAGCGGATCTGGGCCCCCTTTGCCTCACTGGCCGGCGATGCTGCGGCTTCGGCGGCGCCCCAGTCACCGCCTGAGAAGCCGGCGTACCCGTCCCCAGCGGCGAGCCACACCGAAGCAGCCACAGTCGAGCCTACGGCAAAGGACGACACCAGACCGCTGGATGACTCCGATCTGGATTCCGAAATGGACGAATATACGGGTTAGGGCGCCAAGTTTTACGCCAATCATAGAGGAGGCGGGCGTGCCCGCCTCCTCTTTTCGTTTGTTCGTGCTCTCGGCAGGCATTTGCATCGCCCCGCCTCGTCTCTGAACGCCGCCGGCGCCCCGGGCCAGGCTGAGATCACATGGTACTTGCCGCCACGCGATCAAGACGGTAGAATGCCATGATCGAAAGGAGCCCATGCGTTTCGACATTTTTACGCTGTTCCCGGCGGTATTCGACGGCATCTTTGAGGAGAGCATCGTCCGCCGTGCCATCGACGCGGGCCTGGTGGAGATACACCGGCACAACATCCGAGACTATGCGCCAGGGAAGCACCGGGTGACCGATGACCTCCCCTATGGTGGCGGCGGAGGTATGGTCCTCAAGCCCGAGCCGATAGGATACGCTCTCGAAGCTGTACTAGATGCTGACCTGCTTGCGGAGCAGAAGGCTACCGGCGATACGCAGATCCCGGTGCTGCTGATGAGCCCAGCGGGTCGCCGCTTTGACCAGCACATTGCTCAGTCGCTCGGGAGATTCGATCGCATCGCGCTGATCTGCGGGCGCTATGAGGCGGTGGATGAGCGGGTCAGTGACCTCTTTGTGACGGACGAGTTGTCGCTGGGCGACTTTGTGCTTTCCGGCGGCGAGATCCCGGCGATGGCGATCGTTGAGGCCGTTACCAGACTGATTCCCGGGGTCCTCGGCGACATGCGCGCCCTTGTACAGGACTCGTTTTCCAGCGGCCTTCTGGAGCATCCCCAGTATACCCGTCCGCCCGAGTTCCGCGGGCAAGCTGTACCAGAAGTCCTTCTCAGTGGCGACCATGCGCGAGTGGAGCGCTGGCGCCGCGAGCGCTCGCTGGAGCGCACCTGGCGACGCCGTCCCGATCTCCTATCCTCGGTGGATTTGTCTACCTCTGACCGCTCGTGGCTTGGCATCGTTGAGGGCCGCGCTATCGTCAATGCACTGGATTCGCCCGAGTAGTTGCCTGTCATAGCCAGCTCCCATCATACGGAGAGCGCCTACATGCCTCAGACTATGGTACCGGATGTGGTCGTACGTCGCCTCCCGCTCTATCTGCAGGCCCTCAACCACCTTGCAGAGGCGGGCAGAACGCTGGTCTCTTCGACAGAACTTGGCGAGGCGGTCGGCGTCAGCTCGGCCCAGATACGCAAGGATCTATCGTTCTTTGGCGAGTTTGGCAGACCCGGGCTCGGTTACGAGATCCGGTACTTGATATCGGCACTTCAGCGGATCCTGCAACTGGACAAAGACTGGCATATGGTGATCATCGGGGCGGGAGCCTTGGGGCACGCCCTGGCGAACTACCGCGGCTTTGAGGATCATCGCTTTGCCATCGTCGGCGTATTCGATCACGATCCAGACCGAGTGGGCGCCCGGGTCGGTCGTCTGCTCGTCGAGCCGATGGAGCTACTGCCCAGCCGAATACGGGAAAACCATGTGGACATCGCGATCCTATCGGTACCGGCGCGTTCGGCCCAGGCCGTGGCAGATCAGGTCGTCGCCTGTGGCGTGCGCGCGATTCTCAACTATGCCCCCATGGCACTCTCCACTCCCCAGGACGTGCACGTCACTTACATCGATCCAATCGCCCGCCTGCAGGCCATGACGTACTACCTCTAGGCTCCGCGCTGTGCCGGAATTGGAGACGCCGCCCGGGCATGGGCGGCGTCGAGAAGGGACAGTCCGGCTCACACCGGGGCCAGAGACCGCCGGAGGATCGGCAGGTGCCGCAACGCTTCACCGGCGCCCAGCGCCGTGCAGAGCATGGCGTTCTCGGCTACATGGCAGGGGATACCAGTCTCCTGAGTGAGGTACCGATCCACGTTCCGAAGAAGCGCTCCTCCCCCGGAGAGCACCATCCCACGATCGATGATGTCCGAAGCCAGTTCCGGCGGTGTCTTTTCCAGAACCGACCGCACGGCCCCTGCCACGGCGGTCAACGGCTCGGAGAGAGCATCGGTGACTTCGGCCGACGTAACCGTGATCGTTCGCGGCAGTCCTGCGACGGTATCACGACCGCGAACCTCCATGGTGAGCGGCTCATCGAGCGGCAGGGCACTGCCGATGCTGATCTTGAGCTCCTCCGCCGTATGCTCTCCGATCATCAGGTTGTACTTGCGCCGGACATAGTTGGTGATCGCCATGTCAAAGCTGTTGCCAGCCACCCGCACAGAGCTGGATACCACGATGCCGAACATCGAGATCACCGCCGCCTCGCTGGCGCCGCCACCGATGTTTACGATCATGTTCCCGGAGGGTGTGCCGATCGGCATATCGGCGCCCAGAGCCGCCGCAAGCGGCTCGGGAAGAAGGTATGCGACGCGCGCGCCTGCCTGTATGGCCGCATCCCGGACTGCGCGGCCCTCGACGCTCGTTACGCCCACGGGCACGCTGATCATGATCTCCGGCCGTCGCTCCATGCGGCTGCACACCTTGGAGATAAAGTAGCGGAGCATTGCCTCGGTCACGACATAGTCCGCGATGACGCCGCTTCGCATCGGGCGCGCCACCTCGATGGTCTCCGGCGTTCTCCCCAGCATCGCGCGCGCTTCATTCCCAACGGCCAGAATCCGGTTGTCGCTGACGGAGATGGCCACCACGGAAGGCTCGTTCAGCACCACGCCCTTGCCGCGTACATATACGATCACGTTGACCGTACCGAGATCAATGCCGATTTGCTTCCCGAACATCCAGCCTCCCGCCGCTTTGGACTGCTATCTGGCGCATATTAGCATAAACAACAGGGTGGGCCAACTGGCCGCGGCCACGCCGGCTGCCATCGTCCGTTCGGTTACAGGTCCAGTTCCGGCTCATCGCCCTCTTCGCCTGAAAGCTCGCGAAGTAGCTCCATCAATCCATCAAAGAAACCTTGGTATCGGACCAGCCGCTCTTCCATGGAGCTCACTTGTCCTTGCATGTCGTCAATCGACTGCTCGAACAGCGCGAGTGCGGACTCCTGATCATCCAGACGCCCTTCCACTCCAGCGATCAGGGCGCTGTGTCTCATCTCCAGCTCAGCCAGATCTGAGCTCAGTCCCTTGAGATTGTCACCCAGGACGGAAAGCTGCGCCTGCCGTGCTGCTGCGTCCTCCTCGATCGCAGAAACCCGCGACCGAAGATCCTCAAGAGCCGTAATTCGAGCCTCCAACGTGGCAGAGCGCTCCGCCAGCGACTGAAGCTCGGTCCACGTCGTCTCCTGGTTCTGCTGCATGGTCGCCATGTTGTCACTCAGGGCACCCACAAGTGATCGCGGCGCGTAACGCAGCGTGCCTCCCAGCGCGCCGAATACCAGCAGGGTTCCCAGGATGCCGAGCAGACCGCCGAGAGCGATCAAGCCGATGTCGTGCCAGGACCGGCGCTTGGGCGCATCGGATGGGGCCATGCTGCCCACAGGGGCAGGCTCGCGGCCCGCGTCGCTCGCCTCAGGGAGTTCGCCGGCCGCTGTACCGGAGGGGACAGCAGAACCGGCGCTCTCAGATCCGGCTCGCGTTCCGGCCGCCGCACGAACCAACTCGTCCGCCTCTGGCTGCTCAGGCTGGTCCGACGGCAGGACAGCCCAATCATCGCAATACGTCTCTGACGCTTCGCTCTTTGCATCCGCCTCATCCCTGGCATCACCGTCTGGATGAGCGCCCTCGCAGACCACGGCTTCCGCGCCCTCTGAGTGGTCCTGAACACCGCCTGGCGAGTCGCTCTCAACCGCACAGGCGTCGCCCTCTGTATCGCGCGGCTTGCCATCGGCGTCTTCCAGCGCCGGAAGTTCCATCTGAGGCTCCTGGAAGCCCTCTGTCAAGCCGATCGCGTCGTCCGGTGCCTCAGCACCAGACGCAAAGGTGCAGGAGGAGACATCCTCTTCGTGCACATCCGCGGGCAGCCCCTCGACCGGAACACCGGCCAGGGGCGAGCCTTCTGGCCGAGCTTCAAGCGTTGCGTCCTCGTCCATGGGGGCGAGGTCGGGAGTGTGCTCTCGGCCCACACCTGTGGACACACTAACCATGTCTTCAGGTTGCGCCGCCTCTGATGAGGGCTCTGCATCCGCCTGCGCCCGCGCGAGGTGCTCACCCAGCCGTTCGAGCGTGGCTGCGTCCATTCCTGGGAGATTCTGCAGCGCCGCCGTGCTATCCAGAGGGCCGAACTCGTCACGATGCGCGATGATCGCCGCAGCCACGTGGGGAGCCACCCCAAGCAACCGAACGAGATCGTCCTCGGAGGCCGTGTTCAGGTCGAGTTCGCTACCGGTTATCGGTGATATATCTTGCATGTCAGCACCTCACGATCTAGCGCGCACCAAACCGCCCGCCCGTAACTGCCCCGGACTGCTGCTATCCAGCCTCTGGCGATGACAGCGCATGTGAGCATCGATCCAGGGGCGGTCGCTGCAATCTAGCTCCTCGCCAACTGAGCCGCTGCCTTTGCCCTATTCTACCTGCTGGTCGCCATGAGTCCAGCACACCGGACGACGGGCCCCGGGCAGTTGACCGCCCCGTCTCTGTCCAGCTAGAATGAGGTTGCCCCTGCCACGCACGCTGCAAACAAGGAGCCTATGTTGGACGCCATCCAGATCATTGAGAAAAAACGAGATGGCCTGGCACTCTGCGCGGAAGAGATCGCCTTCATGGTGTCAGGATATGCGGAGGATCGCATTCCGGACTACCAGGCCGCGGCCTGGGCCATGGCGATCTACTTCCGGGGTATGACGGCGCAGGAGACGGTCGATCTGACCATGGCCATGGTCAGATCGGGCAGCACGATCGATCTATCACCCATCGGTTCAACGGTCGTAGACAAGCACTCCACAGGAGGAGTGGGCGACAAAACCACGCTGGTGGTCGCCCCGATGGTGTCAGCGGTCGGCCTTCCGGTCGCCAAGATGTCCGGCAGGGGGCTGGGCTTTTCCGGGGGCACCCTGGACAAGCTCGAATCCATTCCGGGCTATCGCACGCGACTCTCTATGGCCGAGTTCTACGATGTGGTTCAGAAAAGCGGGATCGCCGTGATCGGCCAGACCAAGGACCTGGCCCCCGCCGACGGCAAGCTGTACGCACTCAGAGATGTCACGGGCACTGTCCCAAGCCTGCCGTTGATTGCCAGCTCTATCATGAGCAAAAAGATCGCGGGAGGGGCGGACGCAATCGTGTTGGATGTCAAAGTGGGGCGAGGAGCCTTCATGTCCACGCTGGAAGAGGCACGCGAGCTCGCCCAACGCATGATCGCGATCGGCCAGAGCGTGGGACGCCGGGTGACGGCCGTGCTCTCTGGAATGAACCGGCCGCTTGGCCGTGCTGTGGGCAACAGCCTGGAGGTGATCGAAGCCATCGAGCTACTCAAAGGTCGCGGGCCAGAGGATCTCAGAGAGCACTGCATGGCTGTGGCTGCCGAGATGGTGCTCCTGGGCCGTCCGGACATGGATCTCGCCGGCGCTCGGGCACGGCTCCAAGCCGCCCTTGTGTCCGGCGAGGCTCTGGCGTGCTTCGCCCGGTGGATACGCGGCCAGGGGGGAGACGCAGCGGTTATCGAGGACTATGGGCGCCTGCCCTGCGCGCCGGTCCAGCACGCCATTGCCGCACGCGCCAGCGGTTATCTCTCCAGCCTGGACGCCCGCGCCTTTGGCGTCGCCTCGGTCGAACTGGGCGCCGGCCGCCATACCAAGGATGATCAGATCGATCCCAGCGTGGGCATCCTGCTGAATGTGACGATCGGTGATTATGTCGAGCGCGGTGCGCCCATGATGACCGTTCACGCCAAGAGTCGGGAGTCCGCGGAGGCAGTGGAACAACAACTGCTGGAGGCGTGCGTCATCTCACCGAAGCGCCCCGCCGCGCGTCCCGTGATCGAAGACATCATCCGTGATCCATCGGTCTGACCGGCTCCGCCCTGCTCAGGAGGAACTCACCAGTCCGTCAGGGTGCGTTCGGCCACCACGCGGCGATACACGGATTCCGTCTGTGAAGCGATCACGTCCCAGTTGAACACCGTGCGCACCTGGTGTAGGGCGTTCTGGACGCGCATGGCTGCCCACTCCGGGTGCTGCAGGGTATGCGTTATGCCCCAGGCACAGGACGCAGGATCTCCCGGATAGACGGTGATGCCGGTCTCGCCGTGGGTGACCACTTCCCGCAAGCCGCCTACCTCACTCGCCACAACGGGCACCCGCGCCGCCATGGCCTCTAGCGCCACGATGCCAAAGGGCTCGTACAGGCTTGGAAAGACCGCGCAATCCGCTACTCTAAAGAGCCGGTTGCGGTCCTCCTCTGAAACAAAGCCGGGCATCTTTACCCGGTGCTCCAGATGCAGGCTGGCAACCAGCGCACGCATAGCCTCAAGCTCGGGCCCCCGGCCGGCGATCACGAACACCGTGTCGGGCATGGAGGCCAGGACGGCGGGGACAGAACGGATGAGTGTCTCGATGCCCTTTTCGTACACGATTCTGCCGACGTGGAAGACGATCTTCTCGTGCGGCCGGGCATAGTTCCGCCGAAAGTCCGCCAGATCGACGCCCTCCAGCGCATCAAAGGCGGCCGTGCTGACGCCATTGGGTATCACATCGATCTTGTCCGTCGGCGTCTGGAAATAGGCTTGCAGTTCGTGGCGCATAAACTCGGTACAGGCGATCACCCGCCAGGCCTCATACGTCAGCTCCCACTCCACCGAGTTGATGGCGCGGGCCTGGTCCGATGCCAGTTCGCCACGCCCACGCCCTCGCTCCGTAGCGTGAACCGTGGCCACCAGAGGCAAGTGACTGTCAAGCTTGATGGTGCGCGCGCTCACTGCGGTGAGCCAGTCGTGATTATGCAGCACGTCAAAGGGGCCGGCCTGCCCCAGCAGTTGCTGGCAGTAGGCCGCCAGCACGTGGTTGGTCTGCATCGCTTCGTCATAAAAGCTCATGCCCGGCGCCACAGACACGGGTACACGATGGACGTGCAGCGAATCACTATCGGTATGAGCCTCGCCGCCCTGGCGGCTGGGCGTGACCACGTGCACCTCGATCCCAAGCCGCGCCAGAGCGGGCGCCAGGTCAGCAACATGCTGGCCCAGGCCTCCCACGATGTGGGGCGGATACTCCCAGCTCAGCATCAGAACGCGCATCGGGCACCTCCCAGAGCTCCAGTTCCTGACCGCATTATAGGCACGGTCTCGTAGTCGGGCAACGCCCGAACGGCTCGCGTTCTCGATCGCCCAGGGACACTGGCCTGAAGATACCGTTCAGGTGAGGCCAAAGGCCCGGCTTGTGCAGGTATGAGCGCCAGAGTAGAATGGATGCACCAATCTCTACGGAGGCCCGCAATGGACCAGTTGCAGACGGCAGCGGCACGCTACGCAAAGAACGGCGAGATCAGTTGCCCCGATGCTCATCGCCTCGCGGCAGAGCTGGGCATGACGCCAGGGCAGTTGGGCAAGGCGATCACGGAATCGACCGAGTTCCGCTTCTACCGTTGCCAACTCGGCGTCTTTGGGTACGGCCCGAAACCGGAGGGCCTCTCCAAGATCATCCTTCCGGCCAAGCACGTGCCTCCAGCGATTCGCGCCGAGATTGAGAGCGTCACGGTGGACGGCAAGCTGCCCTGCGCGGAAGTGTGGGCTATCGCGGATCGCAACGCCTATCCTCGCCTCGGCCTGGCGAATATCGTCGAGGCCATGGGATTGCGCGTGATCCCCTGCCAGCTGGGATGCTTCTAGCGGGCCATGCCGATCCTTATAAAGAGCGACTCTGACCTCGCGAGGATGAGGCGGGCGGGCCGGGTGAACGCGCTTGCCCTTTCGGCCGTATGCCAAGCCGTGAGGCCGGGCATTACAACCAGGGAACTGGATCGGATTGCGGAAGATGTGATCCGGTCCCATGGGGGAGTTCCGGCCTTCCTAGGCTATCCCAACCCAGACCCATTCGGGCCCGCGTACCCCGCCACCATCAACGCCAGCGTGGGCTCGGAACTGGTGCATGGCATCCCTGGCAAACGGCGTCTGCGCGAAGGCGAGATCATCAGTATCGACGTTGGCACCATACTGGATGGCTATGTAGGCGACTCTGCCGTCACGGTGCCGGTAGGAGCGATCTCGACCGAGGCCAAGCGGTTGCTCGAGGTGACCGAACAGGCTCTCCGGATCGGTATCGCGGCTTCGCGCGTGGGGAGCCGCTTTGGCGACGTCTCAGCGTCCATCCAGGAGTATGTCGAGGCACAAGGCTACAACGTCGTCCGAGAGTACACAGGCCACGGTGTTGGCCGAGACATGCACGAAGACCCGCAGATCCCGAACTGGGGCAAGCGCGACCGGGGCGCTCCTCTGCGGGCAGGCATGACCTTTGCGTTGGAGCCCATGGTCGCCATCGGATCGCCCGATCTCTATGTCAAGAGGGACGGCTGGACCGTGGCAACCACGTCGGGAAACCTGTGCGCCCACTTTGAGCACACGCTGGCCGTTACGGACGGCGAGCCAGAGATACTGACGCTGTAGACATGCCCTCGGGCACAGATCACGTTCATAGGAGTGCGCCATGATCGTCCAGAACGGAGATAGAAGGCCGCGCGATCTGCAGCCCGGCGTCCTGCACACGGTGCTGGCCTACAGCGACGACCTGATGCTATGCGAGGTATGTTTTGAGGAGGGGATATCGCTGGCGGAGCACAGTCACCCGCACCAGCAGGCCATGTACGTGGTAGAGGGTAGCGTGGAGCTGTCGCTGGGAAGCGAGAAGAGGGTACTCGCCGCCGGTGATAGCTGCTCTATCGCGGCGGACCTGGCACACGGCGTGAAGGCGTTGACCAAGGCACGGGTTCTGGACGTGTTTACGCCGGCACGGCAGGACTTTTACCCCTTCGCCCCAGCCCGGTAGCCAGCGCAACGCATCGGGAGCGCCTCTACGCCCCGTCCGGTTCCGGTGGATCGGCGTCCCCGGTAGCCGATGGCGCAGCAGCAGACGGTTCCTGAAGCTCCCGGTAAACCGCGAACCACTCGGCCATCTCCTGGCGGCGCCTGGCCGCCTCCTGTTGCCGGCCGCGCTCGCGGTAGGCCTCGATTCGCCGGAATATCTCGGCCTGCACCTCGGCTGGCTTGTGCACGCGGTCAAAGGTAAAGTCGCCCGTCCCCGCTGTCTGCACCACGACGTTCCCATAGCCCCACAGGGCAGCCCAGAAATGCGGGATGACAAACCGCACATTCTGAATGACGCTGAGGCTGGCTTCACGGCGTTCGGAGTGGAGCGAAAAGGGGCGCTGCTCGACATCGACGATCCGGTCATCGGTCACCATGTAGCGGTCGTTGGCCCAATCGATGACGGCCCAGAGCAGCCAAAAACCGGCTGCCATCGCCAGCACAAGCGTGACTACAGGGTAAAGCGCGAACCTATCCGCCAGCAGGGACGGTTCGCCAAACCAGGACAGAACGGCCACCAGGGCCGAGAGCGCCGTCGCCAGGCCCGGAATCAGGGCGGATCGAACCAGAAAGATCGGGTGCTTGCGCCACACGACCTGATCCGTACGTACCACGGCCCTGGGGACGAGGCCGCCCGAACGCATCAGATCCAGAAAGCGCGTCGCCCACGTGGCTTGCTCAGCGGGCTCCTCCGAGGGGTCCGGACTGTGCTCCGCGGCCTCTCCCGGCGTATCGGCGTCCGGCAGTCTCTCTCGGGTATCGATTCCGAGTTGGCTTGCCAAGGCGTCAGCCATCAGCCGGCGTTCGGCCGCATGCCGCGTGGCCTGCGATCGCTCGGATTGCTCCCAGATTGCATCGCGAACATCTTCGGGCCTGGGCATCTGCTGCAGGGCCAGCGTCCCGGTCTGGGCCGCCGTCTCGATGATGACGGTGCCATAGTTCAGGACCCTTCCCAGTAGCGTCGAGATGATGTTGATGTTCTGGATGCGGTCGATCGGTACCTCATTACGTGCCTCGTAGAACAGCGCCACCTGCTCGCGATAGCTGATGCGCTGGGTGGTCACGACGAGCTGGTCGTTAAGCCAGTCAAACCAATGCCAGCTGACAAAAGCAAGGTAGAGCGCGGCTGGGATCAGCAGCCAGAGCGTGGGATCCCAACTGGCGCCCCGCTTGGCCAGGTACGCGATCACCGATCCGATCACCAGCGCCATCGCCAGCGTGCCGGCCGCCAGTGTGAGGACCAGCGGTCCCCAGTGGCGATGGCTGTACAATACCACGCGTTCAGACTCTGCCAGCCAAGGGAACTCTGGCATCTCCAGGCGAGCGGCGACGTGCACGGGCACCGACATCGCGCGGCCGATCGCGGGCTCCCGATCGAGCAAGTCCTCAAAAACCGCGCGCTCGATCGTCCAGAGGTTCATCGGCGTTCGGGAGATGACGGTGGCATCTCTGGGCTCGGAAACAAAGAGCGAGGTGACGCCATAGCAATCGCCCGCCCGCAGCGTGCCCACCGGCCGCGCAAAGCCCTTGTCGTCCACGCGTTGGACCAGAGCGTCTCCGCTATCAATGAGGAAAAAGGTCGTTCCGATATCCGCCTGGCGGCTGAGGGTGGTCCCGGCAGACACTCGATGCTCGCGCGCGAGGGCCGCCACCTGAGCCAGCTGAAGCGGCTCGAGATGCTGGAATAGATCCGTACTTGCCAGCCGCTCGATCAAGTCCATGGCGCCTCACCCATACCACGTTGTGGAGAATACCCTGCTCGCCTTCACGCACTGCACGTTAGCCGTGCGGATCTTGCTTGTCAAGCATCGGGAGGGGCAGTACGCTCAGCAAGGCTCTTGTTCACCGTCACCGGGCAACTCGTCCACTCCGCATCCCGCAGCATAGACTCACGAGGGGGACCCTGCATATGAGCATCGCGAGATTGAACGCTTCCCCTACGGCCAGGTTATGGATCGGCGGTTCGCCATGCTCTGGCAAGAGCACGATCGCGTCCCGCCTGAGCTCGCGTTACGGGTTTGGCTTGTACCACTGCGATGAGCACTGGGACCGGCACCTGGCATCAGCCTCCGCGGTCGCTCAACCGCGCATGTGTCGCCTCCGCGGAATGAGCGCGGACGAGATCTGGCTGCGCCCCGTGGACGATCAGGTGGAGGACGAGTTGGCCCTCTACCAGGAGCAGTTCCCCATGATCCTCTCGGATCTGGCTGGTTCTGTGGATCGTGTTGTTGTCGCGGAAGGCGCCGCGCTGCTGCCAGAGTGTGTTGCTCCTCTGATCACGGACCCGCGCCAGGCCGTGTGGATCGTACCGACAGAGGCGTTTCAGCGCCGCACCTACCGAACTCGCGGGCCGTGGGTGGAGCAAGTATTGTCACGCTGCAGCGATCCGGCAGAGTGCTGGGAACGCTGGATGGCACGCGATGCCGCCTTTGCGCTCCGGGTGGCAGAGCAAGCCAACACCCTGGGCTTGAGGGTGATCTGGGTAGATGGCTCCAGGGGGATCGACGCCATCCTGGCCGAGACGCAAAGCTGGCTGAGTAGCCCGTCTGGCTTAGCGTAGCTGGGACTTGCCAAATTGGCCCCCGGGCGCTGTACCGGTCCGCGCCCGGGGGCTCCTGTCTCTTGTGATCTACTTGTTGACGATGTTCATCGGCTTGCGGTTGATGTAGCCAGCCACGTTATCCACCGCGGTCTGCATCAGCCGAGCGCGCGCAGAGCGCGTCGCCCATGAGATGTGAGGTGTCACATAGCAATTCTTCGCCGTGAGCAACGGGTGATCGGCTGGCGGAGGCTCCACATCAAGAACGTCCAGCCCGGCACCGCCCAACTCATCGTTGTTCAGCGCATCGGCAAGGGCCTGGCTGTCAATCACCGGCCCACGGCTGGTGTTAATGACAAAGGCGGTCTTTTTCATCAGCTTGAGCGTCTCCGCGTTCAGCATCCCTTCGGTCTCTGGCGTCAGCGGGGTATGGAAGGTCACCACATCGCTGCGCTGAAGCAGCGTGCGAAAGTCGACCATCTCGACCTCCGGGTCCCCCGGATCCTGCACGAACTCGTCAAAGGCCAGGATCTTCATGCCAAAGGACTTGGCCACGGCGGCCGAGTTGCGCCCAATCCGCCCAAAGCCGACCACGCCCATGGTCAGGCCGTGCAACTCTACCATGGGGAAATCCCAGTAACACCAATCATCCGAGGACGACCAGCGCCCTGCTCGCACCGTATCGGCATGGTAACCGACGTGCTGAGCGAGGTTCAGCACATGCGCCATCATCATCTGGGCGACAGACTGCGTTCCATAGGTCGGGATATTGGCCACCAGAATCCCCTTCTCCTTGGCGGCGGCCGTGTCGATCACGTTATAGCCCGTCGCCAGCACGCAGATGAACTTGAGCTCGGGCAACTGCTCCATGGTCTCGCGATCGATGACCACCTTGTTGACCAACACGACCTCGGCACCACGAGAGCGCTCGATCACCAACTCGGGGGGTGTCCGGTCATAGATCACCGTGTCACCGAGTGCTTCCAGTCCTTCCCAGGTCAGATCCCCGGGGTTAAGAGTGCCACCGTCTAGCACCACGATCTTCATCAGATCCTCCTGAACCTTGTCTATTGCGCCGCTGCGTCACGACTCGAGCGCACCGGATCGACTATACCTTACTCTATCATATCCGAACTCCGGCGAGAGCCAAGTCGCCGGGCAGTTGGCAGTCCGTATGTGTTCAGTTATAGTGAGGCGTCCCCGGATACCCGCGCGAGGGAGCAGCCATGGCCCTTGGCCTGTCCATCTTTATGAACAACGTCTTGCCCTCCTTTGCGGTGATCGGCGTTGGGTATGTACTGGAACGCCTCATCAAGGTTGACAAGCGTACCCTTTCGCGGCTCGCCATTTATGTGCTCACCCCCTGCCTCGTGTTCTCATCGATCGTCAAGTCCCAGGTGGATCCTGCAGAGTTCGGTCGGCTGACGGCCTACGTCATCGCCTTCACCCTCGTGATGATCGCCGCCGGCCTCGCCGTAGGGCGCCTGCTCGGCTGGAGCCAGCAAGCGATCCGTGCGCTCATGCTCAGCATCGCCTTTACCAACTCGGGAAACATGGGCCTTTCCATCATCCTATTCACCTTCGGCGAGGCGGGCTTTGCGCTGGGCGCTACCTACTTCGTCGCCACGAACCTGACAGCCAACACCTTGGCCGCCTTTATCGCGGCGCACGGGCGCGGCTCCCTGGGGCAGACGCTCCTGCAGGTGCTCAAGCTGCCGGGCATCTATGCCTTTGCGCTGGCGCTGCTGCTTCGCTCCGCGGCCCCCTTGCCCAACGCGGTCATGCGACCGGTGGAGCTGATCGCGCAGGCCCAGATTCCCATCATGCTGATGATGCTGGGCGTTCAACTGGCACAGACCCGTATCGGAAAGCGCATCAAGGACATATCCATCGGCGTCATCCTGCGACTCGTGGGAGGTGCCGCCCTAGCCTTTGGCCTCGCGCCGCTGCTGGGCCTCAGCGGACTGGCCCGCGACGTGGCCATCGCTCAGTCCGCGACGCCCACAGCCGTCAGTTCCGCACTGATGGCCATCGAGTTCGGCGCGGATGCAGACTATGTGGCCAGTGTCATCTTTTTCTCGACGCTGCTGAGCAGCATCACGATGAGTGCCCTACTGGCGCTCCTCACCACCTAGAAAAACCTGAAAGGAACACCATGGAGACCGTAGAGCGCTATCTCAACGCCAACCAGGAGCGGTTTGTTCAGGAGATGATCGCGTTCCTATCCATACCCAGCATCTCGGCATTGCCCGAGCATGCCTCGGATGTACGTGAGGCCGGCTCATGGGCCGCTGACCGGTTGCGCGCTGCGGGCATAGAGCACGTCCAGATACTCGAGACCGGCGGGCACCCCGTCGTCTATGGCGATTGGCTTCATGCTCCCAGCAAGCCCACAATCCTGATCTATGCTCACTTTGACACACAGCCTGTTGACCCCATCGATCTCTGGCACCACGCACCCTTTGAGCCGACGATCGAGGGAGATCGCATCTACGCACGCGGCGCCACGGACGACAAGGGCAACTTGCTGGCCCCCGTCGTGGCGCTGGAGGCTCTCCTGACCACACGGGGCACTCTACCCGTGAACATCAAGGTCCTGTTCGAGGGCCAGGAAGAAATCGGCAGCCCGCAGCTCCCGGCGTTCATCTCCTCGCACCGTGAACTGCTGGCCTGCGACGCCGCCCTGAGCGCGGATACCGGGCAGTTCTCCGAAGATCAGCCATCGCTGACGGTCGGCCTCAAGGGCATCTGCGGGCTGCAGATCGACATGGAGGGGCCGGATCATGACGTGCACTCCGGGGTGTACGGTGGGGCCATCCAGAACCCGCTGCACGCGATGGTCCGCCTGCTGGATTCGATGCGCAGCGCGGCAGGCAAGATCACCGTCAATGGGTTCTACGCCGGCGTGGCCCCGCTCAGCCCGGAGGATCGAGAGGCCATCGCTGCGGTTCCGTTTGACGAGGAGGCCTATCTGCAGGATCTTGGCGTCACGGCGCTCTTTGGCGAGCCCGGCTACAGTCCCAGGGAGCGAGCCTGGGCACGACCAACGCTCGAGATCAATGGCCTGTGGGGCGGATTCACGGGACAGGGCACCAAGACGGTCATCCCCTCCACGGCCCACGCCAAGATCACCTGTCGTCTGGTGCCCGATCAGGATCCGGCGCGTGTGATCGAGTCGATCCGCTCGCATGTGGCCAAGAACACCCCGGCAGGAGTCGAGGTGACGGTAACCGCCACAGAATCCGGGTCGCGTGCCTACCTGATCCCAACGGACGATCCCTATCTGGCCGCGGCGCGAGAGGTCCTTCGGACGCTCTACGGCCGCGAACCCTATCTGGAGCGCACCGGGGGCAGTGTGCCCATCACCACGTCGTTCAAGGACATCCTTGGGATCTACACAGTGAGCTACGGGTTCGGGCTCCCGGACGAACGCATCCATTCTCCCAACGAGTTCTTCCGCCTCAGCAGTTTCCGGCGCGCGCAGAGCGCCTACTGCCGGATCCTGGATCGCCTCTCACAGCCCCTGGGCGCATGACTCTGAATCGCTGGGGGTGGCACGCCCATCCGAGCGCCACCCCCAGCGGCCTGGCACAGGCTATAGATCCCAGTCCAGGCTTGGCCGGGGCAGCCGCAGCAACCGATCGAGCTGAGCCAAGAGGTCATCGGGGCCCTGTAGCCGATCCGTGGTCGCCAGGCCGTATGCCGTAGCCGATCCCAGCCACAACCTGGAGAACGCACCTACTCCGGCCTTTAGCGTGGGCAGCCGGACGTCATGGCCGCGCACGATGGTGGACTCAGCCCCCAGATCGACGCGATAGTCCCCACCGATCCCGCGCCAGCCGCTGCTCTCTGGCAGGTAATCCACAATCGGATCCACCAACTCGAGGTTGAACGCCAGTTGGCCAGTGGGCAAACGCAGCCGGGATACGCAACTGGTGACGTCAAGTATCCGGCACTGCCAATAGGCGCTCGCGCGGATGCCGACGGGTACGCGGCTCTGCCCGGCGATGCGCGACTGCCGGAAGGGTTGCTCGATGAGGTCCTGGAGCAGGATACCCGGTGGCTCTGGCATGGTTACCCGATCGACCTGATCCCCGAGGGCTTTGACCATGCGTAGCAGGTCAAGCAGTTCGTTGCCATTGCGATAGGCGTAGAACATGATCCGGTAAGGCCCATGCTCCTGACTCTCAGCGCGGATCCAGCAAAAGTGGGACAGTGCGCCCCCCTCTCCATCGGCATAGCCCAGACCAAAGGCCTTCTCTCCGCCCTCCAGCATCTCCCCCTTGGTCAACTCAACCGGGAGCATGCTGAGAGATCCGTGCGCCCTCCAGCGGGCCAGTCGGGCTGCGTGTACCTCAGCGGCGTCCGCGACCGACAGGCGCCTGGGCATACGCGGCCTGCCGCTTACCCGCAGACGCGCCGGGTCGAACGCCCAGGTATGCTCATAGGCCCCTGTGCCCATGCCCAGCCTGTCGTAAAAGCCCTGGTCAAACATGCCCAGGCCAGCTACTGCGGCTCCCGCCGCCGCCTGCTCCGCCAACGCCGCAGCAGTGAGCCGTGTCGCAAAGCCCTGCTTGCGCGCGATTCTGCCCGTCGCGACCCCCGTGACTCCGGCAAAAGGTAACGCCTCATCCAGATACCGCAGTGTACCGGGGGAGGTCAGCACAAGGCACTCCGCCTCTCCGCTCACCAGCGCCACGTGGGCGTCGCCTGCGCTCACCCAGGTATCCAGGGCCTCGCGCGCCGTGCCCTCGTCCCCAAGCCAGCCTATCTCGCGCCAGATTCGATGCACCGCACCACGATCGCGCTCCGGATCATATCGACGTACCTGCATGGGGACCTCCTCAGATTCGCGTGGCAACCGCCGCATTATAGGGCGCGCCCCGCGAGTGACAAGGCAGGGCGGAGGCGGCGCCCTCCCTTGACTCGAGCATGGCCTGGATCTATACTCGATTACAAGCAACGCTGAAAGGAACGTATTCCTTGCTATCTGACCGCAAAGAAGAGCACTTGCGCATTGCCTCAACGCGAGACGTTCGGTCCGGGCGTGGCACGGGCCTGGATCGGTATGCGCTCTGGCATTGCGCGCTGCCAGAGATGCGCCTTGAAGACGTCAACACCGAGACATCCTTTCTGGGGGCCACACTGGGCGCTCCGCTTCTCATCTCCGCCATGACCGGTGGGACACCGCGGGCCTCCCAGGTGAACGCCAACCTGGCGCAAGCGGCGCAGAGCAATGGCCTGCCCTTTTCCGTGGGATCGCAACGCATCGGGCTTGAGCAGCCCGCCCTGATGTCCACCTATCGCGTACGCGAGTTCGCGCCGGACGTCTTCCTCATGGCCAACTTGGGCGCAGTCCAGCTGAACTATGGCGTCACGATCGACGCCTGCCTGCGAGCCGTCTCCGAGATCGGTGCCGATGCTCTGGCTCTACACCTGAACCCGCTTCAGGAAGCCATTCAGCCACAGGGCAACACGGATTTCGCGGGCCTGATCGGCAAGATCAGGGAGCTGTGTGCGCGGGCCCCCTGCCCGGTGATCGTCAAAGAAGTGGGATGGGGTATCTCGCCCGCCGTCGCCCGCACTCTGCAAGAGGCAGGCGTTGCGGCCATCGACGTCGCCGGCAGCGGGGGCACCTCGTGGAGCCGCGTAGAGGCGCACCGGGTGGCCTCCGAAGAGGATGCGAGCGTCGCGGCTGCCTTTGATGATTGGGGCATCCCCACGGCGACGGCTCTGATACGCGCCCGAGAGGCGTGTCCCCAGTTGCCGTTGATTGCCAGTGGAGGAATCGAATCTGGCACGGATATCGTCAAGTGCCTGGCGCTCGGCGCGAATGTCGCGGGCATGGCCAGGCCGCTGCTGGCGGCAGCTCTCGAGTCGGCAGAAGCCACCAGCGCCGTTGTAGGCATTGTCCTGCGGCAGGTGCGGATCGCGATGTTCTGCCTGGGCGTCACTCGCGTTTCGGAGCTATCGCCGGAGCATCTCTATCAGAGGGAAGCCTGAATGCGGCTCGACCTTGCACCGTATCTGGATGCCATCGAGTACAGCATGCAGCGAGCGGTGCCGCCTGGCGGGCCGCCGTACGATGGTCTGTACGGGATGTTGCGATACCACCTGGGCTGGCAAGACGAGGCCGGCCTGGCCGGTTCTCAGCGACGCGGGAAGCGGATACGCCCGCTGCTCTGTCTGCTCAGCTGCGAGGCCGTGGGAGGAGCCTGGCAGGGAGCGCTTCCTGCAGCCACGGCCGTTGAACTGATCCACAACTTTACGCTCATTCACGATGACATAGAGGATGACAGCCCTACTCGCCACGGCCGGCGCACGCTGTGGACCGTATGGGGCCTCGCTCAGGGGATCAACGCTGGCGATTGCCTCTGGGCTCTTGCGCGCGGGAGCATGTACGGACTCCAAGCGCTTGGGCACCTGCCCGAAGTCGTTCTCGAGTCGGCCCGGCTATTGGATCGGGCGTGCTTGCGCCTGTGTGAAGGTCAGTATCTCGACATCTCTTCCGAGGGGGACACTGGTCTGGTCCAGGACGCCTATATGTCCCTGATCCGCGGCAAGACCGCCGCACTGGTCTCGGCGGCGTTGACGATCGGTTGCGTGCTCGGCGGGAGCGATTCGAGCACGGTTGCCGCCGCCTCGGACTTTGGTGAGGCGATGGGACTCGCTTTCCAGATTACGGACGACCTACTGGGCATATGGGGCGATCCAGCCATCACGGGAAAATCGGCTGCCAGCGATCTTCTCTCGCACAAGATGACGTTCCCGGTGATTCATGCCCTGAGTTGGGAGCGAGAGCGAGGGCAGAGAACCCTCCATGAGCTGTACAGCCGCCCCCCCGATGTGGATAGCAAAGCCCTGATGCTTTCTGTGCTGGAGCGGTCCGGCGCGAAAGAGGCCACAGAACAGCGTGCGGCCTCCTTTCGCCATGACATGGATCGGGCCTGGAACTCTATGAACCTGCAGGGGATCGCCGCAGAGGCGCTCTATGAGCTTGCGCAGTCGATCATCGGACGCCAGAGCTAACGGCCACCTGACACGCCGGGGCGGACGGCGCACGGTCCGCGGAGCATCCGGCGTACCGACCGCAAGGTCCCGGGCGTTGCGATGGGGCCTCGCAGTTGGCACGGCTTCCCTGGTGATCTTTCTGATCGCCCTGTACCTGCCGACGGACCTGCCCTCCCGTATTCGCGCCGCATCCGCACCATCGTCCTTCATATACGACAGGGGCGGAGCGTTGCTGTATGAGCTCTATGATCCCGAGGGCGGCGCTCAACGTACTGTGTCGCTGGAACAGGTGCCAGAGGCGCTGATACAGGCCGTCATCGCGACTGAGGACGCAGGCTTTTATCACAACGCCGGCCTCAGCCCGCGCGCGATCCTACGTGCGCTGGGGCTCAACCTTCAGGCGGGCCGTATCGTCTCCGGCGGCAGTACCATCACGCAACAGGTTGCGCGGCAGCTCCTTCTGGGCAGCGGGCGCTATGACCAGACTCTAGTCCGCAAGCTCCGAGAGGCATGGCTTGCGCTCCGGCTCAATGCCGTACTATCCAAGGATGAGATCCTCGCACTGTACCTGAACCATACGTACTTTGGCAACCTCTTTTACGGCGTCGATGCCGCTTCCCGTGGTTACTATGGCAAACCTGTCCGCGACCTCAGCCTGGCCGAGAGCGCCCTCTTGGCCGGGATACCACAATCCCCGGTGGCCTACAATCCCCTGAACCATCTGGAGTCTGCGCGCGAGAGACAGCGTACCGTCCTGGATCTGATGGTCAGGGCAGCGTACATCGATGAGCAGACGGCAGCCCGCGCGCACGCTGAACCACTGACCTTTGCGGGCTCTCCGTACTCCCTGCGCTCGCCGCACTTTTCGGTGATGGTGCGCGATGAGCTCTCACGGCTCGTAGGCGAAGGTGCGGTCGCACACGGGGGGCTGAGCGTCCGAACTACCCTGGACTGGGGTCTTCAGGAGCGCGCCGAGCAGATCGTGGCTCTGCATCTGGCGGAGCTCAATGTCCCGGCTGACGATGCACCATCCCGACGCGTCGGCAACGCGGCTGCCGTGGTGCTCGATAGCACGGGGGCCGTCCGGGCGCTCGTGGGCAGCGCCGACTATTGGGATACGGATACCGCTGGAGCGGTCAACGGCGCGACGGCGCTACGCCAGCCCGGATCGGCACTCAAGCCCCTGACGTACGCCGCTGCCTTCGAACGCGGCTACTCGCCGGCGACCTCGATCGCCGACGTTTCCACCGTCTTCAGAACGGCCGAGGGAACGGCCTATGTGCCCGTGAACTATGACGGCCGCGAGCACGGCCTCGTATCGCTCAGAGAGGCGCTCGCCAACTCGTACAATATCGCTGCCGTTCGACTTCTCGATGCCATCGGCGTACAGGCGCTTCCCGAGATGGCGCAGAGGCTGGGCATCGACACCCTCAACGATCCGAACCGGCAGGGGCTGGCCCTGACCCTGGGGGGAGCGGAGGTTCGACTGCTCGACCTCACCGCGGCCTATGCCTCCTTCGCCGCCGAAGGGCGACTCGTACCCGCACGGCTGATCGAGCAGGTCACAGACGGCGAGGGGAACGTGCTCTACCAGTACAGCCCGGCTCCTACAGTTCAGGCTATCGACCCGCGAATCGCCTATCTGGTTACCGATGTGCTCTCCGACGGTGAGGCGCGGGTACCCGCCTTTGGCAGAGCCGGCGCGCTGGATCTGCCCTATCCCGCTGCCGTCAAGACGGGCACCAGCAATCAGTGGCGTGACAACTGGACCATCGGCTACACCCCATCCTGGACCGTCGGGGTATGGGTGGGCAACGCCGATGGCAGCTCCATGCAGGGGGCTACCGGACTGACTGGGGCTGCACCGATCTGGAACAGCCTCATGCGTACGGCTCACAGGCAACCGCCGCCCACGTTTGTGGTGCCAGAAGGGCTGGTTGAGGTCGAGGTATGCCCTCTCTCGGGCCAACTGCCGGGGCCGGCGTGTACCCAGCGGCGCCTGGAATGGTTCCTGAAGGAATCTGCCCCCGTGGAGCAGTGCGACCTTCACACTCTCGTAGCCCAGGACGCACTCACCGGTGCACGAGCCGAGCAGGACACGCCACCGGAACGCGTCATCGTTCGCTCGGCCGTTATTTGGCCCCCCGAAATGCTGCAGTGGGCCATCGACTCTGGCCTGGACTCGGAGACAGGACTTGCGTCGGGAGACGCTCGCGCAGGGACGCCCAGCACTGATGCCCCGATCCGCCTGGGATCGCCGGCCGATGGCGACGTCTTCCGGATTTCTACCGCTCTGCCCGCCGAGAGCCAGAGGCTGCGTATCACGGCCGTGTGCGGGATCTGCCAGGGTGGCGGCAGGCTATCGCTGGAACTCGACGGAAAAGACTGGCACGAATGGACCGGTCCGCCCTATACTGTGTATTGGGGCTTGACTGAGGGAGATCATGTGCTCACGTTGGCCTACAGCGACGGTGCAGGCATGCAGCGGCGTAGCGCCCCTGTGCGCATCAAGGTTGTCAGAGCGACGTCATCAGGAGGAGTTGACCCATGAGCGGATGGAGCAGGTTAGTCTATGTCGCGGTTCTGGTTGCCATGCTCGCACTGCCCCTGGGCTGTGGCCGCTCCGAGGCACTCCCCACACCGATCCCCAGGCTGGCGCAGATCACCAGGGATCTGCCTAGTCCGGAGCCGACGGCCGAGCCCAGTGCAACGCCCGCGCCGCCTCACGCTCCGCGCCTGTTGGAGGCTACGCCGGCCCCGGGTCAGGAACTCTCGCTCGGCGAGCCGATCGTGCTGAGTTTCGACCAGCCGATGGACTCTGAAAGCGTCGAGGGAGCGTTCGAGATCTCCCCAAACGTCGAGGGAACCTTTCAATGGCCCGATTCGGCCACGCTCCACTTCCTGCCGCACGAGGATGCTCTCGTTCGTGACGCCGAATACCGCATTACCGTCAAAACTGGAGCGCGCAGTCTACAGGGCCTGGCGCTCAACCGTGAGATCACGTTCCGCTCACGAGTCGTCGGCTACCTGGAGGTCAGTGACGTCTTTCCTGGCGTCGATGCAGCCGGCATTGCTCCGGATACACGCATCATTGTCACCTTCAACCGGCCGGTCGTGCCTCTGACCGGAATTGATGACCAGGCAGGGCTGCCCTCCCCGCTGGAGATCTCCCCCGCTGTGCTGGGGAAAGGCGAATGGACCAATACGTCCGTCTACGTGTTTACCCCTCAGGAGGCGCTCTCGCCAGGCACCACCTATACCGTGAGGGTGGCCGGGGGGCTCTCATTCGCGGGAGCTGAGCTCGCCGATACCTTCGAGTGGAGCTTTACCATCCAGCCTCCGTCCGTGTCGCTGGAGACTCCGCTGCCAGACCAGATACTCGTCGATCCCAACACGGCCATCGTCCTCGCCTTTGACCAGGGGATGGATCGGTCCAGCGTATCCGAACGTTTGCAGGTGACCAGGAGCGACAACGGCACCCCAATCACCGGTCGGCTGGATTGGCTGGCAAACACGCTCACCTTCCTGGCGGAAGAACCGCTGGAGCGCGGCACAGCGTATGACGTCCGCCTGCCGGCCGGCAGCGTGTCCGCATCGGGCCAGGTCGCGATCGAGGAGGATCGCCTGTGGTCATTCACCACGGCGCCCATGCCGGAACTGGTCTCCAGTAACCCGCGGGACGGTGCCGAGGGTGTGGATCTCTACGGCTCTCTCCAGATCGTCTTCTCAGCGCCGATGGATCCCGAGACCACGGTCAAGGCTCTGGAGATCTCCCCGGCGGTACGCATGTACCCATACTGGCAAGGGGATCAGACCGAGTTGTGGGTGTCCTGGAGCCTGCAGCCTTCGACGCCGTACACGGTGACTCTGTCAGAGGAGGCCAGAGACCTCTTTGGGGAGCCTCTGGCAGAGCCGCTGACGTTGCGGTTCGTCACACGCCCCGCCTCGCCCAGCATCGATCTCCTGACAGAGGGACCGATCGGCATCTATAGTGCCCTCGCGGACACGCTCGCCTCCGTCAGACACATCAACGTGTCTCGGATCGACATGGCCCTGTACGAGCTGACCCCTGCGCAACTGGTTATGTTAACACGCGAAGGCGGGTGGCCCGACTGGAGCCGGTTCAGCCTCTCCGGTGCGAATCGCCTCGCGACCTGGTCTCTGGACGCAGAAGCGCCCCTGAACAGCGCGCAAGTCGCCGTCTCTGCCCTTCCCCAGAACGCCTCCGGTCCGATGGAGCCGGGCATTTACCTGCTAAGGGTCGGCGCCCCTGAGGTGGACGGCAGCCAGTTCCACGCCTTTGTGGTTACGGGGCTCAACATCATGCTGAAGACAACGGATGAGCAGGCGCTCGTGTGGGTGACGGATCTGCAATCTGGCGAACCGGTGCCCAATGCCGACCTGACCCTGTACGACTATTACGGGGAGCCAGCCGGCTCAGGCCGCACAGATCGGGACGGGCTGGCGATGCTGGACATGCCCGATCAGGAGCGATGGGAGAGCGTCACGGTGCTGGCCGAGTCCCGGCTGGGCCTGGGTGCTGTTGTGTCGAACTGGACCGACGGCGTCAGCCCCTGGGACTATCAACTTCCCGTCAACTGGGAAGCCCGGTCTTTCAGGGCTCATCTATTTACCGATCGGCAGATCTACAGGCCTGGACAGACGGTGTACTACAAGGCGTTCCTGCGGCTGGATGACGATGGCGAGTACAGCCTGCCGGAGATGGGCACGCCAGTTCAGGCTTCGCTGATCGATA
>JAAYAW010000098.1 GCA_012719135.1 Chloroflexota bacterium
CGATAGCGTACCCGACGAGTTGCATCGCGGGGCCAAAGCGGGCGTCCAGCGGTACGGCGATCTCCTCGAGCTCCGCCTGCGCCAACAGCCGGGCCGGGGCATAGGCGGGACGGATGTATCGCCACGGCATCGTCGCGGCAGAGATCAGGAGACCACCGGCCAGTAGCCAGGGGAGCACGATCCGTCGCCGGCCACGTAGCAGGCCATACAGTCCTCCGGCCAGCCCGATCGCCAGGACCGGAGCGGCGGGCATCGCGTACCGGCCCGGAGAGACGTGTACGTGCTTGGCCACCGGGATGAGAAACAGAGGTGGCGCCAAGAGGGCGAGTCCTGTGAGGACGCAGACGAATACGAGCCAGCGCGAACGGGGGCGCAGTCGTCTCCAGGAGACGAGCGCTCCCGCTCCCGCCAGGCCTATGGCGATGCCCATCGCCCAGTAGAAAGGCTCTCCGGCGGGCACGTTCCCGACGCCAAAGGATGCCCAGAACGTGCGGAACATGTAGGTCAGGCCAGGCGGCAGCAGGCTCCAGTCGAAAAGGGCCTGGCGCGTCCGGCTGGATCCCAGCAAGGCAGGCAGGATAAAGCGCTCAAGGGCGCCCGTCACCGAGGAATGGTGGCCCTCAAGAGCGGTATTGGCCCGCTCCCAGAGGAACAGCCCCCCGATCGCTGCACAGAGCGCCAACCCCGCGAGGGCCAACGCCATCCTGAATCGCCGCGGCCCTATGCGATGCCTGAGGAGCCAAAGGGCCCGCGCGGTGACCAGGGCCCCCACGGGGATGAGAGCCACACCGTTCGCTTTGCTCAGGAAGGCGCCCGCGATGGCGAGCCACAGCCCCGCACCCACTCGAAGCGAAGGCTGCCGAGCCATCTGCAACATCAGACACAGAGACAGAGCAGCGAACATCGTGACGGCGGCATCGTTGGTGATGATGCTGTGCGTAAAGACGAACTGTGGCATGAATGCCAGCGTGGCCATGGCGGCTGCCGCAAGGGCCTGGTTATCGTCCGTCACGATGCGCGAGGCGCGGTAGCTGAACCAGAGTGTGAGCATGCCCATGGCGGTGGAGACGCAGCGCGCAACGTACATTGCCAGGACGGAGCCGCGGAAGGGGAAATCCTCCGCACGGGTGTGTATGTAGGCGTTCAGGGCTCGGCCGACGGTGGCGTGCGGGTTCGCGATCGGCCGCAGGTCATCGGACATGTCCACCCACCGGGTGGCCGCTGCGCCGAGCACATAGTACAGGGGCGGATGGTGTGTCGCGTCCCAGGCGATCTCGGGAACCAGCCTCTGTCCGGAGGCAGGCAGCCGTCGCTCAAGGGCGACATAGCGGATGTAGGCAAAGTGCGCCCACTCGTCGTATCCCTCGCCGAGGGGGTTCAAGAGCGAAGTAATCAGGCAGAGGACCGCAAAAACCCCCAGAATCAGAGGGGGCACGCGCTCCCATCGTATCGTCCGGCGCGCGGCGCCGCGTTCCGGTGGCGCCGCCACCGGGATATCTGCCATGTGAACACCCATCACTCTCTATACAGACGAGCCCCGCGAACGGCTGTCGCGGGGCTCGCCACCCTTTCGAAAACTAGATTGATTTGACGAAGGGATTCTCGCCAACCAGGCCCGGGTAGACGCCGCCGCGAATCATGGGCTCAATCGAAGGATGGCCCATCATCCACTTGTTCACAGCCCGGAGGAGGCGATTCTCGCCCACCTGCGGCGTGCTGAATGGCAGCCTCTCGTTCGTCCCGCGCGGGAGATACACCAGGGCACAGAACTGCTCGCCCTCGCGAACATGGATGGGCGCCATATGCAGGTTCCAGGGGGAAAACTCGACGACACTTCCCTTGGGCGCGTAAAAGGCGCGCACGTTGGCGGTATCATACCGGATCTCTTCGCCGAACAGGACATCCTGTACGTGGCCGACCAGGAAGATGCAGTCGGTGACGCAGATGTTGATCTCGCTGCCGCGGTGGTATTCCACGCCGTTCAGCGAGCTGTTGTGGCCATAGCACCAGCCGATCTGCGTGTCCATGCCGCCGTACACTTCCTGGATGAGCGTGGTGTTCAGCTCACAGGGCTCCTCCAGGGCTGCGACCGAGGTCTCATACGCGACGCGCTCTGTCTTGGGCACGATCGCCTCAGTCCTGGCGATCATCTCGGAGGCGTCATACTGGGGCAGATAATGGCCGAACCGTTCGAAGGAGGGATCACTGATGAGTCTGATATCCAGATTGGGGTTTGCCGCGCGTAGCCTGGCCAGAACGTCGTTGCTCATGGGGCTCCTCTCTGATCGTAATCGCACGCTGGTGATGACGGGCGATGGGTCTTTCTCGCTCCCGATGCCGGGGAGCCGGCACCACCACCTATGGCCTCACTTTATCCGAAAACGCCGCGAAAGCCAACCATTGTGTGCTATGGAGTGACTAGGTCGAGGCGGATGGTGCCCTCCTTGCCCTGCCTCGTCACGCGATCCATCTCCGGGTAGGTGTACATGCCGATCGCCACATACTGCGGCCTGGCGGGCGCCTCAAAGGTGACCCAGGAGAGCAAGAGGCTTCCATCCTGCCACGCCGCGGAGGAAGGGCTGATGTCGGCTACCTCGCTGGGCGTATCGTCGCCCGAGGCGTAGAGATGGTTGAACTGATGGTACCGCCCCGGTACAAAGTCCGCACCCACCCGCCAGCAGGTCAGAAGACGGAGACGCTGTTCCTCCGGGAACGTCTGCCAGCCGATCAGCTCAAGGCCGTTATCGAGCCGCTGCCCTTGGCCGGAGGTCAGCCCGGATGGCGGGCCGCCAACCACCTCCAGCGCAGTATATGGGGGCTCTCCCTCACGCCTGGGGAACACTCGCTCCCGCAGAACGCGGGCATGCTCACGCGCCAGGCGCAACGCGGGGCTATCCGGAAACAGGAAAAGGAGGTGCGCCATCTCTCCCGCGGGCGGGAGTAGTAAGGTCACTTCCCCGTTGACGATCCGGTGGTCATAATCCCAAAAGAGCACGCTGGTCGCGGAGGCGTCCGCATCGAACTCGGGGGCGTCAGATCGGGCGTGGCTGTATACGGGAAGGCCATCGCGGAGAGCCTCGGCTGCCGAGCATGGGTAGACCAGGGGGGTGCCCATCCCTCCCGGCTGGAGTGCGTCGATGTTGGCCCGAATCGCGGTGACGGCGGCGCCGCCTTGTATCAGCGCGATAGCGATAGCCAGGGCCGCCACCGCCGGGCCGGGCCAGCGCCTGCCCTCGTAGTGGGCCGCGCGGCCCGCCAGCAGAGCCGTCGCCGGCAGGGCCGTGAGCATATACTGGTGGTACACCGGCGTGCTCGATCGCGCAAAGATCAACGGTGCGGCTAGCGCCCACAGCACCAAAAGGGCATCCGGCGCTGGCCCCTTCCGCGGTAGCCGGCCGGCAGAGCCGATGATGGCGACGAGGCCTAGAATCTGGAGCAGGCCCGAGAGACCCTGTGCGATGGTCTGAGCGCTCTCAGATGCCACTGGCCAGCGCCAGCCCTGGCCGAGGAGCAACCACTCCCAGTTGCGCCCCGTGGCGACCTCCGCCCAGCGAAGAAAGGAGCCGGTCCCCCATTGAGCCTCGCGCTCCGCCAGGGTGCGCAGGGCGGCGTTCACTTCTCCACCCCGCACGAGCGAAGCGACAAAGGGCGTCGCGGCGAGGATGGGCACCAGGATGCCGGCGGCCAGCCAGCGGCGTGCGCTGGCTGCGTCCCTGGCAAGCTCCCACAGCCGATGCCGAACGAGGAGCCACAGAGTAACGGGCATGAGCGCGGCGCCGCTATAGTGCACCTGCCAGGCGAGCCCGGCCAGAGCGAGGTGCAGGGCCAGATCCGGGGCCGAGCGGCGCTCCACGGCCCGTAGCCCGCACCAGGCCCAGAGCACGGACAGAGGCGCCATGAGATCCTGGCTCCATATGCTGCGCGAGTAGACGGCTCCAAAGGGAGCGCTGGCGTACACCAGCCCGGAAGCCAGCGCGGCCCAGGGCCCCCAGTGCCGGCGAGCCAACGCCCACAGCATGCCGGCGCCCGCGATGTTCGCCAGGGCGATGCAAAGCGTCGCGCAGAGTGGGTCCCGCGAGAACAGGTAGGGGAGGGACATCAGCCAGACGAACAGCGCCGGGTTCGCGATCCCTGCTGAGGAGGGAATGCCGGCCAACGGCACCTGACCCTCGCGAGCCATCTGCAAGGCCAACAGGCTCACGCGGGCCTCATCGAACCCGAAGGAGTTGATCCCCGGCCACCCCAGGCGCAGAACACCGGCCACCAGCAACACGAGGCCCAGGGCAGCCCAATCTGCCCAGCGAGGCGGAGGGGAGGTCGATCTTCTGTGCGTTCCCGTCATGTCGCGAACTATAGTGCCGCTGGGGCCAGGAGACAACCGCCGGCTCCTCAGCGGGCCAGGCTCGCATGCGGATATGTATCCGCTGGCCACATGCAGAGCCCCGCGGACGCGTCCTTCGCATCGGCGGGGCTCCCGAACGTATGGTAAGTTAAGCCGAGGCTTAGGCCAGTGCGCCGTCCTCCAGCTTGCGCGCGCGGGCTTCGTCCGGCCGCTCGCTCATGAACTGTGTGACGGCCTCCAGCGTGGGCAGCCCGGAGCGCCCGCCCAGCTTGGTCGCTTTGAGCCCCGCCACGGCGGAGGAGAAGCGGATGGCTTCATGCTGGTCAAAGCCCTTGGCCATGGCGTAGGTGAACGCACCGTGGAACGAATCGCCACAGCCCGTGGTATCCACGGCCCGAATCTGAAAGGCCGGGCAGTGGTATACCACGCCCTCCGCCAGGTAGTAGCTACCCTTGGGCCCCACCGTGAACGTGGGCATGCTGCCGCCGAGATCGGCGAGCACTGCCAGGGCGCGGGGGATGTCAAAGGCCCCTACCAACGGCTCCACGGCGAACTCTGGCAGGATCAAGGCGTCCACGTGGTGGACCATCTCCGATACCGGACCATCCACGCGGAAGAGGTCTGCCACGACCTTGCCGCCGTTGGCGTGGATCTGTTTGGCGGCCGCGGTGGCGACCTCGGGGATGAATCCTGTGACGAGCATCGCTCGGGCGTGCCGAGCGCGCGCCGGGTCGAATAGCGAATCCAGGTCCGTCGGTCTTCTGTCAAAGCCTGAGCCGTAGATCGTGCGCTCGCCGGTCTCCGAATCGACCTCGATGTAGCTACAGGGTGACCGGTACCCGGCGATGACGGGCATCTGGGTGATATCGACCCCATCCCGCTCCAGCTCCGTGCGGATCATCTGCCCGTGATAGTCATCTCCGACGATGCCCCAGAGCTCAACGTTGCCCCCCAGCCGGGCGATGGCGGTGGCGCCCGTGGCGGCCAGGCCGCCGCCCTGTACAAGGGGCACACCGCATTGTTCCCAGCCATCATCGGTGTGAGTAACGATCGATAGATGATCGATGCATCCGCTTCCGATCGCGATAATATCCTGAACCATTACTGCTCCTCTCCATAGCACACACCCGGCCGTGAGCCCTCAGGGGCCACCTGGCCTCGGCCCGGACCCTGATGCAGTCGCGGATAGCGATGCCCCGGCCGCGAGATGAACCGTCACGCCCGGGGCCTTCTGCTCCAGAATCCACCCATGGCGCTTGTGGGCCCGCTCGCCCATTGTGGCACTGTCGCCTGGGCAGATCTCAAGGGGGCGCCGGTACGGGCGCCCCCGATTGCTCAGCTCAGTCGTCGACGGTCCAGTTGGGCAGATCCACGGGGAGCGCCTTGGGCTGCTCGCAGGTGGTCACGAGGTCGATCCGCCTGCCCTGGTCCGAGGATTCGTGCAGTGCGTTCATGATGTCGACGATGTGGGCGTCCATCCGGCCGTTGGCGCGATGCGCGCGGCCGTTCTTGATGGCCACGGCCATGTCCGCCACGCCGATGCCGCGGGTGTCCTGGACGATGGCGTGCACCTGATCGAGCTCGATGAGCTCCTGGCTCTCCGGCTTGCGGAGGTACACCGGGCCGGGGAAGTAGTTCGGGTCCGGGCAGCGCAGGGTGCCCTCGGTGCCATAGATCTCGATGTGCGGCAGGCCGGTGCCAAAGCAGTCGGAGCTGGTGAGCCACTGGCACAGCACGCCGGACTGGAACTGGATGATGCCCGTGACGTGGGTGGGCGATTCGACCTGGATGGTGCGGTCACCGCGGACGACCTCATCGAACATCTTGTTTGTCATGCCCATGACGGATTTGGCGGGGCCGAGCATGTTGATGAGGTTGGTGAGGTAGTAGCCACCCATGTCAAAGGTGTTGCTCACGCCGTACTTGCCGCCATCGACGGAGAAAAAGCTCACGTGCCCCGGGGCGACCTGCCGCGTCGGGCGCGTCGCCCAGGCCGGCGGGGGCGCGCCGGGAGCCACAGGGGCCCGCCGTGCCGCGAGGTAGGAGAAGGCGGCGTAGGGCTCGCCGATCAGGCCGTCATCGATGGCCTTGCGGGCGGTCTGCCAGGCGGCGCCGAAGAAGGTATCGGGCGCGCCGCCGCAGCGGAGGCCCTTGGCCTCGGCCA
>JAAYAW010000099.1 GCA_012719135.1 Chloroflexota bacterium
CGACAGTTCCTTTGATATGCTCATGGCGCATCGCGCTGGCCTGGCCAGGGCGATAGGAGTCTCGTCAGGATCGATGCCTGCCGAGAGACTGGCGCCGTTCGCCGATCTGGTGATCGCTGATATCCACCGGCTTGTTGATGTGGACGGGGGCTCTGAATGAGAACGCCGGCCTATGATGGGTACATCTTTGACCTGGATGGAACCGTATATCTCGGCGACCAACTCATTCCCGGGGCACGGGAGACCATAGAGCGAATCCGGCGCGCCGGCCGGCGCGTCGTCTTTCTGTCCAACAAGCCTCTGGAGCCTCGCGCCAGCTATGCGAAAAAGCTGACGAGGTTGGGTGTACCCACCGAGCCTGAGGATGTGATCAACTCCACGCAGGCGTTGATGCACTTGCTGCGAGAGAAGGAACCCGGTGCGCGGCTCTATGTTATCGGCGAGGATAGCCTGGTCAGGGAGATGCGTGGCGCCGGCTTTGCTCTCAGTGCGAGCCCGGACGAGATCGACATCGTCGTCGCGGCCTTTGACCGCACACTGGACTATACGAAACTCAACATCGCCCACCAGGCTCTCGTGCGAGGAGCGCGTCTCTATGCGACCAATGGGGACCGAACGTGCCCGGTGCAAGGGGGGGAGATCCCCGATTGCGCCGGCGTGATCGCCTTTCTCCAAGCTACGTCCGGTTGCGCGCTGGAGGCCATTGCTGGCAAGCCCTCCGAGCACATACTGACGGCCGCGATTTCGCGGCTCGGAGTGCCTCTTCGCCGCTGCCTCATGGTAGGGGACCGGCTGGCCACCGATATCACCATGGGGGCGATGGCTGGTATGGATACGGCGTTGGTTCTGACGGGCGTCACTCAAGAGTCCGATCTGGATGCCAGCGTAACACGGCCATCTCACCTGATCCCAAGCATCGCCCAATGCCCCTGATCTCGGCTGGCTCACTCTGCGCGGGCAACGATCCTGGGTATTTGCACTCTCATCATGGTTCTAGTATAGTGTTGGGTGATTTGGCAGTCTGAACCACGGACTGCTAATTGAAAGATGGCTCCAACAGCCTGATATGGCAAGACGAGGAGGGATTCCGCATGGCAACGAGTATCAGTCCGCTGGGAAACCGGGTCGTGGTAGAGCCCGCCGAGCAGGAGGAGCGTACCGCTCTGGGTATCGTTCTTCCCGAGACGGCTAAGGAAAAGCCGCAGCGCGGCAAGGTGTTGGCTGTGGGGCCGGGATCGCGCAGCGATTCGGGCGAGCGCCTCGCGATGGACGTGAAGGTAGGCGATGTGGTGCTGTACGCCAAGTACGGCGGCACAGAGATAAAGATCGACGGGCGCAATATCCTCATCCTTCGGGAAGACGATATTCTGGCGGTCGTTGAAGGCTAATCCCTGATATATCACGCATAAAGGAAGCATACGATGGCAAAGCAACTGCAGTTTTCGGATGAGGCGCGGCGCAGCCTGAAGGCCGGTTTGGACAAGCTGGCTGAGGCCGTGGGAACCACGCTGGGACCCAAGGGCCGCAACGTGGCCCTGGACAAGA
>JAAYAW010000100.1 GCA_012719135.1 Chloroflexota bacterium
AGACAGTGGTGGCCCCGTTGAGCTGCCCCGCGGAGACGGCTGCGTTGAGCGCGACGGATTGGGTGCTGCCATCACACAGGCGCTGAGCGCCCGCCAGGGCGGCGGCATCGGCGGCGTTCTGCATATCGCGGCGTTCGTTGTAGGCCATGCCCACATCGACGGCCAGGCCGGCCATGAGCATCAGCACCGCCATAGCCAGAGCCACAATGACGAGCGTCTGCCCTCCCTCCCGCATGTGTATGTTCTCTTTCATACTGAACCCTCTTCCTATAGCTATTGGCCAGCGGCGATGATCAGAGCTCATCCGGGCCAAGTATGTACATGATGGTTGAGCTGGCGATCGGTACCTCGCTGATGCCGAGAAGCGATCCGAACAGGGGCTGGTAGGCATAGCTCACCGTCACCCGGATTTGCTGGCCGCGATCGGCGGAGCTGCACGCCAGCGTGGCCCCGTTATTCTCGCAGGCGACGTCGATCTCGAGGTGCTCGTCCGGGGCCGTGGTGTGATCGTAATCGTCAGGGATGACGAGCGTGCCCCGGAGGGAATCGATGGTCGCGGCGGTGATCAACCCGGTCATCTTGGGGTAGCGCGAGCCGTAGCGCGCGCCGCCGCGGGAGGCGTTTGCCAGCGCGACGCGATACCCAAAGGCAAGCCCGAAATCCACCATCCCGGCCAGGAGCACGAGGACGATGAGCATCGTGAGAGCGGTCTCCACCAGCGCTTGCCCGCGCTCGCGGCCCGCAACGATATCGACTCGAGTACTCACAACACACTCCACTTACGGTAAGGTATCCGGCGTGACCGTCGGCATCGGCGTGGCCCGGCGATCGTGATAACGGATCAACACATCGTCACGCCAGTCCAATAGCTTGCGTTCTCCCCGATCCATCCACGTTTCCACTGTATTATACCCGATCTCTGCGGCTTCACCGAGCGAGCCGGAAGGCGCAAAGAACCGCACGCTGCCCACGGCGAGCACCAGGATGGCGATGGCGCCGGCTACCCAGGCCACCCAGCGCATCTGTTTGCGGACCGGGTGAGGATCCAGCCGACGCACGCCGTGGAAGCGTGACGCCCGGATCTCTCCGATGCTGGCGGGAACGGGGGCCAGCGCGGCGCCCAGTAGCGCTACCCACAGCGGGGCGTTCGCGCCGGCGCGCGCGGGCAGCGAAGGAAAGAGCCAGGCCACCAGTGTGTACGCCAACCAGCCGGCGAGGGCCAGCCCGGCCATCCAGGCGAGCGTGCGCCCGATCCAGCGCAGGCTCGCGTACCATGTCGGCCAGGCCCAGTTCTGATGCCAGCCCCGCAGAAAGCCGAGCACGGCGCCTACGAGGCCGACCAGTGCGGGCAGGACCTGAGCTGGAGAGATCAGCGGAAGGGAGGGAAAACGCCCGGCCAGGCCCGCGTCAAGGCCAGCAGCGTGCAACCCCATCCCGAGGAGCACTCCGAGGCCGCCTCCCAGGAAGATGCCGAGCAGCGGACGCACGATGCGCGCCTCAAAGGGAGAGGGCATCGAGCGCACGTTCACGGTCACCTCGACCTCCAAGGGTTGCTCGGTGGCGTTCGTATCCAGCTGGATGCGTCCCTTGGCGGGTTGCTCGGTGATCGCGATCGCCTCCGTCACAACAGTGACGGTGGCATCCAGGTCCTTCTCAAAGCTCCCGGGATCGATGTGAACCCAGGGCGAGCGGCTGATGGCCGTGCCGTGGAGGTAGCCACGGCCGCGGCCGCGCCGGATACGCCAGATCATGCTGGCCCTCTCCCCGG
>JAAYAW010000101.1 GCA_012719135.1 Chloroflexota bacterium
ACGCGTCTGCCCCACTTCGCCAGTTGACGTCGGCGCCCGCGAGCGTACCATCCTCATGGAGAGTGACCACTGGAGGGCAGACGATGAGACTGGTGTGTGTGACAGACAACTGTGTGGAACGCAGTTCAGGGCTTTGGGGCGAGCACGGGCTCTGCTTCTGGGTAGAAACCGATGGCCAGAACGTACTTTGGGACACGGGTCAATCCGCCACGGTGCTGGAGCACAATCTGGCATGTCTCGGTCTGGCACGGCGCCCGCTGCATGCCCTCGGCCAGAGCCACGCTCACTACGACCATTCCGGCGCGTTGCTGCATGTTCTCGAGGAGCATCCCAAGCTGACGGTATACGGAAACGCCTCGCTCTGCGAGCCCCGATACGCGCGTTCGGGAGAAGTCGTCCGGCCGATCGGGCTGCAACGGCTTGGTGACGGCTGGCGAGATCTGGCCGATCTGCGCCTGTCCGATGCCCCTCAGGAGATCGCCGTTGGCGTAAAGACCACCGGGCGTATCACTCCCCGACCCTATCCGCAGGGCTCTAGCCCGCACCATCTAGTAGAGGTGGATGGCGAGTTGCGTCCCGATCCGTACGCCGACGACATGTCTCTGGTTTTGGAAGTGCCCGGCGGGATCGTCCTCCTGTGCGGCTGCTGCCACGCCGGTTTGCGCAACACTCTAGAGACCGTGCGGCGCCTGTTCGACGCACCCCTGCTGGCGATCATCGGCGGCACCCACCTGGCGCAGGCCGCCGATGCCGAGATCGAGGCGCTGATCGGCTTGCTGAGGAGAGAGGGCTCTCCACGGTTGTACCTGAACCATTGCACCGGAGAGCGCCCGCTCTATGCCTTGCACGCCGCGTTTGGGGATTGCGTGTTGCCCTGTCCGGCAGGGACGGAGATTGCGTTCGGCTGACGTCCAGTGCGTGGCGGCAGCCCTACAGCGTCCTGCCGATGGCTTCCGCGATCTGCCGGCACTCGACCATCAGCCGCGCAAAGTCGGAGAAGGTCAGGCTCTGCAGGCCATCGGACAGCGCATTGGCAGGATCGGGATGAACCTCAATCAACAGGCCGTCCGCCCCCGCCGCGATCGCCGCTCGCGCCAGCCCCGGCACCAGAGCGTAGTGTCCAGCGGCATGGCTGGGATCTACGATAACAGGCAGGTGCGACTGCCGCTTGATGACCGGAACGGCGGAGATATCCAGTGTGAAGCGGGTGCTGTCCTCAAAGGAGCGGATGCCCCGCTCGCACAAGATGACCTGCGCGGTGCCCGCAGCGAGCACATAGTCTGCAGCCTGAAGCCATTCGGTGACGGTTGCCGCCAAACCCCGTTTGAGCAGGCAGGGCTTGTTGGTCTCCCCCACGGCGCGTAGAAGTGTATAGTTCTGCATATTGCGAGCGCCGATCTGGAGGATATCCACCTCCTGCGCCATGCGTTCCACGAAATGCGAATCGGTGACCTCGCTCACCACGGGCGCCTTGAGTGCTTGGCCCGCCTGTCTGAGCAGGGCTGCACCCTCAAAACCCATACCCTGGAAGCTAAAGGGTGAACTGCGCGGTTTGAACGCCCCACCTCGCAGGATCGAGGCACCGGCGCCTATCACATGCCGCGCTGTCGCATCCAGTTGCTCCCAGGATTCGATCGAGCACGGCCCGGCCATGACCACGACCCTGGGCCCACCGATGGTGACGTCGCCGACTCGTATCTCGGTAGGTTCACTGCGGAACTCGCGTGAGGCCAGCTTGTACGGCCGCATGATCCTCGTGACAGACCCAACCCCGGGGAGCACCTCAAAGTTCGCCGTTGGCACGTGTCCGGTGTCGCTCCCGAGGATTGCGATCACCACCTTGTCTGTGCCTCGATTCAGCTGCACCTCGAACCCGTACCCCTGGGCACGCTCGATAACCGCATCCACTTGGCTTTGCGTGGCATTCCGCTGCATCTCGACGATCATGGAGAGCCTCCGCTGCAAAGACATCGGCACCGGCTAGAGTATAGAAGTGAAACTCGAGCGAACCAAAGCGCGTGGAGCGGAGCGAGCGGACAAGCTTTGACGCCCCCAGAGCGCGGGCCTAGAATCGAGCGCGACCCTGAACACCGAGAGCAATCAAGGGAGCAGGAACGATGAGGGCTCTGATCACCGGCGGCTGCGGCTTTATGGGCAGCCATCTTGCCGAGGCGCTACTTGCCCGGGGCGATGATGTCACCGTTCTGGACGACCTCTCCACCGGTCGTTTTGAGAACGTCCGGCATTTGGTGCCACGTGCAGGCTTTCGCTTTGCCATCGAGACGATTGCCAATGAGACGGTTATGGATCGTCTCGTGAGCGAGTGTGACATCATCTACCATCTCGCTGCGGCTGTCGGCGTGGAGTTGGTCGTCCGTGACCCGGTTCACGTCCTGGAGACCAATATCAAGGGCACTGAGGTTGTGCTGCGAACCGGCGCCCGCTATCGGAAGAAGGTCATACTCGCCTCTACTTCGGAGGTGTACGGCAAGAGCTCTCGAGTGCCTTTTCGTGAGGATGATGACGGCACCCTGGGTCCCACCACACGCAGCCGCTGGTCCTACGCCTGCTCCAAGGCGATGGACGAGTTCATGGCGTTGGCCTATCACAAGCAGCTCGCTCTTCCGGTTGTGATCGCCCGGTTCTTTAACACCGTCGGGCCCAGGCAAAGCGGCCGGTACGGGATGGTTATTCCCCGCTTTGTGCGCCAGGCCCTGGATGGCGAGCCCCTCACCGTTTACGGAGACGGCCAACAGACTCGTTGCTTCACCTTCGTTGGAGACGTGGTCCGGGCCGTTGTTGCGCTGGCAGACCATCCCGCCGCCCTGGGGCAGGTTTACAATATCGGCAGCTCTGAGGAGGTCACGATAGAGGATTTGGCCGGACGCGTCATTGCGCTCTCCGGAAGCGAATCCCGCATCGACCACATCCCCTACCATCAAGCCTATGAGGCGGGCTTTGAGGACATGCTGAGGCGTGTGCCCGATACCAGCAAGCTGCGCGCGCTCGTGGGCTGGCAGCCTACGCTGGATCTGGACGGTATCCTGCGAAGCGTCATTGACTCGATGCGAGCCGAGAGCGTCCTCGCAGGTGAGCGGTGAGCAGCACGGCGTCGGGAGGCGAGCGTCGTCGTGGCCGGGCCGGTCGGTGCCTGCGAGAGATTGCCGGGCTGGGCCTCTTTCTTATGCTCATGCTGATACCCATTGCCGCTACGGGATGCCGATCCACTGAGCAGGAGGGGCTGCCCACAGCAACCCCGGATATCGCACTGCTGGAGACGCGCACCGAGGCGCAGCTGGCTGCGCGGCTCACCGCCATTGCACCATCGCCCACGGCGTCGCCACTCCCTACGGATGTTCCCGATACGCCTGTTCCCACTGTGGAGCCTACAGAGACGCCCACCCCCCTCCCCACCGGCTTTGTGCCGCCGTTCGTGTTGGTGCGCGGCCAACCCAATGAAGCCGCCAACATCGTCGTCCCCGAGTGGGCAGAGCCCGCGAGCGTGCTGACTCACTTTACCGAGCCACTCAGCTTTTACTCCGTTCGCTGGAGTCAGGATGGTTCTCGTCTCTATTTTGTGAGCTCTCACGATTTTGCCTATAGCCGTGGCAACGAGCGTAACGTCTTTGCCATGCGCCCCGATGGAGCGGAGCTCGCGATGATCACTGGCGAGAACCTGCCGCCTGAGGATGCCCAGGGGCCCTTTGTCGTAGTGCGCGGCCGTGTCACGGGGGCAGCGGGCTCCTGTAAGGTCACGGCGCAGGGCATGGCCGGCCTCGTTGATGCGGACGGTATCACAGGCCAGTTTGTCCTGGAGGGCGTCCCCGAGCAGGCAGCCTGGGTACGAGCCATCTGCCAGGGTGATTCGATCACCTACCAGGGCAGCCTCGATCTCAACCTGGCCGCAGCGCCAGGCCCGGTGGAGATTCCAGTCTCCGCTGGGGGATCAGGCTGGCGGGACGTGAGCTCTAGTCCGGACGGCCAACGGTTTGTGGGCACCTACTACGAGTGGAGTCTGGACGACAACGACGAGGTCATTTACCAGCTTCAGGGGAGTCTATACGATCTGGATACCGGCGAGTATGCCGTGCTCGAGTTCCCCGAGGGCATGACTTTTCATGGTGCTTCCTGGTCACCCGACGGGGAACGCATCGTCGGTGGGCTATCGGACGAGGAGAAAGCCTATCTCTGGTTGTGGGACACCCAAGGCGTCTCCCTCGGTGAACTCCTTCAGGTTGAAAACCCAGAGGATCAGATCCTGACCATCGTCAGGCCCGTTTGGTCGCAAGATGGTGCATGGATTGCCTACGAACTGCACCGCTGGTACTGGTGGGCGAATGAGCGCTTTCGTACCGACCTAGTTGTTGCGTCGGCTGATGGGCAGACCGTCAACCCCCTCGTCGAGACCGAATGGGGCTGGCATACGACGCATCTCTCGTGGGGCAGCGGTGCGGAGCGCGTCTTCTTTCAGTACTTCCAGAGTGAGGTGGATATGGGAGGGCTGATGCCTGCGCGGGCAGATGTCTTTTCGGTTGATGTGGAGAGCCGGGAGACCACGCGCTGGACCGAGGATGGCGCCAGTTATCTTCCGGCTGTGCATCCATCGGCTGACGGCTTCTGAGGCCTCACCGGCAACGGTACATGTGACAGATGCCTGGCCTCGTGATAGAATCGAGTGATTCTCACAAAGGAGTAAAGGCGTGGAACTGCCTGAGAACCTGAACATGTATGCGGCCGCCGCGCTCTTCGCCATCGGCGCTTATCTGGTGGCGACCTATTTCGGACTGCTGGTGTGGACGTTCAGAGATATCCGCGCCCGCACCCGTGACGTGCTCGGCCAGATCCTTTCGGTGCTCCTGGTGGCCATCTTTACGCTGCCGGGCGTCCTGATCTATATCCTGCTGCGACCCAAAGAGACACTCTCAGAGGAGTATGATCGTTCCCTCGCGGAGGAGGCCGTTCTGCAGGATCTGCGCGACCGGCGCGTCTGCCCGAACTGCCACAGGCGTGTCGAGCCAAGCTATGTGCTCTGCCCTCACTGCGAACATCAGCTGCGCCTCAAGTGCGTGAGCTGCGGAGAGCTATTGGAGCCGGATTGGCAGATTTGCCCCTATTGTGGCCACCGCCATGAGAACCACGAGAGCCAGGAGAAAGTGGAGCGAAAGCCGCGCCACCTGCGCCGCGGCGACGTGGCGGCTGAGCCCTCGACTGAGCCTGAGGCTGAAGAGATTCCTGAGGGCAAGATCCGCTGAACTGGCGTGTGCGTGGAGCGGGGGCCATCAGGCCCCCGCTTTTTCATTGGCCTAGTGCTCAATCCGTGGCCAGATGTTCTGCTTCTTCAGTTCGGCCACCACGCGATCCATGTTCTCCTCGCTCACAATGCAGCGCGTAGGTCCCAGTTCCTGCCCGAGGAGATTGGAGATCCCCGGCATCTGCCGAATCCTCTTCATCATGGAGGTATCGTCGGTCTCCAGAATCACAGCCCTCTTGAGGGTGGCACCCCCGAAGCGACGTCCCCAGGCTCTGAGCGTCTGCACGACGATCTCGGGTACGCGGTCCTTCGTGATGCGTCGCAGGAATGCCAGAATCTGGTCCGCCGTCACGCCGGAATTCTGTGCCTGCCAGACCGCGTCCTCAGAGAGCCAGTATCGAGCGACCCCGTCCTGTCCCTCCCATTGCGCAAGGCGTTCCAGCTGGTAGCGCTGGTAGCGCGAATCCCTTACTCGGATGGTCACACGCAGGCGCGTGTCGACGGTGGCCAGCGGCTCGCCTGGCCGGGCATCCGCAAGATGCGGAGGCAGTTCAGTGAGCAGATCCTTGCCGGCACCGCTGATGCGGAAGAGAGTCCGCCCCGTGTCGTCCCCGGGGTCCGGGTCGCCTTCGCCCAGATCGATGACGCCCAACCAATGCAAAGGGCCCACGATCAAGTGGTGAGCCAGGGCACCTTCGATGGCATCCCAGTGCTCGGGTCCCCGTAGAAAGGCTCCCGACGAGGCCTCGCGAACGAACCAGCTGTCCATGTCCCCATCGGGCCTGAGATAGTTCGGATGGTGTTTTCTAAGGGCAGCCAGGAAGGAACCAAGGTCCCACCAGCGGTCCTCGGGTATCTGCTCCAGGATCCTGCAGAGTCTCTTTCTGGCCAACCAGGGCTCATTCGGGCAGCCGCCGGGATCACACAGGAGCGACGGCAGATCGCGCAGCTCATCCCAACCCCGGTCATCTCTCCAGGCTACAAAGCACGCCTGCCATTGCTCGGCATCCGGCTGACCCAGCCACTGCCGGGTACGCAGAGACAGGCGCCATTGGCGCCCGTCATGTTCTGCAAGACCCTGGCTCAGCAACAGGCGCCACATGAGGTGCAGGCGCGCCGGTAGCGCCGGCCCCCGGAGGCGTGCGCCAAGGTCCAAGCGATCCAGCAGCGTGGAAGAGGGTGTTGGATTCGCCGGCAGACGGATAGCCTGCTGCCTCAGCCTGACGACGACAGCCATCAGGTCCTCCATGAGAGCCTCGCCACAGACCGTGGCCGCGCCGCGCAAGCCCCCCTCGGCGAGGTTGTCCGCGATCGTGATATGGGTGAGAGCAGGCATGTGCTCGAGCAGTTGATCCGGTATCACCAGGAGTTCGCCGATATAGTCCCCGAGATCTCCAAAGGCGCGGTAGAGCAGGCCCCGGTAGTATAGCTCCTCCAGCGGGCTGGCCGGCGCCCGCCAGGGCTGCTCTCGGCGCAATCCGGCGGGCCCAAAGCGGCGAACCTCTCCGTAGCTCAACGCGAGAACGCGCGCGGCCATCGCTCCGCCAGAGG
The DNA here is from genome assembly GCA_012719135.1 of Chloroflexota bacterium. Classification (GTDB taxonomy): domain Bacteria; phylum Chloroflexota; class Anaerolineae; order UBA1429; family UBA1429; genus JAAYED01. The sequence goes on from JAAYAW010000101.1 coordinate 6,803, forward strand.
CAACGACCTCAGCAAGCGCGTCGCGGGCAGGCGCGGAGACAGCCTGAACCGATTCTTCGAGCGCACCGGAACGCAACATGGCCTCGCCCAGGCGTACGACGCTCTGCAGGGGCTCATCGCGTGGTAGGGCCACGTCCCAGGCCTCGGCCAGGGCCTGGATCATCTCGAGAGGGTATTCGTCAAGGCAGCGAAAGAGGTCTTTCATGGTGGCGATCTGTGTCGAGTATAGGGGGCGGCGACGCGACCTGCAAGTGGGCTACGTGCCTTGGCGCTTACCCGCCGGGTCATTATGTCCGGTCAGGTGGCCAAGTTGCCAAGCCCCCTTAAGCTTGCTACAATTCCCCTGCCGGGGGGGAGCAAAGCCTCGGCGCAGCTTGCCCTGCCACGTGAGGTATGCCTGTGATCAGACCGTTCAGTCTGCGGGATGCACCTGATATCATTCAACTGCAGACTCGGGCCGCGGTCCTTGATTTCAAGCGCCGCCTTCTGCGTTCCTCGAATCCTGTCGGTTCGGCCGTTCTCGGTGTGCTGAGCGGTCACTATGCTGGCGCCCGTACACTCGTACACACCGGGGCGACGGGTTCCGACCCCAGGGCTTTTGTGCAGTTGCTTCCCCGGGAGGACCGCAGTTCCTGGGATGTGGCCTGTGCCGCACCATCCCTCGAGGAAGAGCCCGATGCGGCGCCTCTCTGGGAGGAGTTGCTCGCGCGGTCCATCTGGATCGCGGCCGAACAGGATATCGCGCGGATCTATGCGAGTACGCCTCCAGGGTTGGCAGAGGCCCAGGCTCTCCGGCGTAGCGGGTTCGCTGTCGTCGGCTGCGAAGAGGTTTTCGTGTCCACTGTGGCTTACCCGAGGACCAGCCGGCCCGCCGGCATGCGCGAGGTGGAGGCATCCGATGCCTGGGCGCTGGGCGAGTTGCGCAGGCAGGTGATCCCACCGCTCGTGTATCAGGCGCAGTGGTTTGCGCCGGAGGAAGAGGCGGCCTCGGCGCAGGCCCTGGGTTCGTCGCGAGGAGGGCACGTCTGGGTTGAGAATGGAACCGTGATCGCACACATGTCGCTGGAATCCACATCGCGAGGTCATTGGATCACGTGCACCGTGAGACCCGAGCACCGTGCTGATCTGTTGCCCTGCCTGCGCTATCTGCTGCATCTCGCCGATGGCTCGGATACGAGACCGGTGTATGTATCGGTTCCGGACTATGTCGTGGGGTTGGGCTGGCTGCTGCGCACGCTGGGATTCGAGTCTTGCGGGCGCCAGCAGGTTATGGTGGCCCATACCGTCAGCCGGGTAGCTGTGAAGCATCCGGCAGTGGCCCATGGATTGGAGGGGCAGGCGGATGTTGTTGTGCATTGATCGAGCCAATATCGATAACGCGCCCGGAGGCGTGGGCTGACGAGATGACACTGCGAATCATGGATGATATCGATGCTCTAATAGAGGTATTCCCGCCGGAGGTCTCCTCCAGCTTGCGCCAGGCGGCGCGGTTCGAAGCGTTGCTGGAGGTCGTTATGGATCTCGGGCGCCTTGCCGAGGCGCGGTACGTGGATAACGAGATCTCACTGACGGCCCACGAGGTCACTCAGGAGGAGATCGACTATGTGGTCGCGCGCATCGGCGACTTTGGGGACGACAACCGCGCGGGTATTGCGCGCACACTGCACCGTATCTCGGCCATCAGAAACCGCCGCGGTGCCGTGGTCGGCCTCACCTGCCGTGTCGGGCGTGCCGTGTACGGCACAATTGAGGTGATCGAGGATATCGTGGAATCCGGCAAGAGCCTGCTCTTGCTGGGGCGGCCTGGCGTGGGCAAGACGACCATGCTGAGGGAAGTTGCCCGTGTGTTGGCGGAGCGTATGCGCGTCATCGTCGTTGACACATCCAATGAGATCGGCGGCGACGGTGATATCCCCCACCCCGCGGTTGGGCGCGCGCGCAGGATGCAGGTGACGACGCCCTCCATGCAGCACGCTGTGATGATCGAGGCCGTCGAAAACCACATGCCGGAAGTCATCGTGATCGATGAGATCGGCACAGAGCTGGAGGCATCTGCGGCCAGGACGATCGCCGAACGGGGCGTCCAACTGGTAGGCACGGCTCACGGCAACACGCTGGATAACCTGATGCTGAACCCGACACTTTCGGATCTGGTGGGCGGCATCCAAACGGTGACTCTGGGAGATGAGGAAGCACGCCGCCGCGGAACCCAGAAATCCGTCCTCGAGCGCAAGGCGCCGCCCACCTTTGACGTGGTGATCGAGATACAGGATCGTGACCGTGTGGCCGTCCGCGCCGATGTGGCGGCCTCTGTGGATGCGATTCTGCGTGGCCGCAGCCTGCCCGCAGAGATACGCGTGCGGACGGACACCGGGGAGATCGTCAAGTCGCAGGAGGTCCCGGAGCGGATACGCAACGCACGCGAGGAGGCCGTTCCGGAGGGCCATCCCCTCCCGGAGCCGGAGCTCTCCCGAGATAGGCGCAAGCCTCTGCGCCTGTATCCTTATGGTCTGAATCAGAATCGCATGCGACAGGTCAGTCGGCGGCTGGGGGTCCCCGTCACCCTCGTCGGGGATCTGACGCGGGCGGACGCTCTCATAACGCTCAGAACCTACTATCGCAAGCGGCCTGCGGCCGTGGAGGAGGCCGAACGCCGGGGGATCCCGGTGTATGTGCTTCGCAGCAACACCGAGACGCAGATGGAGCGGTACCTTGCCGAAGTCTTTGCTCTGGACCTGCGGCCCGATCCCGCTGTGCCTGCGATGGAGGTCGCATTGGAGGACGCCCGCCGGGCTATCGAACAAGTCGTCTCCGGCGAGCGGACGTCCGTCCAACTCTCTTCTCAGGAGGCCATGATCCGCAAGTTGCAGCATCAGATGGCCAAAGACGCCAACCTCTTCTCCCGAAGCTCCGGCGTCGAGCCGCAACGCCGCGTCACCATCTACACGAACAGGTAGGGCGAGTGATGAGTCTGTTTGTCGTGTTTGAGGGGCCCGAGGGGAGCGGGAAGACAACGCAGATACATCTCCTGCAGGAGGCTCTAAAGGAAGCGGGCCGTGAAGTCCTGTGCACGAGAGAGCCCGGGGGCACGCCGATTGGAGAGCAGATACGCACCATACTCCACGCGGATGAGAACACCGGCATGTTGCCGATTACTGAGGCTCTGCTATACTCTGCAGCAAGAGCGCAGCATGTCGGCGAGGTGATTCGCCCCACGCTCGACCGTGGCGGGTTTGTGGTCTCGGACCGCTACGCGTACTCGACTCTGGCTTATCAGGGTGACGGGCACGGTCTCGATAGAGCGATGCTCCAGCAGTTGACCGCCTACGCGACCGATGGGCTCCAGCCGGACCTGGTGGTCTACCTGGATCTGGATGTCGCCGAGGGGCTCAGGCGCAAGCGCCTGGCCATCGGCGCGGGTGGCGAGTGGAATCGGATGGACCAGCTGGCGATCGAGTTCCACCGGGCCGTTCGCGAGGGCTATGTTCGCATGGCTGGTGAGGATCCGGAACGATGGCTGGTGCTCGATGCGGACCAGCCCGCTGAGGCTCTTTCGCGACAGGTGTGGGCTCGCATCGATCGATTGTGCGGGCGCTCAGGCCTCGTAGCAGCAAAAGGGGGAAGTTAGATGGCGACCAAGCTTGTCGTTAGCATTGTGCACAGCGACGACGCCGATCCACTCATCTCGGCCCTGCGCGATGCCGGCTTTTCGTCAACCAAGATCAGCACGACGGGCGGGTTCCTGCGCGAGGGGAACGCTTCCATCCTGATCGGCACCGAGGGAGACAAGATCCCGGCGGTGCTGGAGATCATCAAACGGAACTGCCACACGCGCACCCAGTACGTCAACCCGCTTCCTCCGGTGATGGAGCCGGGTGAGCTGTACATGCCTAACCCGGTCGAAGTTCAGGTCGGCGGTGCCGTCATTTTCGTGCTGGACGTCGAGCAGCTTATCCGCTACTAGAGGCCGCGGGGGGTGGCCCTTGCCGGGCGCCCGATCGGCCCAGCGCGGACCCCACGCAGCGCCTGCCTGAAGGGCGCTGCGTGTTGTTTCGCCGGCCTCGCCAGAGGCAAAGGAGTCCTGCTATCCCGTGTCTACTCCGCTAGAGCATACCCTCGCTGAGATCATCTCGCCTGCCCCGGTGTTCATCGTCATCACGGGCCCGTCCGGGGTTGGGAAGGACAGTGTGATCGCCGAGATGAAGCGGCAAGGCGCATCCTTTCACTTTGTGGTGACGGCTACCGATCGCACGCGGCGCAGTGATGAGGTCGATGGCGAGGACTATATGTTCGTGTCCTCCGCCGAGTTTGAGCGGATGATTCGAGCGGGTGAGCTATTTGAGCACGCCGTCGTCTACGGTCAGTACAAAGGCGTGCCCAAGGCGCAGGTTCGGGACGCGCTCTCGGCCGGCCGCGATACGGTGATGCGGCTTGATGTGCAGGGTGCCCAGACCATTCAGAAGAGCATACCCGGCGCGATCACCGTGTTCCTGGCTCCTTCGTCGGTGGAGGCGCTCAAGGAGCGCCTGCTCCAGCGTGGCGCCGATTCTGAGGAGCAGATGTCGCACCGCCTTCAAGTGGCCATCGGCGAACTGGCGCTGGCCGGAGGCTTTGACTATGTCGTGGTGAACCACGACGGGTGCCTGGGGCAGGCCGCCGCCGACGTGCTGGCCATCATCCGAGCGGAGAAATGCCGCACCGGTCGCCGGCCCGTGGTTCTGTAGGTGGCGATGGCCTTCTCCACCGTTTCGCCTGTGATCGATCGGCCGGACCCCGTGCCGGAACCTGTCCGATTGCGTGTGCCTCTGCACGTCCCGCTCTGGACGTACATTCTACTGGGCATCAACGCGCTGGTGTGGCTTGCGATGACGTTGGCGGGCGGATCGGAGAACACGCTGATCCTGGTGATCTTTGGAGCCAAGTACCAGCCTCTGATCGCGGCAGGGGAATACTGGCGGCTCCTGACAGCCAACTTTCTCCATATCGGCATCGTGCATCTGCTGATGAATTCGTACGCGCTCTATCTCTTTGGCCTGCAGGTAGAGCGGCGCTTTGGCCGTCTCAAGTTTGTCGTGATGTACCTGCTATCCGGCCTGGGCGGAACCGTGTTGAGTTACGTGGGCAGCAGTGCCCTTTCAGCCGGGGCATCCGGCGCGATCTTTGGGCTTGTGGGGGCGATTACGGTCTACTATGCCACCTACCGGGATGCTTTCGGTGCGCAGGGAAAGCAGCAACTCAGTAGCCTGCTGCTTGTCACCGGCTACAATATCCTGTGGGGATTCATCAACCCGCGCATCGACAACCTTGGGCATCTGGGCGGTCTGGCTATCGGCCTCGTGCTCGGATGGGCCTTCTGCCCCCGCTACGTGCTCTCGATGGATCCCGGCGGTGGGCCTGAGCTGAAGGATCGGGCTCCACGCGGCCGAGCGCTGGCTCTGGCGGGCGCAGTAGCTGTACTGCTTGCGGTGCTGAGCGGGCTGGGAACTTGGCTGCATACGCGTGCGGGTATCCTCTAGGGCGAGGAGGGGATGATATGATGGTTCGCAACCCCACTGTCGCTGGCTCATTCTATCCCGGTTCGGCGTCCGCGATTCGGGAACAGGTGCACACCTGGCTCCAGGACATCACGATACCACCCCTGGGCGATGCCCTCGGAGGGATTGTGCCTCATGCCGGATGGATCTACTCGGGCAGGACGGCGCTGCATCTGTTCAAGGCCATGTCAGCAGGCACGCCTACCGACACGGTGATCCTCTTTGGCGCGGTCCACACCCGGGGACTATACGGGCCTTCACTGTATGGGAGAGGGGCCTGGCGCACGCCGTTGGGCGATGCGCTCGTGGACGAGGAACTGGCTCTTCAGATCGTGGCCATGGACGGGCGCTATGCGGATCGGCCTTCCGATCACGCCGGTGAGCATTCGATTGAGGTGCTGGTGCCCTTCGTTCAGTGCCTCTTACCCGAGGCCCGTATCCTGCCGGTAGCGATGCCGCCGATAGAGGAGGCGCTTTGCCTGGGAGGAGTTGCCGCCGAGGCGGCCAGGCGCGCGGGCAAGCGGGTGGCCGTAGTCGGCAGTACCGATCTCACGCACTATGGCCCGCGCTACGGGCTGGCACCCGCCGGCATCGGTCTTCAGGGGCTAGCCTGGACGCACGCGAACGACCGGCGCATGCTCGATCTCGTCGTGTCCATGCGCGGCGAGGGTGTTCTCCCGGAGGCGCTGGCCCGGCACAATGCCTGTGGCCCTGGCGCTGTAGCGGCATCGATGGCGATGGCAAGTGATCTTGGAGCCTCACGCGGGGAGCTTCTCCATTACACCACAAGCTACGAGGTGATGCCCGACGGCCGCCCGTCCGACTTTGTGGGGTACGGCGCCGTCGCCTTTGTCGGGGACCCTGCCTGATGCACCCTGCCGAAGAGGGCGAGCCGGATAAAGGGGCTGGCTACGCGATCGTTGCCGTGGCCGCTGGCCCCGCCCGTCCGGCGCGCGCGCGCGAGATCGAGAACCGCGACGAAGATACTGAGGACCGTCCCCTCGGGGCCTTTCACTATCACATCCCTCCTGAACTCGCTGGTCTTGAGCCCGGTCACCTGGTGTGGGTCTGGTTCGGCCCGCAGTATCTGCCGGGTGTGGTCATGGCCCTCTCAGATGAGTCGCCCGTCGCAGATACGCGCCCCATCGATCGGCTGGCCGATCCCCAGCCGGTGCTGACCGCGACGCAACTCTCCCTGGCGCGATGGATCAGCCAGCACTATCTCGCATCACTGCAGCAGGTCATCTGGGCCATGATCCCGCCGGGCTCCACCGAGCAGGCGGAGGCGCTCCTCGAGATCGCGCCGGAAGCCTGCCCACAAGATCTCGACCAACTCACTCCAGGGCAGCGCGAGATCTATGAAATTGTCCGAGAACGAGGCCCCATTCGGCTGGAGCAGGTGGGGCGGCATACCTCGCTCCGCACCTGGCGCTCCATGGCCCTTGCGCTCGAGCGCGCAGGCATTGTAGCCCGCCGGATGGTCATCTCTCCTCCAAAGGTCAGGCCCCGGCGCGCCGACTTTTTCCGTCTATCCCCTGATGCTCACGCCGAGGAACTGGATGCGGTGACCCATGTCCGTCGTCGAGCGGCGCTCGCAACCCTGGCTCGGTGGACGGCAGACCGCGGCGACACGCAGGGCTGGATGGCCTGGGATGCGCTCTCTCAGGAATCGAGGGCCGTTCGCGCCGACGTTCGCTGGCTCCTTGGTCGGGGATGGGTCGAGCGCGAGCGCCGTCAGGTGTGGCGCGATCCCCTCGCTGACAGCAGCTTTGTGCCGGTGACGCCGCCTGAGCTAACCGACGATCAGCAGAGGATCTGGCTCAAGCTCCGCAACGGTCTGTCGGTGAGCGACGGAGTGGCCTATCTCCTGCAGGGCGTCACCGGTAGCGGCAAGACGGAGCTCTATCTGCGAGCCGCCCAGCGAGTTCTGGAACAGGGTCGTGGGGCCATCATCCTGGTGCCGGAGATCGCCCTGACGCCACAGACGATTCGCCGATTCGGAGCGCGGTTCCCGGATTCCATCGCTGTGGTGCACAGTGGATTGACCCCCGGCGAGCGGTTCGATCAATGGCGTCGCATCCGCAGCGGCGAGCTTCGCCTGGTGGTCGGTGCCCGTTCGGCGATCTTTAGCCCCGTCCAGAATCTCGGCCTGATTGTGTTGGATGAAGAGCATGAGTGGACGTACAAGCAGGATAGCGTCCCCAGGTACCATGCGCGCCAGGTCGCCCTGGAGCTGCGCCGGCTCACCGGCGCGACGGTGATCCTGGGCAGCGCAACGCCTTCTCTCGAATCGGCTTACCTCGCTGAACGCGGCGAGTTGGTTCACCTGTCTCTGCCCAATCGCGTGATGGGCCACCGTCGGACTGTGCAGCAGGCGGCCGTGCCGGCTGGTAGCGCAAAGGCCTTCCTCCCTGTCTCGGAGGGAGCCGGCGATGCGCTCTACGCGGAGCTGCCCCCTGTGCAAGTTGTCGATCTGCGCAGGGAGCTCCGTGAAGGGAATACCAGCATCTTCAGCCGTGACCTCCAGGCGGCGCTGAACGAGGTCATCGCTGCGGGCCAACAGGCGATCCTTTTCGTCAATCGCCGAGGGGCCGCTTCCTTTGTGATGTGTCGCGATTGTGGGCAGGTTCTCAACTGTGATCGTTGCGGTCTGCCGCTCACGTACCATAGCGCTGGCGAAGATCTGGTGTGCCACCGCTGCAACGTCCGTGAGCCTGTGCCCGAGGTCTGTCCGCGCTGCGCCAGCCGACGCATCCGCTATTTTGGCCTTGGCACGCAGAGGGTGGAGGATGACCTCCGTTCCCGCTACCCCGGCGCGCGGGTGGTGCGCTGGGACTATGATGCCACTCGCGGACACAATGCCCACGAGCAACTGCTGGATCTCTTTACGCGCGGCGAGGCTGACATCATGGTGGGGACGCAGATGGTTGCCAAGGGACTGGATCTGCCCTTGGTTACCCTGGTAGGGGTGATCTCCGCAGACACCCTGATCAACCTGCCGGATCTGCGCGCCTCCGAACGCACCTTTCAGCTGCTCACCCAGGTGGCGGGGCGTGCCGGCCGGAGCGTGCTGGGCGGGAAGGTGATCATCCAGACCTACGCGCCCGAGCATCCCGCAATCGTCGCCGCCAGTACCCATGACTATGAGCAGTTCTACCGCCAGGAGATTGCGTTTCGCCGGGCCCAGTGGTACCCGCCGGTCAGCCGCATGGTTCGGTTGCTGTATACGGGCCCGAGCGCGGAGAGCGCGCAGGAGGCCGCAAAAGACCTGCACAATCTCCTGGCGGAGCGGATCGCTCGCCTGGGCTTGCCGGACGTGGATCTGTTGGGCCCCGCCCCCGCCTTCTACCAGCGCCTGCGCGGGCATTGGCGCTGGCAGATACTGGTCCGTGGAGCTGAGCCAGCGGAGCTGGTACGAGATGTGGCCCTGCCTTCGGGCTGGCGAGTGGACGTCGATCCTCTGTCGCTTCTGTAAGAAGCACCGCCCCTGGGCGATTCAGGGACGGTGCGGCGCATCCGGGCCAGGCCCCGCTCAAGAGGGCTATCTCTGGGCAAGAACCTCTGCGCGGAGCGCCTTCAGACTCTTCATCACATCGTTGGCCCCCCGCCCAAAGTAGTCGTGGAGGATGACATACTCGCGATACAGACGGTCATAGACCTCTTGAGTCTCCGCCTGCGGCTTGAACGTCTCCTCCTTGAGATGGGCCATACGGGCGGCCGCTGCTTCAATTGTGGCAAACCCGCCAGCGGCAGAGCCCGCCGCCACTGCGCCGTGCATCGCGGAACCCAGAGCGCCCGCCTGTGTCGTCGCTACCACCTGGATTTCGCGGCCGGTGATGTCGGCATAGATCTGCATCAGGAGTCGGTTCCGTTCCGGCAAGCCTCCTGCGGCCACGAGATCCCGGACCGGCACCCCGTTCTCCTCAAAGGCCTCGATGATCACCCGCGTGCCAAAGGCGGTGGCTTCGATCAGGGCCCGGTAGATCTCCTCCGGCTTGGTCGCCAGGGTAGCGCCGAGCAGCAGGCCGGTGAGATCCACGTCCACGAGCACGGAGCGGTTTCCATTCCACCAGTCCAGTGCCAGGAGCCCGGATTCGCCCGCTTCTAGTGCGGCGGCCTTCTCCTCCAGGAGTTGGTGCAGGCTGATCCCGCGCGCGTCAGCCTCCGCCTGGTATGAGGCCGGGACGCAGTTCTCCACGACCCACGCAAAGTGATCTCCCACCGCCGACTGACCTGCCTCAAAACCCGCCAGGTTCGGCAGGATGCCGTCCTCCACAACGCCGCACATGCCCGGGACGATCGCCGGACTCTCACCCACCACCATGTGGCACGTAGAGGTGCCCATGATCATCACCATGCGCCCAGTGCCCGTCACGGTAGCGGCCGGGACGGCCACGTGGGCGTCTACATTGGCGACGGCGACCGCGGTCCCGGCGAGCAGACCTGTGGCGCGCGCCATCTCCTCCGTGAGCCCGCCCGCGCGCGCCCCGAGCGGGAGGATCTGCTCCTTCATCTTGTCCTGAACGATGTGGCGCATGCGCGGGTGCAACGCTGCGAAAAAGTCCGGGCTAGGGAAACCGTCCTCTTTGCTCCATATCGCCTTGTACCCCGCCGTGCAGCTGTTGCGCGTCTCTACGCCGGTGAGCTGCCATACGATCCAGTCAGCGGCCTCGATGAGACGGTCGGCAGCGTCATAAATCTCCGGCGCTTCGTTCAGAATCTGCAGGGCCTTGGGGAAGAACCACTCGGAGGATATCTTGCCTCCATAGCGCGAAAGCCATGTCTCGCCCCTCTCCATGGCGATTTCGTTCAGTTTGTTGGCCTCTGGCTGAGCCGCGTGGTGCTTCCACAGCTTGACCCAGGCGTGCGGGTTGTCATGGTACTCTGGCAGCGCGCTCAGCGGAACACCCGTCCGGGTGACAGGCAGCATGGTGCATGCGGTAAAGTCGATGCCGATGCCAATCACGTCCTCCGGTTGAACGCTGCTCTCGGCCAGAACCATCGGCACGGTGACTCGGACCGCTTCCACATAGTCAAGTGCGTTCTGAAGGGCCCAATCCGGCTCCAGCCGAATGCTCGTGCCGGGAAGGTGTTCGTCAATCACACCATCGGCATACGCATGCACGGCCGAGGCCATCTCCGCGCCGTCAGAGAGCCTGACCAGAACCGCGCGCGCGGATTCGGTCCCAAAGTCGATCCCGATCGTAAACTTGGTCACGTTCAGCCTCCTCTGTCCCGGTAGTGGAGCGCGATGGCTAGAGGCATTCCGTCCGAACTATAGCATCGCGGCGAAAAAGGCGTCAAGGATACGGCGCGGAGAGGCGTCGTTCACGCCAGCGTGTCAGCTTCTGGGTCTCAGCTGCGGGCTGCCGGCGGAGATCCTGTGGATCAGGCTTCGGCGCTTGAACCTTACCGTGACCCACGTCGCCTGGCCCGTTCCATCTGTCTCAATCACGATGCCCTGGCCATATACCGAGTGAAGCACCCAATCGCCGACCGAGTACCGGGGCGATTGCAGCACGGACTCTGGCTCGCTCTGTGCAGCCTGCACGTGCTCGCGCAGGCCGTGCTTGCGGGTGGCCTCGTCGATCTCCTCGATGGCCCTTCCGAGGCCCCGGTTGAGTGCCATGGTCGTCTGCCGCCTCTGGAGCCGTTCGCTCTCGGCAGCGCCCGAACAGCGCACCAGATGCTCCAGAATGCGCCGGGCGGCGTCCTTGTTGAGTTGCTCGTTGCCACGACGGCAGGTGCTCGATTGGATGCATGCCGGGCATCCCTCGCTGCACGAGCAACCGTTCAGGCTGGCGAGTGCTAACCGGAACAGTTGTTCAAGCTGTTCAAAGGCCGCCTCCGCCAGACCGATGCCTCCTTCGCAGGCGTCATAGAGGAACAGCGCTGCCCCGCCCGTGTCCGGGTGGCCGGCGGATGACTCGCCTCCGATGTCTCGCCGGTCACACATCACCAACAGGGGGATGAGCCCTTCAAAGAGGTGTTGTACGGCGTGCAGGCCCGATTCGAGAGCGCTGTGTTGTTCCTCACTGGAGAGCCCGGGCATGGCGGCCTCCAGGGATGGCCCAGGGGCTATCCACAGGCCGGTTGTGTGAAGGCGGATTCTGAGAGGAGAATCCAGGTTTACGCGACGCACCAGCCGGCCGCTCCTCATCTCCAGTTCCTGGTAGGCAGAGACGACCTCTGTCACCTCCACTTCGCCCAGATGGACCCGTACCCCCACGCTTCCCTCCCCCAATGACCGCTGCCGGATCTCTCGGGACACCGAGATGCTGGAGGCGCTCAGCGAGCGCGTATAGTGTGGCATCGGCTCCGGACGCACGGTCACCGTTCGCTCGCGGATGTTCAGCGCCACCACGCGGAGGTCCTCATCGCCATGCTGGTAGATAGCCCCCGGATGGGCTTCGCGAAACACGTTCGGAGGCTGGATCGTGCCGATCACATGTCTCTCTTCATCGCGGATGGTGTACGTCTCCTGGCCCGTCGAGCGCAGCGATAGGAGCATGTGAATGCTCTTGCGTGTATCTTCGCCGGGATAGGTCAGCGACGGATGTCCATCTCGATCCTGCTCCTCCAGCAGACCGGCCGCCAGCAGGGCGCTGAGATCTCGGCCGAGCCCTTCGTTTTGGTCGCTGGCCGCCTCGTTCGCAAAGGGAACCTCTCGAGCGCTGCACAGGAGATGCCGCAGCCGCACATAGGGATTCTCCAGATCGACCACGGCCTGTTCATGGGGCTCGTCAAAGAACTGCTCTGGATTCAGCATATAGTACTGGTCGAGCGGGTTCTGAGAGGCCACCAGGAACACCAGGGCATCGCGGCCACGTCTTCCCGCACGCCCCGCCTGCTGCCAGGTGGACATGATAGAGCCGGGATATCCGGCGATGATCGCACTGTCCAGGCCGCCGATGTCAATGCCGAGCTCTAGGGCGTTGGTCGTGATCACCCCGCGTAAGGCGCCCGCTTTCAGGCGGGCTTCGATCTCCTCGCGTTCGTCCGCCAGGTATCCTGCGCGGTAGGAGGCGATATCGGACCTTGTCTCATCCCCTTCATCAGCGGTTGCCGCGGCAAGATCCTGACTCTTGCGCAGCATCTGCTCGGTGATCCGGCGAGCCCGCGTAAAGACGATCGTGTTCAGGTTGGCCTGCAGGCAGAGACGGAAGAGATCCACCGACTCGTCCGCGTAGGAGCGGCGGACGTTTTGCTCCCCTTCTGCTGCGAGCGGTGGGTTCCACATCACGAACACCCTCCGCCCGCTGGCCGAGCCGTCCTCATCGACCAGTGTCGCAGGCCGCGAGGTGAGTCTCTGCACCAGTTGCTGCGGATTCGCAATGGTGGCGGAGCAACAGATGAACTGCGGCGAGGCGCCGTACGCCTGCGCCACTCTCAAGGTGCGCCTCATCAAGCCTGCGATGTGAGAGCCAAAGACACCCCGGTAGGAGTGAACCTCGTCCAGCACGATGTATGCCAGGCTCTTCCATAGGGGCGCCCATAGATGATGCCACTGTAAGAGGCTGAGATGCAGCATCTCTGGGTTGGTGAGCAGGATGTTCGGCTGGCGTGCTCGAATCTCACGGCGCTTGTCTGTGGTTACCCCGCCGCTGTAGCGGTCCATCCCGACGGCCTGGTGGCCCAACTCTAGATTGATGCGCGCGAGAGCGTTGAACTGATCGTTCACCAGCGCGTTGATGGGATAGATGTAGAGGGCGTGGGCCGCGCGATCCGAGAGGATTCTCTCGAGGATGGGTAGGTTGTAGCAGAGCGTCTTGCCGCTGGAGGTGGAGGTGACAACTACCACGTCCTGACCTTTGCGAGCCAACTCCAGAGCGGCAACCTGGTGGCTGTACAGGCGGTCGATCCCCAGCGCCTCCAGCGCTTTGGTCAGCCTTGGCGGGAGCGGGCGGCGGGGCGACGCGTATACTGGAGGTCGGGCCGATACCGCACCGATATAGGCCACCTGGTGGCCAGTATCCACGGACATCCCGCCCAGGATCTCCGTCAGGGGGCTGCTCACAGCCGATGGAGACAGGGCCTCTACCGTCTCAAGCCGCCGTTGGCTGCCGGTATCGGATCTCACCGAGATGCCCCGCCCTACGATCGAAAGTAGGCGACCGTTTGCTCAAGGCCTTCCGCGAGAGATACCGTGGGTCTCCACCCAAGGATCGATTCCGCCTTCTCCCGCGTAATATAGCTGCGAAAGACCTCTCCCTGCTTGGCTGGACCATGTTCGCGCTTTAGGCCGTATCCCGTCGTCTCCTGAAGCAGGTCGAACACCTCGTTGATCGACGTGCCAATGGCCGATCCGAGGTTGATAATCTCTCCCCCGCCTCGCTCGAGCGCCAGAACGTTGGCCCGTGCGATATCGCCCACGTACACAAAGTCTCTCTGCTGCTCCCCGGATCCATGTACGACGGTGGGCTGTCCCTTGAGCATCAGGGCGGTCCATATCGCGATCACACCTGCTTCGCCATCGGGATCCTGGCGGGGACCGTAGACATTCGGGTAGCGCAGCACCGTATAGTCGATGCCAAAGTGCTTGCGGTAGATGTACAGGTAGTGCTCGACCTGGTGTTTGCTGGCGCCGTACGGGTCGAGCGGGTTGATGGGATGCTGTTCGTCCGCAGGAAGGTACTCTGGCTCACCGTAAACGGCACCGCCCGTGGAGGCGTAGATAACCTTACGGACGCCGTGACGGCGGGCCAGCTCGAGCAGATTGAGCGAGCCCAGTATGTTCACCTCCGCATAGAGCTGCGGGCGCACCATGGACTCGCGCACGTTGGCTTTGGCGGCCTGGTGGGAGATGGCCTCAGGCTTTTCCTGGGCCAGCACGGCATCCAGCGCCTGCTCATCGCGAATATCGACCTGATAGAGGCGCGCGCGCGTGTTCACATTGGCTCGCTTGCCGGTGGAGAGATCATCCACGACTACTACGTCATGGCCGTTCTCCAGCAGAGCATCCACGATGTGTGACCCGATGAATCCCGCTCCCCCCGTAACAAGAACCTTCATCTATCTCGTTCCTCCGCGGAAAGTCTTGCGGGCCGACCTACAGCCCCCTGGACCGGATAATCGATAGCAGCCACCAGGCCCCCAGCACGCCGGCCATCAGAAAGCCGATCTGAGGCACAGGCACGACGATGTCTGAGAGGGGAACCCGGAACGCGGCCGCCTCCTCACCCCCAAGCATGATCAGCGCCGATCCCATGATGATCGCTGCCACAACAACGCTGAACGACAGGCGGTTACCGACGGCCTCTGCGCGGCGCAGCATCTGATCCAGGCGGTGCAGATCTACGCCAATGGACAGATCGCCTCGCGTGATCTGGTCCGTGATCAGGTCTATCCTCTTCGGAAGGATCTGGAGCGTTTTCCGCAGGTCATCCAGCGTCTTGACCGCATCCAATGCCAGCCGCCGAGGGCTCACTCGCTCCCTGATCAGGCGGATTATAAAGGGTTCCAGACGTTTGGCCAACACCACAGAGGGATCCAGGTGCCGGACGACGCCCTCCAGAACCAGCACCGTCCGCGCCAGCAGGGTCAGATCTGCCGGCAGCCGAACCTGATGCCGGAAGGCAACAGCCATCAACTCCCCCAGGAACTCGCCCACGTGGACGTGCTCCAGAGAGACATCATAGTACCTTTGTATGAGATACTGTAGCTCGCGGCGCAGTGCTGAGGCATCGGTGCCCGAGGACATGGCGCCCATGTTTGCAAGCGCGGAGACCATTTCCTCGGCATCCTGGCGAACAAGGGAAAAGAGGAGTTCGCCGATCCGGTCGCGGAGCACTCCAGAGAGACGCCCGACGTTACCCAGATCGACCAGCCCCAAGCGGTCACCGCAGACCATGATGTTTGCGGGATGCGGATCGGCATGAAAGGTCCCGTGGACGAACACCTGGCTCAGATAGGCGTCTATTACCCGCTCAGCCACCTCATGCAGATCGTATCCGGCCGCGAGCAACCCCTCGCGATCGCTTATCTTGATGCCTTGCAGGTCGCTCATGGTCAGGACGCGCTTGCTGGTGCGGTCCCAGTAGACCGTGGGCAGGAGTACGTCATCGGGGGGGAGGAGATCGCGCAGGCGATCGGCATTGCGGCCCTCTAGGCGGTAGTCCATCTCGGCATACAGGCTCGCGGAGAACTCGTCCACGATCTCTGCCAGGTTATACTTTTCCAGCGTACTCGAACGATGCTGGAGAAAGCGGGCCTGTGCCTGGAGGAGATGTAGATCCGCCTGCACCTCGCGATCGATTTCCGGGCGCTGCACCTTGACTACGACCGGCGTACCATCGGGGAGCGTCGCTCGATGTACCTGACCGATGGAGGCCGATGCGATGGGGTCCACGTCAAAGCGTGCATACAAGGAGGAGAGCGACTGCCCCAGCTCGGCCTCGATAGTGGCTACGATCACCGGAGCAGGCACGGCAGGCGCCGCATCCTGAAGGCGGGAGAGCTCGAGGACATAGTCGCCGGGGAGTATGTCCGGACGCGTGCTCAGTATCTGGCCGAGCTTGATGTAGGTGGGCCCCAGCTCTTCCAGCGTACGCCGCAACCGGCGTGCCGCCTGAGGCCCGGCTGCCTCATCGGACCGGCTGACTCGGCGGGCATGCCAGGGTGGCAGGTAGCGCGTCAGCCCGGTGATCTCCACCACAAACCCCAGCCCGTTGCGGACGAGCACCTGGGCAATATGGCGGGCTCGGGCGATCTCTGCGGCGGTCTGCCGCGGGCTGAGCCATGCGGGCATATGGGAGCTCCCTCTTGCTGTGCTGCCAGTATATCACACCGATCCATGCCATTGTACGTCCGGAGCACGCAGGGTCCCTTTCGCCCTCGGGAGGGGCCGTGGGAGAGCCCTCTTGCGGAGAGGGCCTCGCTCTGCTATTATTGGCAAGTACAGTCTTCTGCTGGAGGCCAGTTGAAGGTAATCCTCTGCGCTCTGGCCCTGATCCTGGTACTGGGCGCTGCGCCGGCGTCTCTTGCCGATGGTACGGATTACAGCGTGCCGGCGCGCTTTGTCCTGCCGTGGAAGTGTGGCGAGAGCTACCGGCTGACCTGGGATCCCCAGGGACACTGGGCCTCGGGCAAGGCCACAGGAATCGCCTGGGATTTCAGCATGCCCGAGGGAACTCCCCTCCTGGCTCCCTTCTCTGGGAGGGCCGTGTTCCTGAGCGATACGCGCCCCCTGGAGACCAACTACGGCCACTATGTGGAGATCGTCGACGAGACGGGTCAATGGTTGGTCCGGCTGGCGCACCTGCAGGAACCGGGCTCCGGCGAGCGCTATGTTCGCACAGGCGATAGCATCGGCGCTTCAGGGGCTTCCGGATTCGTCAGTGCGCATTTGCATCTCGAGTTGCTGGCGCGCAGCGGCTCAGCTTGGGCCAGGCCGGATCTCGGCGCGCTCGAGCAGGTGTTCGGCATACCCATGCAGGAGATGGTAGAGGGCGCGCTCGTGGGCCCTGATCGCTGCCTCACGCCGTTGGCCCTGGCCGGCCCGGTTGAGGCTCGTCAATCCCCCTCTCCTTCCGGAGCCGATGTGTGGCTGGACGTACCTCTGTATAACCAGACTGCCGAGACTGTGAACCTGAGTCTTGTCCAGCTGTCGCTTTACTCGCTGGAGGGCGACGTTGCGCTGGCGGAAGCGAGCGGAGAGTGGATTGTGCCGGCGGGATCGGGTTCCGTCATCAGCCTCTCGATCGTGCCTCCGGCTTCTGGCAGCTGGTATGTCGGCCGCGTAACCTGGCAGTCCGATGCTGGCTACGGCGGCGCCCCTGCCCGGGGATCCTTTGAGGTCACCTCTCCCGCCGTCGCGTTGATCGCTCTGGCCGGATCTGGGGCCGTTCTTCAGGTGGGCGACCGGCCGGCGTTTACGGCGTGGGTGGAGAATCGTTCCGACGCGCCGCTGGATGTCGACGAGTTCGTGCTTGAAGGGCTGAGGCCGGACGGGACGCTATGGCAGGCCCGTTCCAATCACCCCATCGCGGTGCGGGCCGGGGAGATGCTCCCTGTTGACATGCATTCCGATGACGCCGTCAGGCAGGCAGGCTATTGGCAATTGTTGAGCCTGCACTACCGGCGCGATGGGCACCTGCAGCGGTTTGCCCGCCTGGATGGAGAGATAGCGGTCTACGGTCCGCAGCTTGTGGCATCCTCGTTCACGCTCTACCGCTCTCCGGAAAGCGCCCATGTGTTGATGCGTATCGAGAATATCGGGACCGACATAGCGGATCCGGACGCTCTTGAGGTCTGGGGGTGGAAGCCGAACGGGGAGAGTGTCATCGCACGGATTCTCCGTGTTGCCCCGATAGAGGCTGGCCAGGGCGCCCTGGTCCGCCTGGCCGTCCCGTTGGAAGCCGTCGAGGGCACCTGGCGCTTTGTGGAGGCCGGTTATTGGCTTCGGGGCGAGTACGTATCCATCCCTCTGCCCGGGCAGCCGGCTCTGGCTACCTCCGCCACGGGGCCTGATGATGCGGAACCGGCGCCGGTTCAGGCACAGCCGGTCCTCAGCCCGCTCCGCTAGAGGGTCTCGGGCTTGCCCGCGCGTTCGCGGATCAGTGCGAGGAGCCAGTCGAGGTCGCTGATCGTTCCCGGCTCGAGACGAAAGAGTTGCCGCTCTCCCTCCCGGTCCAAGGCCACCAGGTCATAGGCGTACGGCGGCATGTTCCTCAGGAGGCGGCCCCGCGTGAGCCATCGACTCAGCCTGGCGCCCTGCCCCAGCCGCGTATCTCGAAAAGGCAGGATTTGCTTCTGATAGGCCGTTACGTCGGCCCAGAGTATCCGCTCAGGTCCCCAGTGCGACAGCCGCTCGATGTACGCGTCTGTGACACGGATCTGTTCCCCGCGCAGCATGTACCAGAAATGGATGCCCATGGCGGTCGGCAGGAAAAAGATGATCCCATAGAGCCAGAACCAGCGTGATCCAAACAAGAGGTCAAAGCGAAAGCGAAGACCGGTGCGCAGGCTGGCGATCAGGGTGGCCACAGTAAACAAGACCACCGATAGCAGGATCAACACGCGGAGATAGTGTCCGCCTTGCCCTTCGAAGGTCTCCAGTTCCGGCACGGGCCCACCGCACGAAGGGCAGTCCGTGCCGCCCGGCGCCGAGATGTAGCAGGTTGGGCAGAGCATCACAACTCCTACCGGAGGTCCTGGCCACGTGGCAGGATGACGCCCCCGCTGCCGGCGCCACGTCGCTCTTCACCGTCTGCGTTCGGCTCCCGGTCCTCGTCATGAAGAGCCTTTGCCAGGGTCTCTATCTCCTCCAAGGATAGGCCGTATCCCGGGGTTCCGTCGATCAACAGCTCGCACAACCTGCGCCTAAAGTCGGCCGCAAAGGTCTGAGCGGATTCATACGGGTGCCAGTTGGCCCTCGCCTGACGCACAAAGCCGCTCAACGCTGGGCTTGGGGTGGCGAGAGCATTTCGATACGCCAGAGTGGGAACGCCCTTGTCCTGCGCGGCACGCCACTCTACACCGATGGGTGCGGTGATGTCACTGCCGATCAGGATCACGTAAAAGTCCGCCCTGTCCAGAGCGGCCCAATCCGCATCGATCTTTAGGTGCGGTGGCGGGGTGCGCTTGATGGCCCAGCGCACCGTTTGTGTGAGTTGTGCCAGCAATTGTCCGAGCAGCTCGCACTCGGCGTCCATCTCGGCGCTGGCGCTCACGTACAGGTTCAGTTCGCGCACAACGCTCCTCCAGAAACTCATCACACGGACAGGAAGGCAGAGACCCCGAATGGATTATAGGCGGGGGGAGACCACTGTCAACGGCGCAGGAATACGGGGGGCGCCTGCCGGCGGACTAAGCTGACCTTTACGGCTGAATTACCTGCGGTTTACCGGGCGGTGCGCTGCAAACGGTATACTCTACATGCAACGTATGGGGCGATGCAGGTGGCCTTTCATTGGCCGCCCGCTCACAGCGTGAGGCGAGTATGTCCAAAGTCCTGGTAGTCAGCCACGATTCTGAGCTCTTTTCTCTCTCCCGAGGGATCTCCACACCGACTGGATATGAGGTCTGCTATGCTGCGACGGGCACCGAAGGTCTGTCTCAGCTGGCGAACGAGGCGCCCGATCTGATCGTCTCTGACTTGAGCCTGGGCGATATGGATGGCCTCTCCTTTCTGCGGCGTGTCAAAGTTCTGACGGGAGCAGCGGTTCCCTTTGTGTTCGCCTCTGCGCATGCCAGCTCCTCTGATCGATTGGAGGGTCTGCGCGCAGGCGCGGACGACTGGATCTCACTTCCGATGACGCCAGAGGAACTCGATGCCCGCATCGCTGCGATCCTCCGCAGGCTGGCGCGTACACGGGCGGACGAGAGGGTGCGCTTTGATGCGCTCAAGGCCAGCACCTTGCAAGAACTGTCGGGACGGTTGCGGGAGCCTGTCGATAGCCTGCTTGCGGATCTCAGGCTCTTTTCGGAGGAGCGAATCAACGAATCCCCGGAGGTTCAGCGTCAGAGCATCAGGCATGCGATAGAGAGCGCCTGTCGGCTCGGCCATCTGGTGGACGAAATGGGCTGGGTCAACGCGGAACGATCGAACACGACGCTGAGTTGGGAGCCCGTGCGGATTGCTCCCATCGTCCGCCGCTCGGCGGCGACGGCAAGCCGGCGCGCTGTGGACAAGAACGTACAGATCAGCCTCTCCTGCGGAGGGCTCTTGAGCGGCAACGTCGATGAGGCCGCCATGGTGCGGACGCTCGGGAACCTGCTCGAGGCCGTGGTAGATCTATCGCCGGAGGGTAGCGAGGTATCGCTCCAGGCACGTCGTGTGCAGGACATGGGGCTGGAGTTCATCGTGGCTGAAGGGCGCCGCGAGATCAGCGGAGCTACCAATGGGCGCTCCCTACGCGATGCACTGGAACTCGCCCGAAGCGTCGTTCGCGGGCATAACGGCAAGATGTCGGTGCGCAGTACCGAGGATGGGCGCCAGAGCTATGTGCTCTGGGTTCCCGGCCGAGCTCCGCGGTCCCGGCATGCCAGGGCCTGAGTGAACCGCGGGAGCCTTCTGACGATCTGCCCCTAGTGCAGGATCTTGCCCAGGAACTCTTTGGTGCGTTCATGCTTAGGCGCCCGGAACAGCTCCTCGGGCGTCGTGTCCTCGATGACCTTGCCGTCATCCATGAAGATGACACGGTCCGCCGCATTGCGCGCAAAGCCCATCTCATGCGACACGACGACCATGGTCATGCCATCCTGAGCCAGCTGAAGCATCACATCCAGGACCTCTTTGATCATCTCGGGATCCAGAGCCGAAGTGGGCTCATCGAACAACATGATCTTGGGCTGCATCGCCAGAGCCCGGGCGATAGCGACGCGCTGTTGTTGCCCACCTGAAAGCTGAATAGGATAGGCGCCGGCCTTGTCGGGGATGCCCACCTTGTTTAGCAGCTCCTCCGCGACCTCCTGAGCCTCCTGCCGGTTCCTCTTGCGCACGATCCGCTGCGCCATCATGATGTTCTCCAGCACGCTCAGGTGAGGGAACAGGTTGAACTGCTGGAAGACCATGCCGATCTCGGTGCGTACCTCGTTGAGACGGCTGGCATGGGCGAGCGCGATGCCATCTATGATGACTTCGCCCGAATCCGGGATCTCCAGGTAGTTCAGGCAGCGTAGCATCGTGGACTTGCCCGAGCCGCTGGGGCCGATCACCACTGCGACCTGCCCCTGAGGCACGTCCAACGAGACATCATCCAACGCAACCAACTTGCCGTGGTAGTAGGACTTGCGCAAGTGGCGTATCTGAATGATGGGCACATCCGTTTCTTCGATCGATCTCTCCATGAACGTACTCCCGATCAACGCTCAAAGCGTGTCTTTGATTCCAGGAACTCGACGATGCGCGAACTGACCAGGGTGAGCACCAGGTAGCAGAGGGCCACCATGATCCAGGTGTCAAAGCTGAGAAAGGTTCGGGCCATGTACTCCCGTCCGCGCCTCGTGAGATCGGAGACGGCCAACACAGATACCAGCGAAGAGTCCTTGATCAGAGCCACGAACTCGTTGCCGATGGGTGGCAGGATCACGCGCACCGCCTGAGGCAGCACGATATGGCGCATAGCTTGGAAGCTGCTCATGCCCAAAGAACGCGCGGCCTCCATCTGTCCGCGATGTATCGACGAGATGCCCGCGCGGAATATCTCTGCGCCGTAAGCACCGTAGCAGACTGTCAGGCCCATGACGGCCGCCGTGTACTCATTGAGCCTCAACTGGCCGAACCAGGCAGATATGGCCGGGTATTGCTGCGTCGCTTCCCCCACTGCGCGGAACATGTTGGGCAGGGCGAACCAGATAAACAGGAGCTGAACGAGCAGGGGGATTCCACGGATCAGCTCCACATAAAGGGTGGAAATTCCGTAGATGATCCGGTTGTGCGATATGCGACCGAGGCCCCCTAGCAGGCTCACCAGGAGGATAAAGCCGTAGGAAGTAATGACGATGCGGAGCGTCACCAGGATGCCGTCGCCGATGAATCTCCAGATCTCGAGATACGGGTAAGGACGAACCCGTATCAGCAGCCAGATCGTCAGGGCGACCACGAAAGCGAGCGACCACCAGTTCAGGAGATCACGCCGCGTCTCGTGGCGGAGGGACCAGATCCCTGCAGTCATGAGTGCCGCGCCGATGACGGCGGTCCACAGACCGATTCCCGGGTTGAGCGCACCGTTGCTCTGCGCGTAGAGGTATGTTGAAAAGTCGACTTGGTGACACCAGGCAAAACCCAGAGAGAGCATCGACAGCGCGCTTATGATCAGGCTGGCTGGAATCAGCTTCTCCGCTACGCCAGCCTCCCGAACGTAGCTTCGCACAACCAGCAGCGCGCCCAGCGCTGCACCAACGAGCGGAATCGCCATCGTCACGATAAAGCTGACCAGCGCCCCTCGATCCGGTGCTCCCAGAGAGCGAAACAGCCATCCCCATCCTGTGCTGGCCACGCCGTTGACCTTCTCCAGGCTAACCTCGACCGACTCTAGTTGGCCATTCCCGAGCGTCTTGGCGTGCGTGGCGTGCTGGCCGTGAATCAGTACCGGGAACTCCAGCGTGACAGCCGGATCCTCAATAAAAGTGGTGTGTGCCGAGGCGATCCGTGTCTGGAAGAACGGCAGAAAGTAAGCCAGGAAGAGCACCAGAGCCCCGATCAAGGTCAACATAAAGCGCCAGTTGCGCCGTTCGCTGTGGCTCAATCGATGGTCACGGAACCGGGAACGATCTAGTAGCACAATACCCCCCGTGTGCTGAACTGCTACATACAACGAGGCCGCTCAGGGCCCAGTGGGCACCTGACCAAGCCTCGTTGCTTGCTGCGTGCGGCCACTAGCCTAGATAGGCTTCGCGTATCTGCGGGTTCCTTAGCACGGACTTGGCGTCTCCCTCCAGCACGATGCGCCCCGTCTCGAGAACGTACGCACGATCCGCAATGGACAGGGCCATTGCCGCGTTCTGCTCTACCAGCAGGATACTGGTTCCCTGCGCATTGATGGCCTTGATGATCTCAAAGATTTCATCAACCAGGATTGGCGCAAGCCCCATGGATGGCTCGTCGAGCAGGAGGAGCCGCGGCATGGACATCAAGCCGCGCCCCATGGCGAGCATCTGCTGCTCGCCTCCGGAGAGAGTGCCTCCCAGCTGGCTCTGTCGTTCCTGAAGCCGTGGAAAGCTACGAAAGACCCGCTGCATCGAGCTTTCGATTTCCTGCGGATCGCGCCGCGTGTAGGCACCCATCTGCAGGTTCTCCATGACCGTCAGGGTGGAAAAGATCTGACGTCCTTCTGGAACCTGCGAGATACCCGCCTTGACGATGCGCTCCGGTGATGTCCTCACGATGCTCTCGCCTTGATAGAGGATATCCCCCCGGTAAGGTCTCAAGAGACCGGAGATGGTGCGTAGGCTGGTGGACTTGCCGGCGCCATTCGCACCGATCAGGGTCACGATCTCTCCAGCATCGACATGGAACGAGATGCCCTGAATTGCGCGGATCGCACCATAGGCAACGTGCAAGTTGTCTACCTGGAGCAGTTGCATCTGTTACAACTCCCTTCCCGACGCATGGCCGAGGTACGCGACGATTACGTTCTCGTTGGTGCGTATCTCTTCCGGTGTGCCTCGGGCGATCACCTGACCAAAGTCCATCACAGTGATCCACTCGCAGATGCCCATGACCACCCGCATCTGGTGCTCGATCAAGAGGATCGTCAGAGCAAACTCCTCTCGCACAAAGCGGATGAGCCCCATGAGCGTCTCGCTCTCCGTGGGGTTCATGCCTGCCGCCGGTTCATCCAGGAGCAACAGCTGGGGCTGCGTGGCCAGCGCTCGGGCGATCTCCAGGCGACGCTGTTCGCCATAGGGCAGGTTCTTGGCCAGTTCCAGCTGGCGATCCTGCAGACCGAACACAGCGAGCAGATCCTGGGCGCGCTCGGTGAGCGCACGCTCCTGGCGGCCAAAGCGGCCAAGACGGGAAATTGCCTCGACTAGGTTGTAGCCCGAGTGGGTGTGGAACGCGATACGTACGTTATCCAACACCGTCAGCCCCTGGAAGAGCCGGATGTTCTGAAAAGTGCGCGCGATCCCCATACGGGTGATCCGGTAGGGCGCGGCGCCCGAAAGCTCCTGTCCCTGGAAGAGAATCTGGCCTTCAGTTGGCGCGTACAGCCCGGTGATCATGTTGAACACCGTGGTCTTGCCTGCCCCGTTGGGCCCGATCAGGCCATACAAACCACCGCGCGGGACCGTCATGTCAAAGTCAGAAACGGCTCTCAGGCCACCAAAGACCTTGGTCAGGCCGCGAATGTCAAGGGACAACTCCTCGGAGGCGGTTTCGGTGGCTGTTGTCGCCAGTTGTGCTGCTTCCATCACTCTTCCTCACTCGATGCGGAAACGGCAGAGCCGCGCAGGCTGCGGTTGGGCACGGGGATATCCCGTTCGGGCGGTAGAGGCGCCCGCAACCAACCCCACTCGGACGTGCCCAACAGTCCGGAAGGCCGCAGGAGCATAATGAGCAACAGGATGATCGGGTAGATCACAAAGCGCCAGTCCTCGAATCCCTGGGGGAGGATCACCCGCAATCCTTCGATAACCAGAGCGAACATCACCGAGGCCAGGATCGTGCCCGTCATGCTGCCGAGTCCGCCAAAGACGATGATGATGAGCGGGTCAAATCCCTTGATCATCGAGAAGCTACTGGGATGCAAAAAGCCGTAGAGGTGCGCGTAGAGCGCCCCGGCGACGCCTGCATAAAAGCCTCCCATCGTGAACGCCAGGTTCTTGAGCTGGGTCACGTCGACGCCCATCGACTGCGAGGCAATCTCGTCCTCACGAACCGAGATCATCGCCCGACCGTGGCTGGAGCGGAGCATGTTTCGCATCACGATGGCCAGCAACACGAGGCCGCCAGCCACCCAGGGCCACGTCGACCAGGGCGGTATGCCGACCATACCGCGCGCTCCCTTCATGGTCTCGATCACCAGGTCCGAGTTCTGCAGGGCGGTATAGACCATGACGGCAAAACCCAACGTGGCGATGCCAAAATAGTCGGACCCAAGTCTGAGCAGAGCCAGGCCGACGAGATAGGACACAAGCGCTGCGATAGAGCCGCCGTTGATAAGGGCCAGCGCAAAGATCAATGGCCTGGACGCGCCCTCAGGGAGACTCGAAATGATCGTCTCCAGCGCCGGGGCGAGGAGCGCATGCAAGCCGAGTGCTACGGCCACCGACGCGGCCAGGCTTGCGGCACTGATGAGCAACACCGCCAGAGTTCCCAGCGTGTTGGCCTCATGAGGAGCCAGGTGCTCACTCAACGAGCTGGAGATGCGCTTCTTGACCACAGGGAGGCCAAGCTTGTTGATTAACACAAGCGCGAACACGAGCCCGATCTGTCCTGCGAGCATCCAGGCGAGGGCGCCCGTCTGGCTGCCGCTCCACTTGGTGACATAGTCTTTGGTGATCAGCGCCGATCCGTAAGCGCCGATGGCGTAAAAGCCGATATGCCCGAGCGAGAACTGCCCGTTGAATCCATAGATCAGGTTGAGCCCTAGAGCGGAAATGGCCGTGATGGCTGCGAGCTGAACAACCTGATACCAGTACACAGAGATGTGGCCACCCTGCTTGGCATACCATACGCCAAAGAACGCCAGCAGTGCTACGGCCAGTGTGGTGATCCAGGAGGGAACCTGAAGTCGCTTCATCCTCGACACTCCTCCTAGACCTTTTCGACCTGGGGCTCACCAAAGATGCCCGTCGGCTTGACCAGAAAGACAACAATCAGGACCAGGAAGGCAAACAGGTCACGCAAGCGCGATCCCAGTGGCAAAAAGCTGACAACCAGCACATCCACCGTTCCCATCAGGAGCGAGCCGACAAAGGCTCCGGGGACGCTGCCGATGCCACCGAGCACTGCGGCGGTAAAGGCCTTGAGGCCGGGCATGATGCCCATAAAGGTCCAGATCTGCGGAAAAGCGATCGCATATAGCGTGCCGGCAGCGCCGGCCAGTGCGGCGCCAAGAGCGAATGTGAAGGTGATGACGCCGTCCACATTGATGCCCATAAGGCGTGCCGCCGATTTGTCCAGTGAAGTCGCCCGCATGGCTTTGCCGATCTTGGTGCGCCGGATCACGTACTGCAGACCAAGCACCAGAGCCAGCGTCACGCCGACGATGATGACAGTCGCGTTGGTAATGCTCAAACCCCAAAACTTCCACACGGTCACTTCAAAGGGCCGCTTGTAAGTGATGTAGTCAGCGCTAAAGGCGAACCGCAGGGCGGTGAAAGACTCGAGGAAGAAAGACACACCGATGGCGGTGATCAGCGAGGCGATTCGGGGGGCCTCGCGCAGAGGTTTGTAGGCCACACGTTCGATCACAATGTTCAACAGCAGACAGATGACCATGGCGAACAGAATGGCGGGCACAAAACTCCAACCGTACCGCGCCACCGCATAGTAACTGGCAAAGGCGCCGACCATAAAGACGTCACCGTGCGCAAAGTTGATCAGGCGCACGATACCATAGACCATCGTATAGCCGAGTGCGATCAGAGCGTATACAAAGCCCAGGCGCAATCCATCGAGGATTGCCTGCGCAAAATAGGTCGGGCCGTTAAGCTGTACGAGGTAGCCAATCCCATACAGCAGCCCAGCAGCGAGGGCCGCATAGATCACCCACACAACGGGCCTCAGGAGCGTTTTGGCCAGGATTCTGTTCATATCCCTCCTCGGCACAGAGATCGAGGCATGCCTGCGCCGGCCATGGCCGACACCAGAAACGGGGGAGGGCAACTCGCGTTGCTCTCCCCCGTGAGAGCCTGTTGTGCGACTTAGGGCGCGACGAACTTGTAGAAGACAAACTCTCCGTCTTCTATCTTGATGATCGCGGCGCTCTTGACGGGATCGCCGAACTCGTTGAACGAGATATTACCGGAGACGCCCTCATAGCTCAGAGCGGCCATGGCATCACGTACGGCGGTGGCATCATCCACGCCGGCCTCTGAGATGGCCTGAAGCAGGATCTTGGCCGCATCGTACGCGAGGGTGGCCAGAGCGTCCGGGGCGGCGCCGTACTTGTCCGCGTACGCCGCGACAAAGTTCTGCACGAGCGGGCGCGGGTCGGCCGGAGAGTAATGGTTGGAGAAATAACCACCCTCAAACAGCGCGGTCTGCAACTCGGGCGAGTCCCAACCGTCGGCACCCAGGAGGATGGCCTCGATACCCTTCTCCTGGATCTGTGCGGCGATCAGGTTGTTCTTGTTGTAGTAGTCGGGCAGGAAGATGACGTCCGGCGCCGCCGCAGCGACCTTGCCGAGGACGGCGGAAAAGTCCGTATCATCCTTGGTGTAGGCCTCGTAGACGGATACCGTGCCACCCATGGCCTCGAAGGACGCCTTAAAGTACTCCGCCAGGCCCTTGACATAGTCGTTGCCGACGTCAAAGAGCACGGCGGCGTTGCTGGCGCCGAGTTCCATCGCCAGGCTGGCTACGACCTCACCCTGGAACGGGTCGAGGAAGCATGCGCGGAAGACGTACTCCTTGTTGGAGCCGTCCTCGTTGATGGTCAC
>JAAYAW010000015.1 GCA_012719135.1 Chloroflexota bacterium
CCCAGCTCCGAGCCCTCTCCGAAGATGGAACAGATGGTCTCGACGATGGCGCCGCTCCCCTGCAGGGTGGGCATGGGCGCGTCCTTGAGGTAGACCTGGCCGCGGTTGTTGACGAACACTGCCTTCACTTTGCTCTCCTAGTCGGTGCTGTCTCCGCGGGTCGCCCCGAGGCGCAGACAGGGGCCAGCGCGGGGGCCGGCCCCACGGAGCCAACGTGCTGAGCCTAGCTCAGGCGGGCTACGTAGGCGGGATAGCGGCGGGCCCCGCCCGCGAGCCCAAGAATGCCCCATAGCGCTGGTAGTCGTCCAGCGCCGGGGGGCTATTGGTGAGTGAGTGCCAACCTCGCCCCGGTGACCTGGATGGTGGAGCCCGCCGGCATGTCGCAGTAGATCCGCAGGGCGAACTGACCCTCGTCGGCTGCCAGGTGCCGGCTGATGGACGCGCTGATCAGGCCCCACTCCGACTCCGGAGTCGTCCAGGGGCCAGTGTAGATGCTGTAGGTGTAGCTCCCGTCCAGCTTCGTGATGTAGAACTCCACCTTGGCGATCGAGGCGGCACCGGTGCAGCTGTACCCCGAAGCATAGCCGCCAACGGTCACCGGCTGGCCGTACAGCACCCCCGGCAGCGAGATCGGCAAGACCAGCTGCTTCTGCCCCTCGACGGAAGCCTGAATGGTGGCGTTGCCCTGGCCCCAGTACTTGAGCGTGGCGCCCGTGGTAGCGCCGTGAAGCTGCGCCAGAGCGGCGGGCGCGAAAACGTAGGAGGTGGCGCTGCTCTGGATGATGCCGGTGCCCCCCGCGTTGAGGGCCGTCCCGGTGCCGGACCAGGCTCTCACGCCCGTTCCCGACTGGGACGTTCCGAGCACTCCGATGCCCGTACCCGGACCGGCAGGCCCGGTGGATGCCTCACCGCTCACGCCGACGCCGGCCGCGGTCCCACCATACACGCCGGTGCCATTCGGGACGGCCATTCCCTGCAGGGCGGTGTATTCCGAATGCGCGATGATCGCCGGGGACCCCATGGAGCCCCGATTGGAGACCGACAGCCCGGTGCCGCTCCCGATCATGCTCGCTCCCCACCGGAGCGCACTGGCGTACGGAGCGGCCGCCAGTCGGGTACGAGGCGATAGAGCCTGGAAAGGACCGCTGCTGGAGCCGGGCCGCACGCTCACCTCTAGCCACAACTCCTCGCCGTGGAAGACGTCGCCTACCGTGACGAGAGTCGTGAAGCGGCCGTCGTCTACGGCAATGTCCTCGATGGTGCTCACTACGCCCCGGAGCATGCCGGCGGCGCCCTCGGCCGTGAAGACCCGAAACTGGAAGTCGTAGGCGCCGTTAGCGGGGGCGCCGCCGTCGGTCAGCTGGCCCTGGTAGGTGAAGCCCAGGCCCACGACCGCCTGCTCCGTCAGCGCCGGTTCGTCGGCCAGGACCGGAGCGGCGGCGATCAGCGCCACGAGCGTGAGGAGCAACAGCGCGCGCAGAAGAGCTCGGCCGTCCATAACTGACCTCCTGAGAGTTGCTCAGTGTGAGGCCATGGCCCCGCGGCCGCGGAGCAGTCTGCGATGGCTTCGCCATAGCCGGCGGCGTAGCTGCAGTGGACAGACACTTTGGTAGGACTCTAGGGGGCGCAGTGGTGGAAGTCAATCGGGGCAACAGGGAGGCCGGGCGGCACACCTCCCACGCGTGTGCCGCCGCCTCCAGGTGCTACACCCTCGCCAGCCTCTCCAGCCGGTACCCCGCCGCGAACGCGGCCCCATCGTAGCCCGGATCGTCCAACCGCAGGTCGGATAGGGGAACGTACTGCCCGCCGGTGCGCAGCGACTGCCGGGCTGCCATGGCG
>JAAYAW010000016.1 GCA_012719135.1 Chloroflexota bacterium
ACCTCCAGGCGGTAGCGGTCCTTGCTACATCTGCGAGAGGCGCTGCGCAGCCAGTACCGCCGCTCCAACCGAGCCCGAGGCATCACCCAGCTCTGCGGCGACGATGCGGATTGATTCGCTCTCGTTCTTGTTCAGAAAGTGCTGGTAGGCCACCTCGCGCACGCGCCCAAGGTAGCCCTCCCCCATGCGCTCTACCACACCACCGCCGACTACCACGGCCTCTGGATCCAGCACATTGACGCAACTGGCGATCAGCAAACCCAGGTACCTCTGCGCCTCATCGATCGCATGCACCGTCACAGCGTCGCCTTGTTGATAGGCACGGTCGAGCACCGCAGAGGTCAGATTCTTGCGGCCCTGCTCCTTCATCAGTTGAGGAATGATGGACGATTCCCCGGCATCAATCGCCTCGTTGATGGCCCTTTCGATGCCGCTTCGGCTCGCGTAAGCCTCCGCATGTCCCCGCTCGCCACAGCCGCACAGGGCGCCATCCGCCTGGAGAACCATGTGCCCGACCTCTCCGGCCGAGCCGCGAAAGCCGGTGTGGAGCGCGCCGTTCAGGATGAGCCCGCCACCCAGCCCGGTTCCCACGAACATGGCGATCATGTCTCTGGTGCCGCGCCCGGCGCCGAAGCGATGCTCACCAACAGCGCCGACGTTCACATCGTTATCCACGATCACACGGAGGCCCAGCCTTTCGGAAAGCCTTGCCGCAAGCGGATACTGGTTCCATGTTGGCCCCATGTTGGTCAGGCTAAGCACAAGCCCCTGACTGGCCAGCACGGGCCCGGGCACCCCAACCCCGACACCGAGGACGTCCTGCTTCGTGACACCCGCAGCCAGCAAGGCCTGTTTGATGGCCTTGACAACGCGGCCAACCACGGCATCCGCCCCCAGCTCCGCCCGGGATTTAGCCTTAGCCTCGCCGAGGCGCTCGCCTGAGCTTACGTCCACGACCGAGACATAGAGGCTTGTGGCACCCAGGTCGACACCGATCGCAAGATTGCGCCGCTGCTCCATGTCGCCTCCTATCGTCGCGCTATGGATAATCGCCTACTCAGGGTCCTGAAGCCAGAGGCAGCGCGCCACAGCGCCCTCCAGCACCACGCGCTCGCCGCCCACCAACACGGCAATCAAACCACTCCCTGAAGGCGGCTCGAGCCCCAACACCGTCAGCCGCGCGCCCGGCAGAAGGTGTTGAGCCTCAAGAAGCGCCAGCGTGGCGCTATCGCGCTCCGCTTCTTCGTGGATGCGCAGGAGGACATACTCCCGCCCAGGGGAGACCTCGGTCAGCGGCCGCGATGCGCCGACTCTCGCTTCCTGCCCGGGCAGCGGATTCCCATGCGGGCAGGCCACCGTCCCATCGGCAAAAGCGCCGTCGAGCAGTTCCGCCACGCGGGACGCCGTTTCAGAGGAAAGCCCGTGCTCAAGCCGGTCCGCCTCGCCATGCACCTCGGACCAGGGCACGTTCAGGACTCGGGCTAACAGCAACTCGGTCAGCATGTGTCGCCGCACCACCGAAGCGGCGGCAACACTCCCCTCCTCGGTCAGACGAACCGTCTTGTCCTGGCCCATCAACACCCAGCCATCCCTGACCATGCGCTGCAGCGTGGCCGTGACGGTAGGAGGCGACACCTCCATCCACTCGGCAAGACGGCGGCCGTACACTGGCTGGCTGTCTCGCAACAGGGTGTAGATGACGCCCAGATAATCCTCGATGGTGGGAGACGGCCTCTCCGACATGCTGTTCGACTCTCCCCGTACCGCTTTGACGGCGTAACCGAACGTAGAACATGGGGCGCAGCCTTCGCATCCGCGGTATGCCCATGATACCAGCGCATTGGTGGGCGGTCAATCGCCGGGAAGCGCGGTCAGGCCCTCCGCTGGACATCCATACACGGATGGACTAGTATGGCGGGCAGGCATATGCCAAACACCCATGGAGGTATCCATATGATCAGTGATACGAGCTACAGGCTCGACGGCCAGACGGGCCTCGTCATCGGAGGAGCGGGCGGCATCGGGCAAGTTCTGGCTCTGGGGCTGGCCGCAGCGGGAGCAAACGTCGTTGTCGCCGACTTGGCGTCCAAACTGCAGGATGCGGAGGCTGTTGCCGACAGCATACGAGCCGGTGGAACACGCGCTCTGGCTCTGGGAATTGACGTCACCAATGTGGCCTCCATTCAAGAGGTAGTAACTCGCTCCGTATCCGAGTTCAAGGCTCTGGACTGGATGGTCAACTGCGCCGGCATCAACATCCGCAAGCCCGTTCTGGACTATACCGAGCGC
Source organism: Chloroflexota bacterium (assembly GCA_012719135.1). GTDB lineage: Bacteria > Chloroflexota > Anaerolineae > UBA1429 > UBA1429 > JAAYED01. The sequence continues at coordinate 2,290 of JAAYAW010000016.1, forward strand.
GAATGGGACCTCATGGTGGACATCAACCTCAAGGGCGCCTTCTTCTGCACCCAGGCTGTGGCGCGCCAGATGGTTTCCCAGAAGCACGGGCGGATCGTCAACATCGCCTCTCAGCTGGCCGCTGTGGCCATGCGCGATCGGTCGATCTATGCAATCACCAAGGCCGGTGTGGCGCACATGGCCAAGGCCTTCGCAGTGGAGCTGGCTCCCATGGGAGTTGCCGTGAACGCGGTGGGGCCCACGTTTGTCTCTACGCCGCTGACAACCGATATGTTCACGGACGCGACCTTTATCCAGGAGAACCTGCCCCACATACCAGCGGGACGCTTTGGAACCACAGATGACGTCCTGGGCACGGTGCGTTTCCTCCTTTCGCCCGCAGCTGACCTGATCACCGGGCAGCTCATCCTGGTGGATGGGGGATACACCAGTTGGTAACCGTGGGCCAAGGGCGGTTTGTGGCCCCAAGACGCGAGCGATGAACACGAGGAGGGTCTCATGAAGGGTGTTGTGCTGGCCGGTGGCCTCGGGTCGCGGCTGTATCCGCTAACCCACGCGACAAACAAGCACCTGCTTCCCGTCTACGACAAGCCGATGGTCTACTATCCGATCCGGACGCTGGTCCAGGCGGGAATCAACGAGGTACTGATCGTGACGGGTGGCCCTCACGCGGGCGACTTTATCGGGGTGCTGCGCAATGGAAAAGACCTTGGCCTGCGTCATCTCGAGTACGCCTTTCAGGCGACGGAGGGCGGCATTGCTGATGCCCTCAGCCTGTGTGAGGACTTTGCCGACGGCGGCGATATTGCCGTGATACTGGGCGACAACACCACCGATGCGGACATCTCGGCTTCAGTCAAAGGTTTTGCAGGCGGCGCGATGGTGTTCCTTCGTCAGGTGCCGGATCCGGAGCGTTTTGGCGTGCCCGTCTTTGACGCCCAGAACCAGTCGCGCATCATCGGCATTGAGGAAAAGCCCCGAGAGCCCAAAAGCAACTATGCCGTTACCGGGCTGTACCTCTATGACAACCGGGTCTTTGAGTTCATCAAGACTCTGGAGCCTTCTGCCCGGGGCGAGCTAGAGATCACGGACGTCAACAATGCCTACATCCGTCTGGGCTCCCTCAAGTGGGCGGAACTCAAGGGTTTCTGGTCCGATGCCGGCACATTCGAGAGCCTGTTCCGGTCGAACGTCTTCTGGGCGCAAAAGAGCACCGGCCAGGCCGCAGAGGACTTTCGCGAGTACTTGACGTAGCTTCACAGGATGTTGGCCTGGATGCAAAGGGAGGGTGATGCTGTCGCGCATCACCCTCCCTTCCTATCGGTTCACGCGGCTACCAGCGAAAGACGTCGCTCTTGAACAGTTCCAGCGGATTGCCATCAGGATCGCGGAAGAACGCGACCTGCATGGGGCCCGCCTCTCTGGGCTCTACAAAGAACTCGACGCCCTTCGCCTTGAGTTCCTCATAGGTGGCCATCACATCATCTACCTCAAAGGCCAGATGGGCAAAGGCCCCCTCGGCACCGGGAACCTGATCCGGGATGCCCATCAGCTCGATCGTGGTGCCGCCGATGTCGATAAAGACGCAATCGCGGCCAGGCATCTCAGCCGCGATTCTTAGCCCCAGCACCTCGGTGTAGAATGCCTTTGCCCGGGCGAAATCGGGCGTGCGCAGCGCCACATGGTGAGCCTTGACCCCTTGCATAGCCTTTTACCTTCCTATCTGTGGGTTTGACCCGAACGCATCCATCGTAACGCTGGCCATCGGAGCTGTCAACCTGTCGCGGAGACCGTTTGACACGCCCCACGCCGCCGTTTACACTGGGCGCAGTCTCGCAGGTGGTGGGTGCGGTGAGCAACGAGAGACAGGAAGCCGAGCGCGACATCGGGTCCCTCTGGAGGGGCGTCGATTTGTCGGGCAACACGGTGGTCATCGGGCTCGGCGAAGGCCTGCTCATTCAGGCCTTGTCGGAGCACGCCTTGAGCGCGGGGGGCCAGGTGATCGCGCTCAGCCGCCGCATGGCCGAGATCGAGTCCGTGACCCGTCGCATCCCCACGCCCGGCCTTCAGTTTGTGCAGTCCCGTCCTCGGGCGCTCCCGCTGCTGGATGGCACCGTCGACCTGATGGTGTTAAGCAGCGCGATTCGCCAGGTTCCTACGAGTGCTCTCCCGGCCTTCTTTGAGGAGGTGTGGCGCGTGCTTGTGCCCGGCGGCCGGCTTCGCCTTTCGGACGTGCTCCAGCCCAGTGAAGCCGAGTACAACGAGGCGTGGCGCCTGAGAAACGCGCTGATCGAACGGCTGGCTCAGGCCATCGGGCGCCCCACCGCACTCTATGCGAACCTGCCCGCCGTCGCTCAGGCACTGACGCAGATCGGCTTTGAGAACCTGGCGGTTTCTCTGTTGCCAGGCTACCCGCTGACCGAAGCCTGGCTGGACAACACGGAGGAGGCCGTCCTGGCCATGGCCTCACGTCCGATCGATCCCGACCTGCGGCAGCAGATCCTCGAACGGGATCTACCGCGCCTGATTGCGGCCTTTCGCTCGGGTGATCAGCGCGCCGCCGAGCGCTTTGTACTGCGTGGAGCCAAGGCCGGTGGTCTGGCTCTGGATATGGAGGCATCCTTCACGGAGGCCGACCTGGTGGATCAGGATGACAACTGAGCGGCTGGGCCCCCGCATCGTACGATGACGATCTACGTCGATGTGTCAGCTGCCGTCCACAGTAAAGCCGGGTTGAGCCGCTACGCCTCGAGCCTGGTTAGGGCTCTCGATCCCCTGCTCGGAGAGCGACTGGGTCTATTCCAGAATGGTCTCGGGGCGCGGGCACCGCTGGAAGGCTTTTCCGACCGGACGGTCGGAGTCCCATACGGGTACAAGCCCTGGCGCGCGATGGTGCTGGCCAGCCAGGGGTTGTGCGTTCGGCTCATCCGACATCTGCCCGATGCGGAGTTGTTTCACGCCACAGAGCATCTCCTGCCCACTGTGGGTCGGGTACCCACAGTGCTAACGGTCCACGACCTGATATTCCAGCGCTATCCTCAGTACCACAAGCGCGCCAACTACATGTACCTTCGGGCAGCCATGCCCCTGTTCTGCCGTCGCGCCTCCGCGGTGATCGCAATCTCGGACAGCACTCGCCGTGACCTGATAGAGCTCTACGGCCTGCCGGAGGACAAGATCACGGTGATCGCCGAGGCCGCAGCGCCAGCCTTCACACCCCAGAGCCCAGAGCGCATCCAGGATGTCCGCACCCGATACGGCCTGCCCGAACGTTACGTACTGGCGCTCGGCACGCTGGAGCCCCGAAAGAACCTCTCGCGTCTCATCGATGCGAGCGGTCCACTCATCGAACGCGGCATCATCGATGCGCTCGTGCTCGTTGGCGCTCGCGGCTGGCTCGTTGACGAGTTCGATCAGCACCTGGCATCATCGCGCTGGCGCGAACGGGTCATTCAGCCGGGCTTTGTGGCCGAGGAAGACTTGCCCGCCCTGTACGCTGGAGCCGTGCTGACAGCCCAGCCCAGCCTCTATGAAGGTTTCGGGTTGCCGGTTCTGGAGGCCATGGCCAGCGGCTGTCCGGTCTGCTCCAGCTCGGCCTCCAGCCTGCCGGAGGTGGGAGGCGACGCTTCCCGGTACTTTGACCCGCATGACGTGGATGACATGGCCGACGTGCTCCTCCAGGTGGCCGCGGACGACGCGGTGAGGCAGCAGATGCGCGAGGCCGGCCTGGCCAGGGCCCGGACCTTTTCCTGGGCGCGCACGGCCAGGGAGACCGCCGCCCTCTACGAGAAGGTGATCGCCGAACACGGCCGGGCTCGGCGGCCCGGCGCATGATGCACCGCTGGCGCTTCGAATACCGGCCAGCGGTTGGCGTCGTCACTCGAAACGCACCTATCCCGGGAGCTGTGACGTGCGCATCTTGATCGCGACCCCCTCGTACCCGCCCAAGATCGGCGGCGGAGAGCGCTATACGCAGGCTCTTGCAGAGGCAGCCGTACAGGCGGGCCACGCCGTTACCATCATCACCAGCGATATCGCCGAGAACGCCGAGTTCTGGCGCTGGCACCCCCGGCAAAGGCACGCCCGCCCATCGGAGAGCGTGGAGGATGGCATTCGCGTACTCCGCTGCCCGGCGCTGGGGCTTCCCGGTGGATGGCCGACCTTGACGCTGTGGCGCAAGGCCATGGTCATGCTTGGCATGCTCGGACCCAGGACCACCCCACTGCTAGAGCGCATGGCCAGGCTGATCCCCAACGTCCCCAGTCTTGAGGATGAATTCGAGAGGCTGGGCGAACTAGACCTGGTGCACGCCTACAATCTATCCTGGGAGTACCCGCTGATCGTGGCCTGGCGCACGGCACAGAAGCGCGGGATCCCCTTTGTGGTCACGCCTTATGCACATCTGGGCGCCGAGGTGAGCGCTCGCGTCACGCGCAACATCACCATGCCTCACCAGCTGAGGGCCATGCAAGGCGCCGACGCGATCCTCGCTTTGCCCACCGCTGAGGCCCAGGGGCTGATCGCGCTCGGGCTGCGGCCGGATCATGTACACGCGGTGGGATCGGGCTACGATCCCCACCCCGCCGTTGCCGGCGGCCCTGATCCGGTCCAGCATATCGAGGGACCCGTGGTGGCCTTTGTCGGCCGAATCAGCAAGGACAAGGGGGCTCTCGTCGCGGCAGATGCCGTTCGAATGCTTCGGAGGACCGCCAGTCCGCCGCCCACCCTGGTGCTGATGGGCCCGTTGGACGACTCCTTCGCACGTTACTATGCACGCATGAGCGCTCGCGAACGGGCGGGGATCGTGCTCCTGGGGCCCGTGAGCGAGCAGGTCAAGCACACCGTCCTGGAGCGAGCGGAGCTGTTGGTTCTGCCCTCGCGGGTCGATTCCTTCGGGATCGTGCTCCTGGAGGCGTGGTCTCACGGCAAGCCGGTGATCGGTGCGCGCGCAGGCGGCATACCGGGGGTGATCGACCACGGCGTCGACGGGCTTCTGGTCCCCTGGGGCGATCATCGGGCCCTGGCGGAGGCGATCGAGACGATCCTTGGGGATCCCGATCGGGCCCGCCGCATGGGCGATGCCGGGCGTGCAAAGACAGCGGCGCGCTACACGTGGCCCGCCGTCTATGCACAGGTGGAAGAGCTGTACCAGCGGGTACTGGTCGCTCGCGGGCATTCCACGGCGGCGATGGACCAGAGCTGATGCGGATTGCACTGGTCGTCCACCAGTACCTGCCCGAACACGTCGGGGGGACCGAGGTCTACACCCACAGCCTGGCGGAGGCGCTCACCCGGCAGGGCCACAGCGTCACGGTCTTCTTCCCCGACGCCGCAGTCAACGACGACTCGCAGGAAACGATCGACGCGCACATGGCCTGGCGTGCACCCGCCTCCCCGCCCTTTGGCCCTCTCGGTCCTCTGGGCCAGTTCTGGCGCACCTTCCGGAATCCGGAGACGGAGCGCAGCTACCGCCGCATGCTTGCGCAGATCGATCCAGAGATCGTGCATGTCCAGCACGTCCAGAACACATCGGTGCGTCTGCTGGCCCTTTCGGGCGCACGTGCCGTCTTTCTCACGCTCCATGACTACTGGTATCGCTGTGCCCAGGGCCAGCTGGATTATGTCGACCATTCGGTATGCCAGGGACCATCCGGGGCCTGTGCCGAGTGTGCGCGTGCTCGCAGCAGCAGGCCGCTTCCCGTCGCATTGCGCCCGGCCATCGCTCTGCCGATGGCGTATCGAAACGCCTACATCACCTGGATGCTGACTTTTGTCGAGCGATTCATAGCGCCAAGCCATCACGTACGGGATCAGTATGTGCGATGGGGAATGGATGCGGGCCGGATCACAGTGCTGCCGAACGGGGTCGACCTGGAACGGCTGCGGTCGCACGGCGCCGGCATCTCGGAACCCTCGGCAGGCATCACCTTCGGCTATCTGGGGGCCCTGGCGCCCTCGAAAGGGGTCCAGACCCTCGTTGACGCCTTCCAGGAGATGCCCTCGAAGGCGCGTCTGAGGCTCATTGGCGATGAAGAGGCGTTTCCCGCGTACGTCCGAGAGTTGCGCGAGCGAGCCAGGTCCGGCGTCTCGTTCTGTGGACCCGTTCCGTCGAACCGGGTTGGGGATGCGCTCCGCTCGATCGATTGCCTGATCGTGCCCTCGCTGGTCAGCGAGACCTACTCCATGGTGGTGGATGAGGCCCACGCCATGGGGGTGCCCGTCGTAGCCAGCCGCATCGGAGCCCTTACGCGCATCCGCGATGGGATAGATGGCCGGCTGTTCGATCCGGGGAACGTGACAGAGCTCCGCCGTATCCTCCGTGAACTCGCTAGCCAACCCGATCTCTGCCGCCGATACGCCTCTGCCCTGCCACGCGTGCCCGATGTCAACGAGCAGGCCGAAAAGCTCGGGGCGCTATATGCTGAATCCGTGGCTGCTCGGAAAACGGTCGGACGCGCCTAGACCTCTTCGGCAAACCGCTGGCGGAAGCGGCCGAACACCCAGAGCCCAAAGGCGAGGAACGCGGCCGAAGTCAAGGCCGTGCGGAGCGTAAAATCCCAGGCTGGGATGTGCGCGGCCGTGCCCACCGTCGAGCCGTACAGGATGGAACGGTACGACGCTACGATAGAGGCCATCGGATTCAGCATGTAGAGAAGTCGACGCACGGGCAGGAGGAGGCCGGCGATGTGCGCCCACTCTGGTAGCATCTCCATCGGGTAAAAGACCGGGGTCAAGAAAAACCAGGCCTGCAGCAAGACCTCCATGATAACCCCGGTATCACGGTAGAAGACGTTGAGAGTCGATAGCAGGAGAGAGATCCCAACCGTGAACATCAGATGAATGAGCATGACGACAGGGAGAAGGGACACAGCCGGAGTAATCGGCACGCCAAAGACCAGTATCATACCGAATAATACGATAAAGGCAAGGCAAAAGTTCACAAAGTTGGCAAGAACCGTGGAAAGAGGCAATACTTCGAGAGGGAAGTAGACCTTCTTAATGAGATGCCCGTTGTGCGAGACGGACAGGATAGAGCTCGTCACCGCAGTCGAGAAAAAGTTCCATGGCAGAACACCGCACATAACAAAGACGGGGAACTTGGGCACACTGAGATTCGGGATCATCACAGTGAATACGATGGTAAAGACGAGCATAAGAAGCATCGGATTTACAAGAGACCACAAGAAACCAAGTACGGAGTTCTTGTAGCGCAACTTGAGATCCCTCATCACCAGGATCCCCAGCAACTCCCGGTAGGCGTACACCTCGCGTATTCGCGTCAGCATGGTTCCCACCTGTAGCCGGATCGCGGGCACGGCCTGCGAAAGAGCGCATCAGAGGATTTGAACATCCTGGTCCTCCTCTTGCGCACTCGCGACATAGGCATCCAGAACCTCTCCGCACTCACCGTCCATCATCATCCGGCCTCGATCCAGCCAAACGGCACGCTGACACAGAGACTGTACGGCATCGAGATCATGCGAGACGAATACGATCGTCACCCCCTCCTGCATGATCTCGTGAATCTTGTGCAGGCATTTTACCTGGAACGCGGGGTCTCCGACGGCGAGCACCTCATCCACCAGCAGTATGTCCGCATCCACGCTCACTGCGATGGAGAACGCCAGGCGCATCGCCATGCCGGAGGAGTAGAACTTGAGTTGGACGTCGATGAACCTCTCAAGCTCAGAGAAAGCGACGATCTCGTCAAACCGGCGCTCGATATCCCTCTTCTTGAGGCCCATGAGGGCGCCATTCAGGTAGACGTTGTCTCGCCCGCTCAGCTCAGGATGGAACCCCGCCCCGAGTTCGAGAAGGCCCGAGACCCGCCCTCGCACGTCGACCGTCCCGCGAGTAGGCGTGAGGATCCGGGTCATCAGCTTCAGAGAGGTGCTCTTGCCCGAGCCGTTGTTGCCCACAATCGCCACCGTCTCGCCGCCCTTTATGTCGAAGGACAGGTCGTTCACCGCCCAGTATGACTCGCGTGGCAGATGCCGGCCCTGCCGCTGAAGCATGCGCAGCATCAGATCCTGGAAGGATCGTGCGCGGTCATGCTGGACGGTAAACCGCTTGGATACGTGCGAAAAGGAGAGTCCCGTCGTCATGTGCGTATGCTATTCCTCGTATGTGCGTTTCTCACTTGGCCGCTGGGCACTTTCGGAACACGGCACACGGCTCCCCGGTGGCAAGTCCTCTCCAGCCACCTCGGCCCGCAACAGAGTCTTGAGGGCCTCGATCAGCGCGGCCTGTTCGGCGGCAACGGTCTCCAGGCGCTCAATGCGCTCCAGCGTCGACAGATTGTAGAGTACCTGCCGCTCAACGATCCGATCCAGGTAAGCCTCTTTGACGTGCGTGGTCATGTTCTCCCGGACCCACTCGATGAGGCGTCCGATCGCAGGCACGCGCGATCTTGCCCGATACTCTCGCAGCGCGACGTCCGCCCGCAATCTCCACGGATCAGCCGGCTCGCCCTCTGTATCCGGCCTCGCTCCTCCAGCGAGAAGCGACTGTATCATATCCAGTGTGTCCGCCGCAAAGACCTCCGGCGAAAAGAGCGCCGCGCGTTTCCGCCCGCGGTCGCGAAAGATGGCCGCCCGTTCCGGGTCCTCATAGAGGGCACTCAATTGCTCCGCGAGGCTTTCGGCAGACCCGGCCTTGAAGAGCAGACCGGCGGGCTCACCAGCCTCCGCGCCCATGACGTACGGCATGGCCGCGATGTCGCTGGCGATCGCCAGAGTCCCGGCGGCCATCGCCTCCACCAGAGGCACGCCAAACCCCTCGTGGTCGCTGGGAAGCACGAGGCACTCTGCCAAGCGGTAGTACGGCTCGATGCGAGGCACTTTACCCACCATGAGCACACGGTCGTCGAGCCCCAGGCTGTGCACCTGCGCCCTGAGCTGTGCCGCATATTCTCCGTAAGCGGGAGAAGAGCGATCATCGCCCACCACAAGAAGCATCGTGTCCGGCAGGCGCTCTCGCAGCAGATGCAGCGCAGATATCAGGAGATCGATGCGCTTGTTCCCTGCCAGACGCCCCACATACAGTACGACTCTGCGGTCCCCCAAGCCCAGCTGCCCGCGCAGTGCGAGCGCCTCCTGATCGAGTGCAGGCGACTGGAGGGAGCGCGTGCTGACAGAGAGCCCGATGACGCGCGTACGATCCTGCAGTCCGCCCTGATGCGACCACAGCTCTCTCGCGCCAAAAGGGCTATCCGCCACGACAAGGTCCGCGTAGCGCGAAAGCTCACAACCGTACACCGATCGCTCCAGAGCGTCCAGATCAGTGCGGGTCCCCCAGGTCTCCGGTGGGGTTACGCCATGGTACCAAAAGACCTTCTTGCCCGGGAGATGGCGGAAACGCTCGGCGAGCGGGTACCATCCCGAGTACTCCAAAATGTACGCATCGGAGGCTGGCAGGGGATCGCCGGGCCGAACGCGGCTGCTGATGGCCCTTATCCCCTTATCCCTCCGCGTAAAGAGCGTTCCATAGCACACACGCAACTGGTGGCCCGCCCGCTGAAGCGCACGAGCCACGTCGCACGTGTGCTTCCCGGTTGCGTCGCCCGCGAGTACGGAGTGGACCAGTATCGTAACGCGCGGACCGCGCTGGCTCATGCCTCACCTGCTCCACTGGGAGGCTCGGCGGCGTCGACAGAACGACGGCTTGGACGCTCGATCTCCTCCTGAAACCGCGCGAGCTCCTCAGCCTGGCTGGAGATCGCTTCCTCCAGGCGAAGCAATCGCTTGGTCATGGACATGTTGTAGAGCACCTGCCGCTCGACGATTGAATCGAGATAGGGCTCTTTGATGTGCGAGGTGAGTTGAACGCGCAACCACGCGATAAACGGCCCGATCAGCGGCACGCGTGACCGGACCCGGTACTCGCGCAGGGACACGTCTGCCCGCGAAAAGACCTGTTCGGGAGGTCGCGACGGCCGCCTAAGGATCGGTCCCATTGCGAGAACCTCCCGCACCAGTCCCACGGTCGCATCGCCAAAGGCTTGAAGCCCATAACGCCCCACACGCTCGCGCCCGATCCGGCGCAGCTCGGAGGCCAGGCGAGGGTCAGTCAGTATCGAGTCGATCGCCCTGGCCAGGGACTCCTCGGAACCCCTCTCGAACAGCAGGCCAGCCGGCGATTCCGTATCCGCACCGATGACCCAGGGCATGGCACCTGCGTCGCTGGCAACAGCCGGGACCCCGGCCGCCATCGCCTCGATCAGCGGAAGGCCAAATCCCTCATGCTCACTGGTAAGCACAAGGACATCGGCGAGATGATAATAGGGCTCCACACGCGGCACCTTCCCAAGAAACCGGACGTGATCCTCCAGGTGCAGTTCCCGCACCTGCGCCCTGATCTCCTCCGCGTACGCCACATACGCGGGCGCGGAGCGATCGTCTCCAATCACCAGGAGCAGGATGTCCTTGTGCCGGGCGGTGAGCCGAGCAAGAGCCGACACCAGGAGATCCAAACGCTTGTTAGCGGCCAGGCGACCTACACTGAGAAGGACGCGCCGATTGGTCGCCCCCAGCTGAGTGCGCAGATCCTCGAGATCGTGCTCCGAGGGCCGCTCGGAAAAAGACTGATAGTCCACGGCATTGGCGATCACGCGAACCCGACCCGTCAGGTCTCTTTCGTGATCAGAGAGTTCAGCCGCGCCAAAGGGACTGCAGGCCACCACAGCATCGGCATAGTGAGCCAATCCTATGCCGAGGACCGCTCTCTCCTGGTGCCGGCGATCCGCATCGCTCTCCCAGAACTCAGTAGGGGTCACACCGTGATACCAAAAGATGCTCCTTGCCGGATAGGATCGCAGATGCTCGGCCAGCGGAAACCAACTCGCGTACTCTACGAGATAGAGGTCCGCCTGCGGAAGCGGATCTCCCGGCACGACCCTGACGCTGATGGCCCGGATATCCGGTTCCTCACGCGTATACACGCCGCTGTAACAGACTTGGACCGGGTAACCGGCGCGCATGAGGCTTTGGGCGATATCAACGATGTGCCTGCTGACGGCATCCCCTGCCAGCACCGAGGAGGCCAGGATCGCCACGCTTTGCCTGACGGTCATAGTCATGGCACCTCCGAAGACAAGGCAAGATACCCTGGCGGGGATTCCACACTCCACGGTAGCAACCGACCGCGCGCCGTACACACTTGCCCCACTGCAGGCCGCGCTTGGCCGAACAAGCCCCTGGGCTCTGCTCGCGTGATCTCAGCATAGTCCAGGTGGACCTCCCCTACGCCGGTGGTCCGTAGCCGGAGCGCCAACACCCCCGGCTCTGAGAGAACAAAGCCGAGCGCCACGTCGCTATACTCTCCCGGGCTCAGATCCTCCAGCTCGATCGGGCGCGAGACCAGGAGCGTGGCGCCATCATCCGTAGCGGCCTCCACCGCGGCCACAGGTCCCGGCGAGGAGACGGGGCCGGCGACGCGAAGCCGGAACACAGCGGTATACTCCCCGGCCGGCATGCAATTGTAGGGCCCATGGACAAAGAGTCCCGCCTGAACGGTGGCGACCGCCAGCCAGTTATCCGCCTCCCGATCCACACGAATGCCCCCAAGGCCCCTCCGCATGGATTCCCCGTCCAGGCGCCATGAGGGACTCCAGAGTGCGATGCCGAACACGATCACCAGCAAAGCACCTCCTCCCAGGCAGACCAGCCCGAGAAGGCGCGGTGCCACGCGCCGGATGCCAGCGGATGCGGCCCGGTTATCGAGTGACCGGTACGCCAGATTGACGATCACGCATGCCACCAGGGCCCACGCCAGCATGAGTCCGGTGCCATCGGAAAAGAAGGGCTCGTGAGCCACCTCGATGGCGTCTATGCAGACAGCGCGGGTCCCGTTGTAGCTGAGGCGAACGGCCAGAGGTTGAGCCTCGCGGTTCTCATAGACCAGACTGTACGATCGGTACTCGCCGCCTAGATCATCGCTCGAGACCACCAGAGAGGCGAGGACTGAGGCCGGCGAGTCAGCTCGATCGCTGAGCAGGGCAAGGTCCAGGCGTGCATCGGCCTGCGCATCTGGCGCAACATCTGACAGCCGGGCGCGCAACTGCACGACGTAACGCCCCGGCAGCGCTTCATGGGTGATGCGGGCCGCGAGAGAGCCCGATGCGGTTTCCGTAGTCCCGGAGCCAAACAGCGTGGTATAGCCCTGCGAGGCCGCCACATCACTCGCCACCTGGCCCCCGTCCGCCCGCACGCTTTCGACCCCGGGAAAGTAGAGCACGTCCTCAGGCACAGCCAAACGATCACGCAACTCCGGCGGATACCGGCTATCCTTGTACGTCTTGTGGCTCTCGGCAAGAGGGAGGACGGCTGCCGGTCGAAAGGATCCGAGGCGAGGAAGTGCCTCATACAACTGAGCGGCCGCAAAGGGACCATTGTAGGCAAGCCAGGGCTGCGCATAGATGACGGCGCTGATCCCGACCGATGCCACAATCGCCAGCAGGAGCAGCCCGTGAACAAACACGCTGCGCGATTGCACGGCAACGACTCCGATACCGACAGCCAGAAGCGGGAGCGCAACCACCAGGTACCGTGTAGCCGGCTGCCACTGCACCCAGAAGCCAGGCATCACAATGCCAAAGAGGAGGGCTGTGGCCAGGACGAGCCCCATGGGGTATCCCACAGAAGGCCCCCGCCGGAACAGCCAGGCCAGACCAGGAACGCTGAATAGGTACACCGGCGCATACATCAGCAGCCCATTGCGCTGATCCAGCAGCCATCCCAAGGTCGACTTGGCCCAGGCGATCAAGAAGAATCCGCGCTCTTGGCCTGCCGGGCTGCCGTAAAGCGCGAGTGGCGACCAACTGCCATACATATGCCGCGAATAGAGCAAATACAGACACGCCGAGAGAACACACGGCAGCACGATGGCGGCCATCAGCCTGAGGCGTGCAGGATGTGTGCGAGCACGCACCAGGGCAATGCCGACGAGCACCACGGAAATGGGCGCGAACCGGATCACCAGCCAGGGCAAAGCCGCCGCCGCCAGGCCCAGCGAAAGGAAGGAGAGCGTCCTGTCAGTTGCCTGGTTGAGGATCACCAGCGCGAGCACCACGAGCAGTGCGCCGGGCATCTCCGGGTAGATCATCGTGGCGTACACGGTGAATGGCGGCGTCACGCCAAGGGCGACGGCGCCCAGAACCGCGACGGCACGATTGCCTGTGAGTTGCTGCGCCAGAAGAAAGGTCAGGCCCACCGCAAGCGCCGACAGCATCGACATCGCCAGGGCCACGCCCGCCCTTTCTGCAAACGCGTAGGGCCAGGCGATGAGCAGCGGCAGGCCGATCATGTGCATGGGCCTGGAAAGGCCATCCTCGCGGATCTGTGCGTGAGGGCTGATGCCACAGGGCGGCGGGTTATTGGAGAGGTCCAGATCGCCATCGCGCGACAGGCTCTCTGCCAGCGCGAGATAGTGCGGCTCGTCCCCCGTGGCCGGCCAGTTGCTGACGGTGTAGGGCACCAGGTAACTGTAGGCTACCACGAACAGAACAACGAGACCTGCGAACACGCGCCAGTCGCGACGTGTGATCGGGCATATGAGAGACGCCCCCTGGCGGGCGCGTCCATCAGGCGCTGCGGCGAACCGCTCGCAAAGGGCAGACCATCGACTCATTACACCGCCCGGCTAACGATGACCGGCCGTGGTGACAGGAAACCACGCCGTGTGAGGATCGCTCTTTCGCATTCGATGTCAGGCTGGGGCGTCCGGAAGCCCTGCGAGATCGAGAGCACGCTTCGAGGGGCCCGTGACGGCCACGTATTGTGCCCTGTGCCCACCTCGTGACGCGCATTGGTGCGCAGAACCACACGATCCCTGACTCCAGATCGGTGGCGGGCCATAGTCTAGCACGGGTGCGGAGCCCACGCAATAGCCGCCGGGGCGCCCCCGCGCGGCCGGCGAACGCGCACGTCGCCTGGTCGTCCCCGCCCTCGCCCGCCCGAGAGGGAACGTGATATAATCCTCAGGGTTTACGCCGATTACGGCATCGCGGCCGTCCGCCAGCGATCACGTGCCAAGCGAGAGCCGCCCGGCCGCATAACTTGGGGGTCATCGATCCGCGGGCCGCCGGTTTCCCTGAGGCCGCCCCTCTGGTGCGAATAGGAGTATCAACATCACATCTGCGTCGACCTTGGCCGTCCTCGGAGCTGGCCCTGCCGGCTTGACCGCCGCGCGAGAAGCCGCCCGTTCTGGCTTGCGCCCGCTGGTACTCGAGTCCCTGCCCGTGGTCGGCGGGCTCTCGCGCACCATTGTCCACGAGGGCTATCGCTTTGACCTGGGTGGGCACCGCTTTCTTACACGGATGCCCGAGATTCAGCAGCTCTGGCAAGACACGCTGGGCAACGATCTCTTGACCGTACAGAGGCAATCCCGCATACGGTACCGTGACGGGTACCTCCGTTACCCACTGGAACTGGCGGATACTCTCCTGGGCGTTGGTCCGATCCAGGGAGCGCTCATGCTGGGAAGCTACGTCAAAGCCGCGCTCGGTCCCGCATCCGAAGAGGCGACGCTGGAGCAGTGGATGACGCGCCGGTTCGGGAGACGACTCTACGAAGCGTTCTTCCGTGGATACACCGAGAAGGTCTGGGGCATACCCTGCAGCGAGATACAGGCGGAATGGGCCAGCCAGCGCATACAAAACCTCTCGCTGAAGGATGCCCTGCTTAACGCGGCGGGCTTCCGCCCAGATGCCAAGACGCTGAGCGATACCTTCTACTATCCCCGACTGGGCCCGGGCATGATGTGGGAGCGGTTCGCGGAGGATCTTCGCTCACACGGAGGGGACCTTCTCATGGACGCCTACGTGACGGAGCTCCATCACGACGGACGTCGCGTGCAGTCCATCGTCTATCGGCATCAGGGCCAGCCTCGAGAGATGAGTGCAGACGCGTTCATCTCGAGCATGCCGCTGGACGAGCTCTTGCGCTGCCTTCGTCCGGAGCCTCCGGAGAGAATCGTCGAGAGCGCCAGAGGTCTCAGGTACCGCGGGTTCATCATCGTACAGCTCGCTGTGGCACGACCGGAGCTGTTTCCTTACCACTGGATCTACGTGCAGACGCCGCAGATCAGGGCGGGACGCGTCCAGAACTTTGGAAACTGGAGCCGAGCCCTCCTGCCATCGGAGGATGTATCGAGCGTCGGCGTCGAGTACTTTGCGACGGTTGGAGACGACCTCTGGTCACTGGACGATGAGGCCCTGTTCCGGCTCGCTTCGTCTGAGATGGAGAGCCTTGGCCTCTTGCAGGCGCGGTGGGTGACCGGCGGCAAGGTGGTTCGCCATCCAAAGGCATATCCCGTATATGACGGCCAGTACCGGCAGAACGTGGAGCGGATCCGGGATTACCTGGGCCGTTTCGAGAATCTTCAGACGATCGGCAGAGCGGGCATGCACCGCTACAACAACCTCGATCATTCCATGTTGACGGGCATCCTGGCGGCACGAAACCTGGCAGGTGAGCATCACGATTTATGGCGGGTCAACGCCGATCATGCTCAGGCCGTAGGCTGAAAGCGATGGCGAGTCAGAGGCTTCGCGGCGGCGCCACAGCCACAGATCATGCTGACGCCCTGGGTGCCGGCTATTGGGACACCGTCTCGGAATCGATGGATGCTGGCGGGCACTACCTGGATAGATTCCTGGGCGATCTCAAGACCCAGGCATACCTTGGCCTCTTCGCTCGGTGGCTCCCGGTACCTCCGGTACCGGCCCTGAAGACCGACCTCTTTGAGGAATCGAACGGCGTGGACTCCCTGCTCTGGCGCATCGCATCTCCTCCCGCCAACACCTACGGTATGGATCTCTCACCGCAGATGGCTCGCCGGGCGATGGAACAGGAGCCGGAGCCCTATGGCGGCTTTGTATCCGCGGATGCACGGCGCCTGCCTTTCGCCAGCGCCAGCCTGGGCTTTGTGTTCTCGCCTTCGACGCTCGATCACTTTGAGGATCGCGCGGATCTGGCCGTCAGCCTGCGGGAGATCCTCCGGGTGCTGCGCCCAGGCGGTGTGCTGTTGATCACACTGGCCAACCGGAGCAACATCGGGGATCCACTTCGACGCCTCGCAATCCGGATGCGGATCGCTCCCTACTATATCGGCGCATCGTACTCTCCCGCCCAGTTGCGGCGAGAGCTCGAATCCGCCGGCTTTCTCGTGCGGGAGCAATCCGCTCTAGTACACCACCCCAGAATGATGGGCGTGGCCTGCGCCAGACTGGCAAGCCTCATCCGCTGGCGCTGGCTCACGCGGGCATTCCAGCGAGCACTGCTTGCGATGCAACGGTGTGCGGACACACGCTGGCGCTACGCCACGGGCTGTTTCGTTGCCGCATTGGCCGCCAAACCACTCCCGGGAGAGATCAGTGAACCCTGATGGAACGCTCCACATGGCACGGCGCCTCTTCTGGTCGGCCTTCACGGGTTGGCAGGCCTTCCGTGAGCCTTCCTTGCCCTACTGGCCGCCGGAGCGGCTCGCCGCCCTCCAGAGCCGGAGACTGCGGCGGATCGTCCACTATGCTTACGACACGTTCCCGTACTACAGGGACTTGTTCGACCGCGAACACCTGCGACCAGAGCAGATACGTTGCGCAGACGATCTCAGGAAACTGCCGATCGTGGAGGCCGATGCGCTTTGCCACGCGCCGGACAGCTTTGTGTCTCAAAGATATCGAGCCGGGTCAGGGGCCATGCTGATGAGCAGCGGTGTGTCTGGGAACTCAAAGCTTGTTCATTGGGATACTGCCGCACTTTGCCGCATCCTGGCCAGCAAGCATCGCTATCGCGAGGTGTTGGCGCGCTTTGTCGGGAAGACGTTCGGCTACCGGGAGATGTCCGTATCCAACCCGGAGAACGTGGCGATTGCCCTGCGCGCCTTCTACGAGGCCAACACCTGGGTTCCGAGGAGCGTGGATTATGAGCGTTCTCGCGCCCTGTCCACCAGTTCTTTCGACGAGATACTCGAGCAGATCGATGCGTACCGGCCGGACCATCTGGGCGGATATGGTGCGACGCTGGGCGCTCTCTATCGCTACGCCCACGAGCATGGAACTCCCTTCTACCGGCCCCTGTTGATCACCTACGGAGCATCGAACTTGCCTGAGCAGGATCGAGTGCTCTTGGAGGAGCGGTACAACATCCCGGTCGTGTCCTCGTACCAGGCGAGCGAGTTCCTGCGAATTGCGTATCAGTGCGAGCTGCGACAAAGCTTCCATGTATGCATAGACCAGGTGGCTTTCCGCGTGGTAGACGACGACGGAGTGGACGTTCGCCCGGGAGAACAGGGGCGCATCATACTCACAAACCTGGTGAACCATGGCACAGTGCTGCTCAACTATGCCTTGGGTGACCTCGTTATCCTCGGGGAGGGCCCCTGCGCCTGCGGCCGGACCTTGCCAACCATTCGAGCCATCGTGGGGCGCGCGTTTGACCTTCTCGTACTTCCCGGCGGGCAGCGCACCCATATGGATGGGCTCATCAAGGGCTTTGCGTACCGGCGCCATCTGGTCCAGTGGCAGATGGAGCAATACACGCTCTATCGCTACACCGTGCGCGTGGTGCCCGACAGCCAGGTGGACTGGGACACCCTGGCCACCGCTTTGGCGCTCCACCTCCGCCAGATGATCCATCCCGAGGCCGTGATAGCCATCGAGCGGCTCGAGTACATCCCCGTGGGCCGCTCAGGCAAGTTCAAAGCCTGCATCTCTCACCTGTCATGAAACCAACGCTCACGGTAATCGTTCCGGTGTACAACGATAGCGCCAACCTGGCGGTATGCTACGCCGCGCTGTCACGCTCGACGCGACCTCCCGATCAGGTGATCGTCATCGATGACGGCAGCAGCGAGCCACTGCCGGAGCCGCCAGAGACACTACCGGTGCTGCAGCTGCGCCTGCCCGACGGACCACAGGGCTCCTTTGTGGCGCGAAACCGGGGTGTATCACGCGCCCGGGGCGAGATTCTTGTGTTTGTCGATGCGGACGTGCGAGTCCACAAAGACGCCCTGGATCGCCTCGTCACGTACCTGTGCGATCACCCATCGGTGGCAGCGGTCTTTGGCTCCTATGATGATGCCCCGGCAGCCCCCCACTGGGTATCCCGCTACAAGAACCTGATGCACCATTATGTCCACCAACACGCAAAGCGAGAGGCCGCTTCGTTCTGGACGGGCCTTGGCGCCATCCGGCGTTCTGCCTTTGACGCCGTGGGCGGGTTCAGCACCAACGCGCGCACGGTGCGCGATATCGATATGGGCATTCGTCTGGCGCACGCCGGCCACCGCGTTCATGTTGCCCCGGAGATACAGGGCACGCACCTGAAGCGCTGGTCATTTAGGAAGATGATTCGCTCGGACATCCTGGACCGGGCGATACCCTGGACACGGCTGATCGCCCATGCGGGCAGTCTCCCGGACGACCTGAACCTGGCCGTCAGCAGCCGCTGGAGCGCTGCATTCGCATGGGCAGGATTGGTCTCCTTGGCCGCCGTTCCGCTCTGGGGGCCTGCAGTGATCGCGTGCTTACTCTGCTTGGGGGCAGTCGCCCTTCTGAACAGGGCGCTCTGGCGCTTTATGGCGGCACACGGCGGGGGACTGTTCGCCGTGGGGGCCTTCTGTCTCTATACCCTCTACCTGCTCTACAGCAGCGCCACCTTTGTCGTCGTATTCCCTCTAGAACGGGCGAAGACGCTCGGGGATCGGTCCGCGCCAAAACAGGGGGGGATATGGCCATAGCCATATCCCCCCCTGTCGTTACCGCCTGTCGGGGCGAGAGGACTTGAACCTCCGACCTCACGGACCCGAACCGTGCGCGCTTCCGGACTGCGCTACGCCCCGACGACAGGGAGAGTATAGGTGCATGCGGTTCTCATGGCAAATCGCCGACGCGGCCTGCGTCAGTTGCGAAGCCTACTCACTTTGACGATGAGGTCCGCGAGCAATCCGATGGCCGCAACTTGCACCGCGCCGAGCAGAATGATCACGGTCGAAGCCGGAACATGCCCGGTAAACTGAAAACGAAACAGATCAACAACCAGCTTGATGAACCCCGCGAGAAATAGTAACCCGCATGCGGGAATAAACAATCTTAACGGATTAAAGTACATGATCGTGCGGATCACCAGAGTCAGGTAGTTGTATGTATCCCGCACGGGATGGAAGGTGCTGCGACCGATACGCTCGTGATATTCGATAGGGATCCAGCGCACCATGTACCCGCTGCTCAGAGCGGCCATCGTGATGGTGCTCACCCACGAGTGCGAGTTGGGTAGAATTCCATAGAAGCGTTCTACGAGATCCTTACGCATGGCGCGCAGCCCAGAGTTCAGATCTGGGATGCGGTACTCTACCATGTACGAAGCCAGCCTGCGGATAAAGTCCTTTGCCGGGCGCCGGAGCCATGCCACGGTGCCCGCCTCTCTTTCCCTGGCCCCGATCACCATGTGAGCCCCTTCGTCAAGAACACGGATCATCTCGGGGATGGCACCGGCCGGGTAGGTCCCGTCGGCGTCGGTCATCACGATGTACTTGCCCAACGCTGCCCGGACACCCGTCGTCCGAGCGGCTCCAGTGCCCCTGTTCTGGGTGTGTGAGATAACCCTCACGTTGTCGTACCGGGATGACTGCGCAGCGGTGTCATCCGTCGAACCGTCATCCACCACGATGATCTCATAGCCCAGTGCTAGCCCGTCCATGACGACAATCAGGTCCCGCAGCACTGGCCCGATGGCCTCGTGTTCATTGTATGCCGGGATGACCATGCTGACGACGATTCCACTCGTTTCCATGCATCTACTCCCTCTGGTAGCCTGCGACGAGTATAGGCTTCGCCGACGCAAGCGACAAGGACTCATCCTTGGCCACGGATGGTTGAGCCAGCCACATCTACACTCTATAATGCTCGCAGAGACACGTTACAGGGAGGGCTGTTCCGATGCGCATCGTCCTGGGCCTCGATATCGGTACGACGAGCCTGAGCGCCGTGGCATTCGATGCTGACGAGCAGCGCGTTGTCACCCAGGCTGTTCTGCCAAACCGGGGTGCCTTGTACGAAGATCTGCCGGGGGGGCTCCTGGGTGCCGAACTCGATCTGGCGATCGTGCACGATCAGCTGATTGAGCTCCTTGGGCAAATCGCTGCCGCCCTGCCCGATCGAGAGGCAGTCCGAGCGATCGGTCTGACGGGACAGCAACACGGCATGGCCTTGTTCGATGAACAGCTATACCCCGCCGGCCGCGCGATCACCTGGCAGGATCAACGGACGCTCTGTCCATACGGTTCCGGCACAGCCACCTGGCTGGAGGCCTTTGTGGCCGAGGCTGGCGGCGAAGGCGCTTTTGTGCACACGGGATGCCGCCCTGCCGCCGGCTTTATGGGCCCTTCGCTGTATTGGGTCTTGAGACAGGCGTCCGGCCCTCGCCAGTTCGCCCACGCCTGCCTCATACCGGATGCCGCTTTCGTGCTGCTAACGGGATGCCCTCCGGTCACAGACGTAACCGACGGAGCCAGCTCTGGACTGGTGGACATCGTCCACGGTGAGTGGGCATGGGAGATCATCGAACGACTCAAGTTGCCCCCTTCCCTGTTCCCGCCTATCCATCCTGCAGGCCTTCCCTTCGGCACGCTTGACGCGGCCATCTCGCGAGTTACGGGCCTGCCCAGGGTACCGGTCTGCGTCGCGGCCGGCGATAACCAGGCTAGCTTCGCCGGATCCGTGCGAGACCCCGGCAGGAGCGTCCTCGTGAACGTCGGCACCGGGGGGCAGGTCTCGGTGGTGATCCCAACCTACGGCACGGCCGAAGGACTCGAGACCCGGGCTTACTTTGGCGGCCTCTTCCTTCTGGTGGGTGCCGGTCTCTACGGTGGGCGTGCCTATGCCTACCTCAGATCGTTCTTTGAGAGCGTAGGTCAGACGATCTATGACATGAGTACGTGCGATGACCTTTACGGACGCATGAACAAGCTGGCCGAGGCGACGCCGCCCGGTGCCGACGGCCTCCGCTGCAGGCCGCTGTTCACCGGCACCCGAACCAATCCGGATACGCGGGCGAGCCTTACGGGCATCGGTCCGACGAACTTTACCCCTGGGCATCTCGCGAGAGCTTTGCTCGAGGGAATCGCTGAGGGGTTTGGCGAGATGTACGCGGCGATGCGCCCACTATCCGGTGGCCGGTCCACGCTGGTGGGCGCTGGAAACGGGCTGACTCTGAACCCTTTGCTGGCTGCAATCGTGGCGGATCGCTTTGACCTGCCGCTGCACCTGGCAGGCACGACGGAGGCCGCAGCTCTGGGAGCAGCGCTCCTCGCGGCCAACGGCGCTGGGATACTCTCCATCGAAGAAGGCTCCCGCAGCATCGTATATGACAGGGTGATCCAGCCAGAGACCCCCTGATACACAGTTGAGCGACGGGCCGGGTCAGGCATCTGCTCTTGAGCCTGTGCTCACACGAGCAGGTCCAGGGAGGGCCGGGGCCGAAGCGCTCGTCGCGCCGGCCCGTCGTGAGGTGCCTGTGCCTCTGATAACCATGCGCCACCACCTCTACCGCGCCAGTTGTCTTGACACCCCATCGCGTCGTGCCTAGAATGCCCTAGTGTCCGGCCAGGAAGGCCGGCCAGGCAACAGCGCCGACAGTGCCAGGCTGCGACCATGGCAGCCCGGCTGACTGGTCGGCTTTTTCGATTCCCAGGGATGGGAGGCTATACCCGTGCCCGAGATACGTCCCTTCACAGGCATTCGCTACGCCCCCTCGCACCTCTCTGCCGGGGTACTCGCCCCTCCTTTTGACGTCATCGACGAGGAGCAACGCCGTGCTCTGGCTGAGCGCTCTCCTCACAACGTGGTCGTCATCGATAAGGGACCGGTCGACCACGGAGATGAATGGTACGCGCTCGCCGCAGCTGTGCGAGATCGCTGGCTCGAGCAGGGGGTCCTCCTGAGGGATCCCACGCCGGGCTTTTATGGTTACAGGCAGTCCTTCTCGATGCAGGGGCAGGAATACACCCGCACTGGCTTTGTCGCGGCGGTACGCCTGGCCCCTTGGGGCCAGGGGGTTCACCCACACGAACGGACGCGTACGGGAGATCGTGCCGACCGGCTCAAGCTCACGAGAGCCCTGCACGCCAACATGAGCCCGGTCTTTGGGCTCTATTCGGACACCGCGGGGACTCTGGATCGTTTTCTCGAGCCACCGGAGGAACCTCTGCTCGACGAGGTTCCAGTGGATGGGGTGCGACACACCTTCTGGCGCATCGACGATGCCGAGAGTGTGGAGGAGTTGCGGTCACAGATCGCTTCGCGCGACATCGTGATCGCCGATGGGCACCATCGTTACGAGACGGCGCTCGCTTACCAGGCGGAGATGCGCTCGCAGCAACCCTTGGCTACAGCCTCTCAGGCCTGGGACTATGTGATGATGTACCTCACCAATGCCGACGCACCCGGCCTCGTGATCCTGCCGACGCATCGGCTGGTCAATAAGTCGAACCTCGATCAGGAAGCCCTGTTGCACTCCCTCGGTAGCCAGTTTGAGATCTATCCACTCTGGGACCATTCCCAGATCGCAGAGCGCCTGCGATCTGCCGCTGAGAGCACCCTGTCATTGGCCATGTACACTCGGGATATGGGCAACTTCATGCTCAAGCTCAAGGCGGGAGTCGGCAAGCCCTCCGCGAGCCGACCCCAGGGAGAGTCTCTTCTGGAGGCCCTCGATGTGGTCGCTCTACAGGAAAGAATCCTCTGCCCACTGCTCGGCATCTCCCAGGAGGATCTGGCTGCCTCCGCCGGGGTGACCTACACAACAGATGCGGACGTCGCGCTGCGCGAGGTTCGGGAAGGCCGGGCTGAACTGGCCTTTATACTCAATCCGACGACGACGGAGCAAGTCTGGCGGGCAGCCACGACGGGGCTGTTCATGCCGCAGAAGAGCACGTACTTTTACCCAAAGCTGCTCACGGGCCTCGTGTTCAACCCGCTGGACGACCCGAGATAGGCACCATGGAGCCGGGAGGCAAGATGCGCATACTGGTGACGGAGACGCTGGGCGATTCGGGGATGGCCTATCTGCGCGAGCATGCAGAGGTAGATCAGAGGCTGAGGCTGTCCCATCAAGAGTTATGCGACATCCTGCCCGAGTATGACGCCCTGATCGTCCGCAGCGCCACGACGGTAGACGACGCGCTGCTCCAGGCAGGGACCCGGCTTCGTGTGGTCGGGCGCGCCGGCACGGGGGTCGACAACATCGACGTTGAGGCGGCCACCAGGCTCGGGATTCTGGTCGTCAACGCGCCCAGCGGGAACAGCAACGCCGTGGCGGAGCATACAATCGCCCTGATCCTGGCCATGGCCCGCCAGCTGATACCCGCCGTCTGCTCGATGAAGGAGGGCAGATGGGAAAAGAGCTCGCTGCAGGGAATAGAGGTTCGCAACAAGGTCCTGGGGCTGGTCGGACTCGGCCGGATCGGGCGACTGGTGGCGTCCAAGGCCAAGGGCCTGGAGATGCGCGTCGTAGCCTATGATCCCTTCATCTCGGCCGGCGGCGCTGCCTCGATAGGCGTCGAGTTGCTGTCGCTCGACGACCTCTTGAGAACAGCCGACTTTATCTCCGTCCACACGCCGCTCACCCCGGCAACGCACGGCATGATCGGCATTCGCGAGCTCGCCCTTCTCAAGCCGGAAGCGTATCTGATCAATGTCGCGCGCGGAGGCCTAATCGATGAGGCCGCCCTGCGGGAGGCGCTATCCGCTGGCCGGCTCGCCGGGGCTGCACTGGACGTCTTTGAGACGGAGCCCGTGAGAGATGCTGATTTCGTGGCTGATCGAAGGCTCATCGCCACCCCGCATCTCGGCGGCTCGACAGCCGAAGCACAGGAGAACGTCGCGCTGGACGTGGCCGAGGCAATTGTGGATTACCTGGAGGGGCGCTTCCCCAGTTCACCTGTGAACGTCCCGTACGTGGCGCCGCAAGCTGCGGGATTCCTGAGGCCCTACGTCGATCTGGCCGAGCGCCTTGGCCGCTTCTTTATCCAGTGGCGCACGCGAATCTCCGGGCCTATCGAGCTGGTGTTTGAAGGCGAAGTCTGCGAATACGACACCAGGCTCCTCACCTCGGCGTTCCTGGCCGGCTTGTTGCACTCGGCCACGACGGAGCCCGTGAACATCGTGAATGCCCGGCACATCGCCTCTGGCGCCGGACTCGAGGTTTCAGAGATGTCCCTCTCACGGCCCGATCGTCCGACCAGTCAGATTACGGCCCGCATGGTCAATGGCCCCGAGCCCCGCGACATCTCCGGCGCACTGATCAACGGCATGCCCCACCTTGTGGGTCTCGATGGCCAACGCGTGGACTGCGTTGCACAGGGGCACATGCTCGTCGACGTGCATCATGACGTTCCCGGCATCGTCGGAAACCTGGGCCAGCTTCTGGGCTCCAATGGCGTCAACATATCCTTCGCACAGATGGGGCGCGCGCGCCGTGGTGGAGAGGCCATCATGATTCTGGGATTGGACGAGGCGCTGCCGGCCAACCTGATCCCCAGGATACTGGAGCTCTCCAACATTCACGTCGTGCGGGCGGTGGAGTTGCCCCCGTTGCCCGGATATGACGAAAACTAGCAAAGGTCCGGCGAGCGGAACAAAGCGGCGCGGGGTGCCTGGATGAAGCGCCCCGCGCCTTCTCGTTTCTGTCTCGTACTCGCCGAACCGCGACCTCCGCGGCTACCAGCGCCCCCGGTGTACACGCTCTTCATCGTATTGGGTTCGAGGCTCCTTGGTCTCGCCGGGCACCCCCACGGGCACATAGCACAGAGGAATCACCCCCTCAGGAATCCCCAGAATGGCGCGCGCCTCGACCACCCGTTCCTCATTGGGATAGATGCCGCACCAGACAGCACCAAGGCCCAGGGCCACGGCAGCCATCAGGAGGTTCTCTGTCGCCGCCGAGACGTCCTGGATCCAGAACGCGGGCCGATCCTCGAAGGAGAGGTCGGGCTGGCCACAGGGGATGATGACCACAGGGGCCTCCAGGGCCATTCTGGCATGAGGGTGTGATTCGACGATCTTGCGACGCGTCTCCTCGTCACGCACCACGATAAAGTGCCAGGGCTGACGGTTACCGGCCGAGGGTGCGGCCATGGCCGCTTTCAGCAGGAGCTCTACCTGTGCATCGGTCACGGCACCCTCAGCGAACTTGCGAATGCTCCGCCGCGCGTACATCGCGTCCAGTACAGAACTGAGCATGACGATCCTCCTACCATCACCGGCTGGGAACACCTTGACGGGGTCAGGATAGCCGGAGCCCATTCTGGCTGTCAACCCACCCACTGGAGGGCAAGCAGCGGACCGGTAATAGCAAAGGACGGACCCATAATGGGACCGTCCTTTGGATTCTGGTACCGCATGAGGGATTCGAACCCTCGATCTCCGCCTTGAGAGGGCGGTGTCCTAGGCCACTAGACGAATGCGGCTCACGATGGGCCATATTGTACACAGAAGGCCGCTACTGTCAAAACCGGAAAAGGCCTCCCGGCGGGCACTGACTGCCGAACAGCCCGCCTTTGAGCTGAGCCAGTATGCCTGTATCCTGAGGTCAGAGCGGCACATGGAATCACCCGCTCTCCGAAGACGCGTTCCTTGCCAATCTTGAGCAGAGGACTTATCATTTCACCATCCCATCCCAATGGCCCTGCCGCGATGCAGGCATGGCGCCAAGGAGCAGCGTGCCGATAGACTCCGAGATCCTGGAAAGCCTTCTGAACCGCGTTCAAAAGCCCGGCCGATATGTGGGCGGTGAATGGAATGCCATCACCAAGGACTGGGCGAATGTAGAGGTCAGTATCGCCCTCGCCTATCCAGACGTCTATGAGGTTGGCATGTCCAACCTGGGGTTGGCGATCCTATACGACATCGTCAATCGCCAGCAGGCTATGGTTGCGGAACGGGTGTACGCACCCTGGGTGGACATGGAAGGCGCGCTGCGCCAGGCAGGACTCCCGCTGTATTCGCTCGAGACTCGGCGACATCTAGTCGACTTCGATGTTCTGGGGTTCACCCTTCAGACTGAGCTCACCTACACCAACGTGCTCAACATGCTGGATCTCGCGCTAATCCCTCTGCGGTCCGCGGAGCGGCCTGAGACGATGCCCCTTGTCATTGCGGGCGGGAGCTGCGCATACAACCCCGAACCAATGGCCAGGTTCATCGACCTGTTTGCGCTCGGCGAGGGGGAGGAGTTGGTGGTAGACCTGCTGGCGGCGGTATCGACTTGGAAGCGCACCGGGCGCCGCGAAGGTCGCCATGGGCTTCTCAAGTCCATGGCACAAATACCGGGCGTCTATGTGCCATCGCTCTATACCGTGAGCTACGCCTCTACCGGAGAGATTGGCCGGATCTCGCCAGAGCAGGGTGCACCGTCACGAGTTCGGAAGCGAATCATGGCCACGCTGGCCCCCACGCCTCGCGCGCCGCTCCTGCCGAACATCAGTGCCATCCACGATCGCGCTGCGGTGGAGATACAGCGTGGCTGCAGCCGAGGTTGCCGGTTCTGCCAGGCCGGCATGATCTACAGGCCCATCCGCGAGCGCCCGGTGGGAGAGGTTCTCGAGGATGTGGACGCGATCATCGCAAACACGGGCTACGACGAGGTCGGCCTGGTATCACTGAGCAGCAGCGATCACTCCGGGATCAGCGAGATCGTGCGCAGCCTGGTGGAGAGGTACGCGGAAGACCGGCTCGCCATCTCATTGCCATCGCTGAGGCTAGACTCATTTTCGGTCGAGATCGCCCGGCTGATCAAACAACAGCGCAAAACCGGCTTTACCTTTGCGCCGGAGGCGGGCAGCCAGCGGCTACGCGACGTCATCAACAAGTGCGTGACGGAGCAGGACCTCCTCCGCACGGCGGAGGCGGCATTCGAGAGCGGCTGGGACCGGATCAAGCTCTACTTTATGCTCGGCCTGCCTACAGAGACAGACGAAGACGCTCAGGAGATTGCGCGGCTGATTCGCGAGGTCCGTGACATGGGGCGACGCGTGCGCGGTAAGCGCGTGGAAATCAGCGCATCGGTTGCGACCTTTGTTCCCAAACCACACACGCCCTTCCAGTGGCAGCCCCTGGCCCAGAGGGAAGAGGTGGAGGCCCGGCAACAGCTCATCGTGAAGGCGGTGCAGAGCGCGAGAATCCACGTGAGCTATTCGGACTGGGAGTCCACCTGGCTCGAGGCGCTGCTGAGTCGGGGCGACCGGCGGACTGGAGAGGTGATCGAGCGGGCCTGGAGAAAAGGCGCTCGTTTCGACGCATGGAGCGAGTGTTTCCGCCCGCCGGTCTGGTACGCTGCCGTCGAGGACGCGGGCCTGGACGCAGGCTGGTATCTCCACCGCGAGCGTGGGCAGCATGAAGTGCTGCCCTGGCAGGCCATCGACGTCGGTGTATCCGACGCGTTCCTGTGGAACGAGTATGAGCGCGCGCTGGCCGGCTCCCTCTCACCGGACTGTCGCGAACACTGCTACGACTGCGGCATCCTGGTGGCCTTTGGCGCAGAGCGTGACTCCTTCGAGAGCGCGATCTGGGGGTGCCCGTGACGGCAACGGCTGATACAGCACTGCGTGTTCGAGTTCACCATGCCATCGGAGAGCCGCTGTGCTACACCTCCGTGCTGGACATGGGCAGGCACTGGGAGCGGCTCCTTCGACGGGCCCGCATCCCTCTGGCCTACTCACAGGGCTACCATCCTCACCCGCGCATTCTGTTCGCCGCCCCCCTGCCGGTAGGCTACCGCGCGACCGACGAACTGCTGGATATCGTGCTGGACCGGCCGCACAGCCCGGCCGGAGTGCGTGCCCTGCTTCTTGCACAGAGCCCGCGCGGGCTCGAGATCAATGAGGTAGAGGCCGTCGCCCCGGATGCGCCCGTCCTCCAGTCCCTCATCAGCGATGCCCGCTACACGATCGAGCTTTGGAGCCCGGCATCGGAGGAGGACATCCGCGGGGCACTGGCCGCCTTTGAGAGCCAGACCGAAGTTGTGCGCACGCGTGAGCGCAAGGGCCGGCTTCAGGAATACAACCTCCGGGAGTTGTTCTCCTCGCTCGCGTATGCCCATCCCGAGCACCTACCGCTGGAGACCGAGCCCCGCGTGCACCAGCATGTTCTGGAGGCGATCGCGCGGTGCGGCTCCCGTGGATCGGGCCGGCCAGAGGAGTTGATCGACGCCCTGGGCGTTCCGTATCGCTCCTATCGCATCACCCGCACGGGCCTCATCTGGTCATCGGACAAGGAGGGTGCCGCATGAAGCAACTCTGGTCGCCCTGGCGGATCGACTACATTCGCGGAGACAAGCCCTCCGGCTGTGTGTTCTGCGGCGCCCCCCTTCTGGAGGGCTCGGAACAGAACCTCGTGCTCTTTCGCGGCGAGCATGCTTACGTGATGATGAACCGCTACCCGTACACGAACGGCCACCTAATGGTCATCCCGTACGCGCATGTGGCGATGCTCACTGACCTTCCTTCGTGCACGCAGATAGAGATGCTCCAGGAAGTAAACATGTGCATTGAGGTCCTGCGGGAGGTGATGAGTCCCCAAGGCTACAATGTCGGCCTCAACCTGGGTGCATCCGCCGGCGCAGGGATTCGAGATCACCTCCACTTTCATGTCGTGCCGCGCTGGATCGGGGATACGAACTTCATGGCAGTCATCGGCGAGACGGCCGTGATCGTCCAGGATCTCATCCAATGCTTTGGCCAGCTCCGCAAGGCCTTTGACGCGCGCTGCATCTTTGGCGAGGACGAGGAATTCCGTCCCCGGCGGGGAGACCCCACCGGTTCCGCCAGCGAAGGAGGAGGGACCAATTCCGGCCCGCAGAGTTGACTCGGCGCACGCGGCGCCTATAATGGCAGAGTCGGTTAGGAAGCTGAACGATCGAGGTGCCCTGAAGCCCGGAAGCCAGGGGCACAATGGGGGAAGCCGGTTCGAGTCCGGCGCTGTCCCGCAACTGTAATGGCCTGAGGGCCAGAGCCAGGTTACCCGCCTCGATCAACGACCTGCAAACCTTCGCGGAAAGGGTGACTGTCGCCATGCCAGTTCGTCTAGTTCGTTTTACATCGCGTCCGAACCTGGAGGGAAAGGCCTCGCATTTGGCCAGCCCCTCCTTTTCTTTGCCGGAGGCCGAGCCGGACCGGGTTCTGATGCCTCCCCCCGCTGCACGCAATCCCCGCCCATTGCCGGCGCGGCTCAGCAGGCTGCCCGTCTGCCTATCGATCGCCCTGTTGCTGCTTTGCTTGGCCGCGTGGGCGCCGTTAATACGCGCCCAGGCTGATGGGCCGCATGCCGACACAATCGCGGCCACTGTTGACTATCTCAGACAGCAGGTCACGCCTGAGGGAGGGCTCGATGCCTTTGGCAGCGGAGCGGACCCCTCCACGACGGCGAGGGCCATCATCGCGCTCGGCACCGCTGGGATCGATCCGGTGGTTCTGTCGCATCCAGAGTCAGGCCTAGCGCCCCTCGACTACCTGGTGAGCACACTCGTCACGTACACTCACGAAAGCCCCTTTGAGGATAGTGAGCACCTGTTCCCGGGGAACGCCGGCCTGGCGCTGGCTGCCCTGGCGAGCGCCGACCTGAGACCCGCTCCATCGACAGGAGTGGATCTGGTAGAGCAACTGGAGGCGACGCTGCGCCCGACAGGCGCCTACAGCACAACTGCAGCCTCGGGATTCACCACTGGGGAAGCCCTGGCCTCCAACCAGGCTTGGGCGATGCTCGGGCTCGCCATGGCCGGTCGCCCCGTGCCCGCCACAGCCGCCAGCTACCTCATCGGCCTGCAGGAACCATCCGGAGGCTGGCAGGATAGCGATCCCGACACCACGGGCTTGGCCGTCGTCGCCCTCATGTCCACGGGCCATGTCGCACCCACCGATCCGGCGATCTCCCGTGCGCGCGACATGCTCTGGAGCACGCAGTTGTCGGGCGGAGGATGGCGTCCGGCCTGGGATACTGAGCCGATCAACGTGGATAGCACGGCCTGGGCCATCCAGGCGATGCTCGCCTGCGGCCATCAACTGCCGCTCGCCTCGCACCGAACCACTCTGGCCGCGGACGAGGCGCTGAGCGCGGCCCAGCTCCCCAATGGCAGCCTGGGAGGCGAGTTCGCGAGCGCCTACAGCACCGCAGAGGGAATCCTAGGCCTATCGGGGGTACCCTTCTACCTAACGCCGGCGCTGAGAGTAGAACGCGGTCTGGCCTGGCTCGCCGAGCAGGTGAGCCCAGATCTTGCCGTGAGCGCGGCCGTGGACATCGCCTCAGCCCTGGCGTTCTCGGGCTATGATCCGCGCTCGCTCGATAAATCAGGGGTCGGATTGATGCACGTGATCGAGGCGCAGGCGCAGGATTATGCCGCGGCCTCGGTGGACCAGGCCGGGAAGGTCGCGGTTCTGCTCGGGCAACTGGAGCCTGCGATGGCGAGCATGAACGCGGCCGTCGCAGCCGCCATAGACGCCGCATGGGATCCCGCCGTGCAAGCCTTCGGAACCATCACGAACACCTACCATCAGGCCTATGCGATCCTGGGCCTGCACGCCCTGGGCGAGCCGGTGCCGGACGGTGCAGCGACCACGCTGCTGAGCCTTCAACAGGCCGATGGGGGCTGGAAGTACGACCTGGCCGAGGCCGAATGGAACACCACCACACCAGACAACACCGGCCTGGCTATCCAGGCGCTGATCGCCGCCGGGCTCGACTCGGCCCACCCGGCAATCCAGGGTGCCCTCGGCTATCTGCGATCGACCCAGGACAGTGAGGGCGGGTGGTCGAACGCCAACGCAACCGCCATGGCGCTTCAGGGGCTTCGATCGGCCGGCGAAGAGCCTGGCCTCTGGCGCACACAAGCAGGATATGCCCCCGTCTTCGCCATTGCCCGTTACGGCAAGGCCGACGGACCCGCAGTCTGGATGTGGGACTCTCCCTGGGGCGGACCCGAGGACAGCCTGCTCGCGACGGTGCAGTACATACCGGCTCTCGACCAGAGAACACTTCTCTCGCCCCCCGTCCCCCTTGCCCCCTACAACCCTATGCCCCGTGGAGCCGATCCCGATATCCTTCTTCCGAGTACGGTGCGCTTCTGGGGTCGCGATGGCACCCTGCAAGTTCGCCTTGGAGCTGTGGGGGATTCCGATGGAGATGCCTCAGCAACCATAGCCTGGCTGCGCCCGGACATGAGCACGTGGAGCGAAACCGTGGTGCTAGCAAGGGAAGCGGACGTCTTTGCCGCCGATATACCCGTCGATCGCGGTTGGTGCATGGTCCGCATCACGTTGCTGGATCCTGATGGAGTCCGGAGCGGAGAGAACACCGGCCAGACGGTGACGCTTACCAGCCGCGTGCCCGTCGAGGCGTGGCTTGGTGGATCACCGGTACCCATTCCAGCACGCTGGGTACATCGGGCATGGCATCGTCGGGCCGTGGAGGCCCCGTAGACATGGGCAACATCCGACGCTTGCGCTGTGCCCTATGGCTCGTCGTCTTGGCCAGCACGATTGTCTTGGCGCTGTTTTCGCCGTCGCAGGCGGCGGCGCAGGCTGGTACGCGGGTAGGCCTCGTCATCGATACCGGAACAGGCGATCCGATCACGATGATCGTGACCGTCGCTGAGGCCAACCCTACCGGGTACAGGATCCTGCAGGCGTCCGATCTGGATATCGTCGCACAGAGCTCCGGCCTTGGCGTGGCCATCTGTTCCATAGAGGGGATAGGTTGCCCGGCGTCGCGGTGCTTTTGCGAGTCGCCCGCGCACAGCTGGACGTACTGGCACCTCGTCGACGGCGTTTGGGTCTACTCGCCCGTTGGCGCCAGCACATACAGGGTCTCGAACGGATCGGTCGAGGCCTGGCGTTGGGGCCCCGGAGATCCGCCGGCTCTGATCACCTTTGATGAGATCGCGGCCGCGGCCAACGGCGAGTTGAGCTCTGGAGAGGCTGGGGCCCAGCAGGCGTACCCCGGCCCTGAACCAGCAACACCGGATCCGGACGGCTCGTTCGATCCCTATCCAGCTCCGGATGCAACCGCGCCTGCTTGGGAGGCTTATCCAGGGCCTGATGAGCCTGCCACTGCCGAGACGCCAGCGTCCGCAAGCACGCCGGCCATTCTCGCCCCAATAGCCACTATGGAAACACCATCGGGCCCTGCTCCCACTCAAGAGGAGATCCCGCCGACGTTCACACCGATCTCTCTGGGGGCAGCCACACCCGAACGCGAGTTACTCCAGGTAGAGACAAGAGCCACCGGCGAGCCATCGACAGGCCTCAACGAGGACCAGGTGGCGGCCCCCTCTACGCCCGACCGCGTGGCTGCTCTCATCTCGACCGCGGTCGCGCGCCATCTCGATGCTGCGGCGGCCGGCGACGAGCCCGCCGAGCACAGCACCTCCCGGTCATATGTGGGCTTTGGTGTTCTGCTGTTGCTGCTGCTTGGCCTTGTTGGTTATGTATACCTATTGCGACGACAACGCCGCGCCGATCGGGCCCGGCACGGGTAGCCGAGCGCGGAAGGATTTCCCTCGCCGCGTCTGAGGCGGCAGGACGCCGGGCAGAGCTCGTCAGCCCACAGGCGCAGAGTGGCCGGATGCTTGGCATGCGGCTCTGCCCGGTGCTATACTCCGCTAGCCATGACGATTCAGCAGACGCTCTCGACGATCTGTTCGGTTCCAAGCGCCCCTGCCCTGCGCGATGCGGTGGAGCAGGCCTGGGCCGTGCGCAAGAGCCACCATCCTGATACGATCTTGCTGGTCCGGCCCTATGCTACGGCTCCCATCAGCGTGACCGGGCCAGCGTGCGCGCTCGACTGTGCTCATTGCGGAGGGCATTACCTCCAGCACATGGAGAGCCTTACGGCGCCGAGCTCGCGCTCCAGT
Source organism: Chloroflexota bacterium (assembly GCA_012719135.1). Classification (GTDB taxonomy): domain Bacteria; phylum Chloroflexota; class Anaerolineae; order UBA1429; family UBA1429; genus JAAYED01. The sequence goes on from JAAYAW010000016.1 coordinate 35,187, forward strand.
CGCAGCTATCTCATTTCCGGGGGTTGCGACAGCCGCGGCGTGGTGCCGTTAGCGGCGCACCGAGAGGCTATCGCCGAGCTTGCCAGGCATCATCGGCTTGTCCTTCATGTTGGCCTGATGCCCCCACTGGAGCTGGCCAGCATGGACCTACCTGTGGCCGCCGTCTCACTCGACATTGTGGGAGATCGCGAGACCGCCCTAGAGGTCTATGGGCTCGACGTCCCACTGGCGACCTACATCGCGCAGTTCGAGGCCCTCTCTGAGATCGCTCCTGTCGTCCCACACATCACCATCGGGCTCCACGCTGGGCAGATCCGCGGCGAGTACGAGGTAATTCGAGCGCTCCTGCCACTGGCCCCCGAACGGGTCGTCTTCCTGGTGCTGATACCGACTGCCGGCACGCGCTATGCCAGTTGTCTGCCTCCATCGCCAGAACAGGTGGCGTCGGTGCTCGCGACGGCTCGATGCCTGCTTCCAGATACGCGCCTATACTTGGGGTGCATGCGCCCGCCCGGCCGTTACCGGCAGACTCTGGATGTCCTCGCCATAGCCGCGGGCGTGAACGCGATCGTGAACCCGACCCGGGCGGCCGAACGGGCGGTTGAAGAGGCCGGTTTGAGTACCACTCTGGGGGACGAGTGTTGCGCGCTCTACTAGAGCCTTCAGAACTGACGTGGAGGCTATCCAGCGGGACGGCCTCGGTGCTCGGCCTGACCCGCGCCCCCACGGCGGTCCCGCCGACCACGGCCTATGTCATGCTGGGAGATCGCTGTGCGAACGACTGTGCCTTTTGCGCCCAGGCTCGCTCCAGCCGCGCCAGCGAGGATGCGCTCTCCCGCGTGATCTGGCCTCCTATCACGGGCGAGCAGGCGGTTGCCGCAGTGACGGACGGATTCGCGCGCCACACGATCCGGCGCGTGTGCCTGCAGATCACGGGAGGCCCGGAGGCACACCTTTCGGCGCTCTCCGCCGTCCAGGCGATCAGCTCAGTATCACCAGTGCCCGTCTGCGTATCCATCGCAGCCTCAACGCAGGGAGAGATCGCCCAGCTGCTTTCGGCTGGCGCCGAACGCGTAACGCTGGCCTTGGATGCCGTCACACCGACCCTGTTCGAGCATGTGAAGAAACGCTCCTGGGCCGCTACCTGGGCCTGCCTGCAGGAGGCGGCCAATCGCTATCCGAGCCATATCGGCACGCATCTCATCGCTGGCCTAGGCGAGACGGAAGAGCAACTTGTCACCCTCGCCAGCGAGCTCTTTCGCCTGCAGGTGTCGGTTGGGCTCTTTGCCTTTACGCCCGTTCGGGGCACCAGGATGGAGTTGAACGCGCCTCCGGCGCTGGATCGATACCGCCGTGTGCAGGCCGCCCTGTGGCTGCTGCGAGAGGGCCTTGTCCAGCGAGAGGAGCTGAGATTTGACGATTGCGGCACCTTGCGGAGCCTCTCGATGGAGAGAAACGCGCTGGCCGAACTCCTACGGAGCGGCGAAGCGTTTCGAACTCGGGGATGCCCGGACTGCAATAGACCCTACTACAACGAGCGGCCGAGCGGTGCGCATTACAACTATCCCCGACCCTTGACTCAGGCGGAGGCGGACAGGGAGGTATCCTCTCTGCTCGAGATGCTGGACTTTGCCACAACCGGATCCGAAGGAGCCTATGGCCAAGCACACACCATTGTATGAGGAGCACATCAGGCTTGGAGCCAAGCTCGTATCATTTGGCGGCTGGGAGATGCCGCTGAGTTACGGGCCCGGGCCAGTCGCAGAGCACCACCGCGTGCGAGAGGCCGCCGGGATCTTTGACCTCTCACACATGGGTGAGCTGTTTGTCTCGGGGTCAGGCGCCACCGATTTTCTGCAGCACCTCGTCACGTCGAATGTCCGTCGCCTCAAGGTTGGCGAGGCCGCCTATGCCCCCATGTGCTACGCCGATGGTGGGCTGGTGGATGATACCTTCATTTACCGGCTCCCCGATGGATTCTGGGTGGTGGTGAATGCTGCGAATACGGACAAGGACCTGAGCTGGATACGCTACCTAGCCGTCGGCCAGGACGTCAACTTCGCCGACCAGTCGAAAGATACCGGCATGCTTGCGCTGCAGGGTCCGGCCGCAGAGTCGATTCTAGAGCCGCTTACCCCTCTCGAGCTCACGGGCCTCGCAAGAAACCGGATCGAGGTGACGACCGTTCTGGGTCGAGCGGCGATGGTGGCCCGCACCGGCTACACGGGTGAGGACGGCTTTGAGATCTACGTGTCGTCCGATGATGCTGTGCCAGTCTGGAGGGGACTACTGGAAGCCGGTCGGCCATTCGACCTCATCCCGGTGGGCCTGGCAGCGCGTGATTCGCTTCGGTTCGAGGCCTGCTTCCCGCTCTACGGACACGAACTGAGCGCAGAGATCACCCCCTTGGAGGCCGGCCTGAGCTGGGCCGTGGCGTTGCGTAAGGGTGAGTTCATCGGCCGGGAGGCGCTCCTAAAGCAACGCCTGGAAGGGGTGGAACGCACTCTGGTCGGCTTTGAGATGATCGACCGGGGCGTCCCGAGGCACGGACTATCCGTCTATGCAGACGGTGAACGCTGCGGTACGGTTACCAGTGGCCTCTATGCGCCGACGCTGGATCGTTTCCTGGGATTGGCATACCTTCCGCCGAGGCTCGCCGAGCCGGGAGCACAGATCGCCATAGAACTGCGCGGACAGATGAGGGAGGCACGCCTCGTGCAGCGCCCCTTTTACACGCCAACCTATCAAAGGAAAAGGACCGGAGGCTGAGATCATGGCATCAACGATCGATCAGAGCTGCCTGTACGCCGAGAATCACGAATGGATCCGCGTTCAGGAGGACCTGGCCACGGTGGGCATCAGCGACTATGCCCAGGACGAGCTGACCGACGTCGTCTACGTCGAACTGCCAGAGATCGGTTCCACCTTCAAGCAGGGCGATCCGTTCGCCGTCGTCGAGTCCGTCAAGGCGGCCTCTGACGTCTTTCTGCCGGTAGCGGGCGAGATCGTCGAGGTGAACGCCGCATTGGACGACACACCTGAGGCGGTGAACGACGATCCGTACGGACGGGGCTGGTTCGTCCGTATCCGCGTAACGGATCCTGAGGAACTGGCTACGCTCATGTCCCCGGAGGCCTATGCGTCCTACCTGCAGGAACAGGGTTGATCGGCATGGCGTACGTCCCACACACGGCGACGGATCGCGCCGAGATGCTGGCCCTGATCGGAGCGGCATCGTGCGAGGCGCTCTTTGAGTCCATCCCGGAGGAGTGCCGTTACCCAAAGGTGACGCTTCCCGAACCAGTCTCTGAGATGGAAATGCTGGCGGAACTGCGCGCCCTCGGGAGGCGCAATACGAGCGTCCTGGATCGCCCGTGTTTCCTTGGCGCGGGCGCCTACAACCACTACGTGCCCAGCGTGGTCCCCCATCTGACCGGTCGATCCGAGTTCTACACGGCCTACACCCCTTACCAGCCTGAGATCAGCCAGGGCACGCTTCAGGCGGTCTTTGAGTATCAGACGATGATCTGCGCGCTCACCGGTATGGAGGTAAGCAACGCCTCGCACTATGACGGAGCCACCGCGCTGGCCGAGGCCATCATCATGGCGCTGGGGATCGCGCGCGGCAAGAAGCGCAAGGCCATCGTGTCGCAGGATGTCCACCCCGAGTACCGCGCCGTCGCGCGCACATACACGCAAGGGATGGACGTGGTCATTATCGGAGACGACAAGCCGGCCACGCTTGAGGAACTGCTCGCACAGCTAGATGAAGAGACAGCCTGCCTGGTCCTTCAAACGCCCGACTTTTTCGGGCGCATCCATGATCTCACGGGCGTGGCTGATAGAGTCCATCGCCACGGAGCACAGCTTGTGGTCGCTTGCGATCCGATCTCACTGGGCATGTTGATGCCACCCGGGGCAATGGGCGCCGATATTGTTGTCGGCGAAGGCCAGCCGCTTGGCATCGGGCTGCAGTTCGGCGGGCCGTATCTGGGCTTTTCCGCATGCCGGAAGGCGGACGTGAGGCGCATGGCCGGTCGCGTGGTCGGTGAGACGGTGGACATCGCCGGCGAGCGCGGATACGTGCTGACTCTTGCGACCCGCGAACAACACATCCGCCGAGAGAAGGCTACGTCCAACATCTGCTCGAACCAGGGCCTTAACGTTCTCGCCGCCGCCATCTACCTCAGTGCGCTGGGCCGGTGCGGGCTGGCCCGAGTAGCCGAGCTCTGCTACCAGCGAGCCCATTATGCGGCAGCCACCATCGATGCACTGCCCGGCTACCAGGTGGATGGTGCGCTGCCTTTCTTCAAGGAGTTCGTCGTCCACTGCCCTGCCCCGGCGAGGGAGATCAACCGGGCCCTGCTGGCCAAACATGGGATCATAGGAGGCTATGATCTGGGACAGCTCTCGCCTGCGCGAGAGAACCAGATGCTTCTGTGCGTGACCGAGATGAACACGGCCTCCCAGATCGACCATCTTGCGCAGGCTCTGAGGGAGGTGGCAGGATGAGCGAGCCGATCATCTACGAACTGGGAGCGCCGGGCCGTTGCGCTGCCCACCTGCCAAAGCTCGACGTACCGCCCAGCCCGCTGCCGCCGGCGCATCTTCTGCGCGATGGGCTGGACCTGCCCGAGGTGAGCGAAGTCGATCTGGTTCGCCATTATGTGCGGCTTTCACAGATGAACTACGGGGTCGATATCGGCCTGTATCCGCTAGGCTCCTGCACCATGAAGTACAACCCCAAAGCCAACGAGGAGGCGGCGCGCATCTCGGACTTGCACAACGTGCACCCTTACCAGCCCGAGGAGTCGGTGCAGGGCAATCTGGCCTTGATGTACGCCTTGCAGAGTGCTCTGGCGGAGCTGGGCGGATTCCAGGCCGTCAGCCTTCAGCCGGCGGCCGGGGCACACGGCGAGCTCTCGGGCATTCTGATGATCCGAGCCTACCACCGCGCCCGTGGCGATGCCCAGCGCACAGTAATGCTCATCCCGGACTCGGCCCACGGCACCAACCCAGCGTCGACCAGCATGGTGGGCCTGGAGGCTGTCGAGGTATCGTCCGATGAGCGAGGCAATGTCGACCTGAGCGCCCTGACTCCTCATCTCAATCAGCGTCTGGCGGGCATCATGCTCACAAACCCCAATACGTTGGGGCTGTTCGATGAACACGTGCAGGAGATCTGTCGACGCGTGCACGAGGCCGGCGGCCTCGTCTACGGGGACGGCGCCAACTTTAACGCCCTGATGGGTATCGTGAAGCCTGTGCAGTTGGGCTTTGACGTGATGCACCTGAACCTGCACAAGACCTTTTCCACCCCCCACGGTGGGGGTGGCCCTGGTTCTGGCCCGGTGGGAGCGGGGCCGGCGCTGGCGGACTATCTCCCTGGTCCGCTTGTCGCCAGGGACTCTGGAGCAGAGGGGGAGACCTATCGCTGGGAGATCCCAGCGCGATCGATCGGACGCGTCAAGTCGTTCTACGGGCACTTTGGCATCATCGTGAGGGCCTATGCGTATATCTGCATGCTCGGCGCCTCCGGCCTGAGGGAGAGCAGCGAGGCCGCTGTGCTGGCCGCCAACTACCTGCAGGAGCGTCTGCGCCGGACCTACCCACTCCCCTACCCAAGAACGTGCATGCACGAGTTTGTGCTGGAGGGCCGGCTACAGGGCGCCCCTGGGATTCGGGCGCTCGATATCGCCAAGCGGCTGATCGACTATGGCTACCATCCGCCGACCAACTACTTTCCTTTGATCGTACATGAAGCTCTGATGATCGAACCCACCGAGACGGAGAGTAAGCGCGAGCTCGACGCGTTTGCGGACGCCCTGGAGCGCATCGCGCAGGAGGCCGTAGATCATCCCGAGTGGCTGCATGAAGCCCCCACGAGAGCTCCGCTGCGACGCCTCGACGAGGTGCGAGCGGCCAAGGATCTGGTGCTTTGCTGGGAACGCCGGGACTCGCGAGATAAAGATGGGCAGTGAGTTCGAGGCGGCTGGCGCCAAGCCCACCGTGCCGGCGCTCTATCTCGTGGCGACACCCATCGGCAACCTGGGAGATATCACGCTGCGTGCGCTGGAGACGCTCCGTCTGGTGGACGTGGTTGCCGCTGAAGACACACGCGTCACCGGCCGGCTCCTAAAGCACTATGGCATCAGAAAGCCGCTCATCTCTTTCTTTGAGCACAACCAGCAGAAGGCAACCGAGACAGTCATCGAGCACGTGCGCGCAGGGCGATCGGTAGCGCTTGTCACAACAGCCGGTACGCCGGGCATCGCCGACCCGGGCTATACGGCGGTTCGCCGGGCGATCGAGGAGTCGCTCCCGGTCACGTTGATTCCAGGCCCTTCGGCGGCTACGATGGCTTTGGTGCTATCGGGGCTGGCCGTCCACAGCTATACCTATCGCGGCTTTACGCCACGCAGGCCAGGCGCTCGCCGACGCTTTTTCCTGGCGGACGCCGCATCGCCCTATACGCTCGTGTACTATGAGAGCCCGCACCGCTTGGTTGCGGCCCTCAGAGACGCCCTGGAGGTCTTTGGCGATCGGCGAGCCGCACTGGCGAACGATCTGACCAAGCTCTATGAGGAGGTCGTGCGCGGGCGCCTGTCGGACCTGATCACACACGTGGAGGGCCAGGGCGCCCGCGGTGAGTACGTTTTGGTCGTTGAGGGAGCGCAATCGGCATGAAGCCCGATGAGCGGCTGGACGAATTGGTGACTCGGGTTCTTGCCTCAGCCAAGTACCAGCATATCCAGCGGGATGTGGTGGCCAGAGTGGGCGCAACCGAATTGGCAGCGGGCCACACGCTCAAAGACGCGATCAAGTCAACCCGCCGCAAGCTCCATCAGATCGGCGCGGTCTACCTTTCAGGACGCCGAGATTATGGCGCTGCACTCGCGCTCCTGCGCGAAGCCCAAAGCTCAGGACAGCCCGCTCAGACCAAGGAAGCCTGCCGAACGATCATGCGTGCTCACCAATCCAGCCGTGAACGGATATCGATCCTTGAGAGCTTTTACCAGGACCTGTTCGCCCCCTTGGCCCCGGTGAAGTCGGTGCTGGACCTCGCCTGTGGCCTCAACCCGCTGTCTATTCCGTGGATGCCGCTGACGCCCGGTGCTCGATATCATGCGCTGGACATCTTCCATGATCTGATGGCTTTCTTGTGGCAGGCCATGCCGCTGCTGGGGGTTCAGGGTTCTGCCGAGGTGGGCGATGTGTTGGCCGAGAGCCCGGCTACGCCTGCGGACGTGGCTCTGCTGCTCAAGTCGGTACCCTGCCTTGAGCTGATCGAACGAAACGCCGGCGAGAGGATCGTGGCCTCTGTGCCTGCCCGGCACGTGGTGGTCTCTTTTCCCACCGCTAGCCTCGGAGGCCGGCGAGATCGCGGCATGCTCGCCACCTACCGGCGACGCATGGAGCAGATCTGCGCCCAGAGAGTCTGGACGGTTCGCGAACACCTCTACGATAGCGAGTTGGCCTACGTCATCGACAAGGCCGGTCCAGCCGGTGGAGGATCCGATGGGTGATAGGCCTGTGCGACTGGCGATTGCGGGGGCCGGTCACATGGGGGCCCGGCATGCCGCCGCCATCCGCACCTGCGAGAGCGCCGAACTGGTTGCCGTCTGGAGCAGGACGAGGGCGCACGCCGCACGTCTTGCGGGGGAGCATGGTGCCCGTGTCGCCGAGTCGCTGAGCGCACTCGTGGAGAGCTTCGATATTGACGCGGTGATCGTCTGTACGCCCCCGGCACACCACGCGGAACCGGCCCTGGCCGCCTTCCGGGCCGGCAAGCACGTGATTGTGGAAAAGCCCCTGGCGCGATCGATCTCGCACGGAGAGCGAATGATCGAGGCGGCCGACGCCGCGGGCCTTTTCCTGATGACGGCACACGTGGCGCGTCACCTGCCTCTCTTGCGCACCCTGCATGACCAGGTGCTTTCGGGAGCCATCGGCGAGATCGCCATGATACACATGTCTCGCGAGACCGCCACGGCGCTCTCGGGCTGGCGCATCGACCCGGCCGAGGGGGGTGGCGTGGTTCTGGACCTGGGCATTCACGAGTTTGACTGGCTGCTCTGGACGGCGGGCCCTGTGGAGCGCGTGTACTGCCGGGCGGCCTCCCGCGTGCGAGACGCCGCCGCGGCCTATGCACTCACCACGCTGAGGTTCCGCAGCGGGGCCATCGCCGAGGTGGAGAGCTCTGCGACAAAGGGCGAGGGGTTTCGCATTTCCGGAGAACTCGCTGGCGACGCCGGGTTGATCACCTACGATAGCGATCGTGACGTGGCCCTGAGCACCGATCTGGAGCCGCTCGGCCGGGCGGAGTATGGCGGCCTCCCCACCAGCTTCACCCGCGCTAGCCCCTTCCTGGAACAGATGGAGCACTGGATGCGGTGCCTGCGCGGGCAGGAGCGGCCCTTGGTAAAGCCGTCCGAGGCTCTGGACGCTCTACGAGTCGCGCTCGCGGCCCTCGAATCGGCCAGGTCAGGTCAGGTGCTGCCACCATGAGTCATACGGCAAACCGAGTGGGAATCTGGAGCCTGGATCACATGCACGCGCGCAGCTACCTGAACGCGGTGTGCGCTCGCGATGATCTCGACGAGATCCTTCTGCTCGAGGAGACGAATCGAGACCTGGCCCACCAGATCGCTGCCCAGACGGGCGTATCCGTCGCCTCTGGCCCGGCCGAGTTTCTCGAGCGTGTCGATGCCGTGATCATCACGTCGGACAATGTACACCATGCGCCTCTGGCGCTGGCTGCGGCGCGGGCCGGCGTACATGCGTTGGTGGAGAAACCACTGGCGACACGGATTCCTGATGCCGTCGCCATGGTGGAGGCCTATCGGCAAGCGAGCCTCGTTCTGGCCACCTCCTTCCCTTGCCCCTTCAGCCCGGCTTTCCAGGCTCTGGCTGCTCGTGCGCGCGCAGGCGAACTCGGTGATGTGCTCGCCCTGCGCTGCACCAACAGAGGCACGATGCCGGGCGGGTTCTTTATCGAGAGAGAGCGCTCCGGCGGCGGAGCGGTGATCGACCATGCTGTTCACGTTGCCGATCTTCTGAGGCGGATCACCGGCAGAGATCCACAACGGGTGTACGCGGAGATCGGCCACGGGCTGTATCATCAGGACTGGGACGATAGCGGGCTGCTGACGATTGAGATGAGCGGCGGCACCTTTTCCACGCTGGATTGCAGCTGGAGCCGCCCGGGGAGCTTTCCCACCTGGGGCGATGTGACCATCAAGCTCATCGGATCAGAGGCCAGCGCGACAGCTGATCTCTTTGGGCAGCGATTGGAGTACTACCCCGCAGAACCCGCACGCCCCAAGTGGATCGGTTGGGGCAGCGATCTGGACGCGCTCTTGATCGATGACTTTCTGGAAGCCATCCGAGCCGGGCGGCAGCCCGTCAGCAGCGGCGAGGACGGCCTATGGGCTCTGCGGGTAGCCCTGGCCGCCTACGCCTCAGCACAGGCCGGCGCGCCTGTGGATGTGCTGCCGGGCCCAGCAGTCGACAGGGAGGGACTATGACGGACCTGCGTCGTGGCTGGGGGACCTATACGCCACCCCTGTCGGCACGTGAGCGATTCAACCGGATCATGCACTTTCAGTCGGTGGACTGCATCTCTCATCTCGAGTTCGGCTACTGGACAGAGCTCAAGGAAGACTGGATGCGCCAGGGTAACCTGCCACCCCAGTTGAGGAGATCCGACGGCTCGATACCGGACGATGCCGTGGAGACGTTCTTTGGCGTCGAGCAGATGGAGCATGTAGACGCGCGGCTCGGCGCCTTGCCCCTTCGCCCCGTGGAGGTACTCGAGCGCACCGAAACGACGATCACGTACCGGGATGGCATCGGTGTGCTAAGGCAGGACAAGGCGTCCGGCACGGAGACGATCCCGCACTTTCTGCAGTTCCCCATCCGCGACCGCGAGAGCTGGCTAGCCTTTCGGGATGAGTTCCTGGATCCGGCACGGCCGGAGCGTGCCTATCGGGCCGATGAGATCGATGCCCTGGAGCGCCGCTCTCGTGCGTCCTCCAGCCCCGTGGTCACGGACCTGGGCTCGTACATCGGACGCATTCGCGACTGGACCGGCTTCGAGCGCCTGGCATTGCTTTCGATGGATGATCCCGATCTCGTTGAGGAGATGGTGGCACACCAGGCAGACCTGGCGCTCTCACAGATGCCGGCCATCCTGGAGCGTGGCTTTATCGACGCCGCAGGCGGCTGGGAGGATATCGCCTTCAACAGCGGGCCGATCCTCAATCCGCGGTTTTTCTCAGAGCGCATCATGCCTCACATGAGCCGTGTAACTCGGCTCCTCCGCCAACATGGCATCGATATCATCTGGACCGACTGCGACGGCCTCATCCTAAAGCTCATCCCGCTCTGGCTGGAAATCGGGGTGAACTGTATGTTTCCGCTGGAGGTGCATCCTGGAAACGATCCGGTTGCGCTGAGAGAGCAGTATGGGCGCTCGCTGCTTATCCGAGGTGGCTTTGACAAGTACGCGCTCTGGGAGGGGAGGGAGGCCGTGCTCAGCGAGCTCAAGCGGATCGAGCCAGCAGTGGCTGAGGGAGGCTTCATACCGCATGTAGATCATCGCTGCCCCGCTTTGGTGTCTTTTGATACGTATTGCTACTATATCTGGGAAAAGTGCCACATGCTGGGGTGGCCTGAGAGCACGATCAAGTCATTCGCCTTCTACGAGCGATGGAAGGCGTTGTAGGCACAGCCCCAATACGAAACGGAGTGTGCATGGAGATCAATTGGTACGGTGGAGGCTGCTTTCGTATACGTGGTCGGGGGGCCACTGTGGTGACGGACCCTTTCGCGCCCGAATCCGGTTTCCGGCTCGCGCGCATGGCCGCCAATCTGGTTACCGTTTCTCACGACGATCCCGCGAACAACTACGTGCGCATCGTGCGCGACGATCCGTATGTAATCTCGGGACCGGGCGAGTACGAGGTCGGCGGGGTCTTTGTGATCGGCGTGACCTGCTATCACGATGATCAAGAGGGCGCGCGCTTTGGACGCAACACCGCCTATATCATTGAGCTTGAGGATATGACGATCTGCCACCTGGGAGACCTCGGACATGTGCCCACCCAGGAGCAGATCGAGGAGTTCGATGGTATCGACGTGCTGATGATTCCGGTGGGCGGGAAAGACGTGCTGGCGGGCCCCCGTGCCGCAGAGGTCGTCAATCTGCTGGAGCCCAAGCTCGTCATTCCGATGCGATACCGGATCGCCGATATGGACCGTGACCTGGCAACGGTGACGCGCTTCCTCACCGAGATGGAAGCCAAAGAGTCGCAGCCAGAGGACGCCCTCAAGGTGACCGCATCGCAGCTGAGTGAAGACACGCGCGTGTGCGTGCTATCACCTCGCCGATGAACAACCTCCGTCCAACGCAAGAGCACAGGCGTGCCTACACCATCGGCATCGAGGATGCCGGGAGACTGGTACGCCTGCCTGCGTTGCTGATAGAGCTGGGCCTCGGGCCCGACAAGCTCATCGATCAACTAGCCCGATCCTCTCTGGTCGTGCGTGCCAGATCGCGGGGAGCGGCGGGCGCGCGAGCGCTGGCTGACCTAGGCCATTCGTTGGGGCTCCCGACTGGGGATGACCCGTCTCAGCCGGGCGCAGTGTTCACGGGCTGCGTGACGATTCGTGAGCTGGAGCAGGCGATCGGCGCTCTCGAGGCGTCGTCGACGCCGGCCAGCCTCCAACTGGGCGTTGAGATGCGTGCAGCCATCGCGGCAGCGTTGGAGCCCATCCCCTTTACGTCGGCCATCGGAGACCGCCAGATCCATTGGGGACAACGAACTCTCGTGATGGGCATCATCAACGTCACCCCGGACTCTTTCTCGGGTGATGGCGCCATGTCCGGTGGGCGCGCGGTGGAGCGAGCGATCCGCACCGCGGTGGAGCAGGCACTGGCCATGGAGGAGGACGGTGCCGACATCCTGGACGTCGGCGCCGAATCCACCCGTCCGGGCGCACTCCCCGTCGACGAGGATGAGGAACTCCGCCGGCTGATCCCGGTGATCGTGGCTATCCGGGAATCCTCGCGTGTCCCGCTCTCTGTAGATACCTACAAGAGCGCGGTGGCACGCGCGGCGCTCAGCGAGGGCGCCGATATGATCAACGACATTCACGGTATGCAGCGCGATGCCGGGATGGCCGCGACCCTCGCTGCAAGCCAAGCACCCGTGGTGCTGATGCACAACCGTCTCGACGCCACGGTCAGCACACAATCCGGGTTAGGGAATCGCTACGTGGGCGTCCGGTATCCGGACCTGATGCTGGATGTGATCGAGGCACTGGCCGATCTCCGCGATGCCGCCCAGGCACAGGGAATCGAGCAGCCGCGCCTATTCGTGGATCCCGGGTTGGGCTTTGGCAAGACGGTTGAGCAGAGCCTGCGGATCATCGAGCGCGCCGGAACACTGCGTACGCTGGGGCAGCCGCTACTGCTGGGTCCCTCCCGCAAGTCCTTTGTTGGCTACACATTGGGATTGCCCCCCGAACAGCGGACGATCGGCACAGTGGCCACGCTGGCTTACGCGGTCGCGCGCTGCGGCGCGGACATCGTCAGAGTCCATGACGTGCGGGCTGGGTTGGAGGCTGTCACAATCGCCGATGCGGCTCTTGGCGCCACGCAGCCCTCTGGCATCGCTTCGCCCGAGGAGCGATAGGTCCGTGGCCACAGCATACCTGGGGTTGGGCTCCAATATCGGGGATCGGGAGGCCGCCATCGCCGAGGCGTACCGACTCTTGGAGAAGGCCGGCGAGGCGGTGATACGTCGCTCGCCGCTCTATGAGACGGAGCCCTGGGGCTATCTCGAGCAGGCTCGGTTCCTCAACGCCGTCTGTGAGATCAGCACGGACCGCACGCCACACGCACTGCTGCGGCTACTCAAACAGATCGAGCAGGATATGGGCCGCCAGCCCTCCCGCCGCAACGGGCCCCGGATCATCGATCTCGATATCCTGCTCTACGACGCCATAGAGATCAGTACGGAGGTGCTCTCTATACCGCACCCGGGCATGCTCGAACGCTCGACGGTCCTCGTGCCTCTCTGCGACATCGCCCGCGAGGCAAGGCACCCCCGGACGGAGCGGAGCATGGGCGAGCATCTGTCGCTCCTTGAGCCAGTCACCGGCATCGCGCCCTACCCTCCGGGCCTCGGGTGAGTATGCCGCCCCCGTCGGGCCGGGATGGACCTAACGCTTGAACTGGCTCAGGAGATCTCGCGTCAGGTAGTACGCGAGCTTGGGCTGCCGGTACTCGTTCAAGAGGCCCTTGTTGTTATAGTTGCGCGGGCGTGCCAGTGCTCTGGCCCCGTCTTGGCCCTTGTCTGTCCGGGTGTCATAGAATTGCCAGATAAAGAACCCGCAGAGATCGGGCCGTGCCAGAAAGTGCCTGAGGCAGTCCGCGAGAACCTTCGCCTGATACTCCTCGCTCCAGACGACGCCATCCTCCAGCGCATGCCATCCGTAGATCGCGCCGGCGCCAAACTCGGTTACGATCATCGGCTTTGCGCCGATCACGGCACGCATCCGATCCAGAAACTCCGGCCAGCTTTGATCATGCGTGTACCAACCGTGATAGGCATTCAGGCATACGAAATCCACCAGGTCAAAGCAGCGATCCCGAGCCGCGCGATCGCTGGCAAAGGTCACCGGCCGGGTACGATCGATCTCGTGCACGGTGTCCACCAAGCGGGAGACGATCGCCCGACCCACTCCGGTATCGGTAGCGCACTCGTTCAGCACGCTCCAGGCCCAGATGCACGGATGAGATACATCCCTCTCAACCATCGCCCACACCATCGCCGCCGCACGATCGCTGATGACGTCCGATGCCAGCTGATCGGCGCGAAAGCCCCAGAGAGGGATCTCCTCTAGAAAGAGGATGCCCAGCTCATCACAGAGGTCCAGGAACCGCTGGTCGTTGGGATAGTGCGCCCCTCGGATGGCGTTCGCTCCCATATCCTTGAGCAGTTGCAGATCCCTGAGCATCAGGTGCTCGGGGATTGCCGGACCCCATTCGGCATGATCCTCGTGTCGATTGAGGCCCCTAATTCGCAGGGGCGCTCCATTCAGAAGCAGTTCCTCGCCCGTGACTGCGACCTCACGAAAGCCCGTGCGCTCGATGACATCATCCTGTTGCAGTTCCAAGCGAACCTGGTATAGCCGCGGGTTCTCTGGCGACCAGATCTCCACGCCGTCCAGGCTCTGGCCGAACATCACTATCTCGGACGCGCCACGCTCCACGGCCGTCTCGCCTGACCTTATTGGCATATCATCCAGGAACAACTCCCAGGCGACTCTGCGGGTCTCCTCGGACAACGAGACCAATTCGGCCCGCACGTTGAGTGCAGCCTGTCCATCATTGAGAACGGGCGCCACGCGGAAGGAATCGACGTACGCCTCGCCCTGGAGGAGTTCGATCCACACTGGTCGAGGAATGCCTCCATAGCGGAACCAGTCCAGCCGATCCGAGGGGATAGTCGAAGACCCATCGTGGGTGCTATCCACCCGCACCACCAACTCATGGGCTCCCTGGCGAGGTGCAATGATCAAGATCGAGAACGGGGAATAGCCACCATAGTGCTCGCCCACTGGCTCACCATCGAGCCAGACGTTGGCTTGGTGCATGACCGAGGCGAAGCACAGTCTTGCAGCGCGACAGGGGGCAAGATCGAACCGGCACCGGTACCAGCCGATGCCTTCATAGTTCAGCAGCGTACGGTGGGTATTCCATACGCCGGGCACCCAGAGCCTGATCGGATCGGAAGGGAATGCGCCGCCGTACCACTCTTCGAGCAGACCACGATCCTGCGGATCCTGGACAAAGTCCCACACCCCCGCGAGGTCGACCTGCTCCCGTTTCTGACTGGTACGGAATGTGCGATGCATACTCCCCCCCATGCCTTTGGCCCCTGGACGATCGTGGCCGCAGTATAGTATTGACCCACGCGTCCGGCAAGGATCTCAGGAGCCGGCCATCACGGCCTCCGTCAAGATGTGGTACACTCTGCCCCAGCGATGCGGTTGCATTTACTCTGGTGCGAGGCCCGATGCAGATACTGCACATCTACAAGGACTACTACCCCGTCCTCGGCGGGATCGAAAACCACGTCAAGCTGTTGGCTGAGGGCCAGGCCGCGGCCGGGCATGACGTCACCGTGTTGGTGACCTCTCGCTCGGCTCGCACGCAGGAAGAGATGCGCAACGGGGTCACGGTGATCAAGTGCGCCAGGCTTGTGCAGGCCGCCTCGACCCCGATGAGCCTGGTCATGCCCTGGTGGGTTGCCAGGCAGCGCCCCGATATCACACACCTGCATTTCCCCTACCCTCCCGGCGAGCTATCCCAGTGGCCGCACCTCAGCCGCCGGCCCACGGTGCTCAGCTACCACAGCGATATCGTGCGCCAAAAGCGCCTGGCGGCGCTCTATGGGCCCGCCATGAGGCTGATACTCCGACGAGTGGACCGCATCCTGGTCGGTTCTCCGAACTACCTGGCCAGCTCGGTCGTTCTGCGCCAGGTGCAGCAGAGGTGCACCGTGGTGCCCTACGGCATTCGTCAGAAGCCGTTTCAGGAGGTCGCGCCCATAGATGTGGAAAGCGTCTCGCGGCGGCACGGCCCGGGCCCCTGGGTGCTTTTTGTGGGGGTTCTGCGCTACTACAAGGGTCTGGAGTACTTGGTGGAAGCGATGAACCAGGTACATGGGCGGCTTCTCATCGTCGGCGATGGTCCCGAACGCGAGGCGCTTCGAGCTTTGGCTTTGCGCCTGGGCGATCGCGTGGTGTTTGCCGGAGCGATACCGGATTCCGAGCTGCCGGCCTACTATGGAGCGGCCAGCGTCTTTTGCCTCCCAGCGAGCGAGCGCAGCGAGGCCTTTGGCCTTGTACAGGTGGAAGCACTCGCTTCGAGCCTGCCGATCATCAGTACCGAGCTGGGCACCGGGACAAGTTATGTCAATGAGGATGGCGTCTCCGGTGTGGTGGTTCCACCGCGTGACCCAGCTGCTCTGGTCGCCGCACTGAATCGGGTGCTCGACGACCCCGCTCTGCGCGCACGGCTCGCGAACGGCGCCCTCGCCCGGGCACGGGCCTTTACGGCAGAGCGCATGCTCTCCGATGTAGAAGGCGTCTATGCCCGTGTGCTCAAGGAGCGTGCACGGCGCGGAGAGCGAACAGCAGAGCCCTGATCTTGCCCGTCATTCTACGGTGACGTATTCTCGCCGAATGATCCCACTGACTGGAGTATGTATGTCTCGGGTCGGCAGGCTGGCCACGAATCTGATCGAGCCGCTCTGGCTGCTCGCACTCGTCGCGGTTCCGCTGTTCTTCAACACCTACTCTTTTCGCGTCTTTGAGCCCGACAAGCTGGGAGTGTTCCGCGCGCTATCGCTCGCTATTGCATTGCTTGTCATCGTTGGCGTGGCGCAGTACGCCGCCAAGCTCCGCTCGCGGACAGAGATGCTCGCAGGGGTGCGCGGATTGCTCAAGACGCCGCTGGTCGTTCCAGCTCTGGCGACTGCGGCCGTTTACCTGTTCTCTACGGCGTGGTCGGTAGAGCCTCGGACCAGCTTGCTGGGCTCATACCAACGCCTGCAGGGTACCGTCAGCACGCTGTGCTACGTCGCCCTGTTTGCCTCCCTGCTGCTGTATCTACGCCGGCGGGAACAGCTGGAGCGCCTGCTCACCTTGATCGTCATCACCAGCTTTCCGATCGCGCTCTACGGAATCCTTCAGCACCATGGGATGGACCCGCTGCCCTGGCAGGGCGACGTCTCCGCGCGGGTAGCTTCGAGCCTGGGGAATCCCATCTTCCTGGGGGCCTATCTGGGGATGGTGATCCCCATCACCATCAGCCACATGCTGTTGAGTCCTCCTCTGGAGTGGGCCTCGCGTGACAGAACTCGCCGCCGGCTCGCACTTGTGGTGTGCCTGTGCGCGGCGCTCTTGCAGGCTGGGGCCTGGCTTACTCTGTCGTTCGCAACCGCTGCACTTGTTTCGCTGCTAGCCCTGGCTGCGAGCATCGCCCTGGCGCGAAAGGCCGGGGCGACGTTCGCCGTGGCGTCGCGGCTATCGCTCGGCGCTCAGATACTCGTCGTTCAGATAGTCGCGCTGCTCTTCTGCGGCAGCCGAGGCCCCCAGGTCGGCCTGTTGGCCGGCCTGTGCCTCTTTGGACTGCTGATCGTAGCCCTTCGCCGCCGTAGAGGGCTGGCGATCGGCGTCGTTGCGGCCAGCGTCTTGATGGTCGCGCTGCTTGTTACCGCAAACATCCCTAGTTCGCCGCTTGCAGCGATTCGAGATGTGCCCTATCTGGGGCGGCTGGGACGATTGCTCGAGGTGGACCGCGGCACCGGGCGAGTACGCGTCCTAATCTGGCAGGGCTCCATAGACCTGCTTCGAAGCGACCCGTTGCGAGCTGTGATCGGATATGGCCCAGAGACGATGCACCTGGTGTACAACCGGTACTACCCTGCGGAGCTTGCGCAGGTGGAATCACGCACCGCCTCCCCCGACCGGGCTCACAATGAGACGTTCGACGCACTGATAACCACCGGTCTACTCGGCCTGGCGGTGCAACTCGTGCTGTTCATGAGCGTGGTTCATCTCGCCCTTCGCTCCCTGGGCCTGGTGCCGAGCAGGCGTGCCCGCGATGCTCTGTTCCTTCTCAGCGGGATGGGCGGTGCCCTGGGAGTCCTGCTGCCGCCATTCCTCGAGGGCAGCCTGCGCCTGAGCGGAGTCGGGCTGCCATTGGGCATTGCAGCCGGGGTGTTCCTCTATGTGGCTGCGTGTGCGCTGCGTGGCACAGCCCGGCCCACGCCGCTGGCCGCCTGGCAGCAGATGCTCGCGGTTGCGCTTCTGGCCGCTCTCGTGGCCCACTGGCTCGAGATCTCGGTCGGCATCGCCATCGCCGCCACGCGGGTCCATTTCTGGTGCTATGCCGCCATCGCTCTCTGCCTCACGAGAGAAAGCATGCGCTCGCCCAGTGGCCCTGAAGGGCTGGCGGCGCCAGCCATCCCGCTCAGGCGGCCGGACGCAAGGCACCACCGGCGCGCACCGGGCCGCTCCCGCGGCATCATGGCGCCTCCCGTTCAGGCAGCCACCGCCCCGGCGGGACGAGCGCGGGTGTGCACCTTGGCCCTGGCTCTATCTGCCATCCCGGTCACACTGGCCTGGAACCTGCTGGTGAACTCCTCCGGCACCACGAACCCATGGCACGTGCTGGCGGAGGGCTTCTCCGGAGGGCAACCGGGAGGCATCGTCGCCTTTGGGCCCCTGTGGCTCGTGGCTCTGCTCTTTCCCGCGCTGGCGCTTCCCCTGTTCGAACAGATGAAGGCCCCTACAGCTTCCGGCCGGCCCGATGCGCGCCTGCGAACGCTGGCCGGGTCGGCGGCCATGCTGATCATCGCCCCCGTGACGTACACTCTTTTGTTGGCTTTCGGTCTTGTGAAACCGACGAACCCTTCCGCGCTTCTCACCGGGTACGCTCTCATGTTGCTGTTCATCGCCGGCGGCATGTCCGCGGCTCTGCATCGTTCGTCTGACCGGAAGGAGGGCAAGGGCCGGGCAGCGGCGCTGATTCCCCTGTCAGCTCTCTGGCTCGGCGCGCTGGCTCTGGGATGGGCCATAGGGATGGCTCCCATCAGGGCGGACATGGTGTTCAAGCAGGGTTTGGCCCACGATGCTGCCCGCTCGTGGGAAGCGGCCGCTATCGCCTACGAGCAAGCGGTGGACGCGGCCCCCGCGCAAGATTATTACATCCTGTACGCAGGCAGAGCGCGCCTGGAGCAGGCCAAGGCCAGCCACAACCCCGCCGTGGCGGCCGATCTGCTGAACACGGCCCTGGAGCACCTCAACAGGGCAAGAGAGTTGAGCCCGCTCAACACCGACCACACGGCAAACCTGGCACGAGCGCATCGCACGTGGGCCGATTCGGAACCGGACCTTCAGGCCAGGACGGAGCACCTGGAGGAGGCCTCCGCCCTGTATGCAGAGGCCACGGAGCTCAGCCCCAACAACGCCATTCTGATGAATGAGTGGGGCATGACTTTTGCCTCCCTGGGGGATGCCGCGCGTGCCCGCGAGTGTTACGAACGCTCACTGGCGCTGGATGATCGTTATGCGACGACTTTTCTGCTGCTGAGCGACCTCGCCATCGGCCATGAGGATTGGACTGCGGCTCTCCCATACCTGGAGAGGGCCTCGGAGTTGAGTCCGAGTTCCCCCTCCACATGGGGCCGCCTGGCCTACGTCTATGCCAACCTGCAGCGCTGGACCGAGGCCATCGCTGCGAACGAGACAGTTCTGGAGTTGCAGCCGGATGACTATACTACACTAAGGAACCTGATCTACATCTACACCAAGCAGCAAGATGTGGACATGGCCCTGTACTATCTGGAGCGCGCCCTGCCCCTGGCGCCAGAGGGCGACCGCGCAACACTGGACGCTCTGCATGAGCAACTCACCCAATGAGTAGAGCACACATCACCCCGTGGGAGTAGTGGTATGGCCCAATATGCGCTGATCGGCCTTTCGGCTTTCCTGCTGGCGGCGGGTGCAACACCCGTGATGCGGCGCGTCGCCTTCCGGCTCGGTATCGTGGATCTCCCCGCCGCACGCAAGGTACACGCCCGCCCGATGCCGTTGCTGGGTGGCGTTGCCATCTATGTCGCCTTCATCGCCACCCTGGCCATCCTGGGTGACCGCGCCTATGTACGAGAGGTGGTGGGTATCTTCGCCGGCGCCACGCTGTGTTCGTTCGTGGGAGCATGGGATGATCGATCCAGCCTCAGACCCAGAGCCAAGCTGCTGGTACAGGTGCTGGCCAGCGTCATCCTGGTGCTCTCTGGCGTATCCATACAACTGCCCTGGCTGGGGCCCCTGAACACCATCGTCACGATCATTTGGGTTGTCGGTATCACCAACGCCATGAATCTGCTCGACAACATGGATGGCCTGTGCGGCGGAACGGCGATGATCGCGGCCACCTTCTTCCTGCTCCTGGCGGCCACCGAGGGGCAGTATCTCGTAGGCGCACTGGCAGCGGCTGTCGTCGGCGCCTGCGTCGGCTTTCTGGTGTACAACTTTAACCCGGCCAGCGTATTCATGGGCGACAGCGGAGCGCTTTTCCTCGGCTTTGTCCTCGCAGCGCTGGGAATCAAGCTCCGATTCATGACTCTCTCGCCCAGCGTCTCCTGGCTCATACCCGTAGTGGTGCTGGGGCTGCCGGTGTTTGACACCACTCTCGTGACCGTATCGCGGCTGCGCCGAGGTCTAAACCCCCTGACGACGCCGGGAAAGGACCACCTTTCACACCGTCTGGTGGCGCGCGGGATGTCGCACAGAGAGGCCGTCCTGGTCCTCTACCTCGTGAGCGGAGCCTTTGGCGTCGTGGGCATGTTCCTGACCCAGGCATCTGCCCGACTGTCTATGGCCATCGGCATCTCATTGGCACTCGCGGGGGTCTGTGCCATTTACCGGCTCGAGAGTGGAACGAGAGCCGTATCCAGCCCGCCGCCGCCCGAGCGCGCCGAGCCGTAGGTTACCGTTGTTCGCCAGCACGCCCCGCTCTTTCGTGACAACGGGGACGTGCCCAGTTCACAAAAAGGAGTCGACATGCGTGATCTGAGACAGAGCCCAGGTGCGAGCGCAGCGCAGCCCCAGCCGATGCAGTGGCGCCAGCCTCCGGCGATGGCCCTCAAGCGTGGCGCTCGCTATGGCGCCGTCATCCACACGAGCGCCGGAGTCATCGAAGTCGAGTTGTTCCAGGACGAGACGCCCGTAACGGTGAACAACTTTGTCTTTCTGGCACGCAAGGGATACTACGATGGGGTTACGTTTCACCGTGTGATTCCGGGCTTTATGGCGCAGACGGGCGATCCCACAGGCACGGGGGCTGGGGGGCCCGGATACACGTTTCAGGACGAGTTTTCTCCACGGCTGCGGCATAGCGCAGAAGGAGTGGTCTCGATGGCCAATCGAGGGCCGGCCACCAACGGCAGCCAGTTCTTTATCACCTATGTGCCCACCCCGCACCTGGATGGGCGGCACACGGTATTCGGACGGGTCATCAAGGGCATGGATGTCGTTCGAGCGATAGCACCGCGGGATCCGGGCGCGCGACCGGCGCCTCCTCCGGGTGACACGATCCTGAGCATCGACATCCTGGAAACCCTGTGACGACGCCCTCACCAGGTGACAGCCAGCGCAAGGCCTCTGGCCGCTACTCGCACTGGGTGGCTCTGGCCGCGTCGCTGGCTATCACCGCATTGGTGCTGATATTCCGCGAGGAACTCGCCGAACTGCGTGAGTACGGCTACATTGGCGTGTTTCTGATCAGCATCGTCGGGAATGCCACCGTAGTCTTGCCCACGCCGAGCCTGGCCATCGTGTTTGCCGGCGGGAGCGTCCTGAATCCCTTCCTCGTAGGGCTGGTGGCAGGCGTTGGAGAGCCGTTGGGAGAACTGACGGGGTACATGGCAGGCTATGCCGGTAGCGCCGTGGTGGAGGACAACCCCCGCTTCCAGAGGGTGAGGGACCTCGTTGAGCGCCATGGCTTCCTGACCCTGCTGGTTCTGTCGTCTATACCCAACCCGCTCTTTGACCTTGCGGGCATCGCTGCCGGCATGGCCCGCTATCCGGTGCTCGCTTTCTTGCTGCCGTGCTGGATTGGGAAGACCATCAAAGCCACCGCCGTCGCACTGGTGGGCTCGCTGTCGCTGGATTGGGTCATGGGCTGGTTGGGATAGTTGAACCCAGTCCACAGGTGATCGTCGAGGGGCGTGCCTGGAAGGTAGACCGTCTCGCTCTATCGAGCGAGACGGTTCCCTCTCTCAGAGGTGATGGATGGCGTCCATCTCCACTCCGGCAGCCTGGAGAGCGGCCGTGACACTCTCGCGTTCGCCCCACGCGATGCGTGCCGCTATACCGCAGTTGTTCGATAGCTCACGCGGCACAGGGATCAGCCGCACGGCGAGCCCTGCCTTCTGAAGGACCCGCTCCGCCCGCAGGGCAGCAGAAGTGCTCGGAACAAGGACGACCCCGAATTCCTCTCCGTCCACAAGCTTGGCCATGTCACCTACCTTCTAACATATACGCGGGCATTATAGCCCAGGTAGGGCAAACCGCGCAGTTTGACATGGCCTGCGCCGGCGTTTATGCTGGCCACGTTCAGGCCCTCCCCACGCACTCGGAAGGAACCGCACCGATGAGAGTGACGTACGACCGCAACCCTTTCCCGCCGGCGGCACTCCCTGGGTGTCCGCAACCTCCGCCAGGCTATGGCTGCCAGTGGATCTGGCATCCGAGCGCCGAGCCCGGAAAGCCGGCGTTCATGGCCTTCCGGCTGCCCGTGTCTCTCGATCGAGCCCACGGGACAGTGATCCATGTCTCCGCGGACCAGCGCTATGAGCTCTACCTCGATGGGAAACGCATCGGTCGCGGACCAATGCGCGGCGACGTGGCACACTGGCAGTACGAGAGCTACCACGTGGACCTGATGGCGGGATCGCACCTGCTGGCGGCCCGCGTGTGGTGGCTGCCCGAGGATGGCGCGCCGATGGCCCAGCTTTCGAGCAACCCTGGTTTTCTCTTGCTGGCTGAGGGCCCGCTCACCGACCGGCTCTCCACCGGCGTGGCTCCCTGGGAAGTGTTGGCGATCGAGGGCTATGAACGGCTACCCGCCCCATCGTTGGGATCCTATGCGGTGGTGGGCTGGTCCTTTCTGCTGGACGGCCATCAGCATCCCTGGGGATGGAACACCGACCCCTGCACCTCCGGAGCCTGGCAACCTGCCGTTGACGTGGCCGTGCCCGTGGGAGATGCCGTTCATGCGGCGGCCGATCCGGAGACGGCGCATCGCCAGCCAGCACACCATCTTGAACCAACAGCGCTACCGGCCATGTGCGATCTCGCGCACAAGGCGGGAACCGTGAGATTGGCAGAGTCCGTCAGCTCAGATTGGCAGCCCGGGTCGCCAGTAGAGCTGGCCGACAACGAGATCGCCTTAGCTTCCCAGTGGCAGGCCATGCTCCGCGGCGACGGATCCCTGGAGATCGAACAACGCCGGCGCGTGCACGTGTTGATCGATCTGGACGACTACTTGTGCGCCTATCCGGAGCTATCCACATCGGGCGGCAAAGGCGCCAGAATCACCATGGGGTGGGCGGAGGCTCTGTATGAGAGCGCAGACCCGCATGATCACCGCAAGGGCAACCGAGGGGAGGTCCAGGGCAAATACATCCGCTGCCCGGTAGATGCCTTCCTTCTGGAGGGAGGCAGAGGACGCCTCTACAGCACACTCTGGTGGCGTGCAGGCCGTTATGTCGACGTGCTGGTGGAGACGGAAGATGACCCGCTGAGCATTCACGGTCTCATATGGCGGGAGACCCGCTACCCGCTGGAGATGGAATCAACCCTGGAGACCGACGACGCCGCCTTTGATGCCGTACGTCCCTTGATGTTTCGAACCCTCCAGATGTGCGCGCACGAGACCTACATGGATTGCCCATACTATGAGCAGTTGCAGTACGTGGGCGATACACGGCTGGAGATCCTCGCCACATTCGTCACGACACATGATGATCGCCTGCCTGTGCGCGCCTACACCCTCTTTGACCAGTCGCGAGGATCCGACGGCCTCACCCGAAGCAGGTATCCCTCTGCCGTTCCGCAGGTGATCCCGCCCTTTTCGCTCTGGTGGGTCAGTATGGTTCACGACCTGTACATGTGGCGGCGCAGACACGAGTTGGTTCGCCGCATGCTGCCCGGAGTGCACGCCGTGCTCTCGGCATTCGATCAGTACAGAGGCGCTCAGGATCTTGTCAGCGCGCCGGACAGTTGGAACTTTGTGGATTGGGTACCAGAGTGGCGGGCCGGATGTCCGCCCGATGCCCGATACGGCCACAGCTCCATTCTGAACCTTCAGTTCATCTACGCGCTCGATCGTGCCTGCGCGATGCTGGAGGGACTAGGCAATCCCGATCTTGCCAGACATTGGCGCCGAATCCGTGAACGTGTCGCTGCCGCGGTGGTCGACAAGTATTGGGTAGCAAGACGCGGCCTGCTCTCTGACGATCTCGCGATGACGCGCTACTCCGAGCATGCGCAGTGCCTGGCGCTTTTGTGCGATCTGTTCGATGGCAGCGACCGCAACCGGGTGGTCGAGGGGATGCTCCACAGCCCAGGTCTGGCACGCACCACGGTGTACTTTAGCCACTATCTGTTCGAAGCTCTCTACAAGGTCGGAGCCCTGGATCAGGCGGACCAACGGCTGTCCTTCTGGCGTGACCTGCCTTCGATGGGCCTCAAGACAGTGCTTGAACAGCCCGAGCCATCACGCTCGGATTGCCATGCCTGGGGCGCGCACCCGCTCTATCATGCTTACGCATCGTTCCTGGGAGCGCGGCCATCGGAACCGGGCTTTGCTCGGATCCGCATCGCCCCCCAGCCGGGCCGCTTCAGGCTCCTGCGAGGGCGCATGCCGGATGCTGGTGCCGGCTGGATCGCCTCTGACCTCTCATTCGTCAGTGGCATGTCCGGAAGCATAGACCTGCCAGATGGCCTCGAGGGGGAGTTGGTCTGGCAGGGGCAAACGGTCCCGCTCAAGCCAGGCCACAACGCCTTGCAGCCCGCCCGTTGACGGGCGGGCCGGAATAAGCCGATATACGTGGAGGAAGTCCCCTATGCCTGTTGAACTGAGCCTGCGCTACGGCGCCAACCCGCACCAGCAGCCTGCCCGGGTCTATGTGGAATCGGACTCGCTACCGTTCTCGGTCCGCAACGGTCGCCCCGGATACATTAACCTGCTGGACGCGCTCAACGCATGGCAACTCGTTCGCGAACTGCGCTCGGCGTTGTCCTTGCCCGCGGCAGCCTCCTTCAAGCACGTGAGCCCCGCGGGAGCCGCCGTGAGCATCCCCTTGAGTGAAGCAGAACGTGTGGCGTGCGCAGTGGAGGACATGGAGCTTTCGCCCCTGGCTGCGGCCTATGCCCGCGCGCGCGGTGCCGACCGCATGTCATCCTTTGGCGATTGGGTCGCCCTGAGCGATCCCTGCGATCTATCCACGGCTGAGATCCTGCGTCGCGAGGTTTCCGATGGCATCATCGCTCCAGGCTATGAACCGGGAGCGCTCGATATCCTGTGCCAGAAACGCGGCGGCTCCTACTGTGTGCTGGAGATAGATCCCCAATATGCGCCTGAGGAGATCGAGAGGCGAACCGTATTCGGTGTGACGCTCGAACAACGCCGGAACGACGCCCGCATTACGCCTGACACCTTCGCCAACATCGTTTCCATGAATCGCGAAATGCCTGAAGAAGGCCTGCGTGATCTCATCGTGGCCACCATCACGCTCAAGTATACCCAGTCCAATTCGGTCTGTCTGGCGCACCACGGACAGGTGACAGGAAATGGCGCCGGCCAGCAGTCTCGCGTTCACTGCACGCGCCTGGCCGCAGACAAGTCGGACCTCTGGTTTCTGAGGCAGCATCCGGTGATTCAAGAGTTCCACTTCGCCCGGGGCCTGAGCCGGGCGGACAGGAACAACGCGATTGACCTGTACTTTGCCGAGGCGCTTTCCCCGGCGGAGGAACGGGCCTGGGAG
This sequence comes from Chloroflexota bacterium, assembly GCA_012719135.1. Lineage (GTDB taxonomy): Bacteria > Chloroflexota > Anaerolineae > UBA1429 > UBA1429 > JAAYED01. Next base: position 60,818 of record JAAYAW010000016.1, read on the forward strand.
GCTTCGTTCCAGAAGGTGCCGACCCGGCTGGACCATGCCGAGAGGCGCGCCTGGCTGAACGAGCTACGCGGGGTCGCACTCAGTAGCGACGCCTACTTCCCCTTCCGAGACAGCATCGATCGGGCCTCCCGCAGCGGGGTGAGCTGTGTGGCGCATCCGGGGGGATCCAAACGAGACCAGGATGTGATCGGCGCCTGCGATGAATACCACATGGTGATGGCACAGACCGGTCTACGGCTGTTCCATCACTAGAGTCTTGGTGGCGTGAAGCAACACGAGTCAGGCCCCGCAGCCCGGAAGGCTTGCGGGGCCTGTGACGTTCGGATCAGGCAGCGCCCTATTCGAGAACACCGTCGAGGATGCCGGCTGCCCAACGGGGCAATCGCCCCACCACGTGGACCCCGTCGGGGCCGTACTCGACGCTATCCACCACCCCGCGCTCGCGCCAGCTGCTTAGGATATCTCCCGCAGAGTACGGTAGAACGACATCAAAAGGCAGCATGTTCTCAGCCAGCACGGCTTCGATCTCGGCAAGCAGGTCCTCTATGCCGACGCCCTGCTCCGCGGAGAGAAGGACCACTCGCTCGTACTCGTCCGACAAGCGACTCACCGGCCCCTCACGCTGGAGGAACCGCGTGCTCTCACGCGCAGCCAGAGCCTCCGGATCCACCAAGTCGATCTTGTTCATCGCCAGAATCATGGGCTTGGCGTCGGCGCCGATTTCGCGCAGCACCTGCAGCACCGCGCTATCCTTATCCAGTACGAGGGGATCACTGATATCGATGACGTGCACGAGCACATCGGCCTCCAGCACTTCCTCCAGCGTGGCACGGAATGCCGCAACCAGCTGGGTGGGAAGCTTCTGGATAAAGCCTACGGTATCCGTAAAGAGCACCTGCTTGCCGCCGGGGAGGTCAAGCCGGCGCGTCGTAGGGTCCAGGGTGGCAAACAGCTGGTCCTGGACGAGCACGCCGGCATCGGTGAGCCGGTTGAGCAACGTGGACTTGCCGGCGTTTGTGTACCCAACGATCGCAACGGTTGGCAGTCCCTGCCGACGTCGCTGGCGGCGCCTTTGGCCACGAAGCTGACGCACCTGCTCCAGTTCGCGCCGAAGCTGCGCCATCCTTCGCCCAATCTCGCGCCGGTCCGACTCCAGCTGCGTCTCTCCGGGGCCCCGAAGCCCGACGCCGCCCACGGCCTGCCTCGAGAGGTGGGTCCATTGCCGCGTGAGGCGTGGCATACGGTAGGCATACTGTGCCAGTGCCACCTGGAGCGCTCCCTCGCGCGTGCGAGCGTGCAGCGCAAAGATATCCAGGATCAGCGCGGTCCGATCGAGTATGCTCAGCCCCAGTTCGCGCTCCAGCGTCCGGAGCTGCGCGGGCGACAGCTCATCATCAAAGATGACAACCTCCGCGCCCAGCTCACTGCAGCGCTCTCGGACCTCGGCAACCTTTCCCGAGCCCATGTAGGTGGCCGGCTGTACCTGCTCAACATTCTGCCGATCCTGTCCGACCACCTCGAGGCCTGCCGTCTCAGCGAGACGACGAAGCTCCTCCAGTGAAGAATCCGTGTCAAAGACGGAACGTTCTCCCCGCACGTGCACCGCCATGAGGAACGCACGCTGTGGCCTTCTCCGGATCGATTCAGACTCGGACTCGCCAGCCGAATGTAGCGCTAAACTCGTGATAGCCTTTCTCCTGCTTCGAGCAGCCGTTCCTCCGGAACGCAAACCGAGAGCCGCAGATACCCTTCACCATACTGCCCAAAGGCCGTCCCGGGCGTCATCCACACACCCGTCTTGTCCAGCATGTCGAGGGCATACTCTTCACACGTGGCTCCCTCAGGAACGCGCGCCCAGACGTACAGCCCACCCTTGGGTACATCCGCGCTCATTCCCAGCCGCGGAAGCCAGCCCAGGATGATGTCACGTCGTCGCTGGTAGATGGCATTGCGTTCTGCGAGCCAAGACTGATCGCCGTTATAGGCGAGAGTCGCCGCGTCCTGTATGGGCCGGAAGATGCCGGAATCAATGTTGGTCTTGACCGTGGTGAGCGCCTCGATGGCGGTCGCGTTGCCCACAGCGACACCAACCCGCCAACCGGCCATGTTGTAGGTCTTGCTGTGCGAGTTGAACTCGATGGACACCTCTTTTGCCCCGGGCACCTGCAGAATGCTGGGAGCCACGTAGCCATCAAAGGTCACATCGCAATACGGATTGTCATAGCAGATCAGTATGTCGTTGGCCGAAGCAAAGTCCACGGCTCTGGCCAGGAACTCGAGAGGCGCCGCCGCTCCGGTCGGGTTGTTGGGGTAGTTCAGCCACATGATAGTGGCGCGCTTGAGCACGTCGCCAGGGATCGCGTCAAAATCCGGCAGCCACCCGTTCTCTCGATAGAGCGGCATCGGGTACGAATCTCCCCCGGCCAACAGGGCACCCATCCGGTACGTCGGATAGCCAGGATCCGTAGCGAGGGCGATGCTGCCCGGGTCAATGAAGGCCAGGGCCACGTTCGCAAGCCCCTCCTTTGAACCGATGAGAGGTAGGATCTCCGATCCCGGATCCAACTCGACGCCAAAGCGACGGCCGTAGTAATCCGCCGTCGCTTGGCGGAGCGCCGGCGTACCATAGTAACCCGCATACCCATGGGTATCCGGACGCAGCGCGCTTTGGTACATGGCATCGATGATCTCCTTGGGGGGCATCAGATCAGGGCTGCCGATCCCAAGGCTGATCACATCGACACCGTGCGCGCGCTCTGCCGCGATGCGCTTCTCCACGGTGGCGAACACATAGGGCGGTAGGTTTTCGATGCGCTTGGCGATTTTCATCCTGCTCTCCTAGCTGATACGGTCCCAAAGAGCGAGCGTAGGCCGAGTCTCTTCACTCAGCGAGCAATTGCGCGCGCCGCAAGGGGCTCATCCTCGAGCCAGGTCTTGAGCACGTGTCCAACACGCAGAAGGCTCTTGGAAGCCACTCGTTGCGTTGTATCCTCGGTCGTATGCCAGAATGGATAGTCAAAATCGATAAGGAGGACAGAAGGAATACCCACCTTCAGAAAGGGCGTGTGGTCATCGATGATGTGATGCTTATGAGATGGCACAAACACGTCCTCATATCCCAGGCGCCCAGCGAGAGCCCAAAGCTCCTCGGAAAGCCAGAGCGACGAGGACCACTCATAATACAGCGCCTGGTCTTCGTCACCGACCATGTCAACGATGATGCTGTACTCTATCCTGTTCTCGGGCTCGTTCATCAGCCGCTGAGCCAGGTGACCCGAGCCCACGGCCCATTCCCAGCCTCCCAGATCCCCGCTGTCCTCGCCGTCGAAGAACACCAGCCAGATCTGGCTTCCGGCCGTGGCCTTGGCATCCAGCGTCCGTGCCAGCTCCAGCAACACCGCGACGCCGCTGGCACCGTCGTTTGCGCCAGGAACAGGCTGGGTGCGATCGTTCGCATCGCGGTCCGCCACCGGTCGCGTGTCATAGTGCGTGCCCACCAGGACGATCGGCCCCTCACCGCGCTTTGCGATGAGGTTGCAGAGATTCACGCCGGAGTAGGCAAAGCAGTCTCTCTCGACCTCCCAGCCGTAGCGCTCGACGTGCGCGGTGATATAGTTTGCAGCCGCCCCGTTGCCCTCGGTGCCAGACGCTCGGGAGCCCATGTTCACCAGACGACGCACGTGCGACATGGCGCGAGCGCCGCTGTATCCGCCAGCGGATGCGGCGCAGGCCACCAGGGGCAAGGTCAGAGTCAGCGCAGCCACCAGGGCCAACACGCGTCGAGCAATCATCCGCCATCTCCTATGAGATCGCCCAGTACACCGCTCTCTGCTATAAAAGACTGGAGATCCTCTAGCGCGCGCACTGCATAGGCATCTCCCCTCTCGCGTTTCCTGCGCGGCTGGTTCTCGAGCGGGGGTAACAGCCCGTGGTTCGGCTTCATCGGTTGGAACGAACTCGCCTGTGGCGTCGTCACGTATCTCACCAGAGCACCCAGCATGGTCGTACAGGGCGGGACGACCGCAGCGAGGCCGCGGGCCACACGCGATGCGTTCACTCCCGCAAGCAGGCCGGAGGCCGTGGAGCCCATATATCCCTCCGTACCAACGATCTGCCCAGCAAAGTACAAGCGCGGGTCCCGCTTCCAGGACAAGCACGGCGTCAGAAGCTCAGGCGAGTTGATAAAGGTGTTCCGGTGCATCTGTCCGAAACGAACCCACTCGGCTTGCTCGAGCCCAGGGATCAGCCCGAATACGCGGCGCTGTTCGTCCCAGCTCAGATTGGTCTGAAAGCCCACCAGATTGTACAGAGAGCCAGCGAGGTTGTCCTGCCGTAGCTGAACCACAGCATGGGGCCGCTTCCCCGTCCGAGGATCCGTCAGCCCGATGGGACGGAGAGGGCCGTAAGCCAGGGCCTGCTCGCCGCGTTTCGCCAACACCTCAATGGGGAGGCATGCCTCAAAATAGCGCCTGTCCTCCAGCTCATACCCCCGCAGCGGCGCTTGCCTCGCCTGTACCAGCTCGGCCACAAAGCGCCGGTACTCGGCCGCGTCCATCGGGCAGTTGATATAGTCGGATTCTCCGTCCTCATAGCGCGAGGCCCGGAACGCCACGCCCATATCTATCGATTCCGCCTGCACGATTGGCGCCATGGCATCCCAAAAGTACAGCTGCTGCTGCCCGAACAGGCGTGCGATGCCCTCGGCCAGCGCACTGGAAGTCAAGGGTCCGCTGGCAACGACGGTTATCCGATCCGGGGGGATCTCCGCAACCTCCTCCCGCCTGACCTCAATGTGGGGATGGGAGGAAATCGAGCGCTCGATGCCATCAGAGAACGCGTCGCGATCCACGGCGAGTGCCCGCCCGGCAGGGACAGCGGCGGACTCGGCGCACCGCAGCACCAGACTGCCTAGCCTTCGGAGTTCCTCCTTCAGCAGGCCCGGCGCCCGGCCGGGGAGGAGCGAGCCCAGCGAGTTGCTGCACACCAGTTCCGCCAGCGCTCCAGATTGATGCGCCGGGGTCTGTACATCGGGGCGCATCTCATAGAGCACTGCCCGGATTCCACGTGAAGCGACCTGCCAGGCCGCCTCGCAGCCCGCCAGTCCCCCACCGATAATCTGGACAGCCTCTGGTTCTCTCTCCATGGTTGCCAATGACTATACCATAGGTAAAAGCGCGCAACAATCGTGCATTCTTCGGGCTCGGCGAAAGAGGCTCCGCCCCAGTCCTTTCATCCTTTGCCCGCGGAGCGCGCTGTGCGCATTCCGCCGGCGAGCGACTACAGTATAGACGCGCACAGACAAAGGGGAGCGCGCCCTGTATCCGGCGCGCTCCCCTTTGTGCCCTGCCTCACCCTCGGCTATGCGACGCGCGCGATGAGTTCCTTTGCCGCCTCGTCGCTGGCCTTCTGGTAGTGAGAGAACTCCATGGTAAAGCTCCCCCGCCCCTGCGTCAGCGATCGCAGGATCGTCGCGTACCCGAACATGTTCGCCAGCGGCACCTGGGCCGTGATGCCCTGCCCGCCGGCACTGCGCGGCTCGATGCCGCTGATGATCGCAGCCCTGCCGCTCAGGTCGCCGATGAGATCCCCGGTGTACTCCTGAGGCGCGATGACCTCGACGCGCATCATCGGCTCCAGGAGGATCGGTTGCCCGCGCTGCACGGCCTCTCGCAGAGCCAGCGTGCCCGCAGCCTGAAAGGCCCTGTCAGACGAATCCACCTCGTGGTACTTGCCGTCGACGAGCCGGACTTTGATGTCCACAACGGGTTGCTTGGCGTACGGACCCTCGCGAAGGGCTTCACGTATGCCCTTTTCCACTGAGGGTATGTACTCACGAGGTATGGCTCCTGCGCTGATGGCGTTCTCAAAGATAAAGCCGCCCCCCTGCTCCAAGGGCTCAACCTCGAGCTCCACCACAGCGAACTGGCCGTGCCCTCCCGTCTGCTTGACGAGACGTCCGGTTACCTGGACCGGACGAGTGATCGTCTCAGAGTAGGCTACCTTGGGCTTGCCGACGACCACGTCTACATTGAACTCCCGCCTGAGGCGATCGACGATCACGTCCAGGTGGAGCTCGCCCATGCCGGCGAGGGTGGACTCGCTCGTCTGCTCGTTGTAGCGAACCGTGAGCGTAGGGTCCTCTTCCAGGAGCCTCGCCAGAGCGTTGCCGAGCCGCTCGTCAGCCGCCTTGTTCGCGGCGCGAATCGAGAGCTCGATAACGGGCGTCGGGAACGCGATCTCCTCCAGTATCGCCGGCCGATCAACAGTAGCCAGCGTTTCGCCGGTTTTGGCCAGTTTGAGCCCCAACACGGCGCCAATATCGCCCGCCTTGACCTCCTCCACCTCCTCGCGCCGGTCGGCGTGCATCCGCACCAGCCGCCCCACGCGAGCCGACTCTCCGGTGTTGGCGTTCATGACGGTATCGCCGCGCCTGATCACCCCGGAGTACACCCGGAAGAAGGCCAGCTTTCCCACATAGGGGTCGGTTGAGACCTTAAAGACCAGCGCTGCAAGCGGCTCGGCCTCGTTAGCAGGGCACACCACAGGCTCGCTGTCGATCGCGGATCGCCCCTCGATCGCCGGGACGTCCAGCGGCGAGGGCAGGTAGGCAATGACGGCGTCCAGCAGCGGAACAACACCCACGTTCTTGAGCGACGATCCGCACAGGACAGGGATCGCGCGCCCGGTCAGAGTGGCGCGACGCAGCGCCTCCTCAAAGACCTCGGCACTCACCTCTTCACCCTCGATATACATGAGGGCAATATCATCATCCAGGTCGGCCAGAGCCGCGATCATCCGCTCGCGTCGCTCCGTGGCCTCCTCCTTCAGGTGCGCGGGGATCGGGATGATCTTGGCCTCTGACTCTTCGTCGGCACCGAAAGCACGCATCCGCACCAGGTCGATGACGCCGCTAAGGTTCTCCTCACGCCCGATGGGCATCTGTGTCACCACAGGATGGGCCCTCAGCCGCTCCCGGATCATGGACTCGGTGTGATCTACACTGGCGCCCGGGCGATCCAGTTTGTTGACGTAGGCAATGCGAGGCACGTGGTAGCGATCCGCCTGACGCCAGACGGTTTCCGATTGAGGCTCCACACCCGCCACGCCGTCAAAGGCGACCACCCCGCCATCCAGCACGCGCAGAGCGCGCTGCACTTCTGAGGTAAAGTCGATGTGCCCTGGCGTGTCGATCAGATTGATCTGAAAGCCGCGCCACTGGCTCGTGATGGCCGCGCTCTGGATCGTGATCCCGCGCTCACGCTCCTGAGGCATATAGTCCGTCACGGTATTGCCCTCATCGACGTCACCAGATCGGTGTATCATCCCGGTATGGAACAGGATGCGCTCCGTGGTCGTCGTCTTGCCTGCATCGATGTGCGCGATGATTCCGATGTTCCTGGTCTTTGCTAGTCTCTCGGTCGTCATTTCTCACCCCAATCGGCCCTTCCGCAGCGCCATCCATAGTCCTGTGGCACACAAAAGGGTGGCCCTGCGCCAGCGGGCCCGCCGGCGTTCTGGCGGGCTACCGCAGCACTGCCACCCTGCATCGCTCTACCTAGGCATGGCCATACACACCGGTATGGAACCAAACGGAGATTATACGGCATGATTCGTATGCAGTCAAATGAGCGCCCGCGCCGTGGGTGCAAGTCGTCGCGGCTTCTAGCCAAAGGCCAGGGGCAGCCATACTCGTCAGAGCCCGGCCTCCGGTTTGACGCCCCAGCGATTTAGGGTAAGATGCAGGTGGTGTAGATTGGGGTGTTTACGGGGCAGTGTTCCGGAAGCATATGGTAAGCCATGTCTCGAACCGTATGCCCGCCAAGACCGCCCTGCCCAACCGCTCCATGGCCATTACCGTTCGCACAGGAGGTACGACCAGATGTCTTATGTGGTGAATCACTCACGCCTGAACAAGTGGGTGCACGAAGTGGCTGAGATGTGCCAGCCGGACAGCATCTACTGGTGCGATGGCACCAAGGAAGAGTATGACCGCTTGATGTCTGAGGCCGTGGCCTCCGGTGCGGCGACTCCTGTGTCCAAGCGGCCCAACAGCTTTCTGTTTCGGTCGGACCCCAGCGATGTAGCCCGTGTGGAAGACCGCACGTACATCAGCACGACACGCAAGGAAGACGCCGGCCCAACGAACAACTGGATCGCTCCGGATGAGCTCAAGGCTAAGCTGACTGAGCTCTCCACGGGCTGCATGAGGGGCCGCACGATGTACGTGATCCCCTTCTCAATGGGACCTTTGGATTCGCCGATGGCCAAGATAGGCATCGAGATCACGGATAGTCGTTACGTTGTGTGCAACATGCACATCATGACGCGCGTGGGAACCAAGGTCATCGAGACGCTGGGCACCGACGGTGAGTTCACGCCCTGCCTGCACTCGGTAGGCGCTCCGCTCGCGGAAGGCGAAAAGGATGTGCCGTGGCCCTGCGCCCCCATGGAGAAAAAGTACATCTGCCACTTTCCCGAGGAGAACCTGATCTGGTCGTTCGGCTCAGGCTATGGTGGCAACGCGCTGTTGGGGAAAAAGTGCTTCGCGCTGCGCATCGCCTCGGCGCAGGCCAAGCGCGAGGGCTGGATGGCCGAGCACATGCTTATCCTGCGCTTGGAAAGCCCCGAAGGCAAGCGGTATCACGTCGCCGCCGCCTTCCCTTCGGCCTGTGGCAAGACCAACCTGGCCATGGTCATTCCAACAATCGAGGGATGGAAAGCCGAATGCATCGGCGACGATATCTCCTGGATGAAGATCGGTCCTGACGGCCGCCTGTATGCCATCAACCCCGAGTCCGGATTTTTCGGTGTGGCCCCCGGGACTTCGCATAGCTCAAACCCAGCGGCCATGGACACGCTCGATGAGAACATCATCTTTACGAACTGCGCGCTAACCGATGACGGAGACATCTGGTGGGAGGGCATCGGCACGGACGCACCCGATCACCTCATAGACTGGAAGGGGAACGACTGGTCGCCTGCAGACAAGACACCGGCGGCACACCCCAACGCGCGCTTTACCGCGCCTGCTGGGCAGTGCCCGGTGATCTGCCCGGATTGGGAAGCGCCCGAAGGCGTCCCCATCGACATCTTTGTGTTCGGCGGTCGCCGCACCTCGCTCGTACCTCTCCTGATGGAGGCCTATAGCTGGGACCACGGGGTTCTCTTGGGTGCCACGGCCAGCTCTGAGACGACAGCGGCCAACATCGGCGCGGTGGGCAACGTCCGCCGCGACCCCTTCGCGATGACGCCTTTCTGTGGCTACAACATGGGCGACTATTTCGCCCACTGGCTAGCCATGGGTGAGCGACTCGGCGACAAAGCACCGCGGATCTTTTACGTCAACTGGTTCCGAAAGGATGCCCAGGGGCACTGGATGTGGCCCGGCTTTGGCGATAACAGCCGCGCCCTCAAATGGATGTGCGATAGGCTGGAGGGCAAGGTCGGCGCTCGCGAGACGGCCATCGGGAGGCTTCCTCACAAAGAGGATCTCGATCTGGCGGGACTCGAGGACTATGCACAGTACATCGACCAGTTGCTTGAAGTCGATGTTGAGGGCTGGAAATCCGAGCTCCCCGGCATCATCAGCTATATGGATCGCTTTGGCGATCGGCTGCCGGAGCGCATCAAGGAACAGCTGCAGGCTCTGCAGGAGCGCCTAGGCTAGCGCGACTGAAACGTTGAAACGTATCCTCGGGGCTACTGGCTTGTTGCAGCCAGTAGCCCCGAAGCATGCAAAGCGAGGGCAAATGCAAGGGGACACGGACTACATTCGGCTGGATCAGTTCCTGAAACTGGTCGGCCTGGTCAAATCCGGCGGAGAGGCCAAGCACTTGATACAGAACGGCGAGGTCCTGCTGAACGGAGGACAGGAGACTCGCCGCTCGAAGAAGCTGCATGCCGGAGACGTTGTGACTCTGGGAGACTATGAGGTGACCGTCGAGCTCGAGCCGCAGGCATAGGTGCCCACGTCAGGGCACCTACTCCTGCTCAGAACTCAGCTTGCGGCCCATATGCAGACGGTCCCCCATGTCATGCTTGGTGACGAAACCGTTGCCTGTGTACAGACGCATGGCCCGCTCGTTGGATTTCGTGACGTTCAGGGTGATCTCGCGCTTGCCCTTCTCCAGGGCAAGCGCACAGGCATCCCCGACTAGCTGCCGCCCGTAACCTCTGCCCCAGCAACTCTCCGCCACCTGCAAGTGGCGGATGTGAGCTCGCTCGCGCCCGACCCTCCAATCCAGCCAGAGCCACGCCACGAGCTCTTCGTCCTGCACGTACACAAACACGTCCCCGCTGGGGGCGGAGCGCTCCAGAGCATAGCGAAAGGCACCCTCGAGATACGGCTCCCCCGGGAAATTAACCTCCCAACTTGTGCGCTGCATCGCAGCCAGTGTGGAATAGTCCCGCTTGAGATCGACCAGTCGTCGCTCCATCGGCACACCTAGGCAAACAGCCGGGTGCCCGGCTTGAGATACTTTTCCGCGGCCTCCATGTTCAAATCGACGCCCAGGCCGGGCTTGTCCGTCAGTGTGATGGCACCTTCCTGGATGAGAGGCGGATCGGCGATGACCAGCTCATGCCAATGCGGTCGCTCGAGCCAGTGCCACTCCAGCACCAGAAAGTTGGGAACTGAAGCGCAGCAATGCGCAGAGGCGACGGTCCCCAGCGGACCGCACACGTTGTGCGGCGCCATGGGAATGTAGTAGACCTCTGCCATGTTGGCGATCTTTTTGCCCTCGGAGAGGCCGCAGCACTTGGGCAGATCCGGCATGATGATATCCACGGCCTGCTGTTCGAGCAGATCCTTGAATCCCCAGCGGAGATACAGGTTCTCCCCGGCACAGATCGGCGTACGCGTCGAAACCTTGATCTCTCGCATGGCATCAACGTTCTCAGGAGGCACCGGCTCCTCCAGCCACATCAGGTCAAACGGCTCCAGCGCCTGCGCGATCCGCGACCCCGAGCTTGCGTCGTAGCGACCATGGAGATCCATGGCCAGGTCCACGTGAGGGCCAATCGCCGTGCGAACTGCCTCCACCTTGGCCACCATGTCGTCGAGCTCGCGGCGGCTCACGGTGTGATTGTAGGCATCCTTCTTGTGCGGGCTCGCCAGGTCATCGATGTCGAACTTGATGGCGTCAAAGCCGAGGTCGACGACCTCGGCCGCTTTGGCGGCGTTCGCGGCTGGCGAATCGTCACCACCGGCATGGCAATCGGCATACATGCGGATGCGATCCCGGAATTTGCCCCCCAGCAGCGCATAGACCGGCAAACCCACCGCGCGGCCGACCAGATCCCATAGCGCGATCTCGATGCCCGTCAGCGCCGTGACAAAGTTGCCGGCAAGCGCCCCGTCAAAGACGCGAGCGCGGCGCATCTTCTCGTACAGGCGATCCACGTTCATCGGGTCGTCACCCAGGATCAGGCTGCCCAGCGCGGCGATGATCTGCTGGATGCCGGCGCCCCCGTGGATACACTCTCCCATGCCGGTGATTCCCCTGTCGGTGCTGATCCGCACATAACAGGAATACCCATGGCCCCGTACCTCCGCCGTCCGGATCTCGGTGATCTTCATGTGCCCCCCAGCCTTGGTCGTTCAAGACGCGATGCTACGCCGCCAGCCAACCGGTGTCAAGCTCAGCGCCCCAACCAGTCGTTTTGCATCTGGGCCAGAGTCCCGTCCTGGCGTAGTGCTTCCAGCGCATCATCCAGCTCAGCGGCCAGTCGTGGCGAGCCTATTCCCGTCGCGGCTACGTACGGATCGGTCGATAGCGGCACAAGGCCGATCACATACCCGCCCGAGGCCGTCAGCGGCAGAGCATCCACGCGGTCGCATACCAGTGCATGAGCCTCGCCCGCGGCCAGTGTCGCCAGGGCTTCCTGGAGGCTCGGCCGAGCCAGGATATGGACATCCAGCCCACGGTCACGGTTCAGCCGAACGAGCTCCGCGTGACCGTCCGCCCCCAGCTCAACGGCCACCGCCCTGTCCCGCAATTCATCGGGCGAAGAGACCGGGTTCAGGCTGGGCGCCACGATCACCTGCCCGGCCAGGAAATAGGGCTTGCTGTACAGCACGTCCCTCGTCAGCAATGGATCCTGTGGAAGGGCCGAGAGGATCACATCCAGCCTGCCGGCCAGCAGCGCGTCGTACAGTCCGTCGAATGCGATGTTCACAAAGCGCACCTCGACGCCCCACCTCTCGCCGATGGCACCGGCCAGGTCGACATCATAGCCAATGTAGCGCCCATCCGCATCGACGCTCTCGAACGGCGGAAAGCTCGCATCCATGCCGACGCGCAGGATGCCCGTTTCCTGAACGCGATACCAGGCATCACCACGATCGATCCGGGAGACCATGATGGCCCGTAATATCAGCCCCACCAGGACGGCCCCAACCGCCGCGATGGCGATCCGTCGAACGCCCAATGATAGCGACATCACGGCTCCTGAACCAGATACTCAAGGGGCTCGCCATGGGCATAGCGGGCCAGCTCCGTGTAGATCGGGCGTGGAATCAGATCGGGCGTCACAAAAGTGAAACGGTCCTGGTAGGTGCGCTGTGCCACAGGGAAACGAAAGGCCCACAGGCAGACGGCCTCACACCAGTCCCAGCTGAGGCGAGCGCGTTCGTAGGCATCCACGGTGTAGCGAATCCTCTGGAGTGAGCTTACCGATCTGGTCCAGCGAGGATGGTCGTTCCAGCCGCCCTCGGTGATATAGGCGGGCTTCTCGCCATCTCCGTTCGCCACCATGACCTCGCGAAGCAGCTCTACACGCCGAAAGTTCACCCGATCAGGAGATGGAGGATCATCCGCGGCAAAGGTGTATCCGTACGCGTGCATCGCGAGCCCATCAAAGCACGCGCCGGAACCTTCATCATAGAGAGCCTGAAGATAGAGCCGATCGTCGAGCCCGAACTCGTCCCCCGGCGGTGCCAGTGTCGGGGCCAAGCCCGCGGCCAGCACCTGAGTCGCGGGGGCAGCTTCTTTCACAGCGCGGTAGCTCTGGCATAGCAATTCCGCGTATCCCGCCGGATCGGGAGGACGGTATCCCCACTCAAAGGCAAGGTTTGGCTCGTTCCAGATGATGATATGGCTCACCTTTCCCTCAAAGTGCTCGGCAAAGGCAGTCACATAGCGCGCATACCGGGGATAGTCGTCCTCTGCGATATACCGGGGGGTCGTCCCCTCAGGACGGGCCCACTCGGGCACATAATCGATTCGGGCGATGACGGTGAGGCCTTGGGCGAGGGCGTGTTCCACCACCATGTCCGCATGAGCCCAATCATAGTGTCCTTCGCGAGGTTCGGCGTATGCCCAGGGAAAGTACTCGACAATCCATGGCGCGCCCATCTCTCGGACCATCTCGAGCGTTCGCTGGATCTTCCACTCCTCCACTTCGTCGGTGAGCCGCGTGTGCACCCCGATCTTGCTGTTCATGGTGACCACTCGCTGTGTCGGGCCCAACAACACCAGTCGCTGCGGCGGCACGCTCAGATGAAGAGCCAGACCGGCGAGGGCCAGGATCCGACCGACCCACACGATCGCGCTCCGAGCGCTGGCTCTTCGATTGGAGTGGTCTTGTGTTGTCATGGGCCCCGTTCTGTGGTAGACTGCGCGCCATGCCCCAGTAGCTCAGAGGATAGAGCAGAGGTTTCCTAAACCTTGTGCCGGGGGTTCAACTCCCTCCTGGGGCACTCCTGTTCTTTCACGGCGCGATGCAGCTGTGGCCGACTTTCGCTCTGATCAGCGCAGCGTCTCCCGGCACCACCTCGAGACGGCGATTGCGTGCGTGATTCTACCACTTCGACGCTGGTTCAGCCATCCTCCCCCACATCCCACAACGGCTTACGGCCGTAATGCATCTTGGCGCAACTCCCGGTGCCTCTGGAGGCCTGCAGGGAGGGCAAGTCAGCGAAGCGCGTCGGCTCCGTGTGCACGCCCTCGACTGTGGGAGGCGACAGATCGCCGATTCCCGTGTACCATAGCGAGCGTCGCCTGGCCGAGCCGATCGGCGCAAGCAACGCTCACCCCGCCCGCCACCTGGGCCCTGAGAGTAAGGAGGTCTAGCGATGGAGCATCTGACGAACGGCCTGACCTGGTTGGGGCATGCCAGCTTTCGCCTGGAGACCAGCAGCACGACGGTCTACTTTGATCCATGGCAGATCAAGGGAGGCCCCAAGGCCGACCTGATACTGGTTACCCACGAACACCATGACCATCTCTCGATCGAGGATATCGACCGACTGAGCACGTCCGAGACGGAGATCCTCTGCTCGCCCAGTTGCCTCGAGGAACTGGCGCATCGTCGCGCCCGCGCCGTTCATCCTGGCGAACGAGTCCACGTCGCTGGAATCGCTGTGGAAGTGGTCCCGGCCTACAACACCGACAAGCCGAACCATCCCCAATCGGCCGGTCACGTTGGCTATATCGTAGAGTCGGACGGCCGCCGCATATATCACGCGGGCGATACCGACGTCATCCCCGAAATGGAACAGGTGCGCTGCGACGTCGCGCTGCTACCGATGGGAGGCACCTATACGATGAATGCGGATCAAGCTGCTCAGGCAGCCGCTCGCATCGGTGCCAAGGTGGTTGTGCCCATGCACTGGGGACGCCTGGTAGGCACGGAGCGCGACGTTGAGCGGATGCAATCGCTGATGCCGGAGGGGGCTAGGCTGATCGTCCTGTCGCCCTCGGAATAACGACGGGATACGTGCGATGGCTCACGGTACCCGCGAAGGAAGCGGCGCCAGTAACAGCAAATACGCGGCTGGTGCATAGCCCGCCCCTGCCCGCTCGGAGACTCAAGCTCTCCGCTTGAGCGCTGGCCTGAACGAGGGTGGCTATAGCGCCAGCCGAACGCAAGGCCAACGAACTAGGGATGAGCCCGAAGGCGCAGGAAAGCCGGCGGTACCTGGGGGATACCGGTCAGTGATACCGGTCAACCCGAAAGCGGTACAGCCGGTAGGGCTCGCCACGGCCGATTCCCGCCTTGCTCAAGGCGATATCGATCTGCTGCTGCGCCGATTCCACACCCTCGAGATCCGGAAGCAGCAACCCCCGCCTCTTTCCGCGCTGCACGATCACACCATAGATCTGCGGATCGAGTTCCTCCACCGTCTCCACAGCCTCGGGCGCGCCCAGCACGTCGACCGAGATCTCGAGCCCGTCGAGCTCATCAGCCCGCACCGGCAGAAAGCGGGGGTCCTGCGTGGCTGCAGCAATGGCATTGTGGATGATTTCCTGCTCCAGGTCAGCCCGCACGGGCTCGATGGTGCCGATGCAGCCCCGAAGGTGGCCATTGTGGTGAAGCGAAACAAAGGCGCCCGCTCGCATCCTGCCAAGATCATCAAGCTGATGGGTAGCCGCCAGGACCTTGCCCTCGCGCACGAACTGCTCAACGGTTCTTCGCGCCAGTTGCACCAGCGCATGCTCAGCCATGGTCTTCCTCCTCCGCTCCGGGCGCGGGTTCGCGTAGCCCGGCAGGCTCCTCTGGCCACCAATCCCCGAGGGTTTTGAAGAGATCGGCCAGCGTCTCGGCGGCGAGCAGGTTCGGGCGAACGGAAGTAGCGTCCCGCAACCCCTGAACGTAGCGCACCACGTGCTTGCGAAACAGCACAACCCCGAGAGCTTCGCCATAGTAGTCAGACATGGCCTGCGCATGCCTGCGAATCAGCCTGAGCCGCTCGGTGAAGGATACGTCGGGCAAGGCCCGCCCGCTGAACAACCAGGGATTGCCGATGGCACCACGCCCCACCATCACCGCGTCACAACCCGTGACACGCCGCATGCGGTCGATATCCTCGGGCGTGCGGACATCTCCATTCCCGATGACCGGAACCTGGACCGCCGCCTTGACCTCGGCGATGGCCTGCCAGTCGGCCGTGCCACTGTACTGTTGTGCCCGCGTCCGTCCATGGACGGCAATCGCAGAGAGGCCGCTATCGGCGAGGATGCGGGCGATCTGCAGGTAATTGCGCGATGATGCATCCCAGCCCAGGCGGATCTTGCCGGTGACGGGGACGTCCAACCGCTCCACCAACAAGCGAGCGAGCCTGCGGACTCGTTCCGGTTCTCGCAAGAGCGCAGCCCCTCGCCCGCCGCTGGTCACCCTGCGCGCCGGGCAACCCATGTTGAGATCGACCAGATCGGGTTGTTGCGCCATGACACGCTCGGCGGCGGCGAGCAGCGTCCGCTCGTCGGCACCCAACAACTGTACCGCCACCGGACGCTCACAATCAGTGAACTCGGCAAGCCGCTCCGTCTTGGCCCCACCGAAAGCAACCGCCACGTCGGTAATGCAGGGCGTATAGCTGACGGCCGAGCCCATCTCCCGGCAGATGACCCGGAACGGCAGATCTGAGAACCCGGCCATCGGCGCGAGAATCGCTCGCCCGTGTACTGGAACCGATCCAATCCAGAACGATGGGGTGCCGGAATCCTGACCCAGCGCTCTCTCCTGTAAGCTACTCACTGTGCTACGTGCTCCAGTATTCGTGTGTCTTTTCAAACGATGAGGATGCACTCCACAGCAGGCCCATGAAGAGTGCCCCGGAGAGCCGGTCAGAGTCACAGCACAGTCTCGTGCGCCCGCTCGCTCCCGATCCTCTTCTCGAAGGCCGCGCGACACCGAAGGGGTGACCGCGGCGTCGTCCCATGACCAGGCGGGGTGCAGCAGGCACCGCCCACCACGGCCTGCAGTCATTCGGCAAGCACCATCCGTGTCGCATCCTGCCCGTACCTCACGGCAGAGCCCACGCTGGACGGCCCGCATAGCCTCGCCTCGCCGTGCGCATCGTCTCACACAACCATCCGAAAGACGGGCATCCGCTGCTCGCGCCAGGCTCGGCTCGCTACACACCAAAGCCCGGAGCACGGGCGGCAGATAGGGCCCCATGTTCTCAGTGTATGCGCCGAGCGTCGACCGGTCAACAGCCAGGCCCTGCGCTTGACCGTACTCTCTCCGGACGCTAGAATCGGCGGGCATACTGCAGCAGGGAGGACGCTCTATGCCCAAAGAGACGATGAGCCGGCGTGAGCGTTGGTTGGCCGTTCTGCAGCGTCGGATGCCGGACCGTGTCCCCACCGATTACTGGGCGACCGACGAGGCCCACGCGCGGCTAAAAGCGCACCTCCGCATTGCCAGCGACGACGAGCTGTACCGCCGGCTGTACATCGACCGGCCCTTGACCGTCCTGCCACGCTATGTCGGGCCCTCGATCGCTTCCGATGAAGACGTGTTCGGAATCCGATACCGCATGGTGGATTACGGCACGGGCGCCTATCGAGAAGCGGTGACGCACCCCCTCGCGGGCTACCAGTCCGTCGAACAGATACAGGCACACTACCGCTGGCCAAGTCCGGATTGGTGGTCCTACGAGCACCTTGGCGCACAGATCCAGGGAAAACAGGATCTCCCAATTCGCGGGGGTGGATCTGAGCCGTTCCTGACCTACAAAGACCTGAGAGGTCACGAACAAGCGTACATGGACCTCGTGACGAACCCGGAGATCGTCCACTACTGCCTGGATCGGCTGTTCGATCTGGCGTACCAGAACACGTCGCGGATATTCGAGGCCATCCCCGGCCAGGTTCTGATCGGTTACGTCGCTGAGGACATGGGAAGCCAGACCAGCCTGCTCTTTTCACGCCGGCATATCTGGACCTTTCTGTTACCGCGGATGCAGCGCATGATCGATCTCGTGCATCAGGCCGGCGCCTATGTCTTTTTCCACTCCGATGGGGCCGTGCGCCCGATCATACCGGACATGATTGAGATAGGCATCGACGTTCTCAATCCGATCCAGTGGCGCTGCGCCGGGATGGATCGAAGCGCGCTGAAGACCGATTTCGGGCCTCAACTGGTGTTTCACGGTGCGATGGACAACCAGCATACGCTACCATTCGGTACCAAAGAGGCCGTTCGCGCAGAGGTGCGGGAGAACATCAGCCTGCTCGGAGATCGGGGTGGGTTCATTTTGGCTCCATGTCACAACATCCAGGCCATCACGCCGCCTGAAAACATCGTCTGCATGTACGCCGAGGCTCACGCATTCGGGTGGTACTAGCCTACGTGGAGGATCTATGTACATCGGTCGCTTTGTCCTTGCCGGTCTGACGCCTAACGGAACGCCTCTCCTGGGGTACCGTGTCTCATCGAGATCTTTCCCGAACCGGCGTATCGTCCAGATGGGCGATCGCGCCATCGTTCTGCCTACGGCCGACGCCCAGCCAACGGATAACCCCTACGTTGCGTACAACTGCCTGCGTTATCACAAGGGCATGGCCGTGGTAGCCAACGGCAGCCACGTAGATCCCATCATCGAGAAGGTGGCCGCCGGCTACCCGCTTCGTGACGCGCTGGCGCTCAGCCTGCTCGCGATGGATTATGAGCACGATGACTATTGCACACCGCGGGTCGCCGCGGGCCTGTCACAGGGGGCAGCGCATCTGGCGATTGTCACGCCCGAGAGGCTCTGTGTGCAGACGGTTCGCCCGGAAGCCGGTGTGGCCATGCTGATCGCGACATACGAGCTCGTCGAGCCCGTTCGTACCCGTATTCACTCAGAGTCGGCTGCCGACCTGGCACGCGAGCTCTATGATCTGGATTACGAGCAGCCGATAGCCTCTGTCGCGATGCTTATGGGCGATACACCAAGCATCGCTGTGTACGGCCCGGCGGCTTCGGGTTAGCCTGTGCTTTTGCCTCCTGCCGGGCTGCACGCCGAGCGGCTCCGCGGTCGACACTCTGGGCGGGCGGCGTAAGCGGTGTTTGTCTGGCATCTCGGGCCATGGTATAATCAAGCCGTTCGAATGCTGACTCGCCGCGGAGTGGTTCGCTAGCGCATTTGCCTTTGGCGCCCCGAGCGTGCCAGCCATGGCACGGAGGGGAGGCCAACGCGCCGTTACCATCTCCCCGCCCGCATCCGAACGCAAGACCCACCGGTAGCGGCCTGCCCCGAATTATCGTACAGGGGCGTTCCTCGGCTGCTCAACAGCGGGTCCTGAGGCGCAGACGCAGCGTTTCCGTGCCGATGGACCAGGAGGCAAGAACAGCTATGTTTCAGGTCGGAGCCAGGGTCGTCCACCCTTGTTATGGCGCGGGGATCGTCGTGCGTATACAGGAAAAGAGCATTGGAGAATCCGTTCACGCATACTATGTGATCGATACAGTCTCGCGCCCGATGCAACTTATGGTGCCGGTCAGCCGTGCAGACGATGCCAACCTTCGGCCCGTAGGGCGGGCGTCTGAGCTGCGGGATTGCCTGTGCGCATGCTCGGAGGCGCCAGAGGACGACGAGATCAGTAAGGACCTGCGCGCTCGCCAGGCCAGCATGCGAGATCAGCTCAAATCCGGCGTTTTCAGCGACATCGTAGAGGTTGCCCGCCAACTCTACTATATGAACTCAAAACGGCCGCTCGGCACGATCGACCGGCAACTGTTTGACCAAGGAAAGGACTTTCTGGCCGGTGAGCTGGCGCTCGCTTCGGAGATCGAGATCGATCAGGCCAGGCAGGAAGTGGAGAACGTGCTGATGTCCATGCTAAAGCCCGTCGAGTAAGCGGGTTCGTCAGTGACGGGCCGGCCCCAAGGGGCCGGCCCGTTTTGGTTCTTACCTCACCGGCTTGCGACAAGAGCCCGGCGCGCGTATAGTGGGCCCAAGCGCCGCTCGCGATGCCCTCGTGCCCCGCTCTGGAGGCCCTCATGGACGACTCGACCGTTGCCCTCGATAGCCCTCTGGCCAGGGACCGTTTGGCCGCCCTGACAGACCTGGTGGCAAACCAGGGTGTCGGGCTGGCCTCGCCCGAGGCAGGCGAGATGCTAAAGATCAACCTCCACGCACACACGATCTATTCCTACAGCGGCTACGGGTACTCCCCCAGCCGCTTGGCATGGCTGGCCCTGCGCCAGGGCTGGTACGCACTGGGGACAGTCGACTTTGATGTGCTGGACGGCGTGGAGGAGACGCTCACGGCCTGCGATATCTGCGGAATCCGTGGCGCTGCGGGCCTGGAGACGCGGACGTGGATGCCGGATCGCCTGGATGACGTCTTCAACTCCCCTGGAGAGCCGGGCGTGATGTACTATGTGGCCATGGGCTTTGCCGGCAGACAGCCGCACAGCACGGTGGCTGCAACCCTGGAGAGCCTCCGGGAGCGCGCCCAAGCGAGGAATCGAGAGATGGTCCGCCTCGTGAATGCCTATCTTGATCCCGTGGTGGTGGACTATACGCGCGACGTGGTTCCCCTGACGCCGTGCGGAAACGCGACGGAGCGTCACATTCTGGTGGCCTATGACGCCGCGGCGCGGCGTCACTTTCCTGCCCGCGAAGACCTCCTTGGTTTCTGGGCCGAGCGGCTGGGCCTGGAACGCGCCGCGGTGGGCGCCTTTCTCGGTGAGGACCCCTTCCCCCACGACGCGATACGCAGCAAGCTCATGAAGCAGGGCGGCCCCGGCTACATGCTGCCAGGGCCAGGCAGCTTCCCGGCGCTGGACGAGATCGTCGACGCCACGCAAGCGTGTGGAGCCCTGCCCTGCTACGCGTTTCTGGACGGCACAAACCGCGGCGAACAGGACATGGCCTCCCAATTGGAGTACCTCATCGAGCGAGGCATCGTCGCCTTGGTGGTTATCCCTGAGCGCAACTGGAATGTTTCCGATGCCGGGCACGCCCAGGAACTCGTACAGCGATTGCATCAGGCGCTTGATGTCGCTCAGGCGATGGATTTCCCGGTCTTTATCGGTACCGAGATGAACAAGCCCGGGCAGCGCCAGATCGACGATCTCTCCGTCCCGGCACTGCGGGCCTACGCCAGGCAGTTCCAGCAGGGTGCGGATATGCTGTACGCGCACACCGCTTTGGCCCGCACGGGTGGCCTGGGATACCATAGCGAATGGGCGCGTGCAGAACTGCCCTCGCGGGCACAGCGGGCCCGATTCTATGGCGAAATTGGGCGCCACATGCGCCCGGCTGACGGAAGCATCGCACGAGCGGCCAGCGTTATGCAAAGCGCCGGACCGCGGGCCGCGCTGCGGGCTCTGTGCCAATAACAGCCTGCCTCGCCAACTGGAAGGACAGCCAATACTGATGCCTCCTGCAGCGCCCATCACACCCATCAGACAGCAGTACCTCGATGTCAAGCGCGCTCATCCGGATGCCATCGTCTTCTTCCGGTTGGGCGATTTCTACGAGACCTTTGATGCGGATGCGCACGTCATCTCTCAGGAACTCGATATCGTATTGACCTCCCGCAACGTCGCCAAGGGGCAACGAGTGCCCATGGCCGGAGTGCCGCACCATGCCGCGGAGGGCTACATCGCGAGGCTGATCTCGAAAGGCTACAAAGTGGCCATCTGTGAACAGATCGGCGATGAGCCTCAGAATGGCCTGATGCCGCGCCAGGTCGTACGGGTGGTAACGCCGGGCACCGTCGTTGAGCCGGGTCTGCTCGAGGAGAAGCGCAACAATTACCTTGTGAGCGTCGTTCGCGAGGGAATACAGGTCGGAGTAGCGTACGTCGACGTCTCCACAGGCGACATGGCCACCACGGAGTTTGCCGACCCGGACGGACAGGCGCTGGTTCGAGAACTGGATCGGCTCGCGCCGGCGGAGATCGTCATCAGCGACGGCGGTGACCCTGCGCGGGTTCAGGGCGAGGCGCAGACTGAGGAAGCGCACCGCCGATTTCCGGCTCTGGCAGGTCTGCCCTCTGCAGTGACACTCTATGATTCCTGGAGATTCGAATACGGCAACTGCCGGCAGGCGCTACTCGAGCAACTGGGTGTCGTCAGCCTTGCCGGATACGGCTGTGAGGAACTCCCACGAGCCATCCAGGCCGCAGGTGTACTCATCCAGTACCTCCGAGAGAACGCGCGCCTGGCGCTCCGGCAGCTGGACTCCCTGTCGACCTACTCCACCTCGTCCTTTATGGCGCTGGATGTGGCCACGCGGCGCAACCTCGAGTTGGTGGAGAGCCTTCGTGATCGCGGCCTCAAGGGGTCTTTGCTGGGTGTGCTCGATCATACTCTGACGCCGATGGGTGGCCGCCTCCTGCGCCAGTGGATTACGCAGCCGCTCCTGAATAGGCAAGCGCTGGAGCAGCGCCAGACTGCCGTTCAGGCGTGCCTGCATAGCGCCACACACAGAGCAGAACTCCGGGAGACGCTAAGGCGGTTTGGTGACCTCACGCGGCTGGCCAACCGCATAGTCCAGGGGATCGCTACGCCCAGGGATCTCATCGGGCTGAGATCGGCACTGCTACGTACCGCCGAACTCAAGGAAGGCGTGAGCCTGCTCACCGAAAGCCTGGTCCCCGGCACCGGCGTCGTCTATCCGCTAGACTCCGCTAGCCTGGATCCGTGCCCGGAGGCGTCGGACTGGATCGGGGAGGCGATCGTGGATGACCCGCCGGCGACGCTGACGTCCGGACGCGCCATCCGCCAGGGCTACTCCCGTGAGCGGGACGGTATCGATGCTTCGGTTGCAGAGGCGCGGCGCTGGGTCGCCGATCTGGAAAGCCTCGAGCGGGCCAGAACGGGCATCAAGAGCCTCAAGGTCGGCTTCAACAAGGTGTTTGGCTACTATATCGAGATCACTCGCTCCAATGCCGATGCGGTCCCGGAGGAGTACATACGCAAGCAGACTCTGGTGAACGCAGAGCGCTTTATCACGCCGGAACTCAAGGAAAAGGAGTCGCTGATACTGCACGCCGAGGAGCGGGCAGAAGAGCTGGAATCGGAGCTGTTCCGTGAACTGCTTCAGCGGTTGGGCGGCATGGCCGCAAGGTTTCGCGCCACGGCGGAGGCGGTCGCCCATCTGGACATCTACCTATCCATGGCGCAAGCCGCCGACGCGTACGCTTACGTTCGGCCAGAGCTTGCCGACGACCGGCGCATCGAGCTCAGGGCTGCTCGGCATCCGGTGGTGGAGCGCTTCCTCCCGGCCGGCAGCTTTGTCCCCAACGACGTTCTCCTGGCCGCTGATCAGGCGATTCACCTGATTACCGGGCCCAACATGAGCGGCAAGTCCACCTATCTGCGCATGACGGCGCTCGTCACCTTGATGGCCCAGATTGGGTCTTTCGTGCCTGCAGAGAGCGCGCACATCGGCCTGGTGGATCGCATCTTTAGCCGCGTCGGTGCGCAGGATGAGATCGCTTCTGGCCAGAGCACCTTTATGGTGGAGATGGTAGAGTTGGCCAATATCCTGAACCACGCTACCGAGCGAAGCCTCTTGATCCTGGACGAGATCGGGCGCGGAACGAGCACGTATGACGGCATCTCGATAGCCTGGGCCGTGGTCGAGTACCTGCACAACCAGCCGCAGCTCTGCCCGCGCACCCTCTTTGCGACCCATTACCATGAACTCACCGAGCTGGAGAGGTCGCTCACCAGAGTGCATAACGAGAACGTGGCCGTGCACCATCAGGGGGACCAGGTCGTCTTTACGCACTACATCGTGCCCGGCAGTGCCGACCGCAGCTATGGCATCCACGTGGCCGAGATGGCCGGTATGCCTCGGGCTGTGGTCGAGCGGGCACGCGAGATCCTGGGCGATCTGGAATCATCGGCACAGCGCGTCCCCGTTGCGTCTGGTGCCGCCGTGATCAAGGTGCGGCAGCTATCGCTCTTGCCGGATACTCATCCTGTGGTTGATGCCCTCCGCGAACTCTGCGTCGACGAGCTGTCTCCCCTGGAGGCCCTCAACCGCCTGGCGGAGCTTCAGCGCCTGGCCAGGCAGTGAGCCGCTCCACTCGGCGGATCTGGCTCTGGCCGCTGCTGGCAATGCTGCTGGCCGGGCTCGCCCTGTGGGTCGTCAATCCCCAGCGCACGCGTCCCGACATTGCTCAGCCGCGAGATACGCGCGCGGGCGCGATCGTCGCGCCGGGGCAATCGGTCACCCAGACGTTCGAATCTGCCAGAGATGGCCTGTTCGCCATCGATGTTGCGTACCTCTCCACAACCAGCTCAGGACAGACGGCCCAACTGGAGGCCACTCTGGCGCGGCTGGATTCCGCAGCACAGCCGGTTGCCCGAGTGGGCCTCTCCGCTCAGCCCTCCGGAGAAGGCCGACGGTTGTCGCTCCAGTTCGCGCCGCTGCAGGATTCGGCTGGAGTTCGCTACCGCCTGACGATAGCCTGCCCCGATACCTGTGATATCCAACTGCTCTCCTCCGAGGGAGACAGTCTCTCACCCGGCTCGCTGGCCGAACACGGCGTTCAGGTGGATTCGGACCTGGCCTTCAACACGTACTACCGCGAGTCATTTCGAGACCTTGCCCTGTCGTTCCTGCCGACGCTGGCTCATTGGCTTGTCCCGATTCTGGCACTGGCCGCTGCGCTCGGAGCGCCGGGCCTGCCGGGGGCTCTGCTCTGGGCCGGGCGTACGCCGCGAGACCCCGCGGTGCTCGTCGCGATGACTCTGGCGACCGGCCTGACCTTCTGGCCGTTGCTGCTGCTCTGGTGCACCACCCTCGGCCTGGCGCTAACACCCCGGCTGGTGTGGGTCGTGACACTGGCGCTGGGCGCGGCGATACTGCCGATCATCCGCCGGCGACGCTCCAAGACACTCCCGAGGCTGCTGACGACCTGGGGCATGGAGCACACGGTGCTACTCGTTGTCTCTCTCCTGGCCGTCCTGGCGCGTCTGATCCAGGCCCGCGACCTGATCGTCCCGGCCTGGGTGGATTCGGTTCATCACACCGCACTCACATCTCTGATCGCAGAGCGCGGAATGGTACCGACAGATGGCGCTCCGTATCTTCAGGTCTCTGGCCTGCACTACCATTACGGCTTCCATGCTGTCGCTGCCGTGCTCACGGAGTTCACGGGATTGGCACCGTCAGACGCGGTACTGCTATTGGGCCAGGTGTTGTCCGGCCTAGCCGGATGGCCGATCTATGGGCTGGTCGCTGCTCTGTGCGCACCAGGGAGAGCTCGCCCGACATTCGCCATCCGCTGGGCAGGAGTCGTCGCCGCGTCGATCCCAGCCTTTGCCACCTACATGCCTGCGTATTATGTCAGCTGGGGGCGATATACCCAGCTCGCGGGGTTGGTCCTGCTGCCGGTGGTTCTGGCGCTCAGCATACAGGTCCTTGAGCATGCCAAGGACCCCAGATCCCGGATGGTTCTGCCCTTTTTGATTGCTGGGCTGTCTCTTACCCATTACCGCGTTCTGTTCTATTTCACCCTGTTCTGGCTGCTCTACACAATCGGTTTAGCGGCAGCAGGATCACGCTCGAGCTCGGACCGTTCTCCCCTATGGCTGGCCAGAACCGGGCTTGACATGGCCGCCCGCACCCTGGCAGTCCTGTTCCCCTGGGTGGTACATCTGGTCCGAACCGCTCTGATGCCCTTTGTCAGCCTATACGGCACGTGGGCTGCGCCCGCCGGAGTCGATACAGCCCTGCCCCTGACGCTGTTGAGCGTGGGCAACACCGAGTGGGTGCTCTTCGCGGCGGCGGTGGGGCTCCTCCTGTGCCTCGTCACCAGACGGTGGCGCCTTGTTTTCCCTGCTCTGTGGGTAGCGCTCTGCCTGCTTACCTCAGATCCCGGGCTGCTCGGGATGCAAGGGAGCTGGTTTGTACACGGTACAAGTGCGGCGATCAGCTACTGGCTCCCGGCGGGGCTCTACATCGGCCTTGGGATCGGGTATGTGCTTCGCGCGTCCATACGCCGCAGCGGCCGCATCGGGCGCCGCCGGCTGCGGGGTGCTGAAACGCTCTTGACCGTGACGCTCCTGGCCGGCGCAGTATCCGCGCTGTGGAGCCAGGCGGAGATCCTGAACAGGCGCACGGTGCTCGTGTTTCCATCGGACCTCCCTGCCATCGCATGGGCCAGAGAGAATCTGCCTGAGGATAGCCTGGTGCTCGTCAATACTGAGCCCTGGCAAGGGGATATCTCCATGGGCTCCGACGCCGGCTGGTGGCTTACGCAGACGGCGGGGGTGCGCGTCACCTATCCCTCGGTGTTGTTCACCCAGGGTGATGCCGAGTACCGGGCCGGTGTCGTGCGGTTGGCGCAACGGGTTCAGAACGCCGACGACCTGTGCGCACCGGAGATCATAGACGTCCTGAGAGGGGCTGGCGTTTCACACGTCTTTGTGGGTAGCCGCGGCGGTCCACTGCAGCCTGAGCGCCTTTGCGTTACCCACTATGTGGAGTTGTTCCGCAGCGGTCCCACGCGCGTCTACCGCTTTCTTCCAGAGGGTCCGTAGGCCGCTCAGCCCCCTTCATCCTCGGCATCGCGCTCCATCTGCACCAAAGTCTCCACCACCTGTTCGATGGCCACACGCTGCTTGCGGTAAAAGTCGGACTCGCTCACCGCCAGCCGCCGGACCACATCACGAATCTTGTGGCCCTGAACGAAGCGAAGATCCAATATGTTGTAGATCAGCCACTCCGAAGAGGTCATCGAGCGAGGACCATCCGGTTTCTGTCGCTCTATGGCCTCCTGAAGGACGGCACGCACCGCCCTAACGGGCACGTTATCGTTCTCCGGCATCGCCACCCGAACTGCAGAAAGCGTTCGCAGTGCACTCTGAGTGAGCTTGGGCCCGCCCCACAGCTGGGTTAGCGCTTCCTTGACCATCTGGGCAAAGCCTGGCAGTTGCACGGGGCTCGTCTGAAGTGACTCGAGCCCCTCTTGTGTCACTCCGTAGGGGCTTGAGCGCCAGCCCTGGATCTGGTCCAGTTCCTCATCCAGCGTCTGCACCATGGCAAAGACCTGCTGCTGCAATCTAGTGTCGTCGAGCGCCATCTCTGCCCTGCGTACAAAACTGTTCGCCATAGAGAGATCTTCATCGCCGAACTGCACCTGAGGGTCGATCTCACGAAGGCCCAGGATGCCGAGGATGGAACCATCAAACCGGCTGCGCAGCGGCAGCAAACGATGCCCGTCGCTCTCGACAAAGTCCTCGTTTGACATCGCCTCTTCGGTGCGGCTGTTGGCCAGCGCTTCGATCAGGTGCGAAAGCGAAGCCTCTCGGAGAAAGGCCTCGGCCAGCGCCCTGGAGCCGGAAAAGACGCGAATGGTGAGGTCGGACTCTTGCGCCGTGACGACGAATCCGGATGGAGCCCGAAGCAGTTCGCAGAGAGTGACCAGGGTGTTCTCCAACAACTGCTGCAAGTCCGTCGTGGTCAGGAGTCTTTGGTCCAGCGATTGGAGCCACGTGATCTCCTGCCGATCCTTCCGGTAGATCAGGCGGTCCAGGGCCGGCTTGGCCAGGCTGATAACCACCTGCAGCGTGACGACGCTTCCGGCCACGGCGACCACCATAATCGTGTCGCGAGGCAGACCTAGAATGTCGGGAACGTGCGGAATGCTGAGCATGATGACGGCAACGATGATCGCAGCCGCGGGCCCGCGCATCAAAAAGTGGAGCAACTGGTGCTTGACGACGCGATCGGGCAATAGAACACCCTGGTAGGCCACGGTATACGCGATGACTACCGTCATCACAGCGACGCCCACGTTGGCGACAAAGTACACCAGGGCGATCATGATCGGCGCTATGGATGCCGCGGTAAAAGGCAGCAGCAGGAACGGCATCACGCCCACCGATGGAGCCAGGATGGCCACCATCAAGTAGGAAAGGCGCCGGCGGGACGTCGAAGTCAGGCAGGCGCTGCGCGCACGGGTGATATTGGCCCAGCCAGCCAGGCTTGCCAGGACATAATAGGCGATGCCCGAGGAGAAGAGCGGTCCAGGCACCAGCGCATAGATGTGCTGGCTCTTTGCGACACCGGTGAAAAGCAGGTCCGTGGTGGCCGCAATGACCACCGCCAGGGCGCTAACGGCATAGGCCGTGAGGACTCCGGCCCTGCGCAACCGCGACGGTCGAAAGGTCGATCTCAGCAGGGCGTCCGAAAAGTGAAAGTACGCGGCAGGGACAAAGATGATCCCGGCCCACTGAACGCGGAGCCAGAGATAGGCCGCATCGGCGGTGGAGACGCCTCCGAGAGTGATCTCCACCACATACACCAGCGTCACAAAGGCCACCAGAGCACAAAAGGCCTGAGCGACGGCGCTCTTCCAGTTATGCGTCAGAATATAGACAAAGAGGGAAAAGCCGATGATGACGTTGGCAGATGCCAGCAACTGATTGGCAAAGATCAGCATCGATTCCAGTGAGAAGGGTCCCATAGGCCTATCGTATTGCGAGTATCAGGCCACGCCCAGAAGCAACGTGGCGGTGTAGTACACGGCAGGCGCTACAAAGAGGAGGCTATCGATCCGATCCAGCATCCCACCATGTCCGGGGATCAGGGTGCCAGAATCCTTGGCCCCGGCCTGGCGCTTGATGACCGACTCGGCAAGATCGCCAATCGTCGCAGCAACGACGAGCACAAAGCCCAGCACAATCGCCTGCCAATGAGCCAGACCAAGACCAAACACGCCGATCGCCCATACGGCGAGTACGCCCGAGACAAGGCCGCCGTATGCTCCCTCCCAGGATTTGCTTGGGCTGATGGCTGGCGCCAACTTGCGCCGGCCGTACCGGCTGCCTAGTGCGTAGGCACCCGTATCACTGATCCAGGTGCCCAGCAGAACCAGCGCCACCCAGGCCAGGCCGCTATCCAGGGCTCTGAGAGAGACAAAGTACGCCAGCCCGAAGCCGATGTAGGCGCTACCGGCAACGGCAACGCCCCAACTCTGCAACGATCCTGGACGGTTTCCATGAAACACTTCGACCGAGAGAGCAACGGTGACCAACAGGCACACGGCCAGCCTCGCCAAGCCAGCGCCTGGATAGGTAGCATCCAGTATGCCGAGCGGGACAACGGCGAGTGCGAGGAATCGGCAAGGCCGAAGCCCGAGTTGTTGCACTAGGCCGAGGTACTCGACCATCGCCAGGCCACCCACGATGGCCAGTCCAGCAGCGAGGTACCATCCCCCGAGGTACATCAGCACTCCGACCAGCGGGATGAGGACTATAGCGCTCAGGACACGCTTTGGTAACACGACCCTCCTCTACGGGCACGGCACGCGATCGGTCGCTCAGGTTCAGGACACCTGATCAAGGCCTCCAAACCGCCGCCGGCGCGACTGATAGGCCTGAAGAGCGAGCAAAAGATCGTCACGGCCGAAATCGGGCCAAAGCGTGCTCGTGGAATAGTACTCGGCATAGGCCGCCTGCCAGATCATAAAGTTGCTCAGCCGCATCTCGCCCGCCGTTCTGATCACCAGGTCGAGATCCGGTTGTCCTGCTGTGGCCAGACGGCTCGATATCAGTTCCTCGGTGATCTCGTGAGCCGGCACGCCATCGCGGACCAGCAATCGCGACGCATCGACGATCTCGGCCCGCCCACCATAGTTGAAGGCAATGTTCAGGGTCAGGGCGTCGTTATCACGCGTGCGCTCCTCGGCCGCGTCCAGCCGGCGGAGCAACGCCTGCTCCAGCCCCTCACGCCGGCCCAGATGCCTCAGCCGTACACCCCGCTGCGCCAGTCCATCCAACTCCCTGTCAATCACGCTCTGGGCCAACAGCAACAGGGCCCGGACTTCTGCGGCAGGACGTGACCAGTTCTCTGTGGAGAAAGCATACAGCGTGAGGAACCGGATACCGAACTCACCGGCCGCCTCCAAGACGGGTCTCAGGTTCTCAACGCCCGCCCTGTGCCCGGCGGAGCGAGACAGCCCCCGTGCCTGCGCCCATCGGCCGTTTCCATCCATGATGATGCCGACGTGTGCAGGGATCCTGGTGGAATCAAGAGCTCTAGAGGCGTCATGCCGAGGCGAGTCGTCCGTCATCAGAACTCCATGATCTCGGCCTGCTTCTGCTCACCGAGTTCATCCGCCCTGGCCGTATACTCGTCTGTCACCTTCTGCAGATCATCCCGGGCCTTGAAGTAGTCGTCCTCTGAGATATCGCCGGCCTTCTGAAGGTCCGCGAGTGACTTTAGGGCATCGCGCCTCAGATTCCGGATCGCAATGCGCGCCTCCTCGGCCCGCCGATTGACCATCTTGGCAAGGTCCCGTCTGCGCTCATCGGTCAGGGGAGGAACTGAGAGCCGGATGATCTTGCCATCGTTGTTGGGTGTCAGTCCCAGGTCGGACTTGAGCAGCGCCTTCTCGATAGATCCCAAGGTACTTACGTCCCAGGGCCGAATCGTGATCAGCCGTGGCTCGGGAACAGCGATAGTAGCCATCTGGCTCAGGGGGAGCTGACTATCGTAGGCGTCCACCCGAATGCGATCCAGCAGCGCCGTGCTGGCGCGTCCCGTACGAATGCCCATCAGATCCGAACGAAGGGCCGCAATGGCCTTGTCCATCCGCTCTTCGACATCCAAGAGAATCTCATCAATCATCCGTCCGCCTCCTCGGTTTAGGTTACCGCCCGGGGCCGGCATATGCAAGGGGCCTTGTCCCCTACTCGGGCGCCCACCGTCTCTACGAAACGACGGTGCCGATGGGCTCTCCCATCACAGCGCGTACCACGCTGTCGGGCGGCTGCAACTTGAAGACCATCAGGGGAAGGCTGTTATCCATACACAGGGAAAGCGCGGTGCTATCCATCACGCCAACGCCCATATTGAGTGCCTCTAGGTAGGTGAGGCGATCGAATCGCTTGGCGCCCGCATGCCGCATGGGGTCCGCGTCATACACGCCGTCCACTTTTGTGGCCTTGAGAAGGATCTCGGCATCGATCTCCATGGCCCGCAGCGAGGCGGCAGTATCGGTGGTAAAGTACGGG
Source organism: Chloroflexota bacterium (assembly GCA_012719135.1). Taxonomy (GTDB): domain Bacteria; phylum Chloroflexota; class Anaerolineae; order UBA1429; family UBA1429; genus JAAYED01. Next base: position 91,517 of record JAAYAW010000016.1, read on the forward strand.
TTACCCGTCCCCGCGCCAAAGATCACCACCCTTCCCTTCTCGAGGTGCCGGATGGCACGTCGACGTATGTACGGCTCGGCGACGTCCCTCATTTCTATGGCCGTCTGAACGCGCGTATCGACGCCCATCCGCTCCAGGGCATCCTGAAGCGCCATCGCGTTCATCACCGTACCCAGCATCCCCATATAGTCCGCAGTGGCCCGATCCATGCCGTAGGCCATCACGTTCGCTCCGCGAAGGATGTTGCCCCCACCGATCACGATGGCCATCTCGACACCCAGCTCACGGGCGGGCCGGATCTGTTCGGCCACCTGCTCCACCACCGCCGGGTCGATCCCAAAGCCCGAGCTCCCTGCGAGAAACTCACCACTCAGCTTGAGCAACACGCGCTTGTACTTGGCTTGAGACACGGCACCTCCAACCATGATGGATGGCCATAGCCCGGCCCGAACCGCACTGAGCAAGGGCCGGGCCGGCTACTGAGCGACAGACAGGGTGCGCGCTCCGGTCAGGATTCCACAGCTGTGTCGATGGTCAGCCGCTCGATCCGCCCGACCACGATATTCTCGCCGATTCGCCCAATGGCTTCCTGGACGAGCTGTCCCACGGACCTGCTATCATCCTTGATGTAGGGTTGATCAAGCAAGCAGTTCTGCTGGTAGAACTTGGCCAGCTTGCCCTCAATAATGCGCTCCACCACGCGCTCCGGTTTGCCCTGGATTTCCTCGGCAAAGGACGCCTTCTCCTCCGCCAGAGCGTCCTCAGGCACATCTTCGCGAGAGATCCAGCGCGGGCTGGTCGCGGCCACCTGCATGGCCAGATCATGCGCCAGCTCGATGAACCCTTCGGTGCGCGCCACAAAGTCGGTCTCGCAGTTTAGGACGACTACGCCCACCAGTCGGTTGCCGGGGTGCGTGTACACTTCCACTCTGCCCTCAGCCGCCTTGCGGTCTGCCTTCTTCGCCGCAGCGAGGAGGCCCTTCTGCCGAAGCAGCTCCGTGGCCTTTTCCATGTCGCCTTCGGTCTGCTCAAGAGCCTGCTTGCAGTCAAGCACACCCGCGCCGGTGTTCTTCCTCAGTTCCTTGATTTGGTCCATGCTTACGGCCATCGTCATCCATCCTCTTGCTCTGGGATTCTAGCCAAAAGCCGGGAACAGGGCCCCGGCTTTGATCGCTCTCAACAACTCGCGTCGGGCCGGTGCTAAATGTCCGAGTCTTCCTCGTCGTCAGTATCCACAATGATGACATCGTCATCATCATCATCGCTGGCAACGATCGGGCGTGCGGCCCTCGTCTCAGGGCCCTCATACGCGTCCTCGTACTCGTCATAGTCGTCGGCGTCCAGGCGCGCCAGCGGGGCCGGCGCTTCGCCCTCCTCTTCCATCACGATTCCGCGCATCTGCTGCCCTTCGATAACGGCATCGGCCATCGTCGACATGATGAGCAAAATCGCCCGGATGGCATCATCATTGGAAGGGATCACATAGTCGATAGGTTCCGGATCACAGTTCGTGTCGACCATGGCGATCACGGGGATACCCATCCGGTTAGCTTCCTTGACAGCGATGTCTTCGGTGCTGACATCTGCCACGATCAGGGCGTCGGGAAGCTGATTGAGGTTGCGAAGCCCGCCGAGCCTGCGGTAGAGGCGCCCCAGATCCCGCACCAGTCCCGTGGCTTCCTTTTTGGGCATGCGCTCCCACTCACCGCGCTCACGCCGGCGCTCCAGATCGAGCATGTACTCGATACGCGGGCGGATCGTGGTAAAGTTGGTGAGCGTGCCTCCCAGCCAACGCTGAGCAACAAAGGGCATCCCGCAGCGGAGCGCCTGCTCGCGCACATTATCCTGTGCCTGCCGCTTGGTGCCGACGAACACAACCGTTCCGCCCTCGGCAGCGATGTCCCTCACCACCTCGTAGGCCTGCTCAATGGACTGGATCGTCTGCTGAAGGTCGATGATGTGAATGCCGTTGCGCTCGGTAAAGATGTACGAACGCATCTTGGGATTCCATCGGCGACTGCGGTGCCCAAAGTGGACTCCCGCCTCCAGCAACTGCTTCATGGTCACTACTGGCATACGGCCTCCTCGTTGATACACCCGCCCCCGCTGCCCACGCACCACACCGGCCACGCCGGCACGAGTCATCTACGGAGACGTGATTAATGCTGGCTGTGCAACTGCGGCACACCCAGGTGCGGAGTATATCACGACTCGGAAGCGCCCGCAAATGGTTGAGGCAACACCCCACCTGTGCTATACTCCGGCTCACATCCGGACGTGGTGTTTCCACGTCCGGCGCACTAGATCAGCCTTTCGGCACCTTCTCTACCGGAGGTCATATGCTCAGCGAAGAACTCCTTGCGATCCTGGCGTGCCCCGCATGCAAGACGGCAGTGATCCTGAAACAGGATCGCTGGCTGATCTGCCAGAACCCGTCATGCGGTCGCAAGTACCCCATCAAGGATGGTATTCCCGTCATGCTTATCGAGGAAGGCGACAAATATGTCAACGTCTCCGAGGAGGATCTGGCTGCGCTCGACGTCTAGGCTGGCGGTGCAACCCCTCGCTGGCTTGCGCGCGCTCGTCGCGGTGGCAGCGCTCCTGCTGACCCTCATCCCGTGGCCAGCGGCTGCTAGCGGCGGCTGGGAGATCGTAAGCCAGCAGGCGGAAGCCACCTTCTCCTCCAGCCTGGAGCTATCTCTCCGCGTCCGGGCGCCTGAGCCGATAGTCGAGGTCATACTCTTCTATGGCAGAACTGGCGACCGGATCGTTAGGCGTATCTACCCTTCTTTTCGCCCAGCCTCCGAGTTGAGCCTGAGCCATCGCGAGCTGCTTGAGCGCGGTCAGTATGCACCGGGCACTGAACTGCATGCTTGGTGGCAACTCACAGACCGGTCCGGCACACGCTTTGAGACGCCGGAACAGATCATCCAGTACGATGACGGTGCTCAGGATTGGGAGATGCTGGCGGGGGACGGCGTGCGCCTCTATCACTATGGCGTGCGAGCTTCCCAAGCCCAGGGCTGGGTGGAGGCTGCCGAAGCATCGCTCGAGCACATTGCCAGCACGTTCGGCGTAGCCCCTACGAGCGATCTGCACATCTATGTCTACCGGAGCGAGCGAGACATGCGCTCGGCTCTGGCAACGCGCAGCGATGACTATGATGAACGCGTGACCACGCTCGGCGTAGCGGTGGACGAAGACACGCTGATTCTGCTGGAAGCCCAACCCGATCTCGAGGCCACGATGGCACACGAGTTGACGCATCTCGTCGTGGGTATGGCAACGGATAACCCGTACGCTGGCCTGCCACGATGGCTCGATGAGGGCCTGGCCATGGTCGCAGAGGGCGAGCTTCCGCGGCAGAATGAGCTTGCGCTGCGCCGCGGCATCTCCGATGACGACTTGCTTTCGGTGCGATCCATGACGTCATACAGCGGTCGTGCCGACCAGGTGGACCTTTACTATGGCGAGTGTTACTCCGTCGTGAGATTTATGATCGAGACGTACGGCCGCGAAGATCTCAGTGCTCTGCTCGATGCCTTTTCAGTCGGAGCCCTGCAGGACGATGCCCTGGAGGGCGTGTACGGCTTTGATGTGGAAGAGTTGGATGCGCTGTGGCGGGAGAGCCTCGGCCTCAAGAGGCGTGAGAGCGCGCTGGCTGCTCCAGAGTTGGCCGCTCGCTAATGCCCGAGCTTCCTGAAGTAGAGCACATACGGCGTGGGCTGGATCGCTTTCTGCCTGGGCGCTGCATCGAAGGTGTGAACATTCCCTGGCCCGGAATCCTGGCAACACATACGCCCTCCGACTTTGCCGCTGCCGTCCGGGGGTTGGCTTTCGGGCCGGTCGCTCGCCGGGGCAAGTACCTGATCATCTGCCTGCCGCCGCACACGCTCACTATCCATCTGAGAATGACAGGGCGACTCTATGCGGCCGATGAACCCGATCCGGGTTGGGAGGATCATCCGCACACGCGAGCCGTATTCCAGCTTGACGGGGGCGCGCGTCTATACATGCGCGACCTGCGCAAGTTCGGCCGGATCTACCTATCATCGAGCGCCTCCTCCCTGGTGGACAGGCTGGGCCCCGAACCGCTGAGCGACACGTTCACGCTGGAGCGGTTCGCGGAGATGTTGTCCTCACACCACCGGCAGATCAAACCACTGCTGCTTGATCAGCACACCGTCGCTGGCCTGGGGAACATCTACACTGACGAAAGCCTCTGGAAAGCCGGGCTCCACCCACTGAGACGGGCAGACAGCCTGACCGCGGAAGAGGTCGCGGCGCTGTACACCGCGCTCCGAGCGATCCTGGCCGAGGCCGTAACCCACGGAGGGACTACGCTGCGAGACTATCGTGGCGTCGATGACGTGGCCGGCTCACACCAGCGCGCCCTGGCCGTGTATGGAAGAGCGGGACACGCGTGCCCGCGGTGCTGCACCCCAGTTGTCCGCATTGTCGTAGGGCAGCGCGGCACACACATCTGCCCCACCTGCCAGAGAGAGCACGAGCCTCGGGAGGACGATTGTGGCTGAACGGCAGGAATCTGCGCTCGATGCGGCGCTGAGGAGAATGTCGTCGCAAGACCCTTCGCGCCCGCGCTCCCTCTCGATCGTCCAGTCCATCGAACTCGCACGCGATCATGGGGCCACGCGACGGGAGGTCGAGGTTGCCGCGCTGAGAGCCGGGCTGCCTCCTCAGCGCTATCGCCGGAATTACGGTACTGTGGGGATCCAGGGCCAGATCCGGCTCCTGGAGTCGACGGTGGGCGTCGTTGGTGCCGGCGGCCTCGGTGGCTGGGTCATTGAGGCGCTCGCGCGAATGGGCATCGGGCACCTGATCATCATCGATGGTGACGTGTTTGAGGAGAACAACCTCAACCGGCAGGCCTGCTGTACGGAGGCCACACTCGGCCAGCCCAAGGCTGCGGCGGCGGCCGAGCGAGCAAGTCAGGTCAACGGTGCCGTGGTAACGACGGTGCATCACGAATGGCTAACAGAGGCCAACGCCGTGCCGTTGCTGCACGGCGCCAGGATTCTGGTTGATGCTCTGGATTCACTGCCCGCCCGCATCATGCTACAGGCTGCGGCACGAGAGCTGCGGGTCCCCCTGGTGCATGGGGCTATCGCAGGATATACGGGACAGGTGATGACCATCTACCCGGAAGATGCGGGTCTCGCCAGCATCTATGGCCCGGGACCGTATCCCGAGCACGGCGTGGAGGCACAGCTGGGCAATCCCACGGCCACACCGATGATGGTGGCAGCCTGGCAGGTGCAGCAGGTGGTCCAGTACCTGACGGGACACGAGCGCGGCCTGCTGCGCAATCGGCTTTTGCTGCTTGATGCTCAGGCTGGCGACGCTCTGACTCTCAATCTCGGAGAGTGATCCGCAGCGGCAAGCGGCCGCCGGCATCAGCGTCCACGACGAGATGCCACGGCAGGCTCCGCCTGCGCTGCTGCCTGTTCTGGAGAGAGCCCCTTGGGTAGGCAGCAATGCTTGTACTTTTTCCCGCTACCACAGGGGCATGGATCGTTGCGCCCCACCCTGGCGGATGAGCGCCGCTGCGCCGCCCCCTCTCCTGCGGCGGCGGCACTTGAGCCGGAGTACTGCAACCGTCGGCGAGGCGAGGGCTCACGTCGGGTGACTTCAAAGTTCAGCACCAGGTGCGCCACATCGGACTGGATGTCCTGCATGAGTTGCTCAAAGGCCTGAAACGCCTCGCGCTTGTACTCCACGAGCGGGTTGCGCTGGCCAACCGCACGCAGACCGATCCCGTTGCGCAGTTCGTCCAGGGCGGTCAGATGCCGAATCCAGCGCGTATCGATGATCCGCAGGAGCAGGAGGCGCTCCAGTTGCCGCATCGCCGCCTCCCCCAACTCCTCCTCTCGTTCGGCGTACCGCGCATGCCCGATCGTGATCGCCTGCTCGGCGATCTCATCGCCTTCGAGATCCTTCCATGCGGCAACCGAGTGACTCTGCGGCAAGACGATTATGCGATCGACAGCCTGGTGCAGCCCCATGAGGTCCCAGTCGCCGTCGCGGTCCGCGGTGAACTCTAGCACGGTGCGGCGCAACTCGTCCTCCAGCAGGCCCAGAACAAAGTCCTTGAGATTCGACTCGCCGAGGACGAGCCGTCGTTGCTCGTAGATCACCTGGCGCTGCTGGTTCAGAACATCGTCGTACTCCAGCAGGTGCTTGCGCATGTCAAAGTTGTGACCTTCCACGCGATCCTGAGCGCTTTCGATGGCCCGGTTGACCATCGCATGCTCCAGTGGCACGTCTTCCTCCACGCCCAACTGGTCCATGATGCGCGCCACGGCGGGCCCGCCGAAGCGAATCATCAGATCATCCTGCAGGGACACATAGTAGCGCGTGGAGCCCGGGTCGCCCTGTCGCCCAGAACGCCCCCTCAACTGGTTATCGATGCGTCTGGCCTCGTATCTCTCCGTGCCAATCACGTGCAGCCCGCCCGCCTCGCGCACGATGCGGCGGTTGGCTTCCACTTGGGACTTGGCCTCCGCAAGGGCGGCCTCCCACAGCCCGGGCTCAAGGCTCTGCAGGTCGTGCCCCTGGCGCCTGAGCGCATCCCTTGCCAGCCCTTCTGGATTTCCCCCCAACAGGATATCCACGCCACGCCCGGCCATGTTGGTCGCAATGGTCACGGCGCCGGGCTGACCAGCTTGGGCGATGATGAGCGCCTCGCGCTCGTGGAGCTTGGCGTTCAGCACCTCGTGAGGAATGCCCCGGCGGCGGAGCATCTCGGAGATCATTTCCGAGGTCTCGATCGCCAGCGTGCCCACCAGTACCGGCTGCTGCCTCTCGTGGCAAGTCTGGATCTCTTCCACGACCTTGCGGAACTTTATCTCGGGTGTCTTGTAGATCACATCAGGATGATCAACACGCCGTAACGGCTCGTGAGTCGGGATCACGAGAACCTCGAGATTGTAGATCTGCGAGAACTCTTCGGCCTCCGTCTCAGCGGTACCGGTCATACCTGCCAGGCGACGGTACATGCGGAAGTAGTTCTGAAACGTGATGGTCGCGAGGGTCAGGCTCTCGCGCTGGACGCGGACATTCTCTCTGGCCTCAATCGCCTGGTGGAGCCCCTCAGAGTAGCGTCTGCCGTGCATGAGCCGCCCGGTGAACTCGTCTACGATAATGACGTTTCCGTCCGATACTACGTAATCGCGATCTCTCTGAAAGAGAGCCTTGGCCTTGAGCGCATTCTCCAGGTACGGCGTGAGTTCATAGTTCTCTGCGGCATAAAGGTTGTCTATCCCGAGAGCGCGCTCCACCCGGCTGATGCCCTCTTCGGTGATCGTGGCCATGGTCCGCTTTTCGTCGATCGTATAGTCCGGGCCCTCCTGCAGGCGGGAGACGATCTGTGCAAACCGGCGATACTGATCGGTGGACTCTTCCGCCGGTGCTGAGATGATCAGTGGCGTCCTCGCCTCGTCGATCAAGATGTTGTCCACCTCGTCCACGATCGCATAGTACAGCTCCCGCTGCACACGATCCTCAAACGCCAGCACCATGTTGTCACGCAGGTAGTCAAACCCAAACTCGTTGTTCGTGCCGTAGGTGATGTCGGCACCATAGGCCTCTCGCCGGGCACAGGGCCGAAGGTTCAGGTAGCGGTCATCTGACGCCGGATAGTGGGGATCGTAAAGAAAAGATCCCAGAGCGGGATTCTCGCCCATGGACTGGATCACACCGACCGTAAGACCGAGGAGGTGGTAAATGGGCCCCATCCACTGGGCGCCCACCTTGGACAAGTAGTCATTGGGCGTTACGAGATGCGCGCCTCGGCCGGTGAGCGCTGCGAGGTACAGCGGCAGGGTGGCAACCAAGGTCTTGCCCTCGCCTGTCTTCATCTCCGCAATCGTGTTGCGATGGAGCACGATGCCGCCGAGCATCTGTTCATCAAAGTGCCGGAGCCCGATGGTGCGAACGCTCGCCTCACGCACGGCCGCAAAGGCTTCGGGAAGGACCTCATCGAGGATGGCACGCTCTTCCTCGTCCAGATCCTTCGCCATCTCGTCGATCTCAAGCCTCAGCCTGCGCCGCTCGTCCTCGTCAGTCTCTTGATCCAGATCGTTGCGCCGAAGATCGAGCCGCGCCCGCGTGGCCGACGTCGCCTGGGCAACACGCTTCCGATAGCCATCGGTGAGAGCGCTCAGTTCTTCATCGCTGCGCGCTTGCATCTCTGGCTCAAGCGCATTGATGCGCTGGACGATCGGCGTGAGTTTCTTTATCTCGCGTGCGTTCGGATCTCCAAAGATCGCTCTTGCGAGCCTTCCCAGCATGCTATCCTGCCCCTTTCGAACGTCGCCCGCGGACTTGTTAGCTGCGGGCCGGGTACTGCCCTTTCATTGTACCATGGAAGACCGCTGTCCCACACTCCCGCCCGGCCGTTAGCCAAAGTGCCCGGCCAGAGGCCGGGCACCAGGAGTCTTGCCGAACGCGCAAACAGCTAGCCGAGCAGGGCGAGAATCACCCCTCCAGCCATCACCGAAGCGATCTGGCCAGCGGTATTGGACGCCATGGCGTGCATCAGCAGAAAGTTCGTATAGTCCTCTTCCTGCCCGACCTTTTGCACAACGCGCGCCGACATCGGAAAGGCCGAGATGCCGCATGCACCCAACAGGGGATTGATCTTGCCGCCCGAGATGACGTTCATCAACTTGCCGAACAGCGTGCCAGCTGCCGTATCGAGGATGAAGGCCACGAGGCCCATGGCGATGATCAACAGCGTCTCGGGGCGCAGGAACTTGTCCGCAACCATGGTGGACCCAATGGTGATACCCAGGAACGTGGTCACCAGATTCGCCAACTCGTTCTGTGCTGTCTGGCTGATCCGTTGCACCACGCCCGCCTCGCGAACGAGGTTGCCGAACATGAGCATGCCAATCAGGGGCGTGGCCTCAGGGGCGATGAGGCCCGTGACCACCGTCACCACGATGGGGAAGAGGATCCGCGTCGTCCTGGAGATCGGCTTGGACGTGTACGGCATCTTGATGCGCCGTTCCTCCTTCGTGGTCAGCAGCCTCATCACTGGCGGCTGGATGATCGGCACCAGCGACATGTAAGAGTAGGCCGCGACCGTGATCGGTGCCACGAGGTTCGGCGCGAGTGCCGAAGCGACAAAGATCGAGGTCGGGCCATCGGCGGCGCCGATAATCCCGATCGATGCGGCTTCGTTAATCGAAAAGCCGAACAGCGTCGCCATCAGAAGCGTGCCAAAGATGCCAAACTGCGCCGCTGCCCCGAAAAGCGCATAGCGCGGGTTCTCCAGCAACGGGCCAAAGTCCGTCATGGCGCCGATACCGATAAAGACCAGGCTGGGAAACAGCTCGTTCTCAATGCCGACATCGTAGAGGAGCTTTAGCAGGCCGCCTTCCTCCAACATACCGGTGTTCGGAATGTTGGCCAGGATACAGCCGAGCCCGATCGGCAGCAGCAGCAGCGGTTCGTATTCGTAGCGAATCGCCAGGTATATGAGCACCCCGCCGACGGCCATCATGACCACGGCACCCCAGCTCATGCCTGTAATACCCTTGAGGAGCGATTGTAGAGAACTCAGATCCATGCTGGCATTCCCCCCATTACCCTACAGTAACGAGAGGAGCGTCATTGCTGACGGTCTCGCCCACCTGGACATGAATGGCCTTCACGGTGCCCGCCGCTGTGGCACTGATGGGCATCTCCATCTTCATGGCTTCGAGCGTGCACACCGCATCGCCCTGCTGAATTGCCTGTCCCACAGCAACGGAGATCGACAGAATCTTGCCGGGCATGGGCGCCACAATGATCTCTCCAGCTACGGACCCTGCCGGCGCGGTCTCGACGACAGCTGCCGCCACCTCCTTGGCAGGCGCCGGCGTCGCAACTACGGGAGCCGTCGACGGCTGGACAGCAGCGGAAGCAGCCGGCACAGCATCCCGAAAACTGACCGACTTGGTCACGCCGTTCACCACAACCGTTACTGGCGAATGGCTCACATCCCCCACTTCGACGGTGAAGGTCTGTCCATCAACAACCAACTCGAGTGTCGTCACTTTCGCCTCCCCTATTCCATCGCTGCAAGCCGGCCCTGGCTCTTCCAGTTCCCCGAGCCTGGATCGACATCTATGACGGTAACGGTCTCTCCCTGCAACAGCTCGTCGCCCCACATCTCCGCGGGACGCTCCCACGGCATCGCCACATAGGCCCGCGATTGCGAGGCCACCGAACTGGCAAACACCGGCGCGGCTGCCCTTTGCCTGACGAGTGCGACGGCGATAGCGGCCGCCTGGTCTGCCAGCCCCACCTCAGTCGCAGCGGCCCCTTGCGTAACCGCCGTGAGGAGAGGAGCCTCGGGCGCCCTGGATGCCGGCTCGCTCTTGGCTTCTGGCGCTCTACCCGGAAAGACCTTGCCCAAGGCCCAGATCAGCCCGGCCACAATGACCAGCGACAGAAACACGAGCAGCATCCCGATTGCGGTAACCTCGAGCCCCTGGTCAAACGCGTTCATATTGGTTCTTCCACCTCTTGCGGTCTTGCCAGGCCGGGCAGAGGCCCCGGCCTGGCACATTCCGAATAGCTATCTCGTCCCCTGAACTCGCGACGACACCTTCCAAAGCGAGTATTCGGGCACAGACCTGGCCGGCTGCGAGGGCGCCAGAACCGCTGGAGCGGGCGCTGAGGCAGCGGCTCCCTTCGCCACCGCAGGAAAGATCCGTGGCTCTTCAATCGGGACGAGCTTGCCAGCTCGCCGGAGCTCCAGGAACTCCCGCGCCTCCCTCGGGAAGCACGCGTAAGACATGATGTCCTCTTCGCTCTCTGCCAGGTCCCCTATCTCGGCGGCGGCCTTCTCCCAGCCGGGCTCCAGATAGTCCGCGGGCCGTCCGGTAAGGGGCTCCTGATCGCCGATGGCTTTCTTGAGCACATCCGGATCGATCTCCGCCGGAGGCCGCCCGTACATGCCCAGGCAATAGTCCTTGATCTCCTGCGGGATGATCTTGTAGCGCTCACCCATGAGCACGTTCATCACCGCCTGCGTGCCAACCATCTGGCTGGTAGGCGTGACCAGAGGAGGATAACCCAAATCCGCTCTGACCCGAGGCAACTCCTGCAGGACCTCCTCGTACCGGTTCAGGGCGCCCTGCTCGCGCAGCTGATTCACCAGGTTGGACAGCATCCCACCAGGGATCTGATAGAGGAGAACGCGGATATCTGCAGTCGTGAGGCCGGATTCGAAGCGGGCCAGATGCTCGGTTCGGACCATCTGGAAATGCGACGATATCTCAGAGAGCAGCCCAAGGTCCAGCCCTGTGTCTCTTTCGGTCCCTTGGAGAACGGCCACAAAGGTTTCCGTCGGTGGCTGTGCGGTGCCGCCGCCAATCGAAGAGATCGCGGTATCCACGATATCTACCCCGGCCTCGGCCGCCTTGAGGAGCGAGGCCATGCCGAATCCACCCGTCTCGTGGGTGTGGAACTGCACGGGCAGCCCAACCTCGTCCTTCAGGCGCTTAACCAGCGTGTAGGCCTCGTAGGGCAGGCAGAGCGCGGCCATGTCCTTGATGCAGATTGTGTCCGCACCCAGCGCCTTGAGGTCCTTGGCCAACGACACGAACACGTCGGCGTTGTGCACGGGGCTGAGCGTGTAGCTGAAGGCTCCCTGAACCTCGCCACCGTACTTCTTGACGCACTTGATCGCCCATTCCATGTTCCGAATATCGTTGAGCGCATCAAAGATGCGAAAGACATTGATGCCCGCCTTGACGGAGAGTTCCACGAACTTTTCCACGATGTCATCCGGATAGTGCCGGTACCCCAGGATGTTCTGCCCCCTGAGGAGCATCTGGAACTTGGTCGTGGGGATGCGCTCCTTCAACACACGCACTCGATCCCACGGATCCTCTTTCAGGAAACGCAAGGCGGAGTCAAAGGTGGCGCCGCCCCACATCTCGAGCGAATAGTAACCCACGGCCTCGAGCTTTTCCGCCACGGGAAGCATGTCGCCGGTGGACATGCGCGTGGCAAGGAGGCTCTGGTGCGCATCGCGCAGAATGGTATCGGTGATCTTGACCGGATTCGTAGCCATATGAATACTCCCCCCTACAATGGCATGTTGCCATGCTTCTTGGAAGGCACGCTATCCCTCTTCGACTGGAGCATCTGGAGGGCATTGATGAGCACCGGCCGCGTCCGGCTGGGCTCGATGACGGCATCCACGAGTCCTCGCGAGGCAGCCTCGTACGGATTCGCAAAGCGCTCACGGTACTCGGCCAAACGGCGAGCACGCGTCGCTTCCGGATCGGCGGATTCCTCGATCTCTTTGCGGTGGATGACATTCACCGCGCCCTCGGGTCCCATCACGGCAAACTCGGCCGAGGGCCAGGCCACGTTGTAGTCGCCCCGCACGTGCTTGCTGCTCATCACGATATACGCGCCCCCGTAGGCCTTTCGCAGAACGACCGTGAGCTTGGGAACCGTCGCCTCGCAGTAGGCATAGATGAGCTTGGCACCCTCGCGGATGATGCCGCCGTGCTCCTGAGCCGTCCCCGGCATGAATCCAGGGACGTCCACAAAGGTCACCAGCGGGATGTTAAAGGCGTCACAGAAGCGCACAAATCGGGCAGCCTTGATCGATGCATCGATATCGAGCACGCCCGCCTTGACATTGGGCTGGTTCGCAACCACGCCGACCACGCGCCCATCCAGCCTCGCCAGCCCCACAACCATGTTCGGGGCATAGGCACTGTGGATCTCCATGAAGCTGCCCCGATCCATCACGTCGCGGATCACTTTGAGCACGTCATAGGGCGTGTTGCTATCCGCCGGGATGACCGCATCCAGATCCGCTTCGGCCCGTACCGGGCTGTCCTTGGAGGTCACCAGCGGAGGATCCTCCAGGTTGTTCTGCGGTAGATAACCAACGAGGCGCCTGACCAGATCCAGGGCCGCCTGCTCATCCTTGGCGGTAAAGTGTGCGACACCGCTTTGAGAGGCATGCACCGCTGCGCCGCCCAACTCGTCAAACGTGACCTCTTCATGAGTCACGGACTTGACCACCTTGGGCCCCGTGATGAACATATGGCTGGTGCCCTCAACCATGACGGTAAAGTCCGTCAGTGCGGGCGAATAGACCGCCCCACCGGCGCAAGGGCCCATGATCACAGAGATCTGTGGGATCACGCCCGAGGCCAATGAGTTCTTGAGGAAGATATCCCCATAGCCCGCCAGCGCGAGAATCCCCTCCTGAATGCGGGCCCCCCCCGAATCGTTGAGTCCGATCACGGGCGCACCCATTTTCATCGCGAGATCATAGACCTTTACGATCTTGGCCGCGTGAGCCTCGCCAAGGGAGCCCCCCATAACCGTAAAGTCCTGCGCGTATGCGTAGACGAGCCTCCCGCCGATCGTCCCGTAGCCCGTCACAACGCCGTCGCCCAGCGTGACACGCTCATCCATACCGAACTCGTGGCTGCGATGTGTCACAAAGGCGTCGACTTCCTGAAAGCTGCCCTCATCCAGTAGCATCCCCAGGCGCTCGCGCGCCGTCTTTTTGCCTCTGGCGTGCTGTGCCTCAATGGCGGCCTCGCCGCCACCGCTCTTTGACTCAGCCTGAAGCTGGCGCAGTCTCTGTGCCTTGCTATCGGAAGCCATAGCCCCTCCCTTCACTATCCGTTATGACCCCACATCTCGACAGTAACACGCGCCTCATCGAGAATCTGGCGCGCCAACTCATCAGGATACCCATCGGCATACACTACGCGCTCAATGCCGGCGTTGATGATCATCTTCGCACAGGTAAAGCAGGGCTGATGCGTAACATAGATCATCGCCCCCTCCGTGGATACGCCGTGCACGGCCGCCTGTATGATTGCATTCTGCTCCGCGTGCAACGCTCGGCAGATGTCCAGCCGCTGGCCCGAGGGCACCCCCAGCCGTTCCCTTAGGCAGCCTACCACGTCACAGTGAGCCACACCGCGGGGAGGGCCGTTGTAGCCCGTCGTGAGAATACGTCGATCCCGCACGATAACCGCGCCCACGTGCCGGCGTAGGCACGTCGAGCGCGTCGCGACCAACCGGGCGATTCCCACAAAGTACTCGTCCCACGTAGGCCTCATCGGTTCAGCACCGAGGTCGTGAAGGCGCCGGCGGTGATGGGCATCGCCTTCTCGAACAGGCTCATGGCGGCTTCTGCATAGGCGCGGTGCTCTGCCTGCGCGCCAGCGTCCAGCCTCTTTTCGAGCCAGTTCATCAGCGACCAGGCGTTGACCGTCCAGATGAACTCGGTATATACCGCCGTCCCCAACACACCCCGAGCCTGCTCTTTGGGCCAGCCCTGTTGCACCAGGCTCTCGTACAGATCAAAGGACGCCTCCATGTGAGCACAGTATGCGTCACGTCCTCGCTCGACATCGGGCACATAGTACTCCCGATCAGCAGCACAGTACCGAAGGCTCTTTTCGTTAAAGGTGCATATTCTGTGCCGCATCCACTGCCTCGCCACGAATAGCGGGCACTTGGCAGCGAAACGAAAAACGGCGTGTTCAAACACCGTGTTGTGCCTGGGCGTGGAAGACATGAGGCGCTCGATGAGGCGTGCATCTGCCATGGCCGAGCGCGCCGTGGACTGGTAGCAGATGCGTGCCCCCCGGATCACGGCGGCATCGCCGCCCATGAGATCCTCGAGCTGCATCCACCCCTTGTCTAGCACCGCCTCGCGAACGGGCAACTGAAGCACGTCGCCTCCCTGTTGGTGTGTGCGCCAAACGCCCAACTTCCACCTGTTACCGAATATAGCAGAATCAGGGGCCCTTGCACAATCGCAAGCTCAGGCCGTCTGCCATGGACTTTCGGAAGGGTCGGAGTCAGCCCTGCTCAAAGCGGCGACCGAGACCGGCGGGAGTGCCATGCTGAAACACGGCGCGCACCAGCGGAGCCAGGCGGGCTGGGAGTCTGCGCTCAATAGCGGCGGCATCACCCGCCACGAGGAGGAGCGCCACGATCATCAGTGCAAAGGGTGCCGCCTGGAATACCTGTGTGGGGACCGAGGGATATACCGGCTGCATCAGGCTGCCCAGCGACTTGAGCGCGCCAAACAGATACGCTCCCAAAGCCACCCGGAACGGATGCCATCCACCAAAGATAACGATTGCCAGTGCGATCCAGCCCATCCCTGCGGTGTGGTTATGGCTCCAGCCAAGCTTGACACAGAGCGAGTACGAAGCACCCGCCAGCCCCACTAGAGCGCCACCGATCCCGGTGTAGACCATTCGCATGCGGTTCACAGGGATTCCGCGTGCAAAAGCCGCCTCCGGACGCTCCCCTATGGACCGCAGCCGCAGGCCCGGCTGGGTTCGGTACAGCCAGATCCACACGCCGAGAACAAGAAGGTAGCTCAGGTACACAAGCAGATTCTGGCTGAACAGCGCCGTCCCCACCCAAGGGAGGGCAGACAGGCCGGGAATCGAGAGAGATGGCACGCTGGGCCCGGGCAAGCGCACGTAACGCAGCCCCACAAACGAGCTGACGTCGGCCATCAGCAGCGTGAGCACCAGCCCAACGGCCACTTGATCCTGGTACAGGTAGATACTGCTGGCAGCCACGACCAGTGCGATCAACGCTCCCACCAGCATCGCCAGGGCAAATCCGAGAAGCAGGCTGCCCGAGACGTAAGCCATCGCGAACCCCGCCATGGCCGCCAGCAGGATGGAGCCATCAAGAGAGAGGTTGGTAATGCCCGATCGCTCGGTCAGTAGCTCGCCTATGCCTGCAAAGACCAGAGGCGTGGAGCTCGCCACCACTGAACGGACTGTTTCGATGATAATCGCTGAATCCATGCCCTTACCTGTCTCTCAGTCCCACGCGCTGCCGGAAACCGTTCACCAGCAAGAAGAACAACACGACGGCTCCCTGCAGCACCCCTCCCAGCGAGGAATCGAGCAGCATCCGCAGCTCCAGTCTGGGGCTTCCTACCTGCACAGCCGAGAAATAGAGCACCACGAGTGGCACCCACTGGGCCCTAAGCCCAGAGAGCAGAACGACCAGCTGCGCCAGATAGCCGTTCCCGCCGGTGATCTGAGGAATCAAGCGGTGGTAGATGGCGGTCGTCTGGAGTGACCCGCCGAGCCCGGCCAGAGCACCACAGGCCATGAGAGCGAATATCACGTGACGCCGGGTATCGACACCCATCCGGTAGGCAGCTGTGGCGTTCAGACCAATAGCCTTGAGCGTCAGGCCCCAGCGGGTATCGCGCAGGATCACGTACACGATCAGGATGGCCACCACGGCAAGCAGCAGGGCCAACCAGCTCGCTCGCGTGCTGCCAATCAGGGGCATCCAGGCTGAGCGCGGAAACGGCTCCGTCCCGCTCATCGTCGCTCCGCCCGGCGGCTTCCAGGGGCCAAAGATCAGATAGTTGGTCAGGGCGAAACCGACATAGTTGAGTCCCAGGCCCGCAAAGATCTCATTGACACGGCCGTAGGTCCTGAGAAGCCCAATCAGCACGCCCCAGAGCGCCCCACCCGCGAGCCCCGCCAGAATGGTCAAGGGAAGCATCACCGCGGACGGGGCCTCGATCGCCTGAACAACCCAGGTCGTCAGCAAGGCGCCAGCCACCATCTGTCCTTCGACGCCGATGTTCCACAGACCCGCAGCAAAGGTGATCAGCATCCCGGCCGAAGCCAGCATGAGGGGGACCATTGAGATGGCCACATCGGCCACTTTGGCCCAGCTCTCAAATCCGCCACCGATGAGGTTTGCATAGGCTTCAAGGGGGTTTTCCCCCATGGCCATCAGGATAGCGGCCGTCGTAGCCAGCGTCAGCGCAAAAGGCGCAACACCAAGAGCGAGTCGAGTCCAGGCGGAACGGGTGTTCACAGGTTCACACCGCCGATCATGAATCCCAGCTCCTCCCGTGACATCTCTGCGCTCGCAACGGGCTGGGAGACTTTGCCACCCGAGAAGACAAGAAGACGGTCGCTGTTATCCACCAGTTCATCCAGATCCGTCGACGCGAACAGAATCACGGTTCCCTGAAGACATCGCTCATGCAACTGCTGCCACACCCAGATGCCCGAACCGAGGTCCAGCCCGCGCGTCGGGTGATCCAGTATCAGTAGCTTGAGCGAATCGGGCAGAAGCGAAAGGAGAGCCCTCTGCTGATTACCACCCGACAGTTCCTCTACTCGGCTGCCCGTCGTTCCAACCACGCTGTACTCTGCGATGCGCGCCGATGCGACTTGTTCGGCCGCTTCCCAATCGACCAGAAAGCCGGCCCTCTGCCTCGCGAGCACGAAATGCTCCCTGACCGAGAGCCCGCGCACCAGGCCCTCCTCCAAACGGGAGGCGGGCACATACGCAACTCCCTGATCGAGATAGTCGCGATAGCGGCCGTTTGTCAGGTCGACCCCATCGATGACCAGGTGACCGCTCTGCGCTTTGCGGATCCCTGCGCAGGCCTCCATGAACAGCCTCTGTCCGCTGCCTTCAAGGCCGGCCAGTCCGATCACTTCCCCCGCACAGGCCTTCAGGCTGGCCGGGGCCATCCGCATCCGGCTGGATTCCACCACCAACGACTGGATGTCGAGCGCTTCACGCGTCGTGCACCGCGACGCAAAGGGGGGCGCCACCACGGCGCGTCCGAACATCATCTCCACGAGGCGTTCCCGATCAAAGGGTGCCCGCAACTCACCTACCACCTGCCCTGCGCGCAGGACCGTGGCGACCGAGCACAGCATCTCGACGTCTTCGAGCTTGTGAGACACAAAGATGACCGTCAGGCCTTCCTCGGCCAGCCGGTGAAGAGTCTCGAACAGAAGCCTCTTCTGAGGCTCTGAGATCCCAGTCGTGGGCTCATCCAGAATGACGACGCGCACACCCAAAGCCAACAGTCGCACCAGCTCAAGCTGCTGGCGCTCTCCAACGGTCAGGTTGCCAACCCGGTCCTCCGGCTGAAGCTGGACGCCGAAGCGGCGACACAAATTGAAGAATGTGCGCTGAATCCGCCCTCTGCGCTGCCAGAATCCACGATGAAGCCCCAGGGCGAAATTGTCCAGCACAGACAGTGCCGGCACGTCCAGCGGATCCTGATGAAGCATGCCGATACCCTGGCCGATTGCATCCGCCGGAGAGTGCAGTTCGAGGCGCCCCCCATCTACGCGGATCTCACCCGAGTCAGCCTGCAGGTAGCCAGACAGAATCCTCATCAGCGTGGTCTTGCCGGCACCGTTCTCCCCCAGGAGACCGTGAATCGTGCCCGATGCGACCGTAACGGATACGTCGGCATTGGCCTGCACCGCGCCGAAACTTTTGTTGATGCCCTGAATCTCGATCTTCATATGCCCACTCACAAAGAGGGGGTAGGACCCTCTCGAGTCCTACCCCCTTCATGGTCTTACGAACTCGCGCCTTCCATTCCCTCCAGGAGCTGAGGCAGGTACCAGATCTGATCGGGCGTGGCGTCCACGCCGTCAGCGAGATACTCCGTCCCATCCTGCAGGTTCAGCGGTCCAACAAAGAGCTTTGCATCACCGCTGGCGAGTGCAGCGATGTACTCGTCCAACAGCGCCTTCTCGTCGTCAGAAAGCGCATCACCCTGGACAAAGCCCACGGGAGAATTGTCCGGATCGTTGATGTTGCTCCAGCCCGGCGCCTCCCACTCGAACGTCTGCGCATGTTCACCGTTCATAGCGCGCTCGATCAGGCGCACATAGCTCGGGCCCCAGTTAAAGTACGGGGTGCCCAGGCAGACTTCCGGCTTGACCTCACAGGCCTTCTCGTAGTCATACGGGATGGCCCACACGTTCTCACCGCGGTCGAAGCGCTGTCCCGCGACCACGATCGCCTCCGTGGTGTCGATCCCAGAGATCAGCACATCGGCCCCGCTGTTGATGAGATC
Source organism: Chloroflexota bacterium (assembly GCA_012719135.1). Taxonomy (GTDB): domain Bacteria; phylum Chloroflexota; class Anaerolineae; order UBA1429; family UBA1429; genus JAAYED01. The sequence continues at coordinate 110,412 of JAAYAW010000016.1, forward strand.
GTTGGAAACGTCGGTCGGATCCAGGGTCACACCCGGGATATTGAACCAGAAGCCAATCCACGTGACGATAAAGCGCAGATCGTCTGCGTCGCCACCTCGGTACTTTTCGTAGCAGTAGCTCGCTCCCAGGTACGCTGAGGAGGCCAGGCGGCGGGTCTCGTCATTGGTCAGTGGGCCGACATACCCAATGGTATTGGTCTGCGTCTTGAGGGCAGCCGCGCACCCGGCGATGGCCTTGCCGTACTCCATCTGCGCCATATAGTTCGCGACGTTCTCGGGCGCCTCAGCGGTCTTGGCGTGATCCCCTGTAAAGTGGACGAACGGGATGTCGGGGTACTTGGCCGCGACTACGTCGGTATCCGCCGCAAAGTCGTCCGAGGTCGTCAGAATCATCTGCGCGCCCTCGTTGATCATATCGTCCACGACCTGTTCCATCGTGGTGTTCGGGCGGTCAGCCGAGTTCATCTTGTCCAGGTACACAAAGCGAACGTTATCCATGTTCTCCTGGGCATACTCAGCCGCCTTAAAGTGCGCCTCGCTGTAGCCATGGTCGTTGTACGGGCCGACCAGAACGACACCAAAGACGAACTCCTCGCCGGCTCCGCCGCCTTTCGCGCAGCCACTGATAAGCAGCGCGACCAGCAGCACTCCCAGCACTACCCGTGATCCGATGCCTGTCAACCTCATCGCAGCAACCTCCCCTTCTCCACTCTTGCTCACGAATCACCAGCGAGCCAAGCTCGGCCAGGGACACACATCAGCCCCTGACACAACACCAACGACGGCCAGGCTGCAGTGCCTCGGACGCCGTTGGACGTCCGCATTCTAGCACAGCGGCGCTCTGGTAGACAAATACCACCCGTTCTTGCCGGCGTGATCCTGGCTAGTTGGCCTGCGGAACAATGATGTCCTGGGCAATATGTCGCAGAAAGCCGGTGACATCATAACTGTCCCAGCGATCGTCCAACGCTCCAGCCGTGAACAGCGCAAAGCCGATGACATAGCCATCCTGCTGAACCTGACGATCATACCACGCCAGCTGGTCCAGGTACACGTACAGCGGATCCGAGTCCGGGTCGCGCTGACGCCAGTATTCGAAAAAGTCACGAAAGCCATGTGCATCGGCCGGTCCGGGGCGATCGGTCACAAGGCCATCTACGCCGGCTTCGCTGATGACCAGAGGTATGACAAGGGACGCAGGCCCCAGGATGTCTTCATACAGCCAGCGGTATCGCAGCGCGAGAGAGCCACGATCTGCACGGGCAGGGTGGCCGGGCAATCCGTACCCAACCGATCGATTCAGATCGGGAGCGTCGTACTCGTGCAGTGCGAGCACACCACCATGCTCCGCGGCAGCACGAATCGCCGGCAGAAACGCCTGCCAATCTTCAAACTCGGGCACGCCCGTTGAAAACGATCCGATCGCCGCCCTGAGCCCATGCTCGGCCATCGCACGTACGCGCTCAGCCTCAAAGCGTGCATACCAGTCCATCCGCCCCCCAACAGGAGGCTCGTTGTAACCTTCCCAGTAGTCTACAGCAGGATGCTCCAGGTAGGTCGACAGATTATCGGCGACGAAGGCACGTGCCATCGCCTCGGCATCCCCTTCCATCGGTTGCGCATGGGTGATACGAGCCACAATGATCGTCTCGGGCGAGGCCTCCTTGGCCTCCGCCACAAAACCAAGATCGTCGATGGCCTTGATCACGGCGGGCTTCATGCGTCGGATGAACTCCATGATCTCTGGGGAGTTGTTCCACTGCACATGCAGGCCCAGCTTGCTGCGCCCCGGAGCAGCCAACGCGTCGGGCCAGGGGATCACAGGGGTAGGCGTGGGAGGGGGCACAGGCGTTGCGGTCGGGATCTCAACAGGCGTGGGTGCGGCCGTGGGTGTGGAGGACTGCGCGCTTCCTATGCCTGGAAAGAACAGCGCATAGCGAGTGGGCGCAGGCACAGGGGACGTGTGTGTGGCCGTGGGCTCAGCGCTCGGCGTGGTAGTAGGGACAGGAACCGTCGCCTGAGCAACCGGAACCGGTACAGGGCGCCGGTCCTCCCCCACACGAAGGGCGACAACCGCCAAAAAGGCCAGCAGGCTCAAGACGAAGAGCGCCAGGGTGACTCGCTTGGACGTCGTCATGCGAACCAGGCGCGATGAGCGCGAGAGCAAACCATGGGCATCGGCATCACCACCTGTGACTTGTGGTTGTGTATCCTACCGTCGGGGCTACCATCAGAAATGCGGCCGTCACTCGTCATCGGCTGCCGGCTCCACGTGGACAAATGCGTGATCCACCCCCTGGATCGCCTGCACGGTGCTCCGTACGGCATGGCTGACCTCATGTGCACGGCTAACCGTCATGGCGCCATCCACGTACACGTGGATGTCCACGCGCAACCCAGGGCCCACATGCTCGCTGACCACTTGATCGATGCCCACGACTCCAGGCACGCCCCGTATCGCGTCCAGGATGGCCTTGTCGAGCGCGGGGGATGCTCCACGGCCAATGAGCTGTCCGATACCATCCCATACCACTTTGGCTGCCTGGTAGATGATCCATCCGGCCACCAGCACGCCGGCCAAGGGGTCCGCAGACGGAACCGAAAAGCGCGCTCCAACGATACCGACGAGCACGACGGCAGCCGTGAACAGATCCGTCAGGTGATCCGCCGCACTCGCAAGGATCGCCGGGCTACTCACCGCGCGGCCCAAGCTGCGAACGCTCAGATACATCCCCGCCTTCACTGCCGCCGTGAGCACAGGCACCAACGCAAACCATGGGCTCGACGCTATCTGCAGACTCCCCGGCCAGGCCCGCACCGCGGCAGACAATGCCTGTACGCCCGCCAGCCCCATGAACAGCCCAATCCCCAGCGTAACAAGAGACTCTATGCGCTCGTGGCCATGTGGATGGCTGCGATCTGGTGGCCGCAGTGACAGCCAGAGGCCGGCAGCCATCAAGATGCTGTACGCGATATCCGCAAGAGAGTTCGCCGTATCCGAGTAAAGAGCGCTGCTCCCGGAACGAACGGTCGCATAGGCTTTGATCCCGAACAGCAAGGTGTTCCCCGCCACCGCAATGCCGACCGCCCGGCGGTAGACCGCCCGCACGCCCGCCCCTGCGCTTGTCCTATCCACTCTGCGAATCTCGTCGCTCACTCTTCCTCCAGCCATCGGGAAACGCAACGCCCACATGATAGGTGCGTTCCGACCCTCCGTCGAGCCAACGCTTTCCGCGTCGCGGCCCTGCAAACAAAAAAGAGCACCGCGCATGCGGTGCCATTTGAGGTTTGAGGCAATAGAAAAGGGTTCCTTGGCAATGACCTACTCTCCCATCCCGTTACCAGGAAAGTACC
>JAAYAW010000017.1 GCA_012719135.1 Chloroflexota bacterium
GATATGCAGAACGCCGCCGATGCCGCCGCCCTGGCGGGCGCTCAGCGCCTGTGTGATGGCAGCACCCAATCCGTCGCGCTCAACGCAGCCGTCTCCGCGGGGCAGCTCAACGGGGCCACCACTGTCTCCCCCTCAGCGACCGTAGCCGAGGATGCGCGCCGGATGCACGCCGTCGCGAGCACCGATTCGGACACTTTCTTCTTCCGGCTGCTTGGCGTTCCAGACATCCCCGTAAGCGCCGAGGCGATGGCCGAGTGCTCCTGTTCCGCCTCGATCGGAGGGGCCTGGCCCATCGCTTTCGACCAGCCGCAATGGGATACCTTGGGATGCCTGAACAAGGACACAGGGCAGATCATCGGAGGCTCGCCGCACATACTGCTGTGGGTGGATGACAACGTAGATCAGTATCTGGGCGACAACTACTGCTCCTACTGCGATTGCACCAGACTGCAGATCGACCTGGGCATCAGCAGTCTGATGGCCTACGGGGGGAACCCCTTCGGGTCCGGCGACCGCGGTTGGGTGAAGCTTGCTACACCCCCGGGCTTCGAGGACACGCAGTGGGGCGGCCAGAACTGCGAAGGCGCGGACACGCTAAAGTTCTGGATGCTCTACGGATACCCCGGGCAGGTGGCGCAAGGCAAGTGCGTGCCGACCAAGCCCGGTGTCACCACCAGCGTGCTGCACGCCGGCACCGACGGCACGATCCCACGAGATGTCGCCGTCTTGCTGTACGATCCCGATCCCGACTCTGAGTGCACGTCCGCCGATGCGATTGGCTGCACCTCCAAGGACATGCTCAAGATCTCTGGCACGGGCTGCGTGACCGTTCAGGCGATCTGGTATGACTTTTCTCTGGTGGACTTGCCCGGCGTAAAGCCGGACTGCCCCAATATAAAGAAGAACCAGAAGGTCATCGTCGCCACAAAACTATGTGGTTGCACGTTCTCAGGATCCGGGTCCTCCGGCGGCGCCTCGTCCTCCACCTGTGTCCCGGCCGTGAGCCTCGTTCAGTAATGCGGGCCGGGGGACAACGGACTGCCCGTGATCGGGCCGGCTCGCCGCTATCCGTCCGCAACGTGACGCGCGGTACGTGGCTCATGTCCGCGGGGAAAAGGGCCGGCGATGTCTGGGCGCGGGTGCGCGGCTTGATCGGTTCGCGCCCGCTGCAACCCGGTGAGGGCCTCTGGATCGTGCCGTGCAGCGGCATTCATATGCTCTTTATGTCGTACCCGATCGATGCCCTCTACCTGGATAGAGAACTGCATGTGGTCGCCGTCGATCACGCGCTCCGCCCCTGGACCCTGGGCCGGATGGTTCGTGGTGCGCACTCTGTGCTGGAGTTACCCGCCGGGAGCGTTGCGCCCACCGGAACAGATGTGGGCGATCAACTCGCCATCGAGCCCGTCGAATGCTGAGTGAACCGTCCGCACAGACGGAGTGATCTACGCCGCACGGGGAAAAGGGGCGGCACCCGAGGGTGCCGCCCTTGCTGTGCCCGTCGCTTCTATCAAGCCCTACTCCATCTGCAACGTCGAGCGCCCGTGCGCAGTGTACGTCCCCTCATCAAACAAGCCGCTGATCAGGGGCACCACGATCTCTATGGGATAGGTGATCTCCACGACGACAGCCTTGCCGACTCCCTCTCCCGAGGGATACTGGACGTCGATCGCGATATTCAGAGTCCCCTCGTCTTCAAGATTAAAGGTAGGACACACGGGCGTGTCGTACGCATAATCACGCACCTGCTGCACAGTCCTCCCGATCACGGCATACCGAGCCAACTCGTTGGCACAGTGTCCGGCGCTGATCTCGGCGTTGATCACGCGGCCAAACTCCAACAGCCCGAAAATGAGCAGCAACACCACCGGCAGCACCAGGGCAAACTCGACGATGGATTGCCCACGCTCCCTCTCGATTATAGAGCGCACATCCTGCATCTCATCACCTCTTGGGAGGATCGACAACATCGCTACATCACTCAATATGGATCCCCCAATCACTACAACTTATTATAGCATGGCAGCCAGCGGGCGTAGCCGGTGGACGTAAAGAGCAACCCAATAATGCTCGCGTCTGGCTGCGCGCCACCGAGATGCGCCGCATCGGAAGGCAGTTGACAGCCATCCCTGGCGATGCTATTATCCTGCCGGCGCTCGGGAGGCATCCATGGCACAGCGACACATGAGCCGCGAACAACAGAGACTGGCCCGCCTCGCCCAGCCAGACCTGGATTGGAGCATGGCGCCCGAGACGATGGACCGGTACCTTCTGTACCGGCTATACCTCGTAGAACACCAGATCGACGGGATCATCCGCAGTCTTGAGCGGAACAACGTCGCTCCCTACCCCGCACATCTAGAGGATCGATCCATGCCGGAGGATGTGTGGGCCTCCTGGGCGAGCCTCAATTACCTCCTGAGAGCCCGGGATAACCTGAGGAGCGCCCTCGCACACAGCAACCAGAGCTAACAGTCGGCACCGCCCAACGCGGCCCGGCAATATCACGGCGGTGTCGTTTCGTGAGTTTTCGCCGCAACCATGCCCAAACAGAGCCCCCAACATCCACCGGAAAGCCAGCGCTCCGCCTTGTCTTCTGGGTGCTCGTGATCACGCTATACGTGCTGGGCGCCTTTTCCCTGGCAGCACGGACATGGCTTTTCCCGAATCGGGTAGGGCTGCCTGCGCCGGTGGCGACGGCGGCCACCGTATCCCCGGCGCCCACGGAGCCTGAGGCCACCGAGGCCATCGCCACATCCAGCCCCTTTCCCACGCTGACGCCACGCAGTACACTGTACCCCACGCTGACGCCGAGCCCCTGACCATTCAGTCACGCCGGCACGGCGCCAAGGAGATGCGCTCTATGATCAATACGCTGGAACTGCTGCGAAGCCTTTCCGAGGCGGACGGTATATCGGGCCATGAGGAGGGCGTCCGGAGCCTCATCCAGCAGGCCATGGCTCCCCTGGCAGACGATGCTCGCGCCGATGCTCTGGGCAACCTGATCGCCCTCAAGCGCGGTGCCGGCCCTGAGCCTCGGCGCGCGATCATGCTGGCTGCACACATGGACGAGATCGGACTGATGGTGTCCGGTCTGGAGGGAGCCTTCCTGCGGTTTGCACCGGTCGGGGGAGTGGATCTCCGCACGCTCGTCGGCCAGGAGGTGACCGTCCACGGCACTCGCAAGCTCCCCGGGATCATCGCCAGCCGTCCGCCGCATGTCCTCACCGCTGAAGAACGCAGCCAGGCGGTCCCGCTCGAGCGCTTGTATATCGATACGGGCCTTGGGATAGACTCTCTGCAGGAGTGCGTACGGGTAGGTGATCTCGTCACCATGCGCCGGACGTTCACGAGCCTGAATGGAGAGTATGCCACGGGCAAGGCCATGGACGATCGCGCTGGCGTTGTTAGCCTGGTTCTCTGCCTCCAGGCCCTGAAGCAAATCCAGCACCAGTGGGACGTCTACGCCGTGGCCACCACTCAGGAGGAGATCGGTTTGCGGGGCGCCACGGTGAGTGCATACGGCCTGGCGCCCGATCTGGGCATCGCGGTGGACGTCGGCTTTGGCCGGCAGCAGGGCGTGAGCGACCCGGCCATCATCGAGATGGATGGCGGCCCCGCCGTGGCTCTCGGCCCCAATGTGCATCCCGCCATGCGAGCAAGGATGATGGCAACGGCCAAAGACCAGGAGATCAAAGTGCAGACGGAGGTCGTCCCCGGGGCCACTGGCACCGATGGCTGGGCTCTTCAGGTGGCTCGGGAGGGCATCCCCACCCTCGTGCTTTCGATCCCTCTGCGCTACATGCATACCACAGTCGAGACGATATGCTTGCGTGATATCGAACGCACCGGGCGCATCCTGGCCCGTTTCATCGCAGGGCTCGATGGCGCGGCCGCCGCGGAGCTCGGGCTGGAACAAGGAGCATCGGCATGAACCTCCAAGCATTCACGCAAGCCCGCGGCGTGTCCGGCAACGAGGGCGCGGCTCGCGAGGTCATCCTCAAGGCTGTCCAGGATCACATCGACGAACATATCGTGGATGCGCTCGGGAACCTGATCTGCCACAAGAGACCACGCCGTCCGGCTCCAGAGGGAGGGCGTGCTCCCCGGATCATGCTGGCCGCCCACATGGATGAGATCGGTCTCATCGTCACGGGCATTAATAGCGACGGATCCCTGTCGTTCGGCAAGGTCGGAGGCATCGATGACCGAGTGCTCGTCTCCAAGCAGGTTCTGGTGGGCGAGTCTGCGGTGCCTGGCGTCATCGGCTACCCGCCCATTCACCTCATCCCTCGCAGTGAGCGCGATAGAGCCCCCGATATGACCAAGGCCGTGATCGATATCGGGGCCACGGACAAGGCCGGCGCCGAGAAACTGGCCTCTCCAGGGGACTATGTAACCTTCCGTGGCGAATGGGCGGAGCTCGATCCGACGGGCCAGCGCACGGTGATGGCCAAAGCGCTCGACGATCGCGCCGGATGCGCCGTCCTCGCTGAGCTGCTCCAGGGCGACTATGCGGTGGACCTCTATGCGGTGTTCACCGCTCAGGAGGAGGTGGGCACGCGAGGTGCGCGCGTCGCCGCGGCTCGCATCGCGCCGGACCTGGCCATCGCTCTTGAGGGAACCATCTGCGATGACCTGCCTCGGCTGCCCGAGGATGACACGTCGCCCGTTACGCGGCTCGGCGATGGACCAGCGATCACGTTCATGGATCGCAGTTTTATCGCCGATCGTCGCCTGTTGAACCTTCTGCTCCGGGTTGCCGAGGCGAAGGGCATCCCGCACCAGTTCAAGAGCGCCGTTGCCGGGGGCACCGATTCGGGCGCCATTCACGTAACCGGAGGGGGCGTGCCTTCGATCACCGTGGCCGTACCCACGCGCTATATCCATGCCCCCATCAGCATGCTGAGTCTCAAAGACCTGGATCACACGGTGCAGCTTGTTCAAGCGGCACTATACGCCCTGGAGGGAGGCCTGCCGTCATGAAGGAAATGATCAAGCGTCTGGTAGAGGCTTATGGGCCATCTGGTCACGAGTCCACGATCGGCGCCATCATCAGCGAGATGGTTCGTCCCCACGTGGATGAACTGCACACCGATGCGCTGGGCAACATCATCGCCCTAAAACGCGGCACTGGCAGTGGGCACGCGATCATGGTCGCCTCTCACATGGACGAGATCGGCCTTGTGGTCACCTGGGTCGACGAGAAAGGCTTTCTGCGCTTTGCCGCGACGGGAGGCGTATCGCCCGTGACGCTCGTGGGCGGGCGCGTGCGCTTTGCCAATGGCACCCTCGGCGTTATCGGATGGGAACGCTGGATGCGTCCCGATGCCGGCACGCGTCGCCCCGAGATGGACGAGCTCTACATCGACGTGGGCGCCACCTCCCGAGAGACGTGTCCCGTCGGCGTCGGCGACGCCTGCGGGTTTGTGCGCCCCTACGAAGAGTTCGGCACCCGTCTGGTCGCCAAGTCCATGGACGATCGCATCGCCTGTGCCATCGCGATCGAGGTGCTCGCCGGAATCGGATCCTCCCCCCACGATCTGTATTTCGTCTTTACCACACAGGAAGAGGTCGGGACCCGTGGCGCGCTGACGGCGGCCTACGGCATCGAGCCCACCGTGGGCATCGCGCTCGATGTGACGATGGTCGGGGATACGCCCAAGGCGCGCCCGATGGCCGTGAGCCTCGGCGAAGGACCCGCCATCAAGGTCATGGATTCCGGCATGCTGGCGCATCCGGGCGTCGTCCGCTGGATGATCACCACAGCCGAAGCGGCCGGCATCCCGTGCCAGCGAGAGGTCCTGTTGGGCGGCAGCACCGATGCGCGCGCCATCCAGACCTCCCGTGCCGGCGTCCCGGCCGGGTGCATCTCCATCCCCTGTCGCTATGTGCATACCCCTTCGGAGATGGTGGATTTCGGCGACGTGGAACACTCGGTAGCCCTGCTCAAAGCGCTGCTGACGGGTCCCATCGCGCTCTAGCCTGCACCCACTAACACACGGGGAGAGCCTATGGCAGCCTCTCCCCCCCTTCGATCTATCCCCTGTCACGCCAGTCCGCCAACAGAGCCGGCAGGTTGGAGTAGATGAGATCCGGCGGCTGGCCGCAGGCCAGGGCCTCCTCACGGGTAGAGATCCCCGTGAGCACCAGTATTGTGTGGATGCCCGCTTGCTGCCCCCCGACTATATCGGTATCCAGCCGATCTCCGAGGATGGCGGTATCCTCGGGTCGTCCCCCAAGCAGTTCCAGCGCCTGCAACAAGCCCGGAGTGCCCGGCTTGCCAATGATCAACGGCTCTACATCCGTTGCCGCCGTGATGGCGGCCTGAATGCTGCCGGCCCCCGGAACGATGTCCCGCTCAAGCGGGTACGTTTTGTCCGGGTTGGTGCCAATGAACTGCGCTCCGTCGCGGATCGCCAGCGTAGCCGTCGCAAGCTTGTCATACGTCAGATACTTGTCCCACCCGGCCACAACATAATCGGAATCCCTGCCGCCCATCACAAACCCGCGTTTCACGAGTTCATCCACCAGCGCCTGTTCGCCCACGACATAGACCCGCGCGCCCGGTGCGGCCCGCCGGGCGAGGTAGGCTGCCGTCGCAACTCCGGACGTGAGTATTCGATCCTCCGGGACGCTCATGCCCATCCCGGCTAACCGCGCCACGAACTGAGCCTGAGTCAATGTCGAGTTGTTCGTGACGAGCAAATAGCCGAACTTGCGCTCCTGCAGATAGGCGATCAAGTCTGCGGCACCGGGCAGAGCCGTGTGTCCCCGATAGAGCACGCCATCCATATCGACGAGTAGATTCCGAATCGAACCGATATTCACACCCATGCCCTCTCCCACGCGCTGACGCCATACTGCCGGCTCCCGGCCCGGCCCGCGATTATAGCACGCAGCTCAAGCACGGGCCAGAACAGAGCATCTGCCGCCCGGCGCCACAGGCGTTTCCCAAAAGGGACAGAGTCGTCTATCATACGCCCATCATCGTGCGCCCAAGAGCACTCCGGAAGAGGTGCCATCCATGACCGTTACCGTAGATGCCCGAGGCCTCGCCTGCCCTCAGCCTGTGATTCTCACGCGCAACGCCATGCGCAGCGCAGATCAAGTCATCACCCTGGTCAGCGATGCCGATCAGGTCGACAACGTACGCCGCCTCGCAGAGCGGGCTGGCTGGGTCACCGCCGTCACCGAGGACGAGCAAGGCCTCGCGATACACATGATCAAGGCCCCTGCGGCTGGGCACCAGAGTGAGCCCGCCGTCACCCACGAGAACTCGATGGGACAGGCCGGCCGGCACGTGCTGGTGCTCACCGGCGACACCATCGGGCGCGGCGATCTGGAACTCGGGCAGATTCTCGTCCGAAGCCTGCTCTATACCCTGCAAGAGATCACGCCCCGGCCGGACACGCTCATCTTTATGAATGCCGGAGTTAAGCTCACCGTGGAAGAGTCGCCGGTGCTCGCCGATCTGCAACACCTCCAGCAAGAGGGCGTGGAGATCCTGGTATGCGGCACCTGCCTGGACTATTACCACATCAAGCACCGTATCGCGGCCGGTGTAATCTCCAACATGTACACCATTGCCGAGACGATGCTCTCCGCCGCTCACTGCACCGCCCTGTAGGCGCGGTGGAGGCCAAGCTTCAGGAGGATAATACGGTGTCCTGCCAGCAAACCAGGCTAGTCGACCTGACGCATACCATCGTCCCAGGAGAGGGGGCGCGCCCCATCCGCATAGAGCGGGTACCAGCGCCAGAGGCTGTGTCCGAGGGCCTGTGGTATATCATGCATCGCGTCGAGATGCCGTTGAACCATGTCGGCACGCATATCGAGGCGCCGTACCATGTCGATCCCAACGGGAACGACGTTTCACAGATACCGCTGGAGCAGCTCTGCGGGACGGCGGCTGTGCTGGATCTCACCTCGGTACCGGCGGGCGGTGTTGCGACAGAGGACGATCTACGCCGTGCCGCGGAGCCGGCCGGTGGGCTGCACCCAGGGGATATCGCGTTGCTGCGCTTTGACTATGACTATGACGCGGCCCACGTGCGCCACTTTACCGCGGAGGCGATCGGCTATCTGGTCTCCGCCGGCGTCAAGCTCGTGGGCACAGACCTGTTGGGCATCGAACTACCCGCCGGTGACGCTCGCCTCGCAGAGCAGTACAACCACCACCAACTCATGTCGGCTGGCATCTGCCTGATCGAGCAGTTGGCTCACCTGAACCAGTTGGCCAGGCCGAGGGTCACGGTGTATGCCCTGCCCGTGCCCATCAAGGGCCTCGACAGCTTTCCCCTCCGAGTGGTCGCTCTCGAGGAACGCGAGGAGACGCGGTCGTGAGTGGCCGCACGAACGCGGGCCTGCTTCATCCCGACCTCTTTTCCACGCCGCTCCGCGGTGACATAGCCCTGGCCTATGGCGCCATGGCGGCGGGCGTGGACATCGTCACCGGTTATCCTGGCGCGCCAGCCACACCGGTGTTTGACGCCGTCCTGTCGGCGAGCGCCCCCGATGAGCGCCTCGTGCAGTGGGCGCCGAACGAGAAGGTGGCCATGGAGATGGCCATAGGAGCCTCGCTGGCCGGTCTCAGGTCCCTGGTGGTGCTAAAGTCGGTTGGACTAAACATCGCGCTGGATCCGCTGGCGACCTTTAGCCTCTCCGGCTGCTTTGGCGGCCTCGTTATCCTTTTGGGCGACGATCCCGGAGGCTGGGGCTCGCAGAACGAACAGGACAGCCGCTGGCTTACCCGCCTGGCGGAGGTGCCCGTCTTTGAGCCAGGCGAGATCCGCGATGCCGCCAATCTCATGGTGCAGGCCTACGCCTGGTCCGAGGCCCACGCGTTGCCGATTGTCGTGCGGATCACGGGCAGCTACGCCACAGAGTGCGCCCGGGTCGAGCCGCCCTGGGATCTGCCACGGCCTCCCGGCATGTTCCTGCGCAAACGCGGACGCTGGGTGATCCTCCCTTCTACGGTGGTCAAACGGCACCGCTCTCTGCACAGGCACCTGCGTGATCTGCAGCGGGACGTCGAGGGATCGCCCTACGATCGCGCCTCCGGCAGTGGCCGAATCGGCATCATCGCGGTGGGGCATACCATCGCCAAGGTGCGCGAGGTGCTCGCGCCGGAGGCGGATGTGGCGCTCCTCTCTCTCACGAGCGCCTGGCCGTTGCCAGAGAACGCGATACTGGGCTGGCTGGCCAGCAGGGATAGGGTCCTCGTCGTTGAGGAGGGCGGCTCCTTTGTCGAACAGAGCGTGCGCGCGCTGCTGCAGCGTCGGCCTGTACCGGTCGTCCTCTTCGGGCGAGAGGACCGCACCCTGCCTGAGGAAGGCGAGCTCACACAGGCAGGTATCGGCGCCGCGCTGGAGACCCTCGCGCCCGGCGCAGGCCGTGCCGCGGCCGAAGAATCCACGCGGAACATGCCCAGCCGGGCGCCTCTCTGCCAAGGCTGTGGCTATCTGCCCCTGTTTGAAGCCCTGATCGCCGCCATGGAGGCGCACGGCGGGCGCAAGCGGCATATCGTCGTCGGCGAAACGGGCTGCATGGTCCGAGCAGATCTCCCTCCCATGGAGCTTTTTGACGTCAAGTACGGCCTGGGGGCAAGCCTCGCGCTGGGGCTCGGCCTCGCGCTCTCCAACCGCCGCCAGCGAACCCTCTGCCTCGTGGGAGATTCATCATTCTTCCACACCGGCCTCAACGCAGTACCACAGGTGAGCCGGTCCGGCGTTGACCTCACGGTTATCATCCTGGATAACGGCGTGACGGCCCTGACAGGGGGACAGGCACACCCGGGAACGCCGTACGACGAGCGGGGAGCTCCGCGTGCGACGCTCGATATCCTGTCCGTGCTCTCTGGATTTGGGATCCACGCGAGGCAGGTCTCACCCTCCAGCCCGAAGGAGATGGCCAGAGATCTCGATTGGGCACTCACCGCGAGCGGCCCGGCCTTTATCGTCGCCCGCGTCCCCTGCCCGCGCTTTGCCTCACCCGAGGAGCAGCCATGACGGTTCGATTCCTGCACGCGGCCGATATCCATCTTGGCAACCGCCAGTACGGCCGCCAGGAGCGGGAGGACGATTTCGCCCGGTCCTTTCGTGAGATGATCTCTACAGCGGTGCAGCAGCGCGTCGATTTCGTGCTCCTCGCTGGCGACCTCTTTCACAAGCGCACGGTGGAGGCGCATTCCTTTGTGCAGGCAGCCCACCTGCTCGACCAGCTAAAACAGGCAGGCATTGCAGCGCTGGCTATCGAGGGCAACCACGAACGCCCGTACTATTCCGAAGGGCTCTCCTGGCTCGATGGCCTCGCCACGCTCGGACTCTTGCGCGTTCTCACTGGCGAGTACCATGGTGGGGAGTTGACCCTCGATCCGTACAGCGATCGATACAACCGTGGGGCCTACATCGACATTAAGGGCGTGCGCGTCTACGGACAGCGCTACTCGGGTGCCACTACGTCGCGCATCATCTCGGATCTCGCCGGGGCGCTCGCCTCTCAGCAGAGGCAGGAGAGCTCGGACCGCCCAGCGTTTTCGATTCTGATGCTCCACGCGGGACTTGAGGACGTGCTGGATCACTACTCGGGCACCGTACAGCGACACGAACTCGACGGTCTTCGGCCGTACATCGATTATGTCGCCCTGGGACACATCCACAAGCCCTATGAGCAGGATTCCTGGCTCTACAACCCGGGCTCGCTAGAAAACAACAGCGCCGACGAAGCCCAGTGGGAGGAGCGTGGCTACTACCTGGTGGAGGTAGAGCCCGGGCCGCCGCCTGCTCACCGAGCTGACCTCCGCCGAAGCCTTCGTCGCCCTTACCTGCGCCATCGCTTCACAGTGGACGCGTACGAGACCCCGGTGGCGCTGGAGCAGGCGCTTCACACGGAGCTAATACCCCTCAAGTCCGATGAACAGCCCATTCTGGACCTGGTGCTGACCGGGATCCTCGGTTTTGGGCGGGAGCATCTGGACCTGGCCTCGATTCAGCGTATCGCGGAGGAACTCGTCCGGCCCCTCCTCTGCCAGGTCCAGGACCGTACGCGGGCGGGCCTCTTTGAGATCCGTACCGATGCCTCCATGACCAGGCGGGAGATGGAACACCAGATACTGGTGGAGATCCTGGAGAGCGACGCCCGTCACCGGACGCATGCCGAGAGCTGGGCTGAGGCCGCTCTGCACATCAAGGACTTGGCGCTGGGCCGGCAGCCGCCAGAGGCGATCATCGCCGAGTTGGAGAGGCTCCTCGGTGCTACGGAAGGCGTTGACGAGGAGCCGGAGCGATGCTGATATACTCGGTACGCCTCAGCAATTTCAAGAGCTATGCCCAGGCTCACGTGCACTTTGCGCTCGGCACCAATGCCATCGTAGGAAGCAACGGTGCGGGCAAGAGCTCCCTGCTGGAGGCGATCGGCTTTGCGCTCTTTGATTACGTTCCTACAACGCGCCAGGGAGATTTGCTGCGCGAGGGAGCCAGCTCAGGTTTGGTGAACGTGAGTTTCCGTTCCTCTCAAGATGATCGTCGCTACGAGGTGGAACGGCAGTTTGGCCGAAATGGCACCACGCGCCACCGCATCTATGACCCGGAAAACGACAAGCTCGTCCTCGCAGAGAGCGTGAGTGAGGTCCGGCAGTGGATCCATGAGCACCTGGGAATCGACCCCGAGACGAGCCTGGCCGACCTGTTCAGCCACACGATCGGCGTCCCTCAGGGAAGCTTTACCGCCCCGTTTCTGCTATCTGCGGGAGAACGCAAGCGCATTTTCGACCCATTATTGCAGGTCGACGAGTACGAACGCGCATACCAGAACCTGCGTGATACGGCTCGCCACTTGCAGGATCGGCAGTCGCTGTTGGCGCAGGAGGTGGCCCACTTGGAAGGCCTGCTGGCTCAGTTGCCGGCTCTTATCGAGGAGGAAAAGGACCTGGCAGAGGGGCTGGCCGTCCTTCAGGAGACGATAGCCCTCCAGAAAGAAACGCTCGCCACGCATCGGAGGGAGCAAGACCGCCTGGACAAGGCCGAGCGCCTCCTTCAAGAGGCCAGCCAGGAGCACAGGGCTGCGGAGATCCAGCGGCAGAGCGCCGAACGCGACCTGGCTGCTGCTGAGGGCCGCGTCGCAGAAGCCGTAGCGGCCGCCAAACGATTAGCCGAGGCCGAGCCCGGGCATGTTGCCTACCTCGCAGCCGAGGCCAGGCGCACGGACCTGGAGCATGAGCGCCAGGCGCGGGAGATCGTCGCCCGCGAGCTCGAACATCTCCGGCTCGAGCAGAGCAAAGCCCAGACACGGCTTGAGGAGCTCACTCGGGCCGTAGAGGAGGTTACCCAGGTGGCGCGGGAGTTGGCCGCCATAGCCCCTCAAGCCGAGGAACAGCGCGCGTTGCAGAAAGCATCGGAGGAGGCCCGCGTGGAGGCGCGCCAGCTGCCCGAAGCTCGCCGCCAGGCCGAGCGCCTTCAACGAGAGATAGACGGCTATCTGGCGGACCTCGCACAGATCGAGGCCGCACTCGCAGAGGCACCCGCGATGGAGGCCAAGGCGAACGCTCTGGATAGCCGTCTGCAGGCGCTGGATCGCAAGGAGCGCGAGCTTCTGGCCGCCCGAAGCGACCTGGAGGCTACTCTCTCGCACCTTCGCGAGCAGGTGTCGGCGCTCGAGACCGCGGAGGGAGCTCAGTGCCCCACCTGCGAAGCCGACCTGGCACCGGAGCGCCGGGCAAGCCTGCTCGCTCGAGATCAGGAGCAGCTTGTTGCAGGTTCTACCAGGATGAACGAGGCCCTCGCTGCCTTGCGATCACTGGGCACCCAACGCGAGGACGCGCGCCGCCAAAAGGCCGAATGCGAGACCCAGCTCAGATCGCTCCCTGCCACCTCCCATCGTGATAGGCTGAGTTCTTCGCTTGAGGAAAGAAGGACGGAGCTCGCCGCTCAGGAAAGCCGAATCGCCGCCGCCCAGGCAGCCGCCGACCAGGTGGAAGCCCTCACCGGCAGGCTCGCCCATTTGGGAGACCCAGTTTCCCGAGCGCTGGTGCTCCAAAGCCGCGTCGCCGAGGAGACACGGATCCGCGACCAAATGGCCGAGTTCGCAGGGCAGGAGGAACGGCTCTCGCAGCAGATAGCGGGCACGCAAGAGTCACTCCGCAAGTACGACGATCTCGACGCGGCCCTGACCGAAGCCACCGCGGCGCTGAACCGGTCGCGCCATGACCATGAGGTGTTCCTCTCGTCTCAGGAGATGGCCGGCCAGCTCGTGTCGCAAAGAGACGCCCTCGAACAGAGTGAGCAGAGGTTGGCTGATTGCGCGGAGCGGGTTCACGAACTTGCCGACGAGCGAGATCGCGCACAGGCCGGCTACGATCAGGCCGAACACCAACGGGTACGTGATGAGGCGGAGGCGGCACACACAGAGCTCGTCCGAGCAAGCACCCTTCTGAGCTCTCGGCAGAGCCGCCTCTCGGTCGTCCGTTCACAGCTACAAAAGCTACAGGGTGACCAGGAGCGCCTGGCGGAGCGCCAGGCGGAAGGCGAGCGCCTCAGCCGCTTGAGCGCGATGCTGGAGGAGTTGCGCAGTCTGTTGCGCTTGGCTGGCCCACACGTGACGCGGCACCTGGTCGCCAACATTTCCGCACAGGCTTCGTCATACTACTGCGACATCATGGGCGACTACACCGGACAACTTGACTGGTCTGAGGACTATGACCTGTCACTGAAAGTCAAGGGGCGTTCGCGAGCTTTTCAGCAACTTTCCGGCGGCGAGCAGATGACCGCAGCCCTGGCGTTGCGCCTAGCGCTCCTGAGGCATCTCTCGAACGTCAACGTCGCGTTCTTCGACGAGCCCACGGCGCATCTGGACCCTGAGCGACGGGATGGCCTCGCCGAACAGATCACACAGGTCAAGGGCTTCGACCAACTCTTTGTCATCAGCCATGATGACACCTTCGAGCGCGCGGCTCAGAACTATATACGCGTCATCAAGGAAGACGGCGAAAGCCAGGTGGAAGAGGGGGCAGGTGCATGCTGAGCCCCTCCCATGTCGTGCGGGCTCTGCAGGCTCGGGCGGCCGACTTTCACGACTTTGAGAACGAGCATGCGCAGGCCCGCGATCTCTACGGCGCCTATATGCGCGAACTGTCCGACGAGAGCCAGGCCGGCCTCGTGGGCAAGCTCCGAGGCTTTGAGCGGCCGGGGGCCTTGCCGACGTCGGAGCGCGTTCAGGGCCGCTCTGTCGTGCTGCCCTTTGGCGCCGGCTGGCATAATCACGAGCAAGCGCGCGCCTGGGCCATGGAAAAGCTCCAAGGGGTGCGCACCATCGCCGTCGATGGATCGCAGATCACGCCCGATAGCAGCCTCATGCTCCCTGTCGGCGCGGTGCAGGTCGGCTGGTTCGAGAACCCTCACCTGGCCGGAGAGAGATACATCAAGGACCTCCAGTTTGAGGTGCTGCCGCCTTCCGAGCTATCCCCCAGCCAGGCTGACCACCAGACCTTTCCGGACCAGTTGGTGAACGCCCGGCGTTTCGAGCTCGAGTGCGATCACGTGACGCGGTTGCTCCAGGCACACGCCGGTGAGGAGCCGTCGCCGATGGTGTTCTTTGATGGGTCGCTGGCGATATCGTTCGCGGCGCAAATGCGCCCGGAGATGCGGCAACGCTACATCGGAGCTGTCCTCCGCATGCTGTCTGCCTCCGAGGAGTCCCGCGTTCCGCTCGTCGCCTATGTGGATACATCCTACGCCACGGACCTCACCAACATGCTCCGTTGGCTCCATCGCGAACCCAGGCCGCCACGCCTGAGCGATGGCGCGATCCTGCGCCCCATGATGGCCTGGGGCGACCGTACGGAGGCCTGGGTGTGTGCCCGTGACGACCGGCTCTTTGACGGGCTCCCTGCTCTCGATTATTACCACCGCGTACACTTCCTCTACCTGAGGGTATCCACCAGCAACCCGCCCGTGCGATTGGACGTGCCCGCCTGGCTCCTCGAGGCGGGGCTTTTGGACAGGGTTATCGACCTGGTGCGCGCCGAGTGCATCGTCGGTACCGGCTACCCCTATGCGATCGAGACGGCCGACGCCCTGGCCGTGATCACGATGCAGGATCGCGAACGGTTCTACGCCCTGCTTCAGGACTTTGTCCAGCAGAACCGGCTGAGCTGGACCTTTTCCCGCAAGAGCTTGAGCAAGCGAGGCAGAAGGTGACGGAGAAGGAGGCTGCCGTGATCATCGGCAAGATCGTCAGTGCCAGCAGCCATGTGGACTATGTGTGCCAGGTCTATGGCGAGGGGGAGGCCGCTCAGCCTCCTGCTCCCTCAGACTATGGCTTTGGCTCATTCGTCGCCATTCAGCAGGACGCCGATAGCCTGCTGGTTGGGCTGATCGCCAACACCATGCTGCTGAACCCCGACTTTGGCAGCCTCGGGCCACGCCTTTCGCCAGAACATGATCTGGAGGTCTTTTCCCCGGATTATCTGGCCGAACAGGCGACGCTGGTAGCGATCATCGTCATCGGGGCGATCGGGTCGGAGGCTTCCGTTCAGCAGGGCGTGCCCGCCGTGGCAGCGCCGATCGATGCGCCCGTTCGCCGGCTCACGGATGACGAGATCGAGCGTTTTCACCTGGATGGAGCCAACTTGCGCCTGTCATACCTCTCGCTCCTTCTCGGTATGACCGCCAATCCGTTGATGCCCACCCTTCTCCAGCAGATCGCCACAGAGCTATCGGAACGCTTCCCACAACACGCCGCAGCCCTTGCTGTTCTGCGAAGAAACCTCGCTTGGCGCTCGTCCGTCCTGCCGGCGGGGTGAGGAGATTGACCATGCCTAACTCGTCGCCCATTGGCACCACCAAAGGCCCCGGGGAGACGCCACACGAGTACACCTTTGTGGCCGCCGATCCTGAGCAACGGGTACGCTACGGTGAGTTCGTCTATTACGAGGCCGGCGTAGACAATGAGCAGCGCCAGATCCTCGGCCGCGTGAGCAAACGCGTCCCGTTGAGGCTCTACCCGGACACATTCCTGAGCGATCCGGCGGTCCCGCCGGCCGTCGTGGCCGACCTCCTGGGCTATGACGACGAACCGCATGAGCTTTTTGACATCACCGTCACCATACTCGGCTACTTTGACCCGGTGATGGGCTTTATCAACCCCCGGGTCCCTCCTCCCTCGGGCACGCCGATCCACATCGCCTCCGACGCCCAACTGGGCGGCGTGCTGTGTCGCCTCGCCCCGGGTGATACCGGAGCCGTACACATCGGCTCGCTACTGAGCCGCCAGAGAGACGCGGTTCCGATCGTGTTGGATGCCCGGGGATTCACCAGCACCCACATGGCGATCATCGCCTCCACCGGATCGGGCAAGAGTTACCTCGCGGGCGTCGTGCTAGAGGAGTTGATGCGCCCCCATAACCGGGCCGCAGTGCTCGTCATCGATCCACACGCCGAGTACCATACGTTGACCGACATGCAGGGCAACCGGGCCTTTGCCTCCGGCGGATATGCCCCGGCGGTGCGCATTGTGCGGCCCGGCGATATCCACGTACGCGTGTCCTCTCTGGAACTGGCTGACCTGCGCTACCTGCTCCCCAATCTATCCGAGAGGATGCACTACCTCCTGGGGCAGGCCTTTAACCGCACGCGGCGCAAGTACGGAGACAAATGGACGCGAGCGAATCTGCGCGTAGAGATCCAGGCGGGGCTAAAGGGCGAGCCGGTGACGGACCCCGAGGCCGAGGACGATCAGGATCCCACGATCGGCGCGCTCATCTGGCGGCTGAACCAGGTGCTGGAAGGCTCATCCATCTTTGACGATTACCGCAACCTGGCGCTCAACAGCCTCCTGCGCCCCGGACAATGCACGGTGCTTCAGCTGGACGAAGTCCCGGATCGCGAACAGCAGATCGTCGTCGCCACGCTCCTACGCCGCTTGAACCAGGCGCGGATCGACACGGTTCGAGGGCGCACGGCAGCGGACGCCGACGACTATGTCCCCTACCCCGCCTTTGTGCTCATCGAGGAGGCGCACAATTTTGCTCCCGCCAATGCCGACATCATCACCACAGGCATCCTGAAGCAGATCCTGTCCGAAGGGCGCAAGTTCGGCGTGGCCGTGGGCCTCATCAGTCAGCGCCCCGGCAAGCTGGATAGCGACGTGCTCTCCCAGTGCATGACGCAGTGCATCATGCGCATCGTGAATCCCATCGACCAGGCCCGCGTAGCCGAGAGCGTAGAGTCGGTGGGGCGTGATCTCCTGGCTGAGCTGCCCGCCCTGAGTAAAGGCCAAGTCATCGTCGCCGGGGCCTCGGTCAACACGCCGGTGCTGGTACAGGTGCGGCAGAGGATCACGAGGCACGGGGCAGACGATCCTGACGCACCCGCTCAGTGGCAGAACTACTTTTCCGAGGACGCGCTCTTTCAGCGTGAGCGCGACAACGCCCGACCACCTGACGCCAAGCCGCGCACAGCGGACCCGGGCGATCGCTATTTTTAGCCGCAGTTTCGCACCATCCGGGAGGAGTGCATGCAGGTCGTCGCCCGCGTACCCATGCGCGTGGACCTCGCCGGAGGCACGCTGGACGTCTACCCTTTGTATGTCTTTGAGGGAGGTGGGCTCACCCTGAACGCGGCGATCTCCCTATACGCCTCCGTCTCGATCCGCACCCGTCCTGATCACCGCATTACGCTTCATTCGACCGACTTGGACTACCACGAGGAAGCCGATGGGCTGGAGGCCCTCTCCCTGGAAGGCCCGCTATCTCTGGTGCACCATGCGCTAGAGCACTACCGCCCCGAGCCCGGGTTGGATATCATCATCACGAGTGAGGCGCCGCAGGGATCTGGCCTCGGTGCTTCGTCGGCCCTGCTCATGGCGCTCTCAGCCGCGCTCTGCAGGATCGATGGACAAGCTGTGCCCTTTGAGCGCCTGATCGACGTCGGCGCAAACATCGAGGCACGGGTGCTGGGCATCCCTACCGGCAAGCAGGACTACTTCCCGCCGCTGTACGGTGGGTTGAGCGTGATCTGGTTTGGCCTCGATGGTTGGAAGCACGAGACCTTTCGGCATTCAGATGCCCTCATCCGCCAGATCAACGACAGGTTGGTCGTTTCCTACACGGGGATACCTCATTCATCGGCAGCGACCAACTGGGCCATGCTCAAGGGGTACATCGAACGGCAGGGTGACACCGTTGAGAGGATCCGCGAGATCAAGGAGATCGCACTGGAGATGCGGGCCGCTTTGGACCGGGGCGATCTATCCGGTTTTGGCGTGCTGCTCAGCCGCGAGTGGAATCTTCGGAGGGGCTTGGCCGACAATGTGACCACGCCCGAGATCGATCGCATGGTTACAGCCGCCGCTCGGGCGGGCGCCACGAGCAGCAAGATATGCGGTGCTGGTGGTGGCGGCTGCATGACCACTCTGGTGGAGCCAGCCCAGTTGCCAGCCGCCAGGCAGGCGCTGGTTGATGCCGGCGCCACCATTCTGCCAGCTACCCTGGTCGGCCCGGGGCTGTCCCTGGAAGTACGGCCCTAAACAACCTGCGCACGCGGCTGTACGCCGCACGGCTGCCGCGCGGCGGGTTCCGCTTCCTCCGCGGCTCGTACCCCGCCACGGCGCGGGCACCCCGTTCACCCGCGCTCGAGTCCCCTGCTGCGCCCGCCTCAGCTCAGACAATCCGTTTCGCCGGCAGCCCCGCGCCGAGTCCTCCTGGCTGCCAGCAGTTCCAGCGTCAGCATCCCGGCAGCCACAACGGCGCACAGCCCCGCCCCCCATTGCCAGATCATCGGGTGAATATGCCATACGCCGACCAACCAGATGAGCGAGTATGCGCCAGCCAGTCCCCAGGCCCACAGATGGCCGATCCACACGCCTCGGCGCTCTCCAAGTAAGAGCAGCAGGGTGCTGGCAAAGGGCAGGATCACCGGGAGGCACAGGACCAACTCCAATGGCGCGCTCTGGCCCATGTTGGCCGCCAGGCCAAGCCTTTGCGCCGGCGACCACAGGCACGCGCAGTAGCCCCCACCCACCCATACGAGCGGCGCAGAACACGTCTCCGCCGTTGCCGGGTGCGTGTCGGCGAACCACGGTCCCAGCGCTGCCACCACCAGCAATATCAGCCCAGCCACGCGTCCCGCGGTCTTCAGACTAACCCGTGACATACCGCGCCTCCCCAATCTGTTACGCTCCCGACATACGCCCCCTCGCCTTCGCGCCTTAGCTTGATGTGCCGTTACGTGACTGGATGGGAGCCGCCCAATCCGCGGCTCCAGAGCACCGTAGCACGGCTCAGTGCGCTGCGGCTGGCGGCATTGCTGGGCGATAGCGAGAGCGGTAGCGTGAAGAAGGAACGCTGTTGGCTCATCCAGCCCCAGGTCGATCGTGCGCTGCACCGGGGCAACTTACTCGTCCACGGCGACCAGCTGTGCCAAACTCAGAGGCACATAGAAAGGCAGGGGAACACCGCTGAGAACGTCCGCGAGATCGAGGAGATCGCGCTGAATACGGGTGAGGCTCTTGGGCAAGGCGACCTCTCCGACTCTAGCACGCCCCTCAGCCGCGAATGGATTCCCGCCAGAGGGCTGCCCACTACGAGAAAACGCCCGAGTCGATCAGGTGGTTGCAGCCGCCGTTCGGGCGGGCGCTGAGAGGAGCAAGATAGGCGGCGCTGACCGATGCCAAAGCGGCCGTTATTCGCCGGCCACCGTTGTCGGGCCGGGGCTGTGGCTGTCCCTCAGCGCGCGCCTAGCCGGCGTGCGCAGGGGGCTCTTCCGCACTTGGCTGGCGCACAGCGGCTTCCTCTGCTACCACCTCGGGCTCGTCCCCGGTCGCCGCGGCGGCATCCCGCTCGCCCGCGCTCGGCTCACGCGCCTCCTGCTGCGCCCGCATCAGCTCGGCCAATCCATTATGGATCGTGCGGGCCAGCCGCTGTACCTGGGCTTCGAGCTCTCTGAGCGACGAGATCGCGTAGGCGTCCGACCCACTGCGGACCTCGTCAGCCTCGCGGTGCGCGCGTTCCAGAATGCGCCTGGCATCGATTTCTGCCTGGCGCTTGATCCCCTGCTCATCGAGCAGTCTCGCAGCATCCTCATGGGCCTGCTCGAGAATCGTGCGCGCCTCGCTTTGGGCTTGGGCGATGTAGCGATCTTTCTCTGCCTCGAACTCTTTATACCGGCGAAGATCCTGAGGGATCGTGATGCGCATCTGGTCCACGATATTCAAGAGCGCCTCGCGATCCACAGCCACGCTGCTGCCAAGCGGCAGTCGCCGACCGCGCTCCACGAGTGCCTCCAACCTGTCAACGAGCTCTAGAATGTCTATTTTGGGCCTCCATTGCTATCAGGACTGCAGCCGCATGCGGTCGCGCACAGCCGCGGCCACGAACTCGGGCACAAGCTGGTCGATCGGGCCATCCGCCAGAGCGATCTCTTTGACGATCGATGAGCTGATAAAGGCATAGTCCAGACCCGTCATCAGGCAAACCATGTCCATCTGAGGATCGAGTTTTCGGGTCGTCATGGCCATCTGATATTCCATCTCGAAATCGGAGATGACGCGCAGACCACGCACGATGACGTGAGCCCCATGCTTCCGCGCGAAATCCACCGTGAGACCATCATATCCCTCAACGATGAGGTTGTCCACATCGGCTAGGGCACGCCGTACCATGTCCACGCGCTCATCCACGGAGAACATCAACCTCTTGATGGGGCTTGCATACGCCCCCACCACAAGGCGGTCAAAGATCTGCGCCGCACGCTTCGCTACGTCGATATGGCCGAGGTGTACGGGATCAAAACTGCCGGGATATACGGCGACTCTCACGGTGCCCCCTATGCCTGTGATATGGTACTCCAGAACGACGCCAGTCGCACCGCCAAACCCGCGTGCTCCTCTCGCCTCAGGCCTGGGTCGGACTCGTGGATCCGCAGGGCCTCGCGACGCGCCAGATCCAGCGTGCGCCTATCTGTCAGCTGAGCGATCTTGAGGTCGGGCAATCCATGCTGCCGAACGCCAAGGAAATCTCCCGGCCCTCGGAGCTCCAAGTCCCTCTCTGCCAGCACGAAACCATCATTGGTCTCTGCCATCACCTGAAGGCGCAGCAAGGCTTCCTCTGTGGCCACGTCGGATAGCAGTACGCAATAGGAGCGCGCCTCGCCGCGCCCAACACGCCCGCGGAACTGGTGCAATTGCGCGAGGCCGAAACGCTCCGCCCCTTCGATCAGCATCACGGTGGCGTTCGGCACATCGACGCCCACCTCCACCACAGCCGTGGAGACAAGGATATGGAACTCGCCGTCCTTGAAGCGCCGCATGACGGCCTCTTTCTCATCGCTCCCTACGCGACCATGCAGGAGCCCCAACCGGTACTGCGGAAAGATATCTTGGCTTAGCCGCGCGTGCTCCTCCACGGCAGCCCTCGCATCGATCTGCTCGGACTGCTCCACCAGAGGGCAGATGACAAAGGCCTGACGCCCTTGTTCCAGCTGCGCACGCACAAAAGTATACACCGCCTCACGGCTCGTCTGGGTCCGCACGGCCGTGAGAACCGGTTGGCGGTTGGGAGGAAGCTCATCCAGGGTCGAAAGGTCCAGATCGCCGTAGATGCTGAGCGCAAGGGTCCTTGGAATCGGCGTCGCGCTCATGGCCAGCATGTGCGGGCGTCGGTCTGTGTTCTTGTCGCGGAGCAACTGCCTCTGGGCTACACCGAAACGATGCTGCTCGTCCACGATCACCAACCCGAGACGGCGAAAGGTCACGCTCTCCTGTATCAGCGCATGGGTACCGATGACGATATCGATCCCACCGGTTGCCAGATCCTCACGGATTGCGGACTTGGCCTCAGCGGTCACCCCCCCCTCCAGGAGCGCGATGCGGATATCGGACAGGTGCGCCAGGAGACGGCCTATGGTCTCCGCATGCTGCTCAGCCAGTATGGACGTCGGAGCCATCAGCGCCACCTGGTATCCTGCCCGCACCGCAGCAAGCATCGCGCTGACCGCGACCACCGTCTTGCCGGAGCCCACGTCGCCCTGTAGCAAGCGGCTCATCGGCACCGGGCGCCTCAGATCCGAGAGTATCTCCCCGATAGCACGTCGTTGCGCGCCGGTGAGGTCAAAGGGGAGATGCGCTGCGAGATCGTCCAGCAGGCCTGGCGCGAGACTCATGGGGATGCCCGGCTCGCTGCGCCACTCTGCCCGCTTCTGCAGCACTCCCAACTGGAGGAGCAGCAACTCGTCAAAGCAGAGTCGCTCCCGGGCACGCATGGCTTCTTCCAGAGTGTCGGGGAAGTGCACCTTCCAGAGCGCGGTGCCCAGATCAAGCAACTCATGGCGGGTCCGCGTGTCAACGGGGAGAGGATCGCGCACCTGTGGAGTGCAGGTCTCTAGGGCATCATACATCAACTGTCGAAGCAGCCGCCCATGGAGCCCTTCCGTCAGTGGATACACGGGCACCACCCGCCCGATGCTCAACGTCTCTGACTGCGCCGGCGCCCACTCGGGGGAGCTGAAAACCAGCCGGCCCCGAAACTCGCCCACCTGCCCGCTCAAAGCGATGGTCTGGCCCGCAGACAGCCGCCGGTGAAGATAGGGCTGGTTGAACCATGTGCACTCGATCGCTCCCGATTCATCACTCAGGATCGCGCTACAGAGGCTTCGGCCGCCCGATCGCCGCTGTTCAACGGACCGCAAAACGCCAACTACGGTGACCATGTCACCCAGGCGCAACTCGCGTATCAGCTTGTGCTGGCTGAGATCATCGTACCGCCGGGGAAAGTGATACAGCAGGTCCTGGATCGTGTGGATGCCCAGGGTCTCCATCCGCGCCGCGGTCGCCTTGCCCACGCCCTTTAGCCCCGTCACAGGATCCGTGAGCTGATGGGCGCTCGGTCCCTCGGGGGTAGAGTGCGTGGCCCTCGGCCGGCGTGGCGGCCTGGAGGGGTGGACCTCCGTTCTGCGGGGTTCTGCGGGCGGCGCAGAGGATGTGGAAGGTGGAGCGGGTGTAGCTTCCAGGAGATCCAGCGTGCGCAGGACAGCCTTCTGTCGGTTCTCCGGCGACAGGTCGGCGTATCCCATCAGAGAGGCACGGATGCGCTCGCTGGCGTCATCGACGCCCGTGGGCTTCATTCGCCAGCCCTCGATGTACCGAGCAATCCCGCCGACAACCGAACGATCCAGATAACCCTGCGAGCGTTCAAGCGATAGGATGCGCCTCAGGATCTCAACGGGCGAGGGCTTGCTCATGGAACCCCTCTGGAGCCGGAACTGGGAGAGGTCATGAGGACTCGATGGCTGCAACTCCGAGCAGCGTCGGGCCAAAGTAGGACGCCACCACCGGGCCGTAGACGTGATCGATAAAGGCCTGTCCCGGAGCGAGTTCCTTCATCCGATCCTCGAGGGCCTGCCGACCCGGATGTAGCCCGGTGCTCACGATCCACAGTCGATCCAGCCGAGAGAACTCCATCACGAACTCCACCAACCGCTCGACGGGCTCTCCGCGGCGCCTGGATCGCTGCAAAGGAGAGATGATTCCCTCCTCAAGAAGGAGCAGCGGCCGGTACCCCGTGGGAGAGCCCAGGACAGAGGCCGTGTTCTCAACCAGGCTATGACGAACCAGTTGCTCGCCGCTCTCTACAGTAAAGGCCCAGTAGCTGCGGGCGATCATGGCGTTGAGATGGCGTACGATCTCGACAGCATCCATGCCGGCCTGCGCCTGCTGAGCCGCTTCCATGGCCATCTGACCCTGCACGCAAGAGACAAACTGCGAGTCCACGATGTGCACATCGCAACGCCCCATGTACTCGGCCCGTACGCGCCGAGCGATCTGCACCGCCTGCGTGATGCGCTCTGCTGAAAGCACCGCCACAACTTGGCCGCCCATGCGCACACAGCGATCCAGCACTGCCGCGAACTGCTGTGCCGAAGGCGGGTAGACGTCGAGCGTCGCTCGACTCCTGGCGGTACGGCGGTAGTACTCTGCTGATCGAAACGCCGGGTTATCCAGAAAGTGCTCCCCATCCACGTGAACGGACCACGGCACGACATGGATACCCAACGCCTCGGTAGCCTCGGCGCTCAAGTCCGCTGCGCTATCCACCAGGATCTGAACGTTCGCCATACTTACGCCCCTCTTCTACTCTGCCGAGATGATATAGTGGTAGTGGGGCTGCCCGCCATCCAAGAGCTCATACTCCAGGTTGGGGTAGACATCGCCAAGTGCCTCACAAAGCGAACTGGCCTCCTCCTGCGTTACGCCGCTGCCATAGTACACGGAGATGATCTCGTACTCGTCCATATCCATCTCGCCCAGCAGCGCCTTGACCACCGCCAACGGCGTATCCCCAGCCGCGCGGAGATCATCGTTCAGCAGCCCGATGAACTGGCCCTCATCGACTGCAAGCCCGTTTACCTGGACCGACCGGACAGCCTGCGTGACCTCCAGAGTCTCGACCTGTTGGCTGGATTCGAGCATCGCCTCATAGTTCTCCTCCAGTCCGGCCTGATAGTTGAACCCCAGCAACGCCGCAATGCCCTGCGGCATCGTCCTGGTCGGAACCACTCGCACTTGCCTGGAGGTAATCTCGCTGGCCTGCTGCGCAGTGAGGATGATGTTGCCATTGTTTGGCAGGATCAGAACAGAGTCGTTCGCCACGCTCTCAATAGCACTGACGAGATCCTGTGTACTCGGGTTCATGGTTTGCCCACCCGCAACGACGGCCTCTGCTCCCAAGCTACTGAACACCTGGGCCAGTCCGGGCCCCGAAGCCACTGCCACCACGCTCACATCTGCCAGCGGACTCGCACCCGAAAGCGAAGCCCGTATGCGATCCACAGGGTACCGGACGTCTATCTGGCCGGAAGCCCCTTCATCGCTGTGATCCGTGCCAACAAACTCGCGGTACTGCACCTGCATGTTTTCGAGAATGATCGTCGAGAGCGTACCCTGCTGGATGCCATACTCCAGAATGGGCCCGGGGTGCTCGGAGTGGATGTGTACCTTGACGGCCTGCTCGTCGCCCACCACCAGCAGCGAATCGCCCATGACGCTCAGGTCCTCGCGCAACAGATCCACAGACTTGGCTGGGCTGTGGATGATGAACTGAACATCAAAGCCATACTCTTCCTCGGCTGCGTCGGCATGCCCATGGCCCGTCTCGACAGCTGGCTTTGCCTCCGCGTCCGCGACGACGGCATCGCCTCGAACGTATGAGAGGATCCCCTCCAGAACGCGGACGAGGCCCTGCCCACCGGCGTCTACCACACCAGCCTCCTTGAGAACGGGCAATAACTCGGGCGTTCGTAGCAACGAGGCCTTGGCTTCGCTCAATGCCGCAGTCAGCACCGCGCAGACGTCTCCGCCCACAGAGATGGCCCCCTGAGCGGCCTCCGCGGCCTCTCGCATCACCGTCAGGATCGTCCCTTCAACCGGCTTCATCACGCCCTTGTAGGCCGTCTCTGAGGCGGCCGTCAGCCCAAGGGCCACGTCCTGCTCCGTCACGGCCTGCTTGTCGTCCAGGGCCCGGGCAAAGCCGCGCAGAATCTGAGAGAGGATGACCCCCGAGTTGCCGCGAGCCCCCATCAGCGCGCCGTGTGATATGCGCCTGCCGACCTCAGATACAGAGAGCCCCTGAGGCGAGCCGACCTCATCCAGAGCCGCCCGAAGCGTGAGTGACATATTCGTCCCCGTGTCCCCATCGGGCACAGGAAACACATTCAGAGCGTTCACCTCAGCCACGTGGGATTGGAGCCACACGCTGCCGGCTTTCAGCGCATTATACAGTGCCTGCCCGCCAATCAGCTCCCTGTCCCCACCCTGACTCACTGAATCCTATCCTCCTGAGGTGCTATCGCTACTCGATACAAACGTCCTTCATCGCTCCAACGTCCGCCATGGTAGCGGATGCGGGGCACTCAGTCGTCGTCGCTCACCCTCACGCCCTGAACATGCACATTGACCTCGGCAACGCGCATCGCCAGAGCTTGCTCCACGGCGAACTTGACGCTCTCCATCATGTTGTGCGCCACGACAGAGATGCGCGTCCCGTATTCCACCACCACGTACAGGTCGATGACCACCTGCCCGTCGACCACCTGCACATCCACGCCACGGTAAACGTTCTCCAGGTTCAGTATCTCGGCAATGCCGTCGCGTACGGTCGCCGGTGCCATGCCCACCACGCCGTACGAGGTGAGCACGGCCCGAGCGGCGATACTCGCAATCGCCCGAGGAGACACCTGGATTGTCCCTAGCGTCGTTTCTTCACTCATTGTATCGCTCCTCGATACCTCTTTTTGGAGCCACAACCCCGCCATGGTATCATATACGCCGCAGTGCAGGCAAATCCGCGGTCCCCTGAGGGGCCGGGTCGAGAAGGAGAACCATGGCAAGATGCACTATCTGCGGCAAAGGGCCGCAATTCGGTCACAACGTGAGCCATTCCAAGCACCGTACCAACCGGCGCTGGCTCCCGAATATCCAGAAGGCTGTGGTAATGGTGGACGGTCGCCCCACGCGGATGATGGTCTGCACCAGTTGCCTCCGCACACTCAGCAGGAAGTCATAGCGGGGTTGGCAGTTCCGAAGAGGGTCGTTGGCCGAAAGGCTAGCGACCCTTCTGCTTGTCTATGAGCATTCGGTATCTCGCCATTGAGCCCTCGATCCCCAGGGCGCTGCGGAAGACAGCCGATCCCATGACCAACGTGTCCGCCCCCGCATCGAGCACGGATCCCAGCGTATGCTCGTTCACACCACCGTCCACCTGGATGGCGCAGCGCTCAAGCCCACGGGCATCGAGAGCCATTCGCAGTGCGCCGACCTTGCCCAGTGCGCTCGGGATCAGCTTTTGCCCCCCAAACCCGGGATTCACCGTCATCACGAGCACCATATCCACCAGATCCAGGACCTGCTCCAGGGCTGACAACGGCGTCGCCGGGTTGAGCGTAACCGCGGGCGACGCGCCGGCCTCCCGGATCTGCTCCAGAGTCCTGTTGAGATGTGGGCAGGTCTCCACGTGCACGGTGATGAGATCGGCACCCGCTCGCACGAATTCCTCGATGTAGGCCTCTGGCCGCTCGATCATCAGATGGACGTCGATCGGCACCGAGATCAGCGGGCGCAGAGCCTCCACAACCAGGGGGCCCACCGAGATATTGGGCACAAACCGCCCATCCATTACGTCGACATGCAGCAGGTCTGCGCCGGCGGCTTCCGCTGCGCGCACGTCTTCCCCAAGGCGGGCAAAGTCGGCCGCCAGTATGGATGGCGCAATGCGGATCGGTCGGGTACTCACTGGGGTTCGGACTCCTCATCGGTGAGCAGGTACTGGTTACGTAACTGTCCGCAGGCCGCCTGGATATCTCCCCCACGGCTGATCCGAACCGTCGTCTGGATACCCTCCTGCATCAAAACGTCCCGGAAGCGCACTACCTGATCCCTCGATGCCGGCTGCAACTCTGTCCCCTCGACGGGATTCATCTGGATCAGATTAACATGGCACAGGAGCCCGCCCAGCAGGCGGGCCGTAGCACGCGCATGCTCGTCAGAATCGTTAACGCCCTTCGCCAGCGCGTACTCGAAGGTCACTCTTCGTCCGGTGCGTTCAACATAGAACCGCACGGCCTCCATCAGCCGCGCAAGGGAATACCGGCGGTTGATGGGCACCAGCCGGTTCCTTTGTCGATCATCCGGCGAATGCAGCGATACGGCCAAGCCAACAGCAAGGCCTTCTCTCGCCATCCTTTCGATGCCGGGGACTATCCCGGCAGTGGAAATGGTAAACCGCCGGATACCCAATGCCAGTCCATCCCGATCGTTCAGGCTCAGTACGGCCTGCCACACCGCGTCAAAGTTCAGCATGGGCTCGCCCATGCCCATGAACACGACATTCGTGACCTGGCCATGTTCGCGCCTCAGCGTCCGCGCATAGTAAAGCACCTGCGCCGCGATCTCTCCGGCTGAGAGATCGCGCTGAAACCCGCCTCGGCCTGTAGCGCAAAAGAGACATCCCACCGGACAGCCAATCTGCGACGATACACAAACGGTATTCCGGTTCGTGTAGCGCATCAGCACGCTCTCTACGATCTGCCCGTCATGGGTGCGAAACGCCGTCTTCTCAGTCTGTCCGTCGTCCGCAGTGCCGGTGCCGGCCACATCGAATAGACGGATCTCAGCCTCGTCGCTCAGGCGCTGTCGCAGCGATGCTGGCAAGTTGACCATCTCATCTGGATCGTCAGCCAACGTGTGATAGATCCAACGCCATATCTGAGCGGCACGAAAACGCGGTTCGCCCCAGGACACCAGCAGTTGGGTGAGCTGATCCATCGAGAGGTCTAGCAAGTTGATCTTGCGGTCCGTGGACATGGAATCGCCCTCTTCTCTCTCCGATAACCCGGTCACGAGGCGTATCAGCGCCTCCGAGAGCCGCTGAGCAGCGAAGCATAGTAGAGTATGTTGGCCAAAGACTGGACCGCGGCAGCCACATACGTGAGTGCTGCCGCCGATAGTACGGCGCGAACACCCTTTTCTTCCTCGTCACTCACGATCAGCCCGTTTGCCTGCAGCATGGCAATGGCCCGAGCGCTGGCATTGAACTCCACCGGAAGAGTGATCAGAGAAAAGACTAGCGTTCCCGAAAAGAGCAGCAAGCCGACTTGTGCAAGCCCGCCAAGAGAGAGGAGCAGCCCCGCAATGAACAGGATAGGGCCCAGCCACGAGCCGATCTGGACGACGGGCACCAGACCACCCCGCAGCCTCATGGGCAAATAGCCCTCTCTATCCTGCAGAGCATGCCCAATCTCGTGAGCCACAATCCCCAACGCCGCCACGGAGGGCGTGCGGGCCACCTCCTGTGAGAGCGCAAGGCTCTTGTGTCGCGGATCATAGTGATCCGTCAACTCGCCGGGCACTTCTACAAGCTTGATCGTCTCCAGCGAGCCAGCTCTCAGCAGTGAGAGCGCGGCGTTACCGCCGGTCACGTTTGAGCGATTGCGCACCTTCAAGTAGCGCGTATATGCCGAGCGCACCCTGAACTGAGCATAGAGCCCCAGCAGCAGCGCCGGCAGCGCAAACAGGATATAGGTCGGGCTTATGTACATATCGGCACCTTCTGAGCGACTACGGTAAGTTCCATAAAGACATTATACCCGCCGGAGAGGGGATCTCCAACCATCACGCCCTATCGTGGCTCTGTCGCCTGTATGAGCCCACGGATATAGCCGTAACTGAAGGCGCGGGCGCGGTGATTGTAGGGGGTGTCCAGCGCGGACTCGGGCACGTGATCGGGAACAAGGACTCCATCGTACCCCGCTTCGCGGTAGGTCCTGATAGCACGCACCATATCGATGGTCCCTTCGTCCGGAAACACCTCGTCGAACTCCAGAAAGCCGCCTCGGATGTTCCGAAAGTGCACCCAGAAAACGCGATTGCGCTCGACAAAGTAGCGGATCGCATCGTAAACCGCCTCCGGATCGGCGCACATCTCACTGATGGTCCCCTGGCAAAAGTTGAGCCCATGACAGGGGCTGTCAGAGAGCGAGATGAACCGCTTCACGCCCTCCAGGCTGCCGAGCACCCGCTCTACGCCTCGGTAACCAGTGCCCGGCGGCATTCCAGGATCGTGCTGGTGGCACCCCAGCCGCACGCCAAAGGACTCCGCCGCAGGTATGACACGTTCCACAAAGTAGCCGATTCTCTCCCAAGCCTGGTTCGCGCTCACCGGCGCACAAGGCAGCGGAGGATCATCCTTGAGGTCCTGGTACCGAAAGTGACTGTAGGTTACACCTCCCCGCCCCCTGGACCGCTCTCGGTTGCGCACCACAGGCAGAATCGCCAGATTGTACAGGAGCGTGCGCACGCCTGCCTTGCTGGCAGCCTCGATGCACCGGATGACCTGGTCGATCTGCATATCGCGATCTGGTCCGCCAAGCATGATGTCGGGCCAGATCTGCTTCTCGATGCCAGCAGAGCTCAGCGGTAGATGCATGGCCGCCAGCACGAGGCCGTGCTTCTCAACCATGTCACGCACGCGCCGGAGCGCGTCGATGCTCCAGTACCCCTTTTCCTGCCCAAGGCTCCCCGTAGGCGTAACGTCTACATGTGTGACGCCCATCTGCCGCGCAAACGCAAAATGATCGCTCGAACAAGGCAGCTGTCCACCCAGGTACATCATGCCCCCCTTCCAGTTGCGATCATTCTATTCGATGCGGCTGTAAGGCATCAACAGCGTGGCCTAAGGCATCCTCCTTGACCGAGGCAGGCCCCCCAAGTATAGTCAGGCCACATGGAAGGAGTCGCACCGATGCATACGGTCCTGGTGCGCTATGGTGAGATTGCGCTCAAGGGCAGAAACCGCCCGGCCTTTCTGAGGCGGCTGCGGCGTAACATCCGCGCCAGCCTGGCTGCCCATGGCCTCGAGGGCCAGGTACACACGCGAGGACGCCGAGCCTACGTCTCGACCTACCACCCGCATGCCGCTCTGGAGCCTCTCAGCCGCGTCTTTGGCGTGGTCTCCGCCAGTCCTGTCATGTCGGTCACTCCCGACATGGACGCCATACTGGCCGAGGTGCTCTCTCAGGCACAGGATGCAGGCTTGGGGGCAAGCTCCACCTTTCGCATCAAGGCTCGCCGCGCGGACAAGTCCTTCGCGGTTCTCTCCCCCGAGATCGAGCGTCTGACTGGTTCCGCCGTCGTCGACCGGTTCCAGGCCACCGTCGATCTCTCTGCTGAGGCCAGCCTGACCATCGGCATCGAAGTGGATTGTGACAGAGCCATGGTATACAGCCGCACCGTCCGCGGTCCAGGAGGGCTGCCTGTAGGGATCGAGGGAAGAGTCGTCTCTCTCCTCTCCGGCGGCATCGATTCCTTTGTGGCAACGTGGTTGATGATGCGAAGGGGTTGCGCCGTAATCCCCCTGCACGTCGCCATCGACCCGTCGGATATTGCCGCCGTGCAGGAGCAAGTGGCCCTGCTGCAGAGCTACAGCCACGGATGGCAGTTGAGACCCGAGATCGTTGATTACCGCGCCGCGATTGCCCCCATCCTGGAACAATTGCAGTCGCCATCAGAGCAGCGCTACGCGTGTCTCATCTGCAAGAGAGCGATGCTCACGCTGGCCGAAGATGTCGCCAGAGAGCGAGACGCCCACGCCATCGTGATGGGCGATTCCCTGGGCCAGGTCGCCAGCCAGACCTTGCGGAACATCGCGGCGGTGTCATCGGGTATCGGCCTGCCCATCTTCCGCCCGCTCGTCGGCATGGACAAGGACGAGATTACAGCTCTGGCAGAACGCATCAGTCCAGTACAGACCACTCCGCGATCCGGGGAGCCCTGCCCGTATGTGGCCGTGCACCCGGCGACAAGAGCACCTCTCGAGGGATTTCTGTCCCTCTGGACTCGCCTTCAGAGGGTCGAGGCACCGATATGATTCGCCCCACCTTCTCCCACAGCCAGTCGGCCAGCCGGCAGCGCGGGCTGGGGTTACGTCCTATCCTGCTGGTCCTCTTGGTGGCAAGCCTGGCGGGATGCTCCCAAGAAACCCCATCGATACCTCAGACCCTGTCGGTGTCCACCGAGACGATGATCGCCGCAACCGCATCACCGAGCCCTGTCTCTACCGAGCCCGCGAGCCCAAGTGTGACGCCTTACCCCCTGGCCCCGGTGATCGCGGAGGTGATCGATCTCGGAGGCCCTCCCAGCCCCGGGCGGAATCCATATTCCTTTGCCCTCGCGGGAGAGCGGATCTACGTGGCGAACGAGGGCTCGTACAACCTCTCTGTAATCGAGCAAGGTGAGGTTGCGTCTGTGATCCCGCTCGGAGCCGGTCCGTACCGCGTCGTAGGTGACCCGTCGGCTGACCAGGCGTTTGTAGCAGCCGAAGCCAGCCGGCTGATCTACAGGATCGAATCCGGCGAGATACAGGACATCTGGCCACAGAGCCAGGCCCCCTCAGCGGCCGCGCTCTCAGGCGACACTCTGTGGGTAGGATATGCCGATGGCTCGATCCGAACGCTCCAGGCCGCAGACGGCCAGGCGATTACGGTCCTCCCGCCACGCCGAGATGGCATGATTGTCGATCTCCTGGCGCTCGGTGGCGGTCGCGTCGCTGCGGTGTCATTCAGCCACGTACATCTGTACGAGCCGTTCGGCACGGAGCCAGTGGTCTCTCGCGCGATCCCCGGCTTCCGCTCTGCAACAGTGGCCGGCGGCACGCTCTATGCCTGCTACTATGACGGCGATTCGGGTACAACGCACATACAGGAGATATCTGGTTCAGGATTGGAGCCGGGCCGGACGCTATCCGTTCCCGATGACACCCTGGGAATCGCTATAGACGCCCAGCGCGATCTCCTGTACGTGAGTGGCACCGTCTCGAACGCCATCCAGATGCTGGATCTGGACTCGGGCGAGATCCTGGCATCTTCCGTCGTCGGCCTGTCTCCGCAGCGTCTCCTTCTCGATCAGGCCGCCCGCTCCCTGCTTGCGACCTGTTACGATGGGGACTCGCTGGCCGTTCTGAATGCCGGGGACCTGGCCACCCAGGCAGCCATCCCTATCTCCCTGCGTGTTACGGCCATGGCCGCCTCGGAGGATGGACAAACGTTATACGTGGGCCTAAACACCGGAGAGATTCGCGCAGTCATGCCGCGGGGCGAGACACGTTTGGTCGCCCAGTCCGGCTATCCGGCAGCTATGCATGCTCTCCCCGAAGGCTCACTGGCGGTGTTGGACCGAGCATCCGCTCAAGTGCTTATGTACTCCATGGATGGCGAACTGTTCGCCGCATATCCGGCCTCGCGCACCACGCGCATGCTCTTTGTGGATACAGCAACGGATACACTCCATGCCGGCGATACAGCGATCTCTCTGCGCTCGGATACTGCCGAGGTCTCGAGTGTCATCGCAGGAGACGCATCGACCGCGCCCGTCCAGGTTCTCATGGATACTCGCCGCAACAGACTCTACGCTGTCGCGCTGAACGGTCTGCCGGGATCAAATGGGGGCTACGTCGCCTACTGGCTGGACGGGATCGCCTGGCGAGAGGCTGAAGCGATCGGCCGCCTTGGCGTACTGGATGTGGTGTACGACGAGATCACCGACAGGTTCTTTTCGATCAGCTCACACATGACCGAGCACGGTGTGCAGGTGACTGGGGCCGATTCCGGTCAGATGCTGCATGCCATTCCTCTCGAGGTCGCCCCTCAAGCCATGCTGCTGAACGCGCCGCTCCATCATCTCTGGGTGGCCTCTACAGGTGCCCTGTCCGATCTGGCGCCTTCCCGGACCGTTCTGACTGGCTTTGATACGCGCCGTTTCGCGCCTGTGGCAACGCTGTCCATCGGGGACCCGGTTGGCGCGACGGCTGTCTCCGTCGCCTCTGGCAGGCTGTATCTCGCCTCTTTGGATCGTCCGCTCGTGTATGTCGTACAGGATGTGGCGCAATCGGTTCCGGAGGCACAGATTGTGCCCACGCTGTTGCCCACGGCAGGCACGCCGCCGGTGCCGGCAACCCCGGAGATTCGGCAGACCCCCTCCAGCACGCCTTCGGAAGATGCAGAGCCGAGCAATGGCTCAACGAGGACAGCCTCGCCCACGGTCAGGCCCGCGAGCACTGCCACAATCACGCCCAAGCCCACCTGCGAGATCCCTGTACTCCCAGGCCTGGAGTTGCCGGAGGACACAGCGGGTCGAATTGGCTGCCCAAGCATGCCGGCCGTGCGAGAGAACTGGGGCTGGCAGCCCTTTGAGGGCGGCACCGCCTTCTGGCGACGCGACACGCACCAAGTGCTGATGCTACTAGGCGATGGACGCCTGGTTCCCTTCGAGGATCGCTGGCTTGAGGGCATGCCTGACGAGGCCTGCGAGGCCGACGCTCCAGAGGGTCTCTGGCAGCCCATTCGAGGGTTTGGGCTCGTCTGGTGCAACGAGCCCGGCATGCGGGAAGCGCTGGGTTGGGCCGAGAGCCCTGAGGAGCCTATCCTGGCGACATATCAGTTATTCGGCACAGGATTGCTCCTTCAGAGTGACGAGCACGGCGTGCTCTGGCTGGACAACGGTTGCACCTGGGCGTGGGTGGGATCATGAACCAGCCGTTGGGCCCAGCACCAGACATCGAATCTCAGAGACGGCGTGCCGGAATCCTGTGCCACCCCACGTCACTTCCGGGCCCTTTCGGCATCGGTGGACTGGGCGAATCGGCTTATCGCTTTATCGACTGGCTCTCCACGGCAGGGCTGTCGGCCTGGCAGGTGCTGCCGCTTGGGCCCACCGGCTATGGCGACTCTCCCTACCAACCCTTCTCTGCCTTCGCCGGGAACCCTCTGCTGATCGATCTGGTCGACTTGGTCGAAAAGGGTCTGCTCCACCCTGATATGCTTCCGCTGAGCGAGGATTGTGATTCCTCCTTCGTTGACTATGGCCAGGTCATACAGATGAAGCGAAAGATGCTCAACGAGGCCTACGCAAACCGGCAGCGTGCCTCTGGAGCGCTTCGCGAGGGGTTTGCCCAGTTCCGAGACGAACAGGCCTCCTGGCTGGCCGACTATGGGCTGTTCATGGCGCTGAAGGAGCAACTGGGCGGAGGGCCCTGGCCCGAATGGCCCACGTCGCTCGTCCGGCGCGACCCGGATGCCCTTGCGGACCAACGCGCTCATCTCAAGGAAGAGATCGACTACCACGTCTATGCGCAGTTCCTATTCGAGGAGCAGTGGCAACGTCTCCACGAGTATGCACGCAAACGCGGCATCAGCATCATCGGCGATCTGCCGATCTTTGTCGGCCATGACAGCGCCGACGTGTGGAGCCATCAGGAACTCTTTGTCTTGGATGAGATGGGACAGCCCTCCGTCGTCGCAGGAGTCCCGCCCGACTATTTCTCACCCACGGGCCAGCGATGGGGAAATCCGTTGTACCGCTGGACCATCATGGCCGATGATGGCTACGCTTGGTGGGTACGGCGCCTGAGACGGACACTGGAGTTGGTGGACCAAGTCCGGATTGACCACTTCCGCGGGTTCGTCAACTACTGGGAGGTGCCCGCCTCAGAACCAACGGCGACGAACGGTCGCTGGCTCCCCGGGCCCGGACGGGCGTTCTTTGACGCGATTGCCAGCGCCCTCGGAACACTGCCGATCATCGCCGAGGACCTCGGCATGATCACGCCCGATGTTACAGAGCTGCGCCAGGCACTCGGCTTGCCTGGTATGACGGTTCTGCAGTTTGCCTTTGACGGAGAGATCGCCAACCCGCACATACCGCATAACCACGTGCGGCGTAGCGTGGTGTACACAGGGACACACGATAACGACACGACCTGTGGCTGGTATCAGGAACTGTCTGAGCGCGAGGCCCACCGCGTACGTGTCTACACGGGTTCCGATGGGAGCGACATTTCCTGGCAACTCATTCGTCTCGCCATGTCATCCGTGTCCGACCTGGCCGTCTTTCCTGTCCAGGATGTGCTCTCTCTCGGCAGCTGGGCGCGCATGAACTCCCCCGGCAAAGCGCAGGCCAACTGGACATGGCGCTTCCGTCGGGATGATCTGTCTGCGGAGTTAGCTGCTGCCCTGGCCGATCTGGCTGTTGTTACCGGACGCACCGCTTCTGACGACCGCAGAGCTTCGCGCGGGTAGCTGATCCTCTGACGGACGACTGCCGCCCATCATCGCCGGGCGGCTCGGTAACATCGTTCGTGTGGCGTCCGACTGCTTCTGGTTGGGTCTATTGATATGTTGGAGGAGTGTATGGCAGAGATGTCGTTATCACTGGACATGAGCCGTCTGCGCGGCGAGCAGGGCGCTCCTGAAGAGAGCGAACAGCGCGAGCGCGAGATGATCATTGTTGGCGCGGGGCCCGCCGGCCTGACGGCGGGCATCTATGGAGGCCGTTCTCTCCTCAAACCCCTGATACTGGTGGGCCAGACTCTGGGAGGGCAGGCCGCGCTCACCAGCGAGATGGAGAACTATCCCGGGTTTCCGAACGGGGTCGACGGCATGGGCCTATCCAAGCTCATGGCCGAACAGGCCGAGCGCTTTGGTGCCCAGATTCTTTACGAGGAAGTGACCTCTGTGGACCTCGCCGTGTACCCCTTTGTGGTGAAGACGTACGGGCCAGAGTTCCTCGCCAGAAGCCTGATTTTGTGCACGGGCACCTCGCCCCGGCGCCTCGGCGTGCCGGGCGAAACCGAGTTCACAGGCCATGGGGTGTCCTACTGCGCAACGTGTGATGCCTTCTTCTACCGAGGCAAGCGCATCGTCGTCGTCGGGGGCGGAGATAGCGCCATTGACGAAAGCCTCTACCTGACCCGGTTTGTGGAGCGGGTGACCGTGATTCACCGCCGGGATCAGCTACGTGCCAGCCCCATCCTACAGTCTCGCGCAAGGGAGAACGCCAAAATCGACTTTGTATGGAATACCGTCGTGGACGAGATCGTGGGGGAGAATGCTGTCACCGGCGTTCGCGTTCACAACGTGCAGACCGGGGAGACATCTGTGATTCCGACCGACGGCGTGTTCGTCTATGCCGGTTTGATCCCGAATACCAGCCTCTTTCGCGGACAGCTGGATCTGACCGAGGAGGGATACATCGTCACAGATAGGCGCCAGCAAACCAGTGTCCCCGGCGTGTACGCCGCAGGCGACGTGCAGGATCCCTGGTACCGACAGACAGTCATCGCGGCAGGGGCTGGGGCCGCTGCCGCGATTGAGGCAGAACGCTTCCTGGCAGAAGCCGCACACAAGGCCCGGCCATAGCTACGCCGGGCCATGGCGACTGCCGAACCGACAGCCGCCATGGCGCTGGCTAGAGCTTGCGAGCCACCGCGATGATGTGCGCGCCAAGATCGACACAGCCCGGCTCACGCGAGGCCTCGATCTCAAGATCGATCAGATGGCGCCACATCAGTTCGTCGGAGCGCCAGGTGATTAACAGGTCCTTCCACGTCGCCGTCAGGCAGTTGCTCGCGGAGAGGGCGATCACTTCGGTCCCCGCGGACACCACGAACTCGCGGAACTCGTCTGCACGAAAAGCATGCCAGAACTGATCGATCGGCGCCACCTGTCGCGGGCCTAGATCGCCTGTCTGTAGAATCTCGCGGTTCAACGCCGGCTCATCGTGACTCAGAATCGCCGGAAGGTTCTCGTGTAGGGTACCGAACAGGCTCCGAGCGCTCAGAAGTAACTGCCCTCCCCGGCGCGTAGCGCGCACCAGTTCGGCCAGAGCCTTGTTTCTGTCATCCATGGCATAGCTGAGCGGCCCACCATAGCAGACGACGGCGTCAAATGAACCGGGCTCGACATCGCGGGGCAGTGCACGCATGTCGCCTTCCAGCCAGGCCTCCACGGCGCCCGCGTAGCCCATCGCGGCGGCGTTGCGCTGGTTACGCTGAAGCTTTTCCGCGGACCGGTCCAGTACCACCACACGCCCGACGATCTGTGCAAGTTCCCGCGTAAAGCGCCCCGCGCCGGCCCCTACCTCCAGAACCCGGTCACCCTTCGCCAGGTAGGAGCGCAGATAGTGAATGTGGACCGCAAAGTCCACCTCCTGAAGCGGATCTGCCTGCCAGCGTGTCCAGTCGTCGTCTACACTCGGCCTCGGCTGAGCCCATCCTTCGTCAAAGCTCATGCTGCGGTTCCTCCCTTATGATTGAGAATCCGGTATGACGCCAGATGTGCGCTCGTCCAGCCCTCCAACAAGCAACCTCTGGACCTAGAGAGTTTGCACACCCAGAGCGGAGTTGGGGCCCAGCCCAACCATCGTCCCTCGCTTGAGCGCGCCAACTACTGTCAGACCTGGTCCTCCCGACAACCGATTCCCTTCACAATCCGCATAGGTGCGTTCTCCGGAATCCAGCCGCAGGAGCGCAATATCAGCCTCCGCACCGACGCCCAGATGTCCAATCCGAGCATCCTGTCCGATTATCCGTGCAGGGGCCGCGGTGACCATGCCGATCGCGTCTACCAGCGACAGACCAAGGAGCAGGAACTTGTTCAGCGTCGTCACCAGATCCCGCACCGGTGCCACCAGGCTGTATGTATGCAGATCGCTGGAGATGACGTCGGGCCCAAATCCCTGCGCCAGTGCCGCCCGCGAGACGGGAAAGCTGTAACTTCCGGCGCCATGGCCTACGTCAAAGAGAACGCCGCGCCGCCGCGCCGCACGGGCAGCCGGACAAACCAGGCCGTCATCGCCGACGAGCCCGCCGTCCTTGCCGTGATACATATGGGTCACAATGTCGCCAGGCCTGAGCTCTTCCAGTATGTCTCCCAGAGACACATGCATGCGCCTGGCACTGCCGATGTGCACCATCAACGGCTTGTGCAGCCTTTCCGCCACGGTCAACGCCCGGCGCAGGGGGAGCGTCGCCGCGTGAGGCCCTACTCGGTCCAATCGCACCTTGATGCCGACGATCTCCGAAGAGCGCCCAACCCTCAAGGCCAGTTCGTCGTCAATGAACCGCAGATCCTCCAGTTCACCCACCTGATCACCAATCATGCCCAGATAGGCGATGTTGAGAAAGGCATACAGCTCGGTCTGCGAGGCATCCATGATCCAGCGCTTGAGGCCGGGATACGTGAGCGCACCGGCGGACCCAGCGTCCACCGCCGTCGTCACCCCGCGCGCGAGGCAAGCCGTATCCGCGTCGATGCCATAGTGTGACACGCCCCAGTACAGGTGAACGTGCAGGTCGATCAGCCCCGGAGTGACAATCAGCCCGCACGCGTCCACGGTCTGCCGCGAACTCGAGCCATCCAGCCGGGGCTCAATCGCCGCGATCTGGCCGTCGGCGATGGCCACATCAGCGGGACCGTCAAAGCCGTGTATCGGGTCGATGACTCGCCCGCCCTGCAACAGCGTGTCGAACATGCTAACCTCACCTCGCTCAGTTCATTCTAGACTCCAGTCGAGCGAGGTCAAGCAGTGGCCAAAGCCACTCTGCTCGCCATGGCTTGCTGTCCGCCCGCAACTGTGATACAAGGTGCTCGTCCTGCAGCCAAGCGGCCCTTGCCTCGCAACCGAGCCCCCCTGCGCAGAGGAGCGATTGGGATGGAACCGGCTCCGCACCGCCTGCGACTGAGCCATCGCCGTGTACTCCAGCACGCCGCGATGCGCACCGCTCTCGCCTTGGCGCTGGCCATGGTCGGCTCGCCGGTGCACGCTCTAGGCCCCGAACCTGGCCAGAGCGCTGCTCGCGCTCTTGTTTCGGATCGTGCCGATGCGGACCAGGCAACTCCACAGGCAGGAGGCGCACCCTCCAGCGCCAGGCTGCTGTCGTGCAGTGCCGCCGGCGCATCCGGCCCAGCAGCCGTCTCCGGCGACACGGAGATCATCCTCCAGTGTTCCCTCAGCGCGCCAGAGTCGGGCTCCCTGCTCGTCGTCGCCAACACGGCGCTGGGATGGCACGACGCGGCCTACACCGCCCACCTCGGAATCGGTGTGGATGCACCGGAGCCCGATCCAGCCGTAGATCGCTGGGTATCCGTGGAAGCGCCAGAGGAATCCGGTCGCAGTGTCCCGCTGTCCCTGTTCCGGCCAGTGCCGGCTGGCGAGCACACCGTCTTTCTCCTCGCTCGCTGTGTCGACGGGGAAGGCACTCCTTCGTTTCTCGCCCCTGTGCTCTCAGCCGTGTACGTGCCCGCGGCGACCGGCAGTGTCGCGATGCACGGAGCGGCCAGCAACATGACTTGGACGAGTGCCACCTCGGCCTTTACCACGGTTCGCGAAGTCAGCTTCACGGCTCCCGAATCAGGGTGGGTTATCCCGCAATCCGATGGACTGCTCACACTCTCCGATCTCCCTTACGAAGCACATCTCGCCTTCTCTCTCGACGGCATGGCCGCGGATCCGGCGGTGGATCGATGGGCGGACGTGTACGACGGAACACCAGGCTGTGCGGGAGAGCCGTTTGCACTGGTGAGCGCGATTCCCGTATCCGAAGGGGAGCACACCATCCGCCTGCTCGCTCGGCGGCACTCGGGAGATGGGACCATTCGCCTCTGTGACCCTACCCTCTCGCTCCTGTACGTTCCATCACCCTGTCCTGCAGCCGTGCTCAATGCGGCCATCGGGAACCTGACGTGGTCCTCTTCAGCAGATGGCTGGCAGGAGGTGAGGAGCAGCGCAATGGTGGGAAGCGATGGCAGATGGAGCCTCGTCCTGGCGAACGCGTCTGTAGCGCTGGCGGACGAACCCTATACCGTTGCACTTGCACTGGCCGTCGACGGGCTGGATCCGCTCGGTGACACCGAGCGCACGGTCCACGTGTGGGAGGATAGCGGCGACGGATCCGATCGCAGCGTATCGCTGGCCGCGATGCTGCCCCTGCCTCCGGGGAAGCACACCATCCACCTGCTCGCCAGGCGTTTGGCGGGCGAAGGCACGGTCCGGCTCTATGATCCATCGCTTGTGGTGGTCCAGCCCGGGATTGAGGGGTTCTTGCCCTTCATGGCACGCTAGTCGTTCGGTGGTACCGTCGGTTGAGGCAGGCATTGGCCCGCGCCTGAATGCAAGCCAGGGTGAGCATCCAGTCGGGAGGGAAGATGGTTACGTCGCGAGAGAGGGTTGCTTTGGCGCTATCTCATACGGAGCCGGATCGCGTCCCGCTCGATCTCGGCAGCACCGCCGTGACGGGGATCATGGCAACCGCTCTAGGCAAGCTACGTTCGGCTCTCGGACTGGAGCCCCGGCGCGTTCGCATCCACGAGCCCTATCAGATGCTCGGCCAGGTAGATGATGACCTGCTGGACGCTCTGGACGTGGACGTGATCGGACTCTACGAGGAGAACACGATGTTCGGCTTCCCGGCCGGTGGATGGAAGCCGTTCACCCTGAACAACGAAACGTCAGCACAGGTCCCCGGAGGCTTTAACACCGAGCGGGACGCGAACGGCGATCTGTACCAGTACCCCTGTGCGGATCGCGCGGCGCCCCCCTCAGGCCGTATGCCAGCAGGTGGCTTTTATCACGATGCCATAGAGCGTCAGAGGCCGGACGCCGAACAACGGCTGATTCCTGAGGAGTGGGTTCGGGATATGTACCGGCTGTACACGGATGAGGAACTCCAAAGCCTGGAGGATCGTTCTCGCACGCTGCACGAGAACACGAGCCGCGCGATCATTGGCAACTTTGGCACAGCTGGCTTTGGTGATATCGCCCACGTCCCCGGGCTGGCCATTCGACAACCCCGGGGCATCCGTGCTGTCGCCGATTGGTACATGGCCACGGCGCTGCACCCTGAGTACGTCCGTGGCATTTTCGATCTGCAACTGGAGATCGCGCTCAGGAACCTCGCGCTCTATCACCAAGCCGTCGGCGATCGAATCGTGGCGGTCTTTCTGAGCGGAACCGATTTCGGAGCGCAGTCGGGCAGTTTCATTTCCCCACGAGCCTATCGAGACCTGTACAAACCGTACCATCGCGCGGTCAACGATTGGGTACACAGCCACACATCCTGGAAGACCTTTTACCACAGCTGCGGCTCGATGATCTCGCTATACGATGACTTTGTCGACGCGGGCGTGGACATC
Source organism: Chloroflexota bacterium (assembly GCA_012719135.1). Lineage (GTDB taxonomy): Bacteria > Chloroflexota > Anaerolineae > UBA1429 > UBA1429 > JAAYED01. The sequence goes on from JAAYAW010000017.1 coordinate 41,505, forward strand.
GTCAATCCGGTACAGATCTCGGCGGCCGGTATGGAGCCGCGCAGTCTCAAGGAACGTTGGGGAGAGAAACTGACGTTCTGGGGAGGCGGTGTCGACACGCAGCAGGTACTCCCCTTTGGTACACCGGAGGAGGTCAGCGCCCATATACGAGACAACCTGGAGATCTTTGGGGCGGGAGGAGGGTTCGTCTATAGCGCCGTGCACAACATCCAGGCCACGGTTCCGTTGGAGAACCTGCTGGCCATGGCCCAGGCACTGCGTGCCTGGCGCTGATGGAAGGCACCAACAGAGGCAGCAGCTGTATGCTACTGCCTCTGTTGCTACGTGAAAACCTTATCTACAAGCGGGCGCCAGCCGCGGCACCGAAGGTGCTACTTGCGGCGCTGGAAACGCATCTTGCGACGCATCTTGCGGTACTTGTGACGTGCGATCTTCTTGCGGCGCTTCTTGATGACACTACCCATCCGTCCACCTCTTTCCGTTCATCAAAGCCTCGTATGACATGATAACACAGGACGGCTTTCCTGGCGAATTTCTCACTGAGGCCCGGCAAGAATCTGCCGTGTCACCGGTCGTTACGCTTCCGGCTGCGCCAGGCTCATATGTGCTCATCCTTACCCTGGCCTCGACACAGACGCTGCCCGTCGGGAGGCTCGGGAACGTTCCGTTTCAGGACGGGCACTATCTCTACGTGGGCTCCGCTCTGGGCGGGTTGCGCCGGCGCGTTGGCCGGCATCTCCGTGGTGCGCGCCGCCTGCACTGGCACATAGACTATCTGTTGCTTCATGCCGTCCTGCTGGAGATCTGGTACCTGGAGAGCCCCACTCCTCTCGAATGCCTCTGGGCACACGCTCTCGCGGCCCAGCCGGGCCTTGTTCACTGGGGCAGACGCTTTGGCTCCTCCGACTGTCGCTGCCCAACGCATCTCTTCCGATCCGTAGAACGCCCGCTCCCGTCTATTCTAGGCGATCGTTACCAGGGGCTGGTATGCCTGCCGGTCGTCGATGGATGCGGGAGAGGCGCCAGGGGGCAGGAGCCGGTCTGGCCTTAGCGCTCAGGGCAATCCGCCGAGCCAGTCCTCAAGAGCCGAGTCCGCCTCGGCGGCCCAGAGCGTCCCGCGCGTCCTCCCCAGATCGTGACCCAGCCCTTCGAGCTCTATGTAGGTCACCGGTGCGCCGGCGTCCATCAGTCGCTGCACCAGGCGCTCGGCGCCGGCCGGTGGCGTCCACTCGTCGCGGGATCCATGCAGCACCAGCAGGGGCACAGAGATGCTCCTCAGCACCGCGGAGAGGTCAAGTGCCGCCCACGCGGCGAGACCCGACAGAGAGACCCGGCGGCCCAGTCGCGAGAAATCGATCTCCTCCTTTGCGAGCCAGGCCTGCCACTGGTGCACCGAGAGAGCGAGAAAGCCACTGAGCTCATCCGGGCCCCAGCCATAGTGATCTGCCAGAGCCAGAGCCTGATCGGCCGCCAGCTGCGGGATGGCGGCCCCGTCGAACACACCCGACGCCAGCACAGCGCCGGCAATAGGCGCGCCGCTGCCAGATGCAGCGGCACCGCTGGCCTCCCCAACGGCCCTGGCCACCACAGCCGCCGACTCCCCCACTCCGACAAGCACGATCGCGTCGCCGTCCAGCCCGGCCACGGACGCGAGCTGCCTCGCCGCCTGTACGAGGTCGTCTGCCTCAGCCAGTTCGGACTCTGCCCGGAACTCGCCGGGGCTGTCACCCACGCCCGACGGGTCCAGAACGCACACGGCCCACCCCTGCTGCCGCCAGGCCTCGGCGGATTCTGCCAGATCGGGCTGCCGCCAGCCTCGACGCACGAGGAGCACCGGCGCCGGGGCTTCCCCGGAAGGCCTGTAGAGCCTGGCTCTCAACTCGCCCGTGGAGCCCTGCAGAGTGATCAGCTCTGGCCCGCCATCCGGCTCCTCATCGGGCACGGCAGGCAGCTCGCTGACACGCTCGATCCGGAGCAGACCTGGCTCATTCAGCGCCGGGTAGCGCAGGGCCTCCCAAAATCCCGGGCGGTAGTCCGGGAACTCAGCCCGGAAGAGCAGGCGGCTATCGGGCCGGAGCCAGAGTGTGAACGAGTGACCTCCTTCACGAGCGATCGCGCCCTCGAGGGCCAGCGTGCCGATGACCGCCTCTCCCTGCTCATCGGTCAGCGAGAGCGTCAAGTCATGGCTGGCAGGCAGGTCATCGGTCACGTCCAGGACCGGCAGACGGAAAGGAGCCCCGTAGTCGGCCGCGCTTCGCCCTGCGGTATACTGCAGCACCAGCAAGGCCAGGGGCAGCGCCGATGGGGTTTGTTCCATCAGCAATCCGGGCACTGGCTCCAGACGGGCATGCCAGACTGGGCCGTACCACTGCCGGTTGTTCGACAGAAGGCTCAAGGAGCCTCCGTCCCTCTGCGCGACGCTCCATGACGTCACGCCCCGGAGGCTTCGTTCCAGCGTATAGTTGGTGGGATACAGCAACGGCGAGAGCGCAACGCTCCGCCGCTCCACCATTCCGTCGGACTCTGCCCAGTGGAGGGTGCTGCTCACATAGAGCGAGCCGTCGACCACTCGCGTTTCGAGTTCCTCTGTAGCCAGCAGCCGCCCATTGAGCGTGATGGCAAACAGGAGGCCATCGAGCACGTTCTGAGGGAGAGGTGTGTCGGTAGGAGCCGGAGAGGGAGAAGGGGACGCCTCTGGGGGCGCCTGATCGCTGCAGCCTGAACACATGAGGCTGAGCAGAAGCACAGCGCCCAGGAGCGCCGTCAGGAGCGGACCCGGCATGCCGCCAAGCCCGGAGGGGCCAACCCTACTTGAGAACATAGTAGGTGCCGCGCTTACTGCCAACCTGGAGCAGTATGCCCTTGTCGATCAGGTCTCGCAGATCCAGGCGCAGCGTCTCAGCCGTCACGTCCGGGCAGAGTTGCCGGTACTCGCGATTCGAGATCCTCTCGTTCTCACGCAGATAGCTCAACGCCTCTATCTGGCGCGGGTTGAGGTCCTCGCCAAACTCGAGCTCGATGCGGTCGATCTCGTTTCGCAGCACCACGGTAAAGCTCCTGGCTCCCTCGCGAAACTCTGGCGCAGGATGATGCTCCCGGCGCATCGCGTCCACAATGATATCGATCCCCTGCCCAAGCTCCTCGATATAGCCCCAGTAGTAAAGGCCGCGCACCAATCGGGGATTCCTCGAGTAGTGCTCGTCCAGGATATTGTCCAGGGTGATGTGCCCAGGTAACCTGCCCGGAGACGTGATCTCCATGTGGCCGTCAAACAAGTGGATCTCGATGCGCTGGCCCGTCAGTGCATAGTCGCGATGGCACACCGCGTTGACTACAGCCTCTCGCACCGCCTCCAGAGGGTACTCGTATCGCTCCTCCCGCGTGAGCCCATTCGTCACAGAGCTCCCATGGATCTCGTCAAACAGAGCTTGCCAGGCCGCTTCGACCAGGCGAGGCAACGGCCCGGCCACTTCCACCCTCTTGCTGTACCGTTCCGCGCCCCTGGCAGCCTCGCGAAGACTGTTGCCGCGGAAGCGCACAATGACCGCCCCAACCTGAGGAAAGAACTGCTGCGGATTGCGGCCAAAGAGGAGTATGCCGGTAGCCGTAGGCCTGCCACCGACATCGATCGCCCCGGCGTCGCGGAGCAACTCGGAACGCGTGAACGACTCGCCTCTGGGCCCCCTGCGGATGCGGTTCTGGCGATACTCCTCGATCACTGCGTCATCCAGATCGTCGAGAGTCGCGCCGGCAACGATGGAGTCCTCAAAGCTGACATGGGCCGGAGGCACGCGATCCATTTCCTCTGCCGGAACGCGCATATTGCTGCGGCCGGAGCGCAGGTAGACCTCTCGGCCCTCGATGCTCATCCGGTAGGGCAACGGGCGCACCACGATCGTCGCGAACTGCCCCTGTGCGGTCTCTTCGTAGAACAACCGGGGCGCGTCGCCCTCGCCGAAACGCGGCTCGCAAAACCCAATCGCACGTTGCAGCACGGGCTCCAGATCGTCCCCGGCGGAGGGATCCAGACGGCCGTGCTCATCCAGCCCCACGATTATCGTACCGCCAGCGCTGTTGGCAAAGGCGACGATCAGCTGCGCCAGCGTCCGCGCATCTGGATCCACTAGATACTCCAGCATTGGGCCCGGCTCTCTACCCGCCGGCGCGCCCATGCTTTCTGATCGCCTTGCTCTGTCCATACACTCCCGCCCGCATCAAGCGCTCAGGCCAAAGGGCCACACCACTCGCCAAGTTCCTTCCTCGTTACGCAGCGCCAACAACAGCCTGTTGTGGGTGGTGGTACCACCCCCTTGGAACGTCACATCCATCCGATAATAGTGAACGCCATCGCGATCAAACAGCTTGACGGCCTCCACCGTCTCGACGGCCAGCGCCTCGGATCCGATCAACTCTCGCGCCTCCGCCATGAATACCGTGCGAGACACGGGCCTGCCGTACACGTCCGTGAGAGAGAGCGGGTCCGTCATGTTGTAGACGGTGTCCAGGTCGCCCTCCAGCAACGCCTCCGTGTAGAGACGCGCCGCATCCGGTGCGGAGAACCCAACCTCATTCGAGTAGAACAGGACGAGCGAACGAATGCCGGTAACCACGATGCCGACCAGCACCACCGCACCGATTATGCGTGCGATGTTCACCACGCGGCGAATGGAGTCCGCCACACTGCGCGGCTTGTTCTCTTGAGACACGGACTATTCCTCTTTCCGTCTACGCTGCGGACTTGAACGTACGACTCGCGTGGGAGGACGCGCGGCGGGCGCCTTCTGATCGCCATCGGCGGCCTCCGTCGGTGGCGCGCTCGTCCCTGCAGAGCGGCCGGAGCCGCGGCCGGTGGCCGTGGAGCGGCGCCGCTCAGATGCCGGCGGCTGTGCCTCCGTCTCGGCGGGGGTGGAGCTTGGCGTGCGCGCACGAGAACGGCGAGCAGGAGCCACCCCGTCCGATGCCGGCGTATCGACCTTGGGCTTCGGGCGTCTGGTTGCTTTCTTCGGAACCTCTGATCCCGTGGCCAGCCGTTCCGGTGCCGGTGTGGCAGCCGCGCGACGCGTTCTCGCCGCCTTGCGCGGAGCCGCAGTTCCCTCGCCATCCGTGGCTGTTCCGCTCGCTTTTTCCGCCGTTGCAGCTGGCGATCCCTTTGCTTGGGTGGCGCGGCCCTTGCGCGCAGGCGCCTCCGCCTTCTGTCGTGCAGCCTCGCTGGCTGCCGTCGCGCTGCGTCTGCTCCGAGCCGGTTTGACGGCAACGTCCTCCGCAGGCGCCCCCGATGCACTCGCCTTCTTCGTGGTGCGTGGCGCGGAGCTCTCGGCTGACTTGCCAGAACGGCGCCGCGAGGGGCTCTTGGGTTCCGCCTCCTGCTCTGCGGATGCCTTCGGAGCGGTTCTGCGCCGCGTTCTTGGGCGGGAGCCGGGGGCAGGCGAACCACCCGCGTCTCCGCCATCGCCAGGTGCACCGGACGAGGGCTCCGGCCCCTCATCAAGGGAGAAAGGCACCACCACGCAAGCAACGACCTGATCGCCCATGTCCAACGACACAGTCGCCTGACTCCGCGTTCGCGTCACGAGGGTACCCCAGCTGTCCCGGGCCAGCATGCGGATCCCGCTGACCGGTTTCTCCTCCACCACGCCCTGCGCAGTGCCCAGAAGCACGCGATCGTCATTATCGACCACACAGGCTGACGCAATGGGCCCTGCCGTCTCGCTCTTGCGGGCATCCACAGTCGCTGTGCCTTGCCCGCCACGCCCCTGCGCGCTGTACTCGTCCAGCTTAACCCGCTTGGCAAAGCCATTGGCGGTGACAAGGAGAAGCTCCGCGCCCTTCACGGCCACGTTCAGCCCCATCACGAGATCGCCATCCTTGAGGTCCATACCCTTGACGCCCCTGGCGGGCAGCCCCTGTAGCGGCACATCGTCAGCGGGAAATCGTATAGCCCGTCCTTGCCGGGAGATGCAGAGGATGTCCACTCCCTCCGTCACCATAGCGGCGCCCACCACCTCGTCCTGGCCGACCAGCCCGATGGCCGTCATCGAATCCCGGTTCACCGAGTTGATGTCCCCTGAACTCACGCGCTTGACGCGCCCCTCGGCCGTTGCCAGCATCACGCTCTTGGCCTCATCCACGGCCCCCAGAGGGATCAGCGAAACAACCACCTCCCCCTCATCAAGCTGCGCGAGGCTCTGCAGCGGAGCCCCGTCGGGTACCTGCCTGGCATCGGGTATCTGGTGAGCACCAAAGGCGAACGCACGCCCCTTGTTGGTGAAAAAGGCGACTTTCTCCTGGGCGTTTGCACGCGCCAGCGAATGCACGGCCACGCCTGTATCCAGCAACTGCCGCACCAGCCCCCCGGAACCGCCATGGGCCATGGAGGCCGGGAACTGGCGAGCGGCGCCGTCAAACGAGATCGCCAACACCAGCGAAGCGTCGGCGACCAGGTCACCGGCCGACACGGAGGTGGACACCTCCAGGTCGCTGACCCGTGTTCTCCGAGCATCGCCGTACACGCGCTTGAGATCGAGGATTTCCTCCTTCACGACACCGCGGATCTTGGCCTCGCTGGAAAGCAGGTCCTCGAGCGCCGCGATGCGAGCCATCACATCACGGTACTCTTCCTGGACACGCCGGCGCTCGAGAGCAGCCAGCCTGCGCAGCTGCAGGTCCAGTATCGCCAAAGCCTGAGGCTCGGTGAACCGAAACTGCTTGCACAGATTCGTCTTGGCTGTGTCGGCGTTCTGTGAACGGCGGATCGTGTCAATCACTTCGTCGAGATGATCTAGCGCGATCAGCAGTCCTTCCAACACGTGGGCCCGCTGCCGGGCTCTCTCCAGCTCGTAGCGGCTGCGCCTCTCAACTACGTTGTACCGGTGATCGATATAGTGGAGCAGCGCTCTCTTGAGTGACAACGTGCGAGGCTCGCCATCCACCAACGCCAGCATATTGACGCCAAAGGTCGCCTGCAGCTGCGAGTACTTGAGCAAGCCGGCGAGCACGGGCTCCCACTCCACTCCTCGCTTGAGCTCGATCACGACGCGGATGCCCATTCGATCGGACTCATCGCGCAGATCACCGATGCCCTCAACACGCCCCTCTCGCGCCAGCGTCGCAATCCGGCCGACCAGCGTCGACTTGTTGACCTGATAGGGCAATTCGGTGACGATGAGCGCCATTCGACCCCCGCTCAACTCCTCCGGATGGACCTGCGATCGCATCACCACTCTGCCGCGCCCGGTGGCATAGGCCTGGCGGATCCCCTCGTCACCGAGGATCATCCCACCTGTCGGAAAATCGGGCCCATGCACAAACTGCATCAGCTCATCGAGCGTGACGTCATCGGCCTCATGATATCTGTCCACCAGATAGGCCACGGCGTCCGCGATCTCGCCGAGGTTGTGCGGTGGAATGTTGGTAGCCATACCCACGGCGATGCCGCCAACGCCATTCACGAGAAGGTTCGGTACCTTGGCGGGGAGCACGGCCGGCTCCTTGAGAGAGCCATCAAAGTTATCTACCAGGTCCACCGCATCCTGGCCGAGATCGGTGAGCATCTCGTCACCCATCGCGCTCAGGCGCGCCTCTGTGTAGCGCACGGCGGCCGCCCCGTCCCCGTCTACAGAGCCAAAGTTTCCCTGCCCGTCCACCAGCGGGTATCTCATGGAGAAATCCTGGGCCATGCGCACCATCGCCTCGTACACCGCCGAGTCTCCGTGCGGATGGTACTTGCCGAGCACCTCTCCCACGATGCGGGCGCTCTTACGCGTCGGCCGGTCATGCCTCAGCCCCATGTCATTCATGGCGTACAGTATCCGTCGTTGGACGGGCTTGAGACCATCACGGACATCGGGAAGGGCGCGCGCCGTGATCACGCTCATGGCATAGCTTAGGTACGCCGAGCGCATGGTTTCTTCGATATCGGTTCGCTTGACAGCGACTTCTTGCATCGATCTCCTATCGAAATGAGCTGATGGCGCTGCCGCGCCCGCTAGCCAAGCAGAAGCGCCTCAGTCTACCGGCCCACAAGCGCAGGATGAGCGCGCACGGCGCCGAGCGCCTGTTCGAGTGCATCCCCGGCTAGCATTCCCTCTGCCGTGATGGCTGCCGTGATGCTTTCCAGCGGAGTCAGGTCCCAAGCGATATTGCGCACAGTGATGCGCTCATGAGCGTCCGGGGTGATCTCTTCAAAGGGGCCCGAAAGCGCCTCGCCAGCGATCGGGTACTCCGCTGGAGTGAAATCGTCCCGGCCACAGATCACGTATACCGGAACCTCGCGCACCTGTGCGGCTTCCACCAGAGCCGCGGTGCCGCGCCTGTATAGCAGCCCGCGCACCGACAGGCTCTCCGCGCCAAGAAACAGGGCCTGGACGTCGGCGAGCCAGCCAAACAGAGCCATGTCCACGCCCAGAGTGACCTCCACGCCTCCCCAGGCCAGTTCGCTGGCCATCGTCAAGCCCTCCAGCCGTGGACGACCTTCGCTCAACACCACCTCAGGCGACTCACGTCGCGCGGCGGCGACGATCAGCGCCTGAAGCAGAGCGGTATCTCGCCCATAGGTCATGATGCGCCGGTATCTGCTCAGGTCGTGAGACGCAGCGGATGCCAGCTTCTCAAGCATCTCTGCGCGTCGTGCCCCGAGCCCATGGAGATAACCCAGCGCCAGCGTGCGCATCATCTCCGGCGTAGGCGCGTCATCAAGAGCCCAAAGCATGCCGTTCACCAGGCGAAACACCGCAGCGCGTTCCCGGCCAGCGCCGACAAGGCGCCGGCAGCGCTCCACGAGCCATGCCAGGTAACTGCTCCGCGACACAGGGACCGAATCGCCCACAAGATCGGCCAGCAGCACGGCTACCTCGAACAGGTACCCCTGGCCGTCGAGGCGCGTGTCCTTCACCAGGCTGTCCAGCGTCTGTCGCCAGCGGCGCCGCACCATTCGGTGTCGCCTCCCATCATGAGCGTCAAGGGACCAATCACCATGGCAGTATACCGAACGGGCTGGGGTTCGCCAACCGCTCAGTTCCTGATCAGCAGCCCGGGTTGGCAGTTGCGGCAAAAGTTCGTGGGGCGTTTGGCCACGTTGATCTCTGAGATCGGTGTGCCGCAGCGCGGGCAGGGCTCACCGCGCCGCCGGTGTACCTGGAGGCCCTCCCGCCAGTGTAGATCCATGTCTGGAGGCCAGTGCTCGAGCAGGAAGGACACGCGGTCCGGTAGAACGGAACGCATCGCGCCGTACAGTTGCTCTTTCTGCGCAGGCGTGAGCCGGTTTGCCTTGGCAAACGGGTAGATCCCGGCGCAGAAGAGGATCTCATCTGCGTAAGCGTTGCCGATCCCCGCCGCAACCCGCTCGTGCGTCAGGACGCCCTTGATCTCCCCCGGGCATGACCGGAGCCTCTGCAGAAAAACATCAAGCGTAAGCTCCTCAGACAGCGCGTCCGGCGCCATCTGAGCGAGGCCGGGGACGAGCGCTAGATCCCGCGTCAGGTAGGTCTTGCCCATACCCCGAGGATCATAGTAGCGGATAGCGCCAGCGTTCCCGAAGGAGAGGGTGTAATAGTCCCTGCTTCGCGGAAGTTCCCCCTCCTCTGGCCACACCAGAGTCCCGGCAAGCATAAAGTGGGTCACGAGCCAGAGGTCTTTGAGTTGGAGCAGCAGGAGCTTGCCACGACGCTGGATATCCGTGACACGCCGTCCGACGAGCACGTCTTCCGGCTCAGCCAGCAGGTTTCGCAACACGACTGGCCTGTGAACCTCCAGGTTGGTCAACGTCTGCCCCAACAGCCTGGGGCGAAGTCGCAGAACCAGCGCCTCGAGTTCGGGGAGTTCTGGCATCTCTAGCTTCCCCTTTCCGGAGGGGCGTCAACGGGCTCCATCGCCTCGATTCGGTCCATAGCAAAGGTGCGAGAGGCACGGCGCAGAAAGCAGTATGCCACCAGGTACGTCTGGCCAAACCGAACCGACAGCTGCGTCGGCCTGATGATCCTCTCGGTAACCGAACCATGCGTGTCGCGATAGCGTATCCGCAGGCAGGAACTCTCCTGGAGCGCTCTGCGCACCGCCGGTGCGGCTACAACCGCCGGGCCGGAGCGATCCCGCAGGACTCCGCCCTGCGCCCGCAACAGATCGCCTACGGTGCTCACTCCCCTCGCCCGTAGCAGCCGTACCATCCGCCTAAAGAGCTGATGCGTGGCACGAACATCGCCCAGGGCGCGGTGCGCATCCTCATGCACGATACCGTACATGGCAGCCAGCGCCGCCAGTGAATAGCCGCTGGCGGTGACATTGTTGCGCGCAAGCCGCAGTGTGTCCAGTGCGATCAGAGAAGGAAGAGGCCGCTGCGCCAGGTCCAGTTCGAGCTTGAGAAAGGCCAGGTCGAACAGCGCATTGTGAGCCACCAGCACGGTGCCATGCAGAATGCCGAGCAACTCGTCGGCGATCTCTCCGAAACAGGGCGCGGAGGCCACCAGGGCCCCTGAGATTCCGTTCACCCGGAAGGCGCCATACCCGATGGGGCGCTGCGGGTTGACCAACCGCGACCACTCGATCTCGATCGTGTCCGCGCGAGTGCGCAGAACAGCAACTTCGCAGACTCGGTCTCCGCGGGAAGGGTTCAACCCCGTGGTTTCGACATCCAGGAAGGCGAGAGGAACGGTCTCAATGGGCAGGCCGAGGTCAATCATCGGGATCGCTCGCTAGCCGTGCAGCGATGGGAGCGTATGAGCGACGATGCGCGGCGCATACGCCTCTGGCATCCAGTGCGTCTCTGTGGAGCTCAGTGCCATACCCCTTGTGCCTGTCGAAACCATAGCCTGGCATCTGCCGTTCCAGATCCTGCATGGCCCTATCACGGGTGACCTTGGCCACGATCGACGCAGCCGCGATGGACAAACAGAGCCTGTCACCCTTGATGAGCGCAAGCTGTGGCCTGTGCGTGTCCAGCCGCACGGCGTCGATCAGCAGATAATCGGGAGGATAGCACAGCGCATCTACCGCCTGCAGCATCGCCAGTCGCGTCGCCTGTAGTATTCCCATCCGGTCGATCTGTTCGGCAGGGACACGCCCCACCCCCCAGCAAAGAGCCTCGTCGAGTATGAGGTCGTAGCAGAGGTCGCGTTGTCGCGGTGAGAGAAGTTTGGAATCACGGACGGGAGCAAGGGATGTGTAGCGCTCCGTGGAATCGGGCTGTAGCACGACAGCGGCCGCGACGACGGGTCCTGCCCATGCGCCGCGGCCAGCTTCATCTATGCCTGCAACCGCCCGGTATCCTTCTGCCCAGAGCCTGAACTCGTGAGTCAGGCTGGGGAACTGGTCCGCGCCGGCCTTGGCGGTGCTGGTGGCCACGCGAGTCCCCCGTTCAGAATGCTTACTGCCTCGAGCGCTCAAACGCGGAACGGTCCTCGCGAAGACGCGCGGCCTTGCCGCGGTACTTGCGCAGGAAGTAGAGCTGCGCGCGGCGGACGTCGGCACGGCGCACGATCTCGATCCGCTCAATGCGCGGAGAGAGGAGCATAAAGGTGCGCTCCACTCCGATCCCGTGGGCCGCGATTCGGCGCACGGTGAACGTGGCATCCACTCCGGAGCCCCTGAGGCGCATCACAACGCCCTGGATGACCTGGATGCGCTCGCGGTTACCCTCTACGATGCGCAGGTGAACACGCACCGTATCGCCAGGGCGGATTTCGGCGACATCCGTATTGAGTTCAGGATTCCAGCCACTCAGTTTATCGGTCATCTCGGGCCACCACCTTTCATCGCGTGTCACAAGCCGCCAGTATAGCACACGCCTCCGGCGGAGCCAAAAAGGCAGGCAGCACCTCGTCCCAGCAGCTCGTTCTAGTCTTCAGCATCACTGGCGTCACCGGCTCCGGCGCCGTCAAGGCCCAGTCGCTCCGGCAGCCCCGGTGCCCAGTCGTACCATCCCGCATCACGAGGCGCCAGCCGGTAAGCGTCCTGGCCCCGCCGCACGGGATGCATCAGCGCAAAGCGCTCAAACTGACGCCCGAGCTCTGCCGCCAGCGCATCGACAAGCCGGTCTGAGCGATGATCCGGATGGACAAGAGCAAAGCAGTCCACAAGAAGGGCAGTTTCCGGCCCGTACACCGGCCCCAGCGCGGCAAAGGCCGCGACCTGTTGCTCATCCCCCAGCGCGATCAGCGCAACCCGCCATTCCTCGCCCAGCTCGGGCAAGTACTGCCCGCGCACATCATCTGTGCTCACCTGGTCTCCCGTGACCTCGCGGATCAGATGAGCCACAGCCGTGAGATCTCCCGGCAGACAGGGCCGGATTGCGATGTCCTCATCGTCGCCCTCGCTATCCACGTACTGCACCCACGCGTACTTGCGCCGCAGCGCCGTGGGGAAAAAGGCGTTCAGCACGTCGTAATCCACGCGTTCACCCCAACGCTGGTACACGCGTGGATCGACGTACGACTTGAGGCTGGTGCTGGTGTTCCATTCGCGTTTGCGTTTACCGATCTCCATCTGGGCGCGGATCTTGCCCAGGGCCTCGGTTGCACGGGCGCGTCGTTGCAGAGCCTGCTCAACTCTTCGCCGCGCCACGCCCAGCCGCTTGACGTAGCGAGCACGGACCGCATCACGGCTGGACTCATCGGCAGCCGACTCGTTCTCCTCAGCCTCGCTCTGGAGAGCGGCATAGCGTTCTCGGCTCTCCCTAGTCTGCGCTGCATACCTTTCGATGCGCGCCTTGGCCGCCAGGATCCGTTGCTCATAGCGGACTTGGGTATCCTCCCAGGAGCCCCGAACCTGCTTGGTATGGTTGCAGAGCTGCGCCGCCTCGAGGTTGGCCAGATTGGCGGCGCGCCACTTTTTGTACTCTGGGTCCCGGGCCCTGACCCCGGAAGAAGCCAGGCTGCGCTCAACCACCTTGGTGGCGTGATACGTACGGAACTTTTTCGCTGAGAGACCCTTGAGCGTCCGCGAGAAAAAGCCGTTGACCGTGCTGCTGGTGATGTCCGGGAAGAGTTGCGGCAGGGACGCTGCCGCGTTAGCGTCCGCGCCTTCGGCCGATCGCGAAGGCCGTGCATGGGCGATCAGGTCGGCCAGGCTGTGATAGACCTCTTCCGGCAGAGCCAGCGTCTTGTGCCAGGGGACCGAGTCCTTGCCCAGGAACTGGAACTCGGCGACGCCGTCCTCGTGCAGCGTGACGTGCTCCGGGCGTAGGGTCGTAGCGCCCACAGTGTCTGCCTCGTCGGCCTCTTTTTCGTCCCCCACACGCAGGCATAGCCGATCGATCAGATAGCAGGCGGTGGCGACCATCCGCCTGCCCCGGTCTTCCGATTCCAGGCCTTTTTGGATCGCGGCACGAACGGCGTGCAACTTATCATCCAGCCGGAGCGCCTGATCGAACTTGTCGGCCTCTCGACTCTGCTTGACCGGGGCCGTATCGCTTAGCCAGATGTATTTGAGCTTCCCTGTGAGCTTGTCCTTCCAGCGGGCGACCCATAAGGACTCTGGCTGCCACACGATCTGCTCCCAGCCCTCGCCTAGATCAGGCGTGCCAGGTCCATAGTTCAGGGTGATGTCCTCTTTCCGAGCCCCCTGCTTCCAGCGCCCCCTCAGCGGATGTTGTCCCCGTCCCATAAAGATGCCACTCGGCTCCACCATATACGTCCCAAGCTCCACCCGCTGGCCGTTGACGATGGCATAGCCGAACTGGGCTTTGAGTTCTTCTCGGACGCGCTTGCGCTCCGCTGCCAGCGCTTTGCGTTCCTCCTTCGTTTGGGCTTCTTTGCGGCGTCGAGTCTCATCCACCAGCCCATAGTATGGGCTAAAGTCTATCTCCTCGAGAGACAGCGTCGGACGAACGCCGAGCGCGGCGGAAAAGTCCTCCAGAAAGTTGCCCACAAACACCGGATCTGTGACGTACGGCGTGTCCTTCTTCGCCGCCCAGGCCAGCGCCATCTCCTCCTGCGCAGGCGTCAGCGCCAGCCGGCGTCCGCGGATGACCACGGACAGACCGGGAGGGTCGGGAAGCTCAGGTACGATCACACCGTGATGAATGAGTTGTTCGAGCACCGGGTATCCTCTCGTGCGGTATCAGTCAACAGCGGGGCCACGTACGCCCCGCACCCGACCTACTAGTATACATCACCGACTCGACCGGCATGGAATGGGCCGTTTCACGGAGTAGGCGCTCTAGTCCTCTTGATAGAGTGCCCGCGTCAGCCCTAGCCAGTCATCGACCCCAAGAGCCTGCGGACGGGTTTCCCGTGCGATGCAGGCCGCAAGCAAGGCCGAATCGATGCGGTCCGGCGGCAGACCCAGGTTCGCGCCGAGGCTGTTGTGCAACTGCTTGCGTTTCTGCTGGAATCCCGCACGCACCACGCGAAAGAACGGCCCGATCATCTCCTCGGGAACGAGCGGCTCGGCGTAGGTGCGGATCGTCATCACCGCGGATGCCACCTTCGGCCGGGGGTAGAAGGCGCTCGCGGGCACTGAGCAGATCACTTCGGGATCGCCATACGCCTGAACGCTCACGGCGAGAAGGCTCATGGAACCCGCGGACGCCACAATACGCTCGGCCACCTCTTTCTGTACCATCAAGGTGAGCAGCCCGGGACGGATGCAGGCTGACAGCAGATGCCTTAGAACTCGCGAGGTAATATAGTACGGCAGGTTCGCTACGACCTTGTAGTGCTCCTGGCGCCCTGCCCCAGTCGAGATCAAGGCCTGAGGATCGAGTTCAAGGATGTCCCCCTGCACCACGCGCACGTTCGAGCGGCCTTGGAGGGTCTCCTTAAGCACCGCGACCATCCGTGCATCCAGTTCGACCGCCGTCACCTGCCCGGCACGGTCCGCCAGATAGCGAGTCAGAGTGCCCAGCCCCGGGCCGATCTCGAGAACGTGATCCGCCTCCGCCAGGTCGCTCGCAGCCACGATGCGTTCATAGGCCCATTCCGCAACGAGCAGGTTCTGACCCAACCCCTTGGAGGGTCGAATCCCGTGGCGCTCCAACAGGTCGCGGATCTCCAGGTCGCTCATTCGCGCTCCACGGGAAGGTTGGGCACGATCCACGCGATCTGGCTGGCCGGTGGTACCGGCGTCAGGAGATAGACGTCGACCCACCGATACCACATCTCTAGATTGTGATCATCAAAGCACAAGTCGATTCGGCGGTTCTGGATGGCCGAGCCGGTATCGCCCGCAAACCCCAGGCCGTATCCCGGCACGTACATCGGCTGGCGCAACGCCACGACGGAGGGATCCACAGCGATCACGCCCTTGCGCGCGGGTTCCCCAAGCCGCGTGATGCCATACGTGCTGCTGCTCGCAGGCTTTCCCGCTGTTGCAGCATTGTACGAGGTCGCGAGCATGCGAAGCTTGCGCCAGTACTCCACAGGGCCACTCGGCGTATCCACCTGCCTCACGACGATGCCCGTTCCATACTCGATCACCCGAGCCTCCGGCTCTCTGGCAACCCAAGCCTCTTCTTCGGCGCGGCTCACTTCGATCCCATTCTCAAAGTGCACTCGAACCTGCTGGCGCATGGCCCCTTCCCGACCCCAGTTCGCCGTCCTGCGCTGGTCGATCTCGAGCTCCGGGTTTGGGTCCCAGCGGGTCTCATACGGAATCGGGACCTCCTCCACATAGTACTCGTCGTAGACTCGGACCACCGAAAGAGAAAGGCCATCTACGATGGGAGCAGTCAGGCCGGGCGAGACCCTGTCCTCCCCCTCAAGCGCGATGCCCGTCTCGCCTAGCAACTGCGCCACCGTTTGAGCGCGCGTCCTGTACACACGGAGCTGACCGTCGGCGTCTACGGCCACAGACCGTGCTCGCAGAATCTCGACCTGAAGGCCCGGCATGACGCGGCTATCGAGTGAGGGAACCACGCGATCGCCTTCGTACACGTCTATCCCAGCTTGAGAGAGCGCCTCGCTCACCGAATCGGCCGTGGTCGTCAACGTGCAGGGAATTCGGCCGTCGCTGATGGTGATCGAGACCGCGCGCCGTACACTGACATACACGGGAACGCGGATCTGCTCTATCCAAGAACTCAGCGACATCCGTTCAGGACGTGGTACATCGGACAACCGGTGGTCGGCCGCCACAGGCCCGTCATCAGTCCACAGCTGATCGCCGCGATGCAGAACGATGCCCTTCTCCGCGAGCGCCCCTGCCAGGTCGCCGTCGCTTGTGTAGACCTCGCTCACGCGCCCATCATGGATCACGCGCACAGGCCGAGCAATGACCAACCGTATCGCGTCGCCAGACCGGAGTTCGTCATCCGTAGGGAGGACGACGGCATCCGCCTCCGCGAGCACCACGCCAAGCTCGTCAAAGATGTCGTCCGCGGCGCTGCGCTGGGTGTAGTGAACCAGATCGACACCGTTCACTTGGATCCGAACCGCGGCCCTCGTCTGGCCGTACAGCGTCGCCATGTATCCGCCACCCACCAAGAGGCCGAGGGCCGCCCCAGTGCGCCATGGCAACCGCACGAGCCGCAGCAGCGTGCGCGATGCGATCCCCCGAACCCGGAGCCAGACGTTCACACGGGCTCCCGAACAGCGCGAGCGGCACCCATCCCGGCCAACCATCCGGAAGTGAACGCAGCCTGCAGGTTGTAGCCCCCGCTATCCCCGGCGATATCGATCAGCTCACCGGCGAAAAACAGCCCTCTCACAAGTCGGGAGGCCATCGTCTCGGGATCGATCTCGCACGTGGACACGCCTCCCAGCGTCACCATCGCCTCCTGGATCGGCCGTGTCGCGACGGCGTGGAGCTCCAGCCCCTTGAGCAGCTGCGCCATCCGTCCGCGCTGGATCGCACTGATCTCGGCGCCGGGGCGGGCGGCATCGGCGCCAGAGAGCTGTATGATGACCTTCGTGAGAGATCCGGGGGCCATATCACGCATCACGCCCCCCAGACTTGCCCTCCCCGCCATGCGGAAACGCTGTGCCAGCGCTGCATCCAGCGCGCCAGCGTCTGTATCCGGCGCCAGATCGATACGAATGGCCACTGCACCGCGCTCAAAGAGACGCCCGATCCTGGAACTGAGGTTCAGAGTCGCCGGTCCCGAGAGTCCGTAGCTCGTAAAGAGCACGTCTCCGCGCTCGCTGGCAAGCGACGCCGATCCCTGCCGGGCCTCGAGCATGACATCTTGAAGGCTGACGCCTGCCAGCCCCGCAACCCATGTGTCCGAGCACACAAGCGGTATGAGCCCCGGGGCCGGAGGCACCACAGAGTGCCCCAGACCCTCCGCCAGCCGGTAACCATCGCCAGTGGAGCCGGTGTTCGGGTAGGAGACGCCTCCGGTCGCAAGCACCACCGCCCCGCCCCCAATGGTCAGCGCGTCTATCGCTACCCCGGTCACGCGCCCATCGTCCACGCAGATGCCATTCACGGCTGAGCGGTACCGAAAGGTCACATGCTGAGCCAGACACCACGATCGCAGCGCAGCCACCACCATGTGAGCATTCCGTGCCTTTGGGAACACTCGCCCATCGAGTTCGATGGCCGTTGGCATCGCTCTCTCGTTGAAGAAGGCCATCAGCTCACGAGGGCCAAAACGCGTGAGGCCCGGCGATAGAAAGGGCCCGGCAGATCCCAGATGGGCCGAAGTGGCCTGGGCATCACCGGCGTGCGAGATGTTTGCCCGGCCGCCGCCGGTGAGCCGGAGCTTGTTGCCCAGCCTCGCCGTCTTTTCAACCAGTAGGACCTCAGCGCCTTCTTCGGCGGCTCGCCCGGCCGCCATCAGCCCTGCGGGGCCTCCCCCCACTACTACGACCCTGTCCGTCAAACTCACGCTCTCCACAAGGAAAAAAGAGGCGAGAAGACCCCGCCTCTTTGTTGGCATCGGCCGTGCACCCTCTGTTGTGACCACTCGCCAGAGCGCACCGATCGGCCAGCTCGGACCAGGCAGCCCCGCGTCACCCGAAGGGATCTGCTTACCGCTGCTTCCTTCCGGACCTGACGGGGTTCGCAGGCCTCCGCCGCGCAGGACCCAGTCTTCCACGCCGCCTGACCGGTCATTCACTAACGAGCAGGCCCCGCGAAAGGGGATTCGATCCCGCTATAGCGGTTTGCGGGTACAGGGCACCGCTAGCTCCCCATCTAGCACGACCGCTATGAAGATACCAGCAAGCGCTCCATCTGTCAAAGCCCTCCGTCCCTGAGCAGCCCGAGCGCAGGCTGGTTGGGTAGTCTCTAGGAGCATGGTATAATCGCGACTGCATCTCTTTCCACGAGCAAACCATGTCGATCCTTTCCGGCCACAACCTAGCCAAGTACTATGGTGCCCAGGACGTATTTCGGGGCATCAACGTCAGCCTGGCCCGCGGCGACAAAGCCGCTCTGGTCGGCCCCAACGGCATGGGCAAGACCACCCTGCTCCGCATCCTGCTGCAACTCGAAGAGCCAACCGAGGGCAGCGTGACCACGGCGCGCGGGCTGCGCATCGGCTATCTGCCGCAGCACCCAGAGCTCATCAGCACGCATACCGTCTATGATGAGATGCTGACGGTATTTGACGATCTCCGTCATCAACAGGCCAACTTGCTCCTTCTGGCGGAGCAGATGGGCGATTCGTCCGATCCGGAGGCCGCGATGGAGCGGTACGCCGCCGCCGAGCAGCGCTTTGAGCTCGATGGTGGATATGCGTACGAAGCACGCATCCGCCGCGTGCTGGGCGGTCTGGGCTTTCGCGAAGACATGTACGACTGGCCGATTGCGGTCCTGAGCGGTGGCCAAGTCACGCGCGCCCTTCTCGCCCGCCTGCTCCTGCAGGAGCCCGAACTGCTCGTGCTGGACGAGCCAACCAACTACCTGGATCTGGCCGCCCTCGAGTGGCTCGAGGCTTATCTGCAGGCTCTGCCACAGAGCCTGCTCGTCGTATCCCATGACCGTCGCTTTCTGGATCGAGTGGTCACGCGCATCTGGGAACTCGACGAGGGACGCCTCGACGTCTACCGTGGCAACTACTCGCACTATACGCGGCAGCGTCAGGAGCGTAGGGAGACCCAGCGCCGCGAGTACGAGGAACAGCAGGAGCAGATCGCTCGCACGGAGGAGTTCATCCGCCGCTACAAGGCCGGCCAGCGCAGCCGAGAGGCTGCCGGTCGCGAGAAGCGGCTGGCACGTGTTGAGCGCGTCGCCGCGCCCGAGGCAGAGCGTCGTATGCGTCTGCGCCTGAATACCAACTTGCGCTCGGGAGACAGGGTTCTCATCAGCGAGCAGGGTGTGGAGGTCGGCTACCGCACGAGGCCGGAGGCGGACTCATCCGGTGAGAAGCCCCATGTGCTCTTTCGCTCCGGCCCGCTCCTCGTGGAGAGGGGCCAGTGTGTCGCGCTGCTGGGCCCCAATGGCTCCGGCAAGACCACGTTCCTCCGTACGCTGCTCGGTGAAACCGAACTCCTGGGGGGAGACTTGAGGCTGGGGGCCAGCGTCAAGATCGGCTATCTCTCGCAGACGCAGCACGAGTTGGACCCGGAGTTCACGGTACTTCAGAGAGTGATGGATGCCGGCCACTTTGA
>JAAYAW010000018.1 GCA_012719135.1 Chloroflexota bacterium
CGACCTAATCCTGATTGACCCCCTCCCCAGAACGCCACACAATTCCCTTTTACCCCCACCGTGGAGGCGAGCCCGGCGTGCAGCACCCCTACCTCTTCTTCACCCATTCCGACCTGGACACCCTGCGTCGCAAGGCCGACGGCCCCATCGCCGGGACGGTACTGCGCACTCTCTCCCGCGTCGCCGACGAGCGGCTCGATTGGGAGGTTTACGACCCCGAGTTGGTGCGGCCGTGGGCCGCTATCTAAGCCCCCTGCGGTACCCCGGCGGCAAGGCGCGACTCGCCCCTCATCTAGAGCGTGTCATCAAGCTCAATGACCTTAGGCCAGAGCTGTTCGTGGAGCCATTCGTTGGCGGAGGCAGCGTATTCCTGCACCTCCTTTCGCGTGGAGTTGTTGAAAGGGCTGCCGTCTCCGACCTGGATCCGCTTGTAGGAGCATTCTGGTGGACCGTCTTCAACGATACCGACTGGCTTGTCGCGCAGATCGAGGGCATTGATATAAGCCTGGACAATTGGGATCGGCTGAAGCATGGCCAGCTCAAGGGTAAGCGGGAGGAGGCCGTGGCCTGCCTGTTCCTGAACCGCACGAGCTTCAGCGGCATTCTAGCCCGACAGGCGGGTCCTATTGGGGGGCGCAGACAGGCTTCTGACTATACCCTAGACTGTCGATTCCCAGTCAAGAATATCGTCGGGCGGATACTTGAGGCCAGCACCCTGGCAGACCGCATCGTCTTCGCAGGGACGATGGGTTGGCAAGACAGCCTGAAGTTGGCGCGTCAAGAGGCGAGGGGTCTCACTAACCCAGAGGCGACACTATTCTACTTTGACCCCCCGTTCTTCAATCACGCTGAGCGACTCTACAACATGTACTTCTGCAATGAGCAACATCTCGAACTGCGCGATGCTATACTTGCTCTGGATGAGCCATGGCTACTCAGCTACGATCACGATGAGAGAGTCAGCAGGTTGTATGGTGGAGGCCATGCGCGAGCCGCGCATCGAGTGACCCTCTACACCACATCTGGAAATGGCGCTCGGCGTCTTGGTCGAGAGGTTATCGTGTCGAATCTCCCGCGGCTGGTCTAGGGAGGGGTGGGGATGCAGATCGCAGATAGAGTGTTGACCGAGGATCCGCTTGTGAAGCTGATCCAGAGGAACAACTTCGTTGGCTGGGTCTTCGACCTGGACTACGACACTGCACTGGTCATGACCAATGATCTCTGGAAGAGCCGTTCGGGCGGCGTGCCCCACAACTGCTTCCTCGTCGCGTGCAGCTTCGACCCGGACCAGTTCTCCGCCGCCTCTTTCGAGGACAAAGAGGTCGTGCTGCTTCGCGTGGTGGGCTCGGCCAATCTGCCACAGGACGACGACATCATTCGTACCAAGATCGACGGGTACCAGAGCCAGACCGGCACCTTCGGCGCCTCGGCCATTCGGCCGTACGACGACATAACCCAGAACCAGATGCAGTTCGACGGCCTTAAGTGTCGAGTCCTTGGCACCTTTTACACTGATACGGAAGGGACACTACGCCTTGGTAGTGATCTGGAGACTTTCACCAACGCGGTGCGCCTCAATGTGTACCGGCCACGAGCTGCAGCGCTCAAGATCATCGTGAATCACGTGGATCCGATGCGCCAAAAAGCAGCTGAAGACGAGGCTCAACGACTGGGCATTGTGAAGGAGCTGCAGCCTTTCCCAATAGGCACGGTTAGGTACACTTCCACCGACCGCCTCCATCGCCGTGACGAGACTGATCGAGTGCAGGTTCACATCCAGCCATCCGACTTTCTCGCTCGTAGGACAGCCGTGCTTGGGATGACGCGCACAGGCAAGTCCAACATGGTCAAGCAGACAGTGTCGGTAGTGAAGCGCGTGGCTGACCAGAGTGGAGTGCGCATCGGGCAACTCATCTACGACCTGAACGGCGAGTACGCCAATGCCAATCAGGACGACAAAGGCGCCATCTCCGAAGTGTACACGGAGGAGGTAGTGCGCTACCGGATGGTGGAGACCGAGGGCTTCGAACAACTGCAAAACAACTTCTACCTACAGGTCGCTGAGGGATTCGCTACCATTCGTCGATTGCTCGGTGACAAGATAGAGGGCGCCGGTGACGTCTCGACCTTCCTCGGCATGTCGCTGGATGAGCCAGACCCAGAGGAACGCGGTGCTCATTGCCGTTGGCAGGTGCGCGTTGCCGCCTACCAGGCGCTCCTACGGCAGGCTGAATTCGCTCCTCCTGAGCACTTTAGGGTGCGGTTTCCTGCCAATGCAGACGTGCGCGCAGCGGTTAGCGCTGCCGTGCGCACGGCAGACACGGGTCCGGCTGCTGATCTTCCTGACCCGTCACGTGGACTGTCTCTGGAGCAGGCGAGGGACTGGTTCCTGGCCGCACGCAAAGCGAACAAGGGATCGCCGCTGAGGAGCAAAGGCGCCCAGGGCGATTGGCTCGACGCTGCAACGAAGGCGATCCTGAACATGATCGCGAACAAGAACGACAATGACGCATACATCAATGGTTGGAAGGTGCTGCAGCCCGCACGCGAGTACCACTCGCCACGCAGACAGCAAGAGGTAGGCGACGAGATCTACAGGCACCTGGTGGACGGGAGGATCGTCATACTCGACCTGTCCGTGGGAGAGCCAGAGCTGAAGGAGCGCCTGAGTGAGCAGATCGCGCGCGGCGTGTTCGAGAGGAATATGCTCGCCTACACGAAAGGGAACGTCCCGCCACACATCGTTGTCTACATTGAGGAAGCGCACAACCTGATCGGAGAGAAGGCTGAGCTAAGTACCACCTGGCCTAGACTAGCCAAAGAGGGGGCGAAATACCGCATCGCCCTCGTCTACGCTACCCAGGAGGTGTCGTCGGTCCATCCTAACATCCTGGCCAACACAGAGAACTGGTTCGTTACGCATCTGAACAACGAGAGAGAGGTCCAGGTGCTCTCGAGGTTCTACGACTTCTCTGACTTCTCGCGCTCACTTATCCGCGCCCAGGATGTGGGATTCGCGCGCGTTAAGACTCTGTCGGCGCCTTTCGTGATCCCTGTCCAGATCGACAAGTTCGAGCCAGAAGCTGAGCGAGCACGGGCTGAGGTGGCGCGGGCCTCACGAGCGCACAAAAAGTAGCTAGGAGAACGGATGCCATATCCAGGTGAGACAGCCAGCAAAGTCGCTCACGTTGACGTGGTAAGCAACCCCGATGTGCAGGCCTTCTTGGCTGGATGCGAGTACCTAACGCCCCCATCTGAGGAGGAAGGAAAGTCGATCGGAGGCTTGTTCAAGTCCGTACCGACCGCTGCGAATGCATCACTTCCCGCATACGTCATTGCAGTAGATGGCAGTCTGCACGAAACAAGTCTTGATGATAGGTTTCCAAGCACGAAAGTCGGCTATGTAAAGGTGAGCGCAGTGCTCATCGACATGCAGCAGATGAGTGAGCTACGCGTTGACAACGGACGCTTCGTCGACCCCTTTCGTGTGGCGGAGCTAGACAGAACTAGCACCGGGCTGGCCTGCTGCCTGCCGAGCGCCAACGTACGGCGTCGCGGCTACTCGTCGGTGCGTGATAGCTTTCGCGCTGCACTCGATGACTACCTCTTGGGGACTACGACCCGCTTTGTGCCTAGCTCGCACAAGTCCAGCCTACGGACTACCCTCTTCCACCTGGCGTCGCGGCGTCCCGACGCGATCAGGAACGATCCGGATCGACTAACGCTCCACAGGTGCCCCTCGTGTCGAGAGCGGAACATCGAGGTCGCTGACGTACCCGAATTGCAGCACTGCCCGCACTGTAGTCAGCCCGTGTATCCTTCAGATGTGCTTCGAATATGGGAGGAAGTCGAGGACTACCAATCGAATCTGATGGCTCTCAATCGTGTGATGATGTTGCTCGAGCATATGCTGCCGATTCATTATATACGTTATCTAGCAGAAAGTTCATTGAGAAGTCTTGGCAGGCTGTGCTTCTTCGTCGATGGACCGCTGGCCGTGTTTGGCACTGCCGCCTGGATACACGGCGCTATCATGCGGTATCTCTATGAGATAAACACCAGACTCGCCCGAGTCGGTCTGGCCCCGGTTCTGCTGATCGGGCTGCAGAAGACCGGACAGGTGGTAGATCACCTGGCACTCATAGACCGTTTCGTCGAGTGCAACAGGGTCTCCCTCGTCACCGACGAGTATCGCTACCGGTACATCCTCGCTGGACGAGATCCTGCGGGCAATGGATTCGGCTTTGAGACATACTACGGCCAGGACTTCCTCCTCAAGACTAGCACCGGCCGATCCTTCGTGTTCAGCATACAGCACCCCTTTGCCTCCAAGGGTCCACAGGCCGAGTTCAACGCTGCCAGGCAGAACCCCAGTTCCTTCACGGAGCTCGGGCGCGCAGTGAGGCTTATCGAGCACTTCGAGAGTGATCTGTATGAGAATGCCGTTGTCCCGATTGCATTGGCCCATCGTCACGCAGCGATCAGCCTTCGACCGGGAAGCCAGGTCCTGGATCTGCTAGCTCGTCGATCCCTTTCAGATAGCTCCGGGTATCGCGACGCCGTCTGACCGAGCATTCGGTGACGAGTCGTGCCCCGGGTTGCCCTCCCGTTCCGTCCCGATTGACCCCCTCGCCCGCACGCCCCACAATTGCCCCTCACCCCCACCCAGGAGGCGACCCCGGCGTGCAGCACCCTTACCTCTTCTTCACCTCTTCCGCCCTCTCCGCCCTGCGCGCCAAGGCCGACCGCCCCCTGGGCGGCGAGATCCTGCGCACCCTCGCCCG
>JAAYAW010000019.1 GCA_012719135.1 Chloroflexota bacterium
CTGATTAAGAGTCAGTTGCTCTGCCAGTTGAGCTAGCGGCCCACGATTCCCTGTGCTCGGCCGGCTTACCCGGACGCCAGCCGACCACAGTGTTCTTTATTGTACGCAGATGGGGGTGAGTGTCAAACTTGCGCTCGGTTCAGTGCAGAGCCTGGGCAAGGGTTCTCA
The DNA here is from genome assembly GCA_012719135.1 of Chloroflexota bacterium. Lineage (GTDB taxonomy): Bacteria > Chloroflexota > Anaerolineae > UBA1429 > UBA1429 > JAAYED01. The sequence continues at coordinate 169 of JAAYAW010000019.1, forward strand.
GCGCACGCCGAGCCCCCGTGAGGCACCCGCATACTTCTGAACCGAGTCACAATGCTTGACGCTCTCTGATGGTCGAGTACAATAGCTGCCGGACAATCGCATAGCAGGCATCTCCGAGCCATGCCGCCTAAAGAGATACCATGGCTGTATGGCCGTCAGGATGGAGCAACCCATCCCTAGGGTGCAAGGGGAAACGCTTGCGCCTCCCGTATTTGGAAAGGAGATCGCCCGCCGAGGCATGCAGGGCCGGTACGACGGACTTGGGTCGCGTATCGACCGTGCATCTATTTGTTTGCGTCTGGGCGGCGTCTCCTGGCAATGGGGTACATTGCGGAGGCGCCGCCTTTTCTGTGTCCTCGCCGAGTTGTGTATGGACCAACACATGCACGCAGGCAGCCAAGGCCCCCAAACGTCAGGAGGTTGCATGAGACTCGTGCCGGCACTGCAGGATCCGAACAGCGTACTCGTCTATCGACGCGCCGTCCCGGACACTCCCTCGCCCAGGGATTTCGACGCCACAGCGCAAGAGGCGCTGGCTGCGCTGCGGTTACAGCTTGATGGTGAGGCCGTCGTACTGAAGCCCAATGTGACTGCGGGCGAGCGCTTTTGCGATCCTGACTCGGGCATCACGACCCATCCTGCGTTCATTGGAGGCATGGTGCGCTATCTCTGCGCCCATGGCGCCGCTGAGGCGATCCACATCGTCGAAGACCCGCACAATCAGGATGACGAAAGCCCAGCCACCTGGGAGGGCACCGGTTTCCCAGAGATGGCACAGGCCGTTGGCGCCAGCCTATCCGCCCCTGCGCCAGGGACGGTGGTGCGCCGCCAAGTACCTCGCCCGTTAGCCCACAGCGCACGCCTGGTGAGCAGCCTGGCGGTTGCGCCGGGCACGATCTATATCAACGTGCCCAAGCTCAAGACACACAACCTCTCCATCACGACCCTGTGCATGAAGAACCAGATGGGGCTGGTCTATGTCCTGGAGCGCCACTACTGCGCGCAGGCGATGGCCGAGATGGATCTGGACGGTACCGATACCCGCCGCCCTCGCGAGGAATGGATGGACCTCACGTTGCACGAGCGGTGGCAGGAGGGGCTCGCCCGACGACTGACCGATCTCGCCCAGATCGTCACGCCACAGCTCAATGTGGTCGAGGGCGTCGTGGGGCGCGATGGCACCGGCTTTCACCGCGGCACCAACTATGCCCTGGGGTTGGTGGTAGCCGGAGTGAACATGGTGGCCGTAGACACGGTGGCCAGCTACCTGATGGGCTTTGATCCGCAAAAGCTCGTCTATCTGCGGGTGGCCGCAGAGGCCGGGCTGGGCGTGATCGACCTAGCGCGGTTGCGCGTGTACACGGCCGAGGATGGCGCACTCGTGCCATGCGCCGACCTGGAGCGCTACCGCGCCCATACCCCGTTCGACGTCATTCGCAACATTCGCGACGATGCGGCGAGCGCGAACTGCTACCAATCCGCACGGTAAGGGGGAGGTTGTGTATCGGCCATGAACGAGCTGCCGTCTCCAGGCTTAGGAGGTGTCGGCGGCTGTCCATGGCAGTAACAGAATAGTATGTCTCCGAGTCGCGTGGCCTAAGGGCGCAAGCCGATGGCGCGTGACCGATAGGGTCTGGAGGGAAACGTCCAGGCCTCCCGCGTTTGGAAAGGGGACACGACTCACTGGCTCACCACGAGCCGGCGTCTTGTCTTTGTTGCCAGGCGCCGGCTCGTGGCTTTTGTGTCCCCGAACTGAGGGCATGTGCGGCCGGAACGGCCTGGGTTGGCGAGGATTACGGCGGAAACGAACCGCCGACTCCAATCGCTATACTCACCGTATCCTGGAGGCTCCATCGTGAATGCAAAGAAGGTACTGGTTACGGGTGTCTACGGACTGATCGCCGGCGCCGTCTACCACCATCTGTGCGCCCAGCGCGATACCTATGAGGTCTATGGGTTGGCACGTCGCCGTCATCCTTCGGTGCGAGTGTCGGACGACCGGGCGCTGGATGTCCCTGAAGAGCGGTTCTTCCAGTCGGATCTCTCCAGCCTCGATGAGGTCGTACAGGCCGTCCAGGGGATGGATGTCGTCGTTCACATGGCGGCCGAGCCGAGCCCCTGGGCCGGCTGGGACCGGATCTTGGCCAGCAACATCATCGGCTCGTACAACCTGTTCGAGGCATGCCGGCTGGCGAACGTCAAGCGCGTCATCGCGGCCAGTTCGAACATGGTCTCCTGGGGCTACCGTGATATTGAGCCCTACAAGGCCATCGCCGAGGGCCGCTATGCTGACGTGCCGACCCCCATTCCGGTGATCACGCATGAGATGCCCCCCCGTCCGCGCGACCTCTATGCGAGCAGCAAGGTGCTAGGTGAGTGCATGGCCGAGACGTACGCCTACCGACATGGTCTTTCCTGCATCTGCCTGCGTATCGGATGGGTCGTCGCCGAGGACCGCCCCCCCCATCGTGAGGGTCAGAGCATCTGGTGCAGCCAGCGGGACATCGTGCAGCTGGTGGAGCGATGCATCAATGCGCCGGATGACCTGCGTTTCGATGTTTTCTATGGGTTGTCGGCCAATCGCTGGAACTGGGTAGATATCGAGCATGCACGTCAGGTTGTGGGGTACGAGCCGCAGGACCACGGCGAGGACTTTTTTCCCGACTCGGAATAGCCAATTGGACGAATACATCGCATCTGAGGTGCAACCATGGAACCAAGGCAGTACCGAGCTCCGACGTCGCTCACTGAAGCGGTCACCTTGTTGAGCGCCAGCGCGGGCCGTGCCCTTCAGTTCACCGGAGGCGCCGATGAACTGGCCCGGCTCGATGTCGGCCCGGCCCCCACGGACATGCTCCTCGACGTGAGCCGTATTGATGCCCTGCATGTGCTGGACTTTGA
>JAAYAW010000020.1 GCA_012719135.1 Chloroflexota bacterium
AATAAGGACGGCGCTCGTTCGCTTTCGAACGTTGCCGTCCTTATCTCTTCATTAACTCCAGAGCCTCTGCGAACGCTTGTAGTGCTGGGTGTGCGTGAAATATGCCCCTGACTGGACTCGAACCAGTACGCCCTAACGAGCACAGGCCCTCAACCTGCTGCGTATGCCAATTCCGCCACAGGGGCTATAGTGCGAGTATATCCCATCGGCCGCAGTTGTCAACTGGGCAGCGCAGAGGGTACAATGGCGGCTGATCGGCACCCCCCTCCATCATGAGGAGCCCAACATGCGAATTGCCCTGGATGCCATGGGCAGCGACCATGCCCCCGGCGTGGACGTGCGCGGCGCCGTGCGCGCTGCCCGGCGGTTTGGATATGAGATCACACTTGTCGGCCGGGAGCCGGAGATTCGCGCTACACTGGCGCAGGAGAACACCGAGGGCCTTGCCCTCTCGGTCGTGAACGCGTCCCAGGTCGTCGACATGGCCGAACACCCGGCACAGGCCGTGCGCGCCAAGAAGGACGCTTCGATCGTGGTGGCCATGGGCCTGATCCGCGATGGCGCGGCGGACGCACTCGTTTCAGCGGGGAACTCCGGCGGCGTGCTCGCCGCATCGCTGGCAAGCGCGGGTCGCATCGGCCGTATTCAGGGCGTGCAGCGCCCGGCTATCTCCACCATCCTTCCGACTCTGCAGGGGCCAGTGTTCATGCTGGATATTGGCGCGAACACGGACTGCAAACCGGAGTGGTTGGTCCAGTTCGCGATCATGGGAGCGGCCTATGCTGAGCACGTCCTCCGCATCGAGCGCCCGCGAGTCGCGCTCCTCTCTAATGGTGAGGAAAAGACCAAAGGCAGCGCCCTGGTGCAGGAGACCCACGAGCTTCTGGCTCGATTCTGTCCCGACCTGAACCTGATCGGCAACGCTGAGGGCAAAGATATCACGCAGGGCCTTGCGGACGTGATTGTCACCGATGGCTTTACGGGAAATGTCGCCGTCAAGACGGCCGAGGGCACGGCGAGCATGCTGCTGAAGGTTCTGAGCACAGAGATCAAGTCACGCCCGCTGGCCATGTTGGGCGGTCTGCTGGCCAAACCAGCCTTTCGCGCCGTTCGCAAACGGTTGGACTACCGCGAGTACGGCGGCGGCCTTCTCCTCGGCGTCAATGGTATCGTGGTCATTGCGCACGGACGCTCCGATGAACTGGCGATCGAGAACGCCATCGGCGTAGCGGGCGCGGCCCACATGGCCAGTATCGTGCCCCTCATCGCCGAGCGCATCTCAGCCGTGCCGTCGGCTGAGGCCGCCGACGCCGGATGAGGCCCTCATTGCTCGAGACTATCCTCCGAGGTATAGCATGGAAGCCGCTGTAAACAACGCTTTTCTAGAGAGCCGGCGCAAGCTGGCCAAATGGGGCAACTATATCGGGCTGGGCGCCCTGATCGCGGGGCTCTTTACCGTGGCCCGCTCTCCGGTACTATCCTCCACTCTCTTGCTCATCGGTGTGTGTGGCGCCAGCATCGGCGCCTATATGGCGAACCGATACATTCGCGAACCCCGCGTGGACCAGGTGCTCTCCCGGGCGCTGGACGGGCTGGACAAACGCTACACGCTGTACTCCTATTACCTGCCAGCAGGCCAGGTGGTGCTCTCCCACTTTGGGTTCACTGTTCTGGAGGCACGGTCACAGGGGGGCCAGATCGCCTACTCCCGGGGTCGCTGGTCGCACAAGGCACGCCTGAATCTCCTCAAACAGATCCTGGGAGAGCCCTCTCTCGGCAGCCCGGACAAGGATCTGGCGATACAGATCGAGCATCTCAGGAAGTGGATGGCCAGGCAGGGGCTGGACGATGTTCCTGTCAGCGGGGCGATCGTCTTCACCAACCAGGAAGCCGGGCTCGAGATCGAGGGGCTTGGCTTTCCGGCCGTTCGCCTGCGCGAACTGGCACCCCTCCTCAAGGGGGGCGTTTCCGATCAGGTGCCGCTAGCCACGAGCCAGCGTCGGGAGATTGAGAGCAAGCTGGATGAGCTGGTCCAGAAGGCTTGAGCCAGCGCTGGATCGTGCGCGCAGGCTGGCTCTGCCGGCGATCCTGCTGGTTGCACTGGGGCTCCGTCTCTACCGGCTCGGTTCGGCCAACCTCTGGTGGGACGAAGCCCTTGCCGTATGGGCCGTTCGCAAGGGGTTGGTAGGCGCCACGCTCTGGACCGCCAGCGATGTCCATCCCCCTCTCTTTTTCTGGACACTCTGGGCCTGGGTGCAGGCCTTTGGCGAGACCGAGTTCGCCATGCGGTTGCTTCCCGCAGTCCTTGGCGTCTTCACCGTACTGGTCGTCCACGAGCTGGGCCGTATCGTGGGGGGGCCCGGCGTCGGTCTGTTCGCGGCTGCGCTCACAGCAGTCAGCCGCTTTCATGTATGGTGGTCTCAGGAGCTCCGCATGTACGTCATGGCGGGGTTGTTGGGCACGCTGTCTCTCGCGCTCTTGCTGCGATGGCTCAGGTCTATGCGCCTGGAGAACCCGGAGAGCGAGAGCAGTTCTCTGCTCCTCGCGGGTAGCGCAGCGGCCATGCTGGGAGCCCTCTACACGGTATTCCTCAGCGCGGCTTGGGTCCTGGTCCAGAACCTGCTGGTCTTGGGCATCCTCGTGTGGGGGACCCGCTACCGCCGTGCAAAGATGCTCTGGCGCTGGACCGGCGCCCAGCTTGCGATTGCGGCCCTCGTTGGCCTGTGGCTGGGTTTGTCGTGGGGGAGGATGAGCACCTGGTCAGTTGCTGAGCCCGTCTCCCCCCTGTTTGTCGCCCGGCTGAACGCCACGCTCCTTGCGGTCGGGACTTCGGTCGAGATCGAACGCTACGCCTGGCTTGCTGTACTGCCGCTCGTCACGGCGGCCAGCGGAGGGCTGATGCTCTTGCTGAACGCCTGGAGAGAGCGGGATACCGACTGTGCCATCTCGTACGCGCTTCTCACATTGAGCATCGTCATCCCCCCGACACTGGTCTACCTGTCCACACTGCCACGCAGCCTCTTTTACACGCCACATATCGAAGCGCGCTACCTGCTGCCCTTCGCTCCCGCCTTCTGGGTCCTGCTGGCCTGGTCTCTTTCCAGGATCCGCCTTCGCTGGCGCGCATTGGGCACAGCGGTAGGCCTCGGCCTTATGGCCATCGCACTCGTCATGTTGCCCGGCTATTACCGGGATCGCCAAATCCAGGATGACTATCAGACCATGGTACGCGCCATAGCGAGCCAGGCCGGACCGCGCGACGCGACGCTGCTTGATTCTGGCAGCCGCTACCCGCTGTTCCTCTATCAGTACGATCGTCTGCCGCATCAGCGTCCTCCATTCGAGACGGTCTCGCTGGCGCAAGAGCCGGTGACGCGGGAGATGGTCGATGCGTGGCTCGCACAGAATGCGGAGCGCTACGATCGCATCTGGCTGGCTGAGGTGGATGTGAACCTCGATGATCCGGACCGCCTCGTGCGCGAGGGTCTGGCCGAGCAGTACACCCTAGCGTGGTCGGAAGGCTACGGGCACAATGCCCTTCTCCTTTTCTCCAACCGCGAGGACACGATCTCGATCTCCACGGACTACGTGCCCGACCAGTCCGCTCCGCCGGAGGCGAAAGCCCTCGGCCTGCGGGGTTGGGAACTGCCGGTCACAACGGGCGCCGCAGACGCACCGCTCTGGATAACGCTATACTGGGACCGTGCACCGGAGGAGGCTTGTCAGATCGAGCTTGTGCCGGAGAGTCGCGCTATGGGGGGGTACACAGCACAGCGGCGATCCGTGGCAACGTCCCCGGCCGCTGTGCCATTCCGCGAGCGCATCGAGTTCCCGATCGTCGATGCGCTGCCTCCGGGCAGATACGCGGTGCAACTCACCCGCAAGCCTGGCGCGCCCGTCCACCTTGGTTCAGTATCGATCGTCGGGACGCCGAATCTGCCGTTGCCTGAAGGCCCGCTGGTCGCTCTGGATGCCCTGATTGACGATTCGATTCTGCTGCGCGGATACACAATCCAGGGAGCGCTCGAAGAGGAGGTATTCTCCGTGCGCCCAGGGGATTCGCTCGTTCTGGACGTATACTGGGAAGCCCTGCAGGCTCCCGGGCGCGACTGGACGGTCTTTACGCATCTCGCAGGAGAGACCTACAATCCCGCCACAGCGGGGCCCCTCTGGGCGCAATCTGACGGCGTACCGGGGAGAGGACAGTGGCCCACGAGTGATTGGCGTGAGGGCGACGGCGCGGTGGAACGATACATCATCGCCGTTGGCGAGGATACGCCGCCAGGCAACTACAGCCTATCCTTTGGCCTTTATGATGCGGCAACGGGCGAGCGTGCGAGGATACGCCAGGGAGATGCGGAAGCAGTGGATCAAGTTGTGGCGTCGTCCGTCATCAATGTCCGTGGAGACTAGGCGATCGATCCGCCCGGCACCGGCTCGATGTACTTGGTCCAGGACTCGTGCACCGAAACGTGCGAAAGCAGAACGACGGCGCAGTACTGAGGGCGGAAAGGGGGTCGCCTCAGCGGCATGTTCGCTTCCTCTGGCGTTCTGCTCCCCTTTCGGGTGTTACAGCGCTGGCAAGCGCAGACCACGTTTTCCCAATCGGTGATCCCGCCCTTTACCCGAGGAAGCACATGATCCACGGTCATCTCCGCGCGCGGAGGGCGAGCCCCACAATACTGGCAGACGCCGTCATCCCGAACGAAGACGGCACGTCGCGTCAGGGGGACCCCTGCCCGGTGGGGTACACGGACGAAATACACCAGGCGAATCACCAGAGGCATGGGAAGCGACATGCTTTCGGCACGAATCCGGCTCTGCGCCGCCTCGATAACCTCGGCCTTGTCCTTGAGCAATAGCACGATGGCCCGGCGCAAGCTGACCACGCTGAGAGGCTCATAGGTGGCATTCAGGACAAGTACGGCGCTCATGCCTTCTTCTCCAACTCTCTCTACCATGTCCGGCTGGCGGCGAGTGTAATCTGGCTTACGTGCGGCGTCAATCGGTAATGCGTCTAGCAGATGACGAGACCATTCGCGAACCACACAGGCGGTGACGTTCGGTGCGCGATCGTGCAGAGATCAAGGCCCTTCTCCTGGACAGGCTCTGGCGAGAACGGTTCCATACCGAGCCCGATGCGCTGGAGAACGTTCCTGAAAGGAATCGCCCCGCTCCAGGCTCGATTTGGGAGCCGGCGGAATGGATGCGATCCCGCATTGCGAGGCTCCCCGGCGGCCTCCTTCGCCTGTGGGCTGAGAGCGGGCGCGGACATATTCTGGTTGCCCGCCGGCCCTCTCAGTACGTGCCTGGCCGAGCGACCTGGCATGGCCAGGCGTTGGAGGGCCTCTGTGAGATTCGCGCAGCGGATGCCTTCACAAGTCGGGGCTTGGCTCTCGAGGCCCTCGCGGACCTGGTGGACCACCTCCTCGGAAGCCAAGCCCGAGAGGACGGTGCCTGGCTGGCGGACGGGCATGGATGTACGCCACAGTTGTCCTCGGTGGCCGCCCGCCTCGTCCGTATCCACGCTCTGGGCTATGCTACACCGCCTGGCGAGGTGGACGCGCCACGGCGCTACTTTGCCAGGACGCTAGCTCTCTATCTGTCCGAGCCAGCTGAGCTGAACCACCTCGACCCGCTTTCACACCGTCTCTACAGTCAGACGCTGCTGAGCGAGCGCTGGTGGTCCGCGCAGTAGCAGCCACGGCCCGTCGCGACATCAATCCACTGTCGGGATCACTCTGCCCAACAGATCGTACGGCCGAGCGCCGGTGATCTGGACCCGCACAAAGGTATCCGCGGGCGCATCTCCACTGATGATCACCGAGCCGTCGATCTCCGGGGCATCGCGATAGCTGCGCCCTCGCGCCTGACCCCGCGCGGTGTCCTCCACCAACACACGCAATTCGCGACCAATCTGCTCCCGGTTACGGCTCAGCGAGATTTGCTGTTGCGCTTCCATGGCCGCGTTGTGGCGTTCCCGCGCAATCGCGGCCGGAACCTGTCCCGGCATATCGGCGGCAGCGGTCCCCCTCTCGCGGGAGTAGGTGAACACACCCACATGATCGAAGGCGATCCTGCCGAGCAGGTCGAGCAGGGCCGCGAACTCGCGCTCCGTCTCTCCGGGGAAGCCCACGATGAACGTTGAACGCAGGGCGATATCGGGCATCGCGGCGCGGAGCGCGGCGATGCGATCATGGACCATATCCACGTCGTGCGGCCGGCGCATACGCCGGAGCACGTCGGAATCGCCGTGCTGGAGGGGTAGATCGAGGTAATGGCAGATGCTCGGATGCGACGCCATCACCTGAACCAAGGCATCGCTGATGTGCTGCGGGTAAGCATACAGGATGCGAAGCCAGCCGTCCGCTGGCATTTCCTCCACCAGGTTCCCCAGCAGCCCAGGCAACCCGTCCTGCATGCCCAAGTCGCGCCCGTAAGCCGTCGTATCCTGGGCAATCAGCACGATCTCCCGGACGCCTTCCTGCACCAGCTCGCGGGCTTCGCGCAAAATCGTCTCCACTGGCTTGCTGACTTGCGGCCCTTTGATCAACGGAATCGCACAGTAGGCGCAGCCCGCGTCACAGCCATCGGCGATCTTGAGGTAGGCACTCCGCCCCGTGAGGGCCATCCTCCTGGTGGACGCCACCAGGTTGCCCTGCTCGCGCACATGCACACACACCCCGTGGCGCCGCTGCTGAAGCTCGTCAACGATCTGCACGATCTCGGACCAGGAGCGCGTTCCCAGAACCGCGTCGACCTCTGGTATCCGCCGACGGATGGAATCGCAATCGAGCTGGGCCAGGCATCCGGCGGCTATCAGAGCCTGGTCCGGACGCTTCGACCGCGCCAGAGCCTTCATCGCGGCATAGGATTCCTGGCGAGCGTCACGTATGAACCCGCAGGTGTTCACAATCAACAGGTCGGCTTCTGTGGCCTCCGCGGTAGCGCCATGCCCGGCCTCGACCAGCAACTGCGCCATCATCTCAGAATCCACGGTGTTTTTGGGACAGCCGAGTGTCATCAATAAGAACTTCATCGCACTCCAGAGGGAGAAAAGAGAGGTCCAGGCCTTGTGACCTGGACCATGCAGCCATCAGATCGAATTAGCGCCCCGGAAGGCTGTCCGCCGAGTACTCGACGGTGAGCACCTGACCACTGGCCCCCAAGGCCCCCACATCATATCCATTGACGACCAGTCGTATGCCGCCAGCATTCCCCACGCGCAAGGTGACCTGCTCGTCGGCTCGCCACTCGGCCGTCTCGCCAGGGCCGAGAATCCCGATATAGGCGGATTCGCCATCGAGGGTCACCTCGACGTAAGTGTCCGCCTCCACGAACGCCTGCACCAGAACGCCAGTCTCTGGAGTCGGGCTGGGCAGCTGCGCCGGCCGGGGTGTTGGCAGCTCGATCCGCGTCCAGGTGGGCTCAGGCGTAGGCTCTACGACCGCCTCCGGCTCCCCTTCGGCGGTAGGCTCTGCTGTCCGGGTCTCCTGAGGCCCCTCGGCCTCGGCGGTTTCGAGGGGAGGTGTCGCCTCCGGGCTCGGTGCAGGCTGGAACCAGAGACGAGGGAGCGGTGATCCCCCCGAGATGTAGGTGCTGTAGATGTACCAGCCCGCCACCAAGGCCACCGCGAGCAGGCCCAGGGCAAGCAGCCAGCCTCCGTATGCCCGGGGGGGCGCCAGAGGCTCGCTCAGCATCTGCGGGACGACCATCTCCGGCCGACCTCCGCTGAGTTCGACAAACTCCTGGGAGGCCAACTGGGGATCCAGGCCGAGATAGCGCGCATAGTTGCGTACCAACCCGCGACCGTAGACGTCACCGGGAAGATCCTGGTAGCGGCCCTCCTCCAACGCAAACAGCAAGCTTCTGCGGATGTGAGTGACCTCCTCCGCTTGCTCGAGCGTGATCCCCTTCGTCTCGCGGGCCTGCCGGAGACGTGCTGCCAGATCGCCCATGGGCACCGCCATCGTGGATCCTGGGAAAGCCTCTGGTCACTATACACGGCGCTCCGGGGCGTGTCAAAGCCCCAGACGTCCAGACACTGTGCATTTGTTGACCTCCGGTATTGTGCCAGGCGTCCCGTGCGGCACGTCTGCCGGGGCGATATATCCTGCCGCACGCAGTGATCGCGCCGCACACATGATCATTGCCACACCCGGGAAGCGATGATAGAGTAGAGGAACAGGTAGCGCCCGCTGCCGAGCCCAGATGGAGCCAGAATCATGGCGCACAATGTGCAAGTCAAGCTCACGGACATCGCCCACGGAGGAGACGCCGTGGGGAGGATCGACGGCCAGGTCGTGTTTGTCCCACTGGCCCTACCCGGAGAGACCGTGACGGTTTCCGTCGCGCCTTCGAGCTCCTCCTATCTGCGGGCGAGCCTGGTATCCGTGGATGCTCCTTCGCCCGATCGTGTCGAGCCCCCCTGCCCGGCATTTGGCCGATGCGGGGGTTGTCAGTGGCAGCACATCGCCTATCCGGAACAGCTTTGGCTCAAGCAGAGCATACTGCGGGCAGCCCTCTCCCGTATCGGGCACTTGACGGATCCGCAGGTGCAGCCTGTGCAGGGAATGCAGAACCCATGGCACTACCGAAACCACGTCCAGTTGCGCGTTTCCACCGATGGCTGCGCCGGCTACTATGCTCTTCAGAGCCATGACGTGGTCCCCGTTGAGAAATGCTTGATCGCAGAGCCCTTGTTGCTCTCCATGTGGCAGGCGCACCGAGACACGCAAGTGCCCTCCCGAACGTTGACTTTGAGAGCAGGGGTCCATACCGGGGATCGCCTCGCGATCCTGTCCGGCCGTGGCGCCAGCCGCCGGGCGGCCGCAGGGCTGCCGTACAGTTGCCTGCAGGTCGATGCCGAGGGCCATCACCGGGTCCTCGCGGGCCGCGACCACCTGTTTGAGAGAGTGGGCCGGCTTACTCTGCGGATCTCGGCGGATGCGTTCTTCCAGGTAAACGCCCGCCAGGCAGAACGCCTGGTGGAAGTGGCAGCCACACATCTGGAGCTAGAGCCCGGTGAGTCCTTGCTGGACGCCTATTGCGGCGGAGGTCTTCTCGGCCTCTCGCTCGCCGGCCCTCACAACCCCCTGTTTGGCATAGAATCGTCCGGGCCGTCGCTGAAGGACGCGCAGGCGAACGCCGGCGATCGGGGAGTGTTCTGGGAAGGTGATGTGGCCGAGGTCCTGAGGCGCGAGCGCCCGCGGGTCGATGCCATCGTGTTGGATCCGCCTCGCACCGGATGCAGGCCCGAGGCGATCGAGGCGCTCAGCCTTTGCGAAGCGCGACGCATCATCTACGTCTCGTGTGATCCGGCGACCCTTGCCAGGGATGTGGCACGGTTTGCGGACCACGGCTATCGGTTTTCCTGCGCTAGCCCTGTCGATCTCTTTCCTCAGACGTATCACCTTGAGACCGTTGCTGTGTTGGAGCGCGTCGCTTGATTCAGCGCTGGCCTTACCAGCTGGCCACTCGAGGGTAACTGAAGGTCGAGCCAGGAGCCGTTCGGCGGGTGATGCTGCACAGGCCAGATAGAGACGGTCCGCATCTTGGCCGTTGCTCCGCCGCGCTCGCCCTGGAGAAGCGTTGCTTCGTTCTGTCCAGCCCTCTCTAGCCGTACATGCGCCGCCGCCAGATTCATCCATCCATCTGTTCCTCAGGCTCCACACGGAAGCCGTGCTCTGTCACGCCTCCCGATCCGAGCCGCAGGCCACATTTGTGGTATAATCTTGTTATAGTAACAAAATTGTGAGGGGTCCGGTCACAGGTCTGGATCTCTTTTTGTGCCTGAGGGGACCATCGTTATTGCCAGTGGAGAGCAAGTATGGAACTGGAACGTTCGGCGCAGCGGATTGACGGAACGGATATCATCAACTGGTTTCGTTCAGGTTCCCAGGAGGTACAGCGCAGCCGTAGGCGACTGAACGCCATCAACGTATTCCCGGTTGCCGACGGAGATACCGGCACGAACCTGTCGACCACGCTGCGAGCGATGGTGGACCGTCCAACACAAGACCGGTCCTTCTCGGCCACCTTGCGTGCGCTCTCTGACCTGGGTCTATCCCATGCACGCGGCAACTCGGGCATCCTGTTCGCGACCTACATCAGCGGCATCGCGGCCGAGGGCGCGGCGCATGATTCGGTAACCGTTGAGGAGTTCGCCCAAATCGCGAACCGCGCGGTCAGCCACCTGTACCATGCGGTGGAGCGCCCCGTTGAAGGGACGATGATCACCGTGATCCGCGAGTGGGCCAGCACCCTGGCGCGCCATGCCAGCCGCTTCCCCAGCTTTGGCGAACTGATGGCGGAAGGATACAGCGCCGCAGGGGCCGCACTGCAGAGAACGGCGAGCCAACTGGAAGTGCTCCGCAGAAACAACGTGGTGGATGCGGGCGCCGAGGGATTCGTGCGGTTCCTGGAGGGCATCAACCGGGCCCTATCGGGGGATGCCGAACGGGTGGACGCCGAGCCTGTACCGGAGCTGACCATCGCCCCCGAGAGCGAGATGGCGTCCGGATACCGTTACTGCACGGAGGTCCTGATAGAGACCCCGGAAGGGGCGCCTCTCCCGGACGAGATCGCGCTGGAGAGCACCCTCCAGAAGCAGTTGCATGGCTATGGGGATTCCCTCATCGTCAGTGCCCGGGCGTCCAGGACTCGTGTACACATCCATACCGATACGCCTGCGCGAGTAGTCGAGGATCTCACCGCCTACGGCTCTGTCCTCGAACAAAAGGTCGATGACATGCGGCTTCAGGCGAGCGTGCGGGAGCACCGGCTACATCCTGTCGGGCTGTTGACGGATTCGATCGCCGATCTTCCCGAGACCTTCAAGCTCGAGAACCAGATCCACACGCTCCCCCTCGGTTTGCTCCTCGATGGGACAGCCTATCTGGACAAGATAACGATCCAGCCGGGACAGCTAACGGAGGCGATCTCCCGCTCCGAAGCCTATCCGACGAGCTCGCTACCCGAGCCGGGACGCGTTCGGGCCTTCCTGGAAGGCCTAATCGATCTGTATGAATCGCTCATCTTTGTCACGGTTTCGTCCCAGATGAGTGGCACAAACCGGATCATCACGCAGGCGCTTCAGGATATCGATCTTCAGGGCAAAAAGGTAGCCATCGTCGATAGCCTGACGAACTCGGGCGCGGAGGGTCTCCTGGTTCAATCGGCAGCGAATCTCCTCAATGAAGGGGCGAGCCACGATGAGGTCGTTGCGCGCCTTGGAGCACTGATCCCCAGGGCCAGGATATACGTGTGCCTGGACACGCTCGAGTACGCCGTGCGCTCGGGCAGGGTGCCCAATACAGTCGGCAAGCTAGGGATCAAGCTCGGGCTGCGTCCGATCATGAGTGTAGATCCCCATGGGCGCGGCACTGCATTCGGCGCCGCGTTCAGCCAGGGCGGCCTGACGAAAAAGATCCGCCGCCTCGTACGCCGGCACCTGGCCACAACCGGCGTTCTACGCTACGCCATCGTTCATGTCGGAAACCCGGCACTGGCAGCCCAGTATGCCGCAGAGCTCGGAGAGATGATCGGGCGCCAACCGGAGTACATCACGGAGGTCTCTGCCGTGATCGGAATCCATTCGGGTCCAGGAAGCGTCGCGGTCTGTCTCATCGAAGGAGAGGAGGCTTCCGGTGCTTGATGCAGCCATCCTGATCGCCCTGTACTTTGCCTTCTTCTTCGTGCTGGGCACGTTCCTGCACAACAACTCCATCGTTGACATCGGCTGGGGCCTGGGGTTTGTGGTTGTTGCCGCCTACGTGATGCTCACGACGCAACCCACTTCAACCGCCATGTGTGCCGTAGCGCTCCTGGTAGCCATCTGGGGGCTGCGGCTCTTTTACCATCTCCTGCGCCGCAACCTGGGCAAACCGGAGGACTTTCGGTATGCCAACTGGCGCAAGGAATGGGGCAAGTGGGTCATCCCGAGGGCCTTCTTCCAGGTCTACATGCTGCAAGCCCTGTTCATGTACGTGGTGGCGCTGCCCATCACACTGACGGGCCAAGCCAGCGGATCGGGCGCTTCCAGTGCCCCGCTGTTTGTTTCTGGCGTTGTGGTGTGGATCACGGGATTCCTGTTCGAGGCCGTTGGCGATTCCCAGCTTCGACGGTTCGTCGCCCAGCCAGCGAATCGGGGCCAACTGATGACGTCGGGGCTTTGGCGGTACACACGCCATCCCAACTACTTTGGAGAAGCGCTGATCTGGTGGGGCCTCTTCCTGGTATCGTTGAGTGGCGGGGCCTCGTGGCTGGGACTCGTTAGCCCCGTCGTGATCACCTATCTGCTTCGTTTTGTCTCGGGCGTGCCGATGCTGGAGCGCTCCATGAGCCGCAAGCCAGGCTGGGAGAGCTATGCTCAGAGAACCAGCATCTTTGTGCCCTGGTTCCCTAAGGAAGGCAACTGATGGACGTGGGAGGTTAGCCGTGTCTCAGATTTTGACCCTCGAGAATATCCGCAACTATGCCATCGCGCTGGCGATTTTCTTGGCCATCGACATGGTCTGGCTGAATGTAATCGCCAAGTCGCTCTACGCCCGTCATCTGGGCTACCTGATGACCTCGCGCGTCAACATTGCGGCCGCCTTTATCTTCTACATGCTGTTCATCCTCGGCATTGTGGTGTTCGTGGTGAATCCCGCCCTGATGGCGCAAAGCTGGCAGATGGCCCTGGGCCTGGGCGTGCTGTTTGGTCTGGTATGCTATGCCACCTACGACCTGACCAACCTCGCCACTGTGCGTGATTGGCCCGCAGTCATCACTATCATCGATCTGGTCTGGGGCATGTTTGTCTCAGGCATCACTTCGTTGCTCAGCTACGTGGCGATCCGCCTGCTTGGGTGAACCGGCGCGATGCGTCCTGCCAGGAGGCCGGGAGTGTCCGATACCCCGGCCTCTCTGCTTTCTTGCACAAGAGCCCGATGAATTGCCTGGCCTGATGCCTTCCCTCCTGCTATCATAGGGCCGGCGAGCGTCCATGCGTCGGCCGGCCCGCGGTGGCACGCTCACCCGGATTGACGTGGCTATTCGCGAGCGCGCCCATCCCCGCCCAGGCGTTCACGCCCCGGGGCGCCATGCAGACACGGAGGCACCAGTGGACACCTTCAACGAGGCCCTTGACGAACTGGCCCGGATGTACGGGCACGATGTCGCCCTCTCTCTCGCCACAGTGGCTGGCGAGCGCCCTAACCTCCGCATGGTCAATGCCTACTACAAAGGCAGAGCCTTCTACATTACCACCTATGCGTTGAGCCACAAGATGCAAGAGATCGCGCAGAACCCGCATGTGGCCCTGTGTCACGGTCTCTTCATCGCCCACGGCAGAGGAGTGAACCTCGGCAATCCTCTGGAGGCGGTCAATCGGGAGCTGCGCGAGGAGTTGAGAGAGGTCTTCTGCGCCTTCTACGCCCGGCACGTCAATGAGGACGACCCCCATACCTGTATCCTTCGTGTCGACCTCGATGATGCGATCCTGTGTACGGCGGATACGCGCTACGTCATCGACTTTGCTCGGCAGAGCGCCACGCGGGAGCCCTTCATCAACGACATCATCTACTAGGACAGAGGCATCCCGGCATGCGGGCATCGTGCGAGGCCGCTAACCGCGTCCTGCCCGTGCGTGCCTGGCCCCATCTGCAAACCCACAGGGTTTCATCAGCACATGGAGGCTCCCGTTAGTGATCCAGAGCGCGACAAAACAGCATCTCTCCCCTGAGACGATACATGCGCTGGCTGCCGAGGTTCACGCAGCCCCGTTATCGGACTCGCGGGAGCTGGGCAACGGATACTACAACACCGCACTACGGCTATCCTACGCCGACGGCCTGGTCGTTGTGCTCAAGATTGCCCCACACCCCTCCACAAAGGTCTTGCGGCAGGAGGACGCCCTGCTTCAGACAGAGGTGGAGACGCTTCGCTACGTCTCCAGCCACTCGGACATCCCCGTGCCCCAGGTGCTGTCTCACTGTACATCCAGTCCGCACGTCGAGAGCCCTTATCTGGTGCTGGAGCACCTCGCGGGCGTGAGTCTCGATAGCCTGATGGAAGAGATGGATCCTCACCAACTGGAGCAGGCCTACGGTATTGTGGGGAAGTACGCTCGTGAGCTCCATGAGCTGCAGATGCCCTTCTTCGCCAGGCCAACTCATCGGGGCGACACATGGTGCCAGGCCTTTTCCGACATGATCAACGACGTCCTGCTCGACGCAGAGGATGTCTGTGCTGATCTGGGCGTCCCCTCGGGCGAGATTCGTGACACAGTGGCCGCCTGCGCTCCCTCCCTGTGTGCCGTGAGCACGGCCAGCTTGCTGCATCGTGATCTCTGGCCTGGCAACGTCTTTTATGACGTGTCCTCGAGCCGGATCACGAGAATCATCGATTGGGAACGGGCCGTCTTTGGCGACCCCCTCATGGAGTTCGTCTGTGCGCTGCTCGAAGGGCTGTATGTGCTGGGTCCGCGGAGCGCATTCTACCGGTCGTATGGGCGGACGGATACCTTCACCCTCGACGAGCGGGTTCGTCTGGATCTCTACACGGTGTACCTCGCCCTGTTGCTCAACGTGGAGGGATACTTCCGCGATTACCGAGATCCCCGGCAGGAGAGCCAATTGCGCGCCACGGTGGCCTCCCTGATCACCCGCCTGCAGAACGATCGGACGTGAGCGGATCTGTCCATAATCACCGAGAACTGCGGCCGCTGGAGGCCGAGGTGCGGGCAGCTCTGGGCGAACGCCAGCCCTACTCCATGGTTCTCTTGCAGAGCCAAGACGGCCTCTGCGTATACCGGGTATGGCTGGATGGCGAGCCAGCCATCCTCAAGTACATGTCAGACGTGCCGGAGCGGAGAGAGATCACCAACTATGCTCTGCTTCAATCCCTTGGCGTGCCCATGGCGAAGGTTCTCGCAAAGGGCGAAAGCTATCTGCTGCTCGAGGATCTCTCCTGCAGTGATTCGCTCCGGTTGGGAATGCGTGACGATCTGGCCGATCCCACCGTCGCTGTCGCCCTGGCTGAGTGGTACCGCACGCTGCACAGAGCGGGCACCCGCGTGGCCGCCCTGGAGGGCCTGTGGGCCGAGTCCGACCTGATCAGTGCTGATGCCCTCATCGCGCTCCGCGAGAGGTTCCCGGAGGCCGTGATGACCTGGGACTATGTGCTTGACCACCTGGTAGAACTGCAAACCCGCGTTGCGGAGTTATCCAGGACGCTGACCTACAACGACTTTTCATGGACCAATCTGGCCGTGTCCCGTGATGGCCGGAGCGCCCTCATGTTCGACTATGGTCTGCTCGGGCGGGGATACCCCTATGCCGACTGGCGAAATGTGACCTTGGCTCTATCGGTCGAGGCCCGGGAGGCCTTTGCCTCCGCCTATGGGTCGTTCAGCGAACGCGAAGCTATCACGGATAGTTGTGTGGCTCCCCTGGTCAACCTGATTTGCGCGAATCGCCTGCCCCGGTTCCCTTCCTGGGCAGATGCTTCTCTGCGCGCAGCGCGCGACGGAGATCTCTACACACAGGCCTCGCGCCTGCTAGAATCCTAGCCAGAAGCCAAAGAGCTTGAGGCGACGTGTCGCGCCAGCGCTTGAAGCCCCTCGCCTGCCAAGGTCCACGACTCGATGGTCGAGGCGGCCTCGGATTTGCCTGGCAGGCCCACCTGTGCTATAATCCTCGCCGTCAACCAATGACTGTGCAGGAAGGGAAAGCGATATGCCGTTGACAAAGGGCGAGAAGGATGAGATCGTAGATCAGTTTCATCGTCATCCTGAGGATACTGGCTCACCGGAAGTTCAGATTGCACTGCTCACCAAGCGAATCAATCGGCTGACGGAGCACCTGAGGGAGAATCGGGCTGACGTTCATTCTCGTCGTGGTTTGCTCAAGCTTGTCGGTCAACGGCGCCGTCACTTGAACTATCTGAGTCGTGAGGATGAGCCCAAGTACCGTGAGATGCTCGATCGTCTCGGCCTCAGGCGCTGATCTACACGCAATCTGGGTGCGTTTTGCGATCAGGAGAGTAGTTCTCGGCCCGTTGGGTCCAGAGCTACTCTCTTTTCGGTCATTGGATGAGAGCGCTACCCGAACGCGATCGGGTTGCTGTCACAGGGAGGGCAGAGCGGTTTTGCGCAGGAATTGGGGACTGCGCCCCACACGGTGGGACATACTCCCCAGTCCCTGGTCAATCCGCTCCGCCCGCCCGCCAGTAAAGAGGTGAGGAGCGGACATGGAAAGGGAGTTTACAGCAGGTTTCGGGCGCGAGCCCATCACGATCAGCACGGGCAAACTGGCGCAGCAGGCCGGTGGCTCGGTCCTGATGCGCTGGGGAGATACGGTTATCCTCGTCACGGCGACGGCCTCCAGCGAGCCCCGTCACGGCATCGATTTCTTCCCGCTGACGGTGGATCTGGAGGAGAGGCGCTATGCCGCAGGCAAGATCCCCGGCGGCTTTTTCAAGCGCGAGGGTCGGCCTTCCACTGAAGCCATCCTGACCGTTCGCAAGGTGGACCGCCCGCTGCGGCCCCTCTTCCCGGATGGCTACCGGAATGATGTCCAGATCGTCATCACCCCGCTCTCGGCGGATGAGGAACACTCGATCGACATTCTTTCGATCGTGGGCGCTTCGGCCGCGCTGATGATCTCGGATATCCCCTTCGAGACACCCGTGGGTGCCGTGCGAGTCGGCTACATCAATGGCGAATACGTGCTGAACCCGGTGAACAGCGAGATCGCCGTCAGCGAACTCGATATGGCCCTCGCTGGCACGGCGGACTCGGTCAATATGATCGAGGTGGGCGCCAACGAACTCTCTGAGGAGATCATCGCCGAGGCCATCCGCATCGGTCACGAGGCCATGCAGAGCGTCATCGCGCTCCAAGTTGAGATGCGTGCGGCCATCGGCAAAGAGAAAAAGCCCGGACAGCGCTTTGGTGTGCCGGCCGAGGTTGCCGACTTGGCGCGCGAGTGCGTGCAGGCCAGGATCACAGAGCTGGTGTCGGGAGAGTTGCCGCGCGAGGAGCGCCACGCCGCAGAGGATGCCCTCCGCGCAGAGCTGCTCACTCATGCCAGTGAAGAACTGCCGGCCCCCCAGCTCGCAGAGGCCTTTGAAGCCCTTATGAAGAAGGCTATGCGAGATCGCATCATCGCCACCGGCAAGCGGATCGATGGCCGCGGACTGGATGAGATCCGCGAGCTCAAGGCTGAAGTCGGGCTTCTGCCGCGGGTACACGGCTCGGCCCTGTTCAGCCGTGGCGAGACTCAGGTTCTGAACATCGTCACGCTGGGCTCCGCCGATGATGAGCAGCGCATCGAATGGCTCTCGGAAGATGGAACCAGGCGCTACATGCACCACTACAACTTCCCGCCATACTCCACCGGCGAAGCCTACCCCATGCGAGGCCCCCGGCGTCGCGAGATCGGGCATGGAGCCCTGGCAGAGAAGGCGGTACAGATCGTCCTCCCGCCAGCCGAGGAGTTCCCCTACACGATTCGAACGGTGTCCGAAGCAGTGTCGTCCAATGGATCAACGTCCATGGCCAGCACCTGCGCCAGCAGCCTGGCTCTGTTCGATGCGGGTGTGCCCCTCCGAGCGGCAGTTGCCGGCATCGCCATCGGCCTTATCACGTCGGATGACAACTATGCCTTGCTCACCGATATCCAGGGCCTGGAAGACCATCTGGGCGATATGGACTTTAAGGTGACGGGGACGGCCAAGGGTATCACGGCCATTCAGCTCGACATCAAGATAACGGGCCTCGCCCACCACCTGATCGTGGAGGCATTGGCCAAGGCCAAGGTCGGGCGCATGCAGGTCCTCGATGTGATGAACGCGGCGCTAGCTGCGCCGAGGACGGACATGTCGCCCTTCGCTCCGCGGATCACAACCGTCACGATCCCGGTCTCCAAGATCGGTGCCTTGATCGGGCCAGGCGGCAAGAACATCCGTGGGATCATCGATGAGACGGGTGTGAGCATCAACGTCGATGATGACGGAATCGTGACCGTAGCCTCCAACAACGGCGAGGCCATGGCCGAGGCGATTTCTCGCATCACGGCCCTCACCGCAGAGCCAGAGGTGGGGCGGATCTACACGGGCAAGGTCGTGCGCACCACGGACTTTGGAGCCTTTGTGGAGTTCATGCCCGGCCACGACGGCCTGGTCCACATCTCCCAGCTGGCTGATTTCCGTGTGGCCAGTGTCGAGGATGTGGCGCAGGTAGGCGATGAGATCACCGTAATGGTGACCGATGTCGATGCTAACGGTCGTGTGCGCCTCTCGCGCCAGGCCGTTCTGGAAGGCTGGACGGCCGAGGAGGCTCGCGAGCGGGACCGAAAGCCGAGCGGAGGCGGTCGCAGCCGCGATCGTGACGGCGGCTCTCGCGGCCGGCGCTAGTCCGTGCGCCCCACACCGGCCTGAACCGGCCGGTGTGGGGCTTTGCTAAAACCCCATCTCCAGATGGTACGGTGAAATGACAGATCAACCTCAGCGGGTTTCGTGGCTCCGCGAGATACTCGAGTCGGTGTTGCCGGCTCTGGTGATCGTTGTAGTGGTGAACCTGTTCATCGCGCAGGCCACCCGTGTGGAAGGCCAGAGCATGGAGCCCACGGTGTACAACGACGAGAGGCTGATCATCGAAAAGATCAGCTACAGACTACACGAGCCAGAACGAGGGGACATCGTCGTTCTGAGGCCTCAGCAGCGTGGAACGCTACCCCTCATCAAGAGAGTGGTCGGCCTCCCCGGCGAAGCGGTGGAGATCAGGCAAGCTCAGGTCTTTATCGACGGAGAGCCACTGCAGGAGCCCTATCTCGATGAAACCATGCTCGGCGGCATGCCCACACAGATCGTCCCGGAGGGGCACCTGCTCGTCCTGGGAGACAACCGCAACGCTAGCAACGACTCGCGGTCCTTTGGTATGGTCCCGTATGAGGACATCATCGGTCGGGCGTGGTTCCGCTACTGGCCGATGCAGCATATCGGCCCGGTCCGTTAGCCCGAACGAGCCTCTGCCCGGAGGCATCCTGGCTTTGACTATCAGAGGGGAGCGCCATGGCCTACGACAAGACCTGCTACCTTCAGCACACGGCCTTTCGCGTCCGTGACATCCAGTGGCACACCGCCTTCTTCGCCGCACTGGGCATGCCCGTCCGCCGCATCGCCGGGGATCCGGACGATCCGCAGCAGGTGTGGACCGTGGGCGGCATTCAGCTCGTCTCTGACAAGAGCTTTGAGGGGCCGGAAGGCCGGATGGCGCATCTAGGCATCTACGCCGATGATCTGGAGGCCGCTCTGGAGGAAGCTTACCGGTGGGGCGTTCAGGAGATGCCGCAGGGGCATAACTGGATACGCCTGCCGGACGGGCTGGAAATCGAGATGATGCAGGCCCCCAGAGACTAGCGGCCCGTCTCGCTCTGGGCCGCGTCCTCGCCAAGCCAGGGCCCTGCCAGACTGTGATCAATCCCCTTCTACTGGCCCGTGATCCAGCAGACGTTCCTGCTGCCTCTGATACCAGTCCTCCCCACTCACATCCAGGACAGGCAGTTGCTCCACGCTGGGTGCGACAAGACCCTGCCACCAGTCCTTGCGTGACCGGGGATCCATGAAGGACCCTGTATCCCGAATGGCCACGCCCAGCTCGTGGTCCGCTGCGCGTCCGATGGCTTGCCCGTATCGCAGACCAGGCAGGCTCCTGCGGCCGGCTGCTTCCAGCTGGTTGTAGAGCGCCACCAGCCTTGGTTCCACACATATACCCTCGATGTGTACGGTGTAGCCGGTGATGACGTGGTCTTCGCGCGTGTACTTGATCGTGATCCGATCGGGGGCTGCGTAGAGCACCATCGCGACATAGTGCTGATCGGCCACCGTGTCCCAAAAGATCTCGGGGCCACGGTACGGAACGATGACCTTTTCTCCCGGTGTCGCCGCCAGGCCGATCAACGTCACCTCAGGGCTCGTAATCGGGTAAACTCCATACACCCCCGGCCAACGCCCATCCCACTGATAGACCTGGTAGACGCGGTCGATGCTAGGATATCGGGAATCGGCAAAGATGGTCTGGAGCCTGGGAGCGTTAGGATCGGTGGCGCCGTTGATCGCCACGAGGCTGCGCAATGCGGAGCTGTTCTCTCGGTAGCCCCGCAAGGCGAGGTTGAGATCCGGATGGGCAGAGCCGGGCACGCCGGGATCCGGTGAAAGGACCTCCACAGGGATCGCCGAGTACGATTCTTCCGGGATGGGCGCACAGGCCGGCCGCGTACTCGCAGCCGCGTACGGCAGATACAGGCACACCCCGTCGGGCTCGGCCAACGGTTCGGCCGAAAGACGGGGAGGCAGCAGCACAAGTACAAAGAGACAGAGCAGTAGCAGTCGGGGGGCAAGCCGTCTCCGGTCTTGGAGTCCCACGGCAGTCTCCTTCTGTGAAGGGTAATGCCAGAATCTGTGCCCTGTATGTTACCAGAGCGTTCGGGAGGACTCCATTAGGCCAGCCTGCAGCCGGCGTGAAATCGCGGTAAGCTCAGGGGCTCCGCACGCTTCCGATCTAGAGCGACCTCCCTGCACTGAGCCTTCGTGTGCCCACCAGCCCGATCAACAGGCTGGCTACCGCCGTAGCCACGAACATGGGCGACATCCCAAATCGATCGGCCAATACGCCACTGAGCGCGGGCCCGGCGAACATCCCGATCGCGTACACCGCCTGGTGAAAGCCCATGGCGGTTCCTCGCTGCGCCTCGTCCACATTCCGAATCGACATCCCCATCAACACGGGGTAGCCGATGCCATTGGAGAGCCCGATGACGAACTGCAGAACAAACACAGCCACCATTGACCGTGCGATCGCCGCAGAGGCCGTGCCAAGCGCCAGCAGGACAAAGCTCAAATACACCATGTGGCGCGCCCCAATCCGGCACACCACTGCAGTGGCGATCAGGTTACCGAAAGTCACCACGGCGATGTTAAAGCTAAGCAAGGCGCTGAGCATGACGTCATCAGCACCCAGCGCTCCCGCTAGAATTGGCACAAAAGAAAACGTCGTTGCCCAGTTCGCATACTGGTGGATCATGCTGAGCAACGATGGCAGCAGCACATCGCTGCGAGAGAGAAGGTGCGCGAGATCGCCGAGGGAGGGCGCTTTGGGCGGTTGAGGGTCTTCGCGCGCTGGCAGGATTGTCAGAACGGCAACTACAGCGGCGGCAGCAGCCAGGTAGAAGGCCAGCGAATACCCCATCCAGTTGTTGAGCGTCCCGGTGAGGGCCGTGGCGAGTATTCGCCCCACTCCGCCCACAAACGTGAGCAGCGCGCTGGCACGAACCGCGTCTTCCGGCGGGAACAGGCTGGAGAACATCACCACCAGAGGGACCCAGGTCCCCGCCGCAAGGCCGGTGACGGCCCTACCGATCAGTAAGCCGCTGGCGCTATCCGCAGAGGCAAGCAACAGCGCGCCGAGCGCGCCCAGCGACAGCCCGACGAGCACAAAGGGCTTGCGTCTGCCCACCCAATCCGCTACAAGGCCGAGAGGAAAACGGATGATCGCCTGCCACAGTCCATACATGGACAGAATGATCCCCACGGAAGATAACGAATCCACCTTGTTCTCCACGTACGTGGGCAACGTGGGCGCGTAGATGTACAGAGAGATCCAGTACATCAAGACGGCCACGCACAGGAGGATCGTCATCATCCGATGGTTGGTGGTACCGGGCCGCGACACGGCAGATCTGCTCATTCGGCTCCTTCTAAAGGTCGTTCCTCTCAATCGCGTCACGCGGCGCTAGCGGGCAAGCCAGGCGCCATCCACCGGAAGGACGATACCGTGGCAATACTCGGATGCGGCCGACGCAAGAAAGACCACGGCGCCCTTGAGGTCCGCGGGGGTGCCCCATCGGCCGGCAGGTATGCGCGCCGTGATGGCTGGCTCACGCTCCGGATCCGCCGCCAGCCCGGCAGTCAGATCGGTCAGCATGTAGCCGGGAGAGATCGCATTCACATTGATGTGCTGCTCGGCCAGTTCGTTCGCCATCGCGCGGGTGACGCCGACGACACCGTGTTTGGAGGCTGCGTAAGGAGCAGAGAGGATGCCTCCCTGGAACGAGAGTGCGGAGGCGACATTGATGATCTTGCCTCCGCCATGAGCGAGCATATAGCGGGCCGCCGCCTGCGAAAGGAACATGAGGCTGCGCAGGTTCACCTGCATCACCTGCTCCCAGGCCTCCGGCGAGCAGTCCAGCACCGGTTGGCGGATTGTGATCCCAGCCGCATTCACCAGGATGTCCAGACGGCCCCAGGCCCTGACCACACGGAACACGAGATCCTCAAGTTCCTGCGGAGTCGTCGTGGCCAAATCATGCTTGAGAAGCATAAAGCGTCGCCCCATCGTGGCGATGGCGGCTTCGGTCTGCCGGCAGTCGCCGCGCGAGACGCCCGCGATGTCCGCCCCCGCCTCCGCAAGCCCAAGCGCCATCGCCTGCCCCAATCCCCGGCTGGCTCCGCTGACCAACGCCACCTTGCCAGAAAGGTCGAAGGAATCCAGTATCATGCTTCTTCCTCATGTTCTTGCCTGCGAGCAGGCACAGCCCGCCTGCCCATAACAAAGACGAACCTGGATCGGGCACTGTACTCCCGGCCACAGGTTCGTCGCCAATCATTCGCCCAGAGACACGCGAGAAGCGCGCGAGCTAGGGCTGGCCTTCCTGCTCCCTCTGGTAATCCTGCCCCAGGATGATGGCGATGTCTATCGTTTCCCCGGGTTCGTCCTGGTAGATCACCGCCTCCGGTGCCACGCCAAGCTCCGCGCACAGGGCGCTCACCGATGCCGGAGCATCGCGGTAGACCACGATGAGTGTCTGTTCATGGTCAAACCGATCCGCATTGCCGAAACCCTCCACCACAAAACCCCTGCTTTCCAACGCAGCAGCGGTTCGCTGGGCCAGGTCGGCAGAGAGGGTTCCGTTGTACACCGCAATGCGCGCACCCTCGGATGCCAAATCCACGGGCACAGCGTTCTCGGCGGTGGGCGAAACCAGAGGTGTCGCTGGGAAGAGATCATCCACCAGCGCGCGCACCTTGGCCCAATCCGCCACTTCGACCATCCAGCCTTGAGGCGTGATGACTGTGGTGGTCATAGAGCCATCGATCACGCCACTCCGGAGGTTGGCGGGATCCACGTTACGGGCCGCGGACGCAAGCGCCATGATCTCCTGTAGCGTGAGATCTGTCTGTACGGATGATCCCAGGAGCTGCAGGATCATGGGGATGCGCGTCAGGGGAATGTCCAGGCGAAGAGCCTTGTCAAAGGCCGCGCGCAGCAACTGCTGCTGACGGGCCATCCGGGAGAAATCGCTCGACCCATGGCGTGTCCGTGCATACTGCAACGCGAGCTCCCCATCCATGTGCTGTGGGCCCGCAGGAATGTAAAGCTCCATGGTTCCATAGTCAGCGGTGGGGTACTTGGAATCGCGAATCTCCTCTGGCACTTCGATATCGAGGCCACCGATCGCGTCCACAAGCTCCTCAAAGCCCGCAAAGTTCACTCGCACATAGTTGTGAACCGGGACGCCCAGCGCATACCAGACCGTCTTCTTGGCCAGGGCAGGCCCTCCGCCCGGATAGTCCTGATCATCTCCGGTATAGTGCGCCGTGTTGATGCGGCTCTCGCCATAGCCCGGGATCGTGGTCCACAAGTCGCGCGGGATGGATAGCATCGCGGCGGAGTTCGTCGCCGGATCGACGGACAAGAGGATCATGGTATCCGTGCGCCAGGGCCCACCCTCTCCCTCCCGCTGATCGATGCCCAGCACCAGGACGTTCCGGCGTTCATCGAGGGCCGCGGCCTCCGGGAGGACGATTTCTTCGCCGTATGCCGAGCCCGCCTCCTCCGGGGCAGCCGGGTGGCTGCGCTGAACAGGCTCTGCCGGGCGACCGGCAAAGGGCAGGTCCATCTGCGCGACAACAGCCCGCACAGTCGAAAAGAAGAAAAAGCCCGAGTACAGCGCCCCTGCGGTGATGACGACCGTCAGAAAGGTGCTGACCGCGCGCTGCCAGGGCCGATCTCTGAACATGGCCTATCCCTCTCGCCACAGTCCCAAGCGTAATGAGTCCAGTATAGCATAGCCCCCGGGGCCGGCCAAAGCTCCGTGCTGGCGGACAGGTGCGTCGCAGTGTGCAACACCGGATGTATGCCCCATGTATGACGACGCTCAAGCGCGTTTCGTTCCCGCAGCCGTTCGGCAATCAGGATGCGCGGGCGCCTCTACCCACCGCGTGGACCGTGAGGGCGTTTGCGAGTATCATTGGCGGCACTCGGATCTGCCCCTGGCCTCACGCTACGGTCGGACTCTCATAACGTTTGACACTGTGGCGAGGGGCCCCTCCTGATAATAGAAGATAGAGGAGACGTATGATCGATACGGTCAGTTGGCGCCAGGTACCGCAGATGGCTGGAAACCGGCTCTTTCTGGATTACGTCGAAGGCCGGCGCAGCGTGCTAGGCCACTACAGCCACGAGCCCCTTGACTATTCCGGCGCGCTCGCCGCGCGAAGAGGATACCCCTATCCTCGGGAGACCGTCTCGAAACAGATCGAGGCCTACGTCCGTCCGCTTGGCGCATCGGAGCGAACCCTGGAAAACACCGAGGCGTTGAAGGATCCGGATGTCTACTGCGTCGTGGGCGGTCAGCAGGCTGGCTTCCTGGGCGGCCCGGCCTACGTGGCCTACAAGATCGCGAGTACGATCCGGTTGGCGCGGATCCTCAGTTCCCGGCTCGGCATACGGGCGGTACCGGTCTTTTGGCTCGCGAGCGAAGACCATGACTTTGGCGAGATCAACCATACTCACTATCTGCAGCCCGATGGAGAGATCGGGCGAATCTCCTTCGATTGGGCAGGCAAGGGGCGGCCCATCTCAGACCTGCCGATGACGGAACAGGTGCTGGATGCCTGGGCAGCGTACTGGTCCGGCGCGCAGGCCGGCCCCTATGCAGAGTCAGCTCGGCAGATGACCGAACCCCTGTCCGGGCGCTATTGTGACTGGATCGCGCGTCTATGGCTCCGGACGTTTGCCGATGAAGGCCTGATCGTGCTGGAGCCCGCAACGCTGCGCCCGGCTGCGGGAGGCTTTCTGCGCGCAGCGCTGCGTGACCGCGCCGAGATCGGCTCCCGACTCGCCTCCGCCGCGGCCGATCTGGAACGGGACGGCTACACCGCTCTTCTCGATCCCCAGACGGCCGGAGTGCTGTACACCTTTTCCGACAGCGGACATCGCGTTCGAGTAGAGGAGGGAGGCATCTCGGCCGATCAGGCCGCAGACCACCCGGAGCGGTTCTCCACAGACGCGGCGCTGCGCCCGCTCCTGGCGGACGGCACCCTGCCCGTCATTGCCAGCACACTGGGAGCCGGGGAACTCGCATACCAAGGAATGCTTCGGCCCCTCTATGAGTTGTTCGGTATCCCCCAGCCGATCTGCTTCCCCAGGCAGAGCTTTACCATCGTATCGTCCGCCCAGAGAGAGCGCCTGGCAGCCTACGGACTCGGTCCGCGCGACATTCTCACGTCCGAGCTGGACATCGACGCCGTCATGAGGGCTCTGATGCCGGCCGAGGCCCTGGAACGCTTTGCGGCCGCGCGAGCGGGAGTAGAGAGCGCCCTCCTTCCCCTCAAAGACCATGTTGAGGGACTTGACCCTAACCTGGGCCGCTCCTGGGAACAGGCGTTGAGCACAGCGCATCGGAATATCGACAAACTGGAGGAGCGCGCCATCAACGTGACCTTGAGCCGCCAGGGCTATGCTCGGCGGGAGCTACAGTCCTCGCGGAATCTCATCGTCCCGAGGGGGCGGTTGCAGGAAAGGGTCTTGCCCATCACACACTTTGTCCAGCACTATGGCCCCGCTTTTGTGAATCGTCTGTGCCATCTGGGAGACGCCGAGATCTTTGAGCATGCCATCATCACAGTGGAGAGTGGCGATGGCTGAAGCCGATGTGATGGCCTTTGGCGCGCACCCGGATGATATCGAGCTGGGCTGTGGCGGCACGTTGATCAAAATGGGCGACGTCGGCCGTTCGGTCGTCCTGGTGGATCTGACGCGTGGGGAGATGTCCACGCGCGGCACACCGGAAACGCGGGCAGTGGAGGCCGAAGCCGCCCGGACGATCCTCGGGGCCCAGTTACGGGTGAACCTTGGCTTGCAGGACGGGAATCTGACCAACTCTCCGGATGCCCGCTTCCGGATCGCTCGCGTCGTTCGACAGTATCGTCCCAGGCTCGTGCTCCTACCGTACCATCAGGACCGCCATCCGGACCACTACCATGCGAGCGAGCTCATTTACGAGGGGGTGTTCTCGGCCGGGCTCGAAAGGCTCAGCACAGGTCAGCAGAGCTTCCGGCCACCACGGCTGATGTACTATATGAGTTGGTACGAGTTTGAGCCTACCTTTGTCGTGGATATCTCCGCGCAATACGAGCGCAAGATGGAGGCTATCGAGGCCTATGGCTCTCAGTTTCGGGCGGATGATCCCTCCTTCCAGCAGACTCGGCTGACTTCGGACGCCTACCGGTGGCTGCTGCACAGCCGTATGGCCTACTACGGCGCTCAGATCGGGTGCCGGTACGGTGAGGCGTTTCTGATACGGGGCCGCATGGCCATCGGGGATCCAATGGACGTGTCGTTTTCCGCCTTTTAAGCAAGCCCCCAAGGAGCGGCCACAAGACAATGCGTATCGGCATCACCTGCTATCCCACCCATGGCGGAAGCGGCGTCGTGGCAACCGAACTGGGCAAGCACCTGGCGAGGGCGGGGCACGAGGTCGCGTTCATCTCATACGCAGCGCTACTGCGGCTCTCTGAGATTCCAGAGAGAGTCAGCTTTCACGAGGTCGAAGGCTACAGCTATCCCCTGCTGCAGAACTACCCGCATGGCGTTGCTTTGGCCTCCAAAATCGTCTCGGTCGCTCGCATGAGGCATCTGCAGATCCTGCACGTTCACTACGCCATCCCCTTCGCGGCCTCGGCTCTCATGGCCAAGTATGCTGCCCCTGAGCTTGATCTGAAGGTCGTTACGACCTTGCACGGGACCGATATCACGCTCGTCGGGAGTGACCCCACCTTCCGTCCGATCACGCGGTGGGCCATCGAGCAGTCCGATGCCGTCACTGCTGTCTCCCAGTGGCTGCACGACGAGGCGGTGAAAGAGTTCGCCATCCGCCGTCCCATCGACGTAGTCTACAACTTTATCGATCCCGAGCGACACGCCAGGCCGTGCCCGGGCTGTATCCCCCCCGTCAGTTGCTCTGGCGAAGTTACGCTCATGCACATCTCCAACTTCCGCCCGGTAAAGCGCACCGAGGATGTGGTGCGCGTTTTTGCGCGCGTGCGGGAGCACCTGGAGGCGCGGCTGCTGATGGTGGGCGATGGCCCAGCGGCAGGCGCGGCGCAGCAGCTGGCCGTTGACCTGGGGGTCGCCGATCGCGTGTGCTTTGTCGGTATTGTGGAGCAGATCGAGCCGATTCTGCAGCAGGCCGATCTGCTTTTGCTTCCCAGTGAGACTGAAAGCTTTGGGCTTGTGGCCCTGGAGGCGATGGCGAGCGGCGTGCCCGTCGTGGCTACCCATGTCGGCGGGCTGCCTGAGGTCGTGTCGCACGGGGAAACGGGATTCCTGGCCCCCGTAGGCGATGTGGATGCCATGGCGGCCTATGCGTTGCAGATCCTCGGGGACAGGGCTGTACACCGGCGCTTCGCCGATGCGTCCCGCGAGCGCGCACGTCTGTTCGACTACCGCGAAATCGTCGGGCAGTACGAGGCCATCTACGAGCGTGTGCTGTGGCAGAGCCACTGAACACACTGAACACCGTCATAGCGGACATCCCAGGGAACCCGCTGGCAGCCCCAGTTGAGCGGGCCTCTCTCCGTGCCTGGCCAGCCATCGTAGAGATGTCTCTCGCCACGTGGCTGCTTCGCTTCTCCGATGGGTACACGCGGCGCGTGAACTGTGCCACCCCATACGGTCCGGCCACATCCTCCCTGGCCGATGAGGTTTTCGCTGCAGAGACGATTTCCCGCGAACACGGGCTCCCGCCCATCTTTCGGCTGGCCGAGCCATGGTCCGGACCAGAGATCGACTTCTTCCTGGAGCAGCGCTGCTATGAGCGAGCAGATCTCACTCACGTCCTTGCACTGGACCTGCTCAACCGAGCCGTAGCAGGATCTCACGCGGAGATCTGGCAGGCGCGCGATCTCACACAATGGATGAGCGGCTACGCTCGGGCTGCGGGGCAGGAGCAGGAACACCAGTCCGCCCACCGCCGCATCGTCGAGGCGGCCACAGGGACCCGGCTTTATGTCTGCGCCGGACCGAAGGAAGATCCCGAGGGTTGTTGTCTCGGGATTCCGGATGGCGAGATGCTCGGGTTATTCGACCTTGCGGTCAGGCCACACAGGCGGCGGCAGGGCTTGGGAACGGCTCTGGTGTGCCAGCTATTGTATCTGGCGACCCATCGAGGCGCGCGCTACGCCTATCTCCAGGTCACCGACGGTAACTCTGCGGCGCGACGCCTCTACGATCGCATCGGGTTTAGGCCTCTGTACCGTTACTGGTACCGCCAGCATGGCCGCGATCAGAGCACAGTGCTAGAGTCCCCCGTGGGAGGGCTCGAAGCCAACGCGACACAGCCCGGGTCGAGCGGAGATGAACGAGACGCAGGTGCGCATACTGAGGTTGATCGAAAAGGGCCGGGAGCTCCCTCCGGTAGCGACCGTGCGTCTGCACGAGATAACGGGTTAGGCCATCGCCACTGAAGAGCGCCTCGCGTATGGTCTCACGATTGCCATTCCATAGCACCTGACGCCTGAGCACACGGCCAACGGTGCGTGAGATAACCCGCCACAGAGCCACTAACAGGGGCATATCCAGCCAGATCAGCGTATCGGCGCTCCCCCAGACCAGATCCCTCACCTGGCTGTAGTTGCCATCGGCTATCCACGCATCTCCGAGAGCTTGGGACACGCGAGACCGGAATTCCTCTCTTGGCGCCGGCTTCCAGCCGGTATCCCAATACAGAGCATCCAGTTCCACGGCAGGGATAGCCAACCGCCGGGATAGTTGCTCGGCCAGCGTGGTTTTGCCTGCCCCGGTCGTTCCGATGATGGCAATGCGCCGGGGGCCAGGTGAACCCCTGGGGAGTTGAGACACGCATACCTCCAAGGTCCGCGCGCCCTCGTTCGGACTCGCGATCTCAGGGGCCGGTGGTGTGAGCGAGCCGTAGCCCCTTGTCAGTGACGCTCCAGAGTCGCCTGCCGTCCATGATAGCACACTGCGCTTCAGCAGCGCATCCCTCGCAGTGTCGCTGGCATTGCATCGGCACCACCGAGACATAGCCTCCCCGGCAAAGATCCCCGAGCATCTGCTCCAAGAGATCCCTCCCAATGCCGAGTTCGCCGGATACAGCCTCCAGCGTGCTCACCTCTGTCTCCACCAGGAATCGTAGTAGTCTTTCCAGCATCTTGGTTATCCTAAAGCCACAGGCTTGCCAGATGGTAGGCGACAACACCCCCCATAAAGGCGAGCAACCCCAGGAAGGCGACGTTCACCCACACCCACTTCCATGTCCCCGTCTCCTGGCGGATGACGGCCAGGGTCGAGACACAGGGGATAAAGAGCATCTCTACGACCAGAAAGGCGAGGGCAGAGGCGGGGCTGAACTCTGTACCCATCAACGCGCTCAGCCCACCGGCATGCTCGCCCACACCGTATAGCACGCCCAGCGTAGCCACAGCATTCTCCTTCGCCACAAAGCTGCTGAGGATGGCCACCATGGGGCGCCAGCCCATCCCCATAAGCCTGCCTATCGGCTCAATCAGACGGCCGAGCATCGCCAGAAAACTGGACTCAATGGTATCCCCAGGATAGGACACCAGCGCCCAGATGACGATCGACACCGCCAGGATCACGGTGCCCGCCTTCTTGAGGAAGGCAACAGTGCGCTGCCAGACCGTCAGCCCGATCGTCCGCCAGGAGGGCAGATGGTAGAGCGGCAGTTCCATGATAAAGGCGCTCTGCGCGTCTCGTAGAAAGACACCTCGCGCGATGAGCCCCGCCACGGCCAGAACTATAAGCGGTAATGCCGTGAGTCCCCAGGTAACCGCCAGCGCGTTCTCCGGGAAGAAGGCCTGTGCCAGCACGGTGAGGACCGCCAGGCGGGCGGCACAGGGCACCAGCGGCGCGAGCATGATGGTCAGGATTCTATCACGCGGGGAGTCCAGAATCCGCGCGCCCATGATGGCCGGCACGTTGCAGCCAAAGCCCAGAAAGAGCGGCATAAAGCTCTTGCCATGGAGGCCGATCCCATGCATAAAGCGATCCATCACATAGGCCGCCCGCGCCATGTAGCCGACGTCCTCCAGAAAACCCATCCCGGCAAAGAAGAGGGCGAGAATCGGCAGAAAGGTCAGCATGGTGCCCACTCCGCCCATCACGCCCTCGATGATGAGCCCTCCAATCCAACCGGGAGTCCCGGCGAGCGCCTGTGCAAGCCACTCTGAGAGAGGCATCATCATTGCAGATTCGATCCATCCCTGTAGCGGGCCCCCCACAGCGTAGGTGAGCCCGAAAATCACGCCCATCACCAGGGCGAGCACGATGAGGCCCCAGAAGGGGTGCGTAGCATAGTCGTCGATTCTCTGCGTGATGGTCACGTGGCCGGCTCTGGGCCTGGTCATTGCCCTTTGGGCAACCTGCGATATCCACGCATACCGTCCGCTGGCCACGGCCACGATGGCGTCTTCATGCGCGCGCAGCACGCTCTGCAGGCCTTCCCAGGACGGAACGGGCAGCCGGCCGTGCATCAGCGCGGTGATCTCCTGATCGCCCTCGAGCAACTTGAGCGCCACCCAATCGGCAGGGTAACGGCCGGGCACAAAGCCGTCGATAAGCCCCTGCACCTGCACCAGTATCGCGCGGTGATCCTCGCGGATCTCCGGGCGATGCGCATCCTGAACGCCCCCGCTGCGGGCAACCTGAATCGCCTCGTCCAGCAGATCGTGCACACCCTCGCCTCGCGCCGCCGTCATCGGAACCACCGGAACGCCGATCGCCTCAGAGAGGTCTCTGGGGCGGATCGCGTAGCCTTCGCGGGCCGCCACATCCATCATATTCAGACCGATCACCAAAGGGCAGGATAGCGCCAGCAGTTCCGCCACAAGGTACAGGTTGCGCTCGAGGCTGGCGGCGTTGATCACAACCATCACCACATCTGGCTCTTCAGTCAGTATGTACTCGCGGGCCACGATCTCCTCCGGAGACGAGGCGGTGAGGCTGTATGTACCAGGGAGATCGACCACATCAATCGAAACCCCGTGGTGCTCCAGGCCTCCGGCCTTCATCTCCACCGTCTTTCCAGGCCAGTTGCCGACGTGTTGGTTCAGGCCGGTGAGCATGTTAAAGACGGTGCTCTTGCCCACATTGGGCTGCCCTGCGAGCGCGATCTTGAGTGTTCTGGTAGCCACCGCACGGCTTTTCACGTCGATGGCCATGGGCTAGTCTCCTCCGAATCGCACCAGGATACACCGAGCCTGACCTCTCCCTAGGGCGATGCTCGTTTCGAGCACGGATGCGATGATCGGCCCACGCATGGAGTTGCGAACGACGCGAACCAGGGCACCTGGGGTGAAGCCGAGAGCGGCCAGCCGGGCATTGGCCCAGGGCCCACCCTGCAGCGACACGATGGAGCCAACGCGACCTTGGGGAACTCGATCGAGAGGAACAACATCTTGGCTCAAGGCAGTTTCCCCTTCTGAAGACCAGGAGTTAGCACGTGCTAACTATCAGTCTACAGAACCAGGATTGCCTGTCAAACGTGACCCTCCCATGCCGATGGCCGCCAGGGCAAAGGCCGCATAATACGCCAGCTCTGGAGCAAAGAGGGCGTTGTCGATCGAGCCATGAGCCAACATGGCAGCCACACCGCCCAGCAGGCCCGCCGGGACCCATCTGGCCTCTGCGCACATCTGGCTCCAGCGTCTGACCGTGGGTAAGATGGCAGAGATCATGGTGCCGGCGTAGAGCAAGAGACCCGGCAGCCCCGTTCTCAACCAGAGATCGAGGATGATGTTGTGCGGGTGCGATAGCCACCGCTCGATCTCGGCACCCGGCCGGATGTAGTCACCGTAGTAGTAGAGGAAATTGTCCAGGCCCACACCGGTCCAGAGATGATCGCGGACCATCTCCCAGCTGGAACGCCACAGCTGAAGCCGAAGGAAGGTCGTCCCCTCCTGCAGTTGCCAGAGCGAGGCAAGACGTTCCGTCTGCGAAAGAGGAATGAGCGCCAGCAACAGCAGGAGAGGTACCGCCAGCGCATATCGGCGCGGTCTCTTCCCCTGAAGCAGCGCCAGACAGAGCAACCCTGCGGGGATACCCAGCAGCCAGGCGCCGCGCGAGTAGGTGAGTCCAACGGCAAGGGAGATCAGCAGCGTGCCACCAAGCCAGGCCCAACGGCGCTTTCCCTGGCGCAGGGCCGCGAACCGAGCCACTCCGAGAGGCAGTAGCCTTTCGAGGAAGAGGGCCAGGTTATTAGGTGAGCCGTAGAACGCCCGAGCCCGGCGCACGCCTTCGGCCTCGATCACTCCCTGTGGTAGCGGATAGAGAACCAGGGCGTACACCGCTGTCCCCACTGCGGAGAAGAAGAATGCGCGTGTCAGTCGCTCCCACAGATCCACGTCGTTCCCAATTAGCCTCAACAGAACGTACAGGACCGCAGGCTCTGCCAGCGCGGTCCGGAACTCCCTCAATGCCTCCCTCTGATACTCAGCCGAGAATGCACCGATGAACGACCAGAGTACGAACCCGGCAAAGAAGAGATCGGTCCACCCCAGCGCGGCTCGTCGCGCGGTCCGGAGAGGCTCTCCCCCCAGCACAGAGGCCCCCGCTCGCGCCAACGCTGCGCAGAGGATTGCGAGCTCTGTCACCGAAAAGCTGCCATATGGCAGCGGTACGTGTACCGGAGCGATAGGGACGGTGGCGACCGCAACCAGCAGGGCAGCGTCCGGGCGCAAGAGTGCCCCCGCTCCATAAAGCGCCAGGAGCGCCAGTCTGAGATAAGTGGCGCTCACCGACATAGAGAGGCCGAACACAACGGCCAAGGCAAAGATCGGGAGAGCATCTTTGCTGTTGGCCCGGGTTCGAGCCCAGCGGTATGGCTTGCGCCAGTCGATGCAGGCCAGTCGCTGTTGTACACCAGCCGCCAACCAGGCCGCCAGAGCGAGGGCCGCCACCAGCCGACCCACCAGGCAAAGCGCAGCCGGTTGCATCCCGCTGTACACGCTCCGGATGGCGGCCAGGTCCGCAGCCGAACCCACGAGACTTACCGTATGTTCACCGGGCTGCTCACCACGGACCAGCCAATAGCGTTGTACCTTACGCCCGCCGATGCCCAGCGCGATTGTGCGCGCCTGCGGGGCAATCACCTGAATGGTTCCCTCATCCCCGCTGGGTTCGACCTCGATAGCCAGCTCTGTCCCGTAGAAGGTGATCTCCAGGGTGTGCTCCTGCGAAGCAGGAACACCCGCCAGTGACAGCTGGGGCGACACCTGATGCCGGCCAGTGCTGTATACGCCGTCAGCACCCAGCCCCATCCCCAGGTCACGCATCAGCGCTGTGGGCTCTCCCTCTGCGTCGAGCAAGGCCAGTCCCCAGATCGGATCCTCCTCCGCGGCAGCGGGCTGGAGATGCAGCGCACAGAATAGCGTCATCCACGGCCATTCGCGTTGAACGCGCCCGTAAGCATCTCGCAGACGTTGGGCCTGCAGCGTCGCCGAGTCGGTCCCCAGGGGGGAGGGCGCTCCACGCCACCCCTCGGGAAGAGCAACCCAGCCTCCTTCGAGTGCCCATAGCGGCTTTCCGGCATCGCCATGCCGGCGCATCTCCTCGCGGAGCAGGACGGCACGGGACAAGTTGAGGACATCGTCCGCGACTCTGCGATCGTACGGTCCGGACCAGAATCCGTACGCCTTGACGCCAACCACATCAAACCATTCCGCAGCGCCCAGGCGATAGATCTCCTTGAGAAACCGCACGTCGCTCATGTTGCGCCCGGCTGATTCCGTGTTCGGCGCCATGCCACCGGCGACGATCAGGGCGTCGTCATCTACTGCGCGGATTGCCTCTGCTGCGGATTCCAGCAGCGCGACGTATCCCGCGGGATCAATCGCGCCCTTGCCCCAGTGCGGGTAGATGTTCGGTGCATCCCAGATCTGGTAGGCATAGAGGAGATCACCGTATCGAGAGGCCAGCGCCGCCGCAAAGCGGGCATAGTCCCCGGGGTCCTGTGGCGGCGCATCCGGGTTGTCGGCTTCATGGGTCGCACGAGACCACTCTGGAGCACCCTCCAGGATCGCGATCACGCGCAGACCCTGTTCGTGAACAAGCCTGAGAGCCTCATCCCAGAAACGCCATTCGAACTCGCCCCGAACGGGCTCAATGGTCGCCCAGTTGATGCGCTGCACCACGGCGCCGTATCCCATCTCCCGGACCGTCCTGAGGGCATCCAGGAGATCGAGATTGGTCTCGTACTGATCCAGGGCGATGCCGATGCCAAGGCGTGGCGCCTCCAGAGCGGGTTGTTCCTGAGCCGTACCGGACTCGCGACCTCTGCTATAGAGGCGATAGCGGGACACGTCCTGGGCGGTGACCAGGAGCAAGCCCAGAATGAGGCCCAGCCTGATCAGCACCGCAAGGACGAGGCGCACGGGCTCGCAAGCGCCTTTCGCCTGGCTCAATCGAGTCCGCAGAGTCATTCGGTTGCCTCCGAGCCATCCACTCTGTGTCGTTCCAGGTGGACCAGAAGGACCGAGATGTCGGACGGACTGACGCCGGTGATCCGAGAAGCTTGCCCGACAGTGGTCGGGCGATGGCGCTCCAGTCGCTCGCGAGCCTCGAGCCGCATGCCATGCATGTCTCGGTAGACGAGGTCGTTGGGAATAAGGCGGTTCTCCAGCCGGCGGGCCCGATCCACCTGCTGACGTTGCTTGTTCACATAGCCCTCATACTGAATCTCGATGACTGCCTGTTCCAGGACGTCCTCCGCGAGTTCGCGATCCGGAGGCGCATAGAGACGCACCATCTCGACGCCCACGCCAGGCCGCTTGAGAACGTTGTATGCTGGCATGGCCTGTGCCAGTGGCTCCAGTCCGTTGCTCACCAGATAGGCGTTCACCGCATCTGGAGCAAGGCTGGTGTGCTTTAGGCGCGCAATCTCCCATGCAATCGCCTCGCGCTTGCGCACAACTGATTGCCAGCGAGCATCGGTAATGAGTCCCACCGCGTGCGCCGCATCGGCCAGGCGCAGATCCGCATTGTCCTGGCGCAGGAGCAGACGATACTCCGCCCGCGAGGTCAGCATCCGGTACGGCTCATCGATGTCACGCGTGACGAGATCGTCTACCAGAACGCCGAGGTACGCCTGATCCCGACCAATCAGGAGGGGAGGCTCTCCCCTGGCGTGCAGGGCGGCGTTAGCTCCGGCCAGCAAGCCCTGTGCAGCAGCCTCTTCATAGCCCGACGTGCCGTTGATCTGCCCGGCAAGGAACAGCCCGGCGATTTCCCTCGTCTCCAGAGAGGGGGACAGCTGAGAGGGCAGCACATAGTCATAGGCAATCGCATAGCCCGGCCGTACCAGGCGGGCCCGGGATAGCGCCGGGATCGAATGAAGAAGCTCCTCCTGCACCTGGGCGGGCAGCCCGGTGAAGCATCCCTGCACGTATACTTCGGTCGTCCGCCACCCCTCTGGCTCGAGAAAGAACTGGTGACTGTCCTTTTCCGCATAGCGGACGATTTTGTCTTCAATGGAAGGGCAGTAGCGCGGTCCCTTGGCCTCCTCCGCCTCCGTGGTGACGGGCGACAGGTGCAGGTTCTCGCGGATGATGTGGTGCGTACGCTCGTTCGTATGTATCAGGTAGCAGGGCATCTGCGGGCGCCATGAGGGCTGGTGATCGATCGGATACACGCGGTTTGCGGGCAGGATGACCGGCTCCTCACGGTACGGGGCCTGGGAAAAGTGCAGCGGGTTATCACTACCATACTGCGGCGTCGCCCGATCATAGTCGATCGTCCGAGCATCAATCCGAGGGGGTGTATTCGTCTGCAATCGACCCAGCTGCAAGCCCAGTTCCACGAGAGAGTCTGATAGCGCTGTCGCGGCCGGCTCGCCGCTCCGGCCTGCAGCCGTTCGATAGCTCCCGCTCATGATCTCGCCATTGAGGAACGTGCCGCTGGTGATCACCACGGACTTGCATGGGATATCCTGCCCTATCGCTAACCGCACGCCCAGGATCTGGCCCTTATCGGTCAGGAGGCCCGCAACGGTGGCCTGTAACAAGTCGAGCCTGTCTTCCCCCTCGAGTCGTTCCCTCATACAGAGTGAATAGAGCCGCTTGTCCACCTGAGCGCGAAGCGACTGTACGGCGGGGCCCTTGGAGAGGTTCAGCATCCGAATCTGGATGAATGTGCGGTCGGTGTTCAGCGCCATCCCCCCGCCGAGAGCATCCACCTCACGTACAAGGTGCGCCTTGGCGGGGCCGCCGATGCTCGGATTGCAGGGCATGAGTGCGACCAGATCGAGGTTCATGCTGATCAGCAGCGTGGTGCGGCCCATGCGTGCCGAAGCCAGGGCCGCCTCGCAACCGGCATGGCCCGCACCGACCACGATCACGTCGTACTCCCTCGAACTCATCCGGCTGTTCTCCCTGCCAGTGCCTCGGCTGCGAGACGATGCGACACAGCCCGAAGGGCTCCCCAGTCAGCCCAATCGCCATCCAGGCATTCCAGCTGGCGCGCTACCTCTGGAAGGCTGGCCGCCGAAACCTCTCGGTAACCAGAGATGCCCTCCCCTTCATCCTCCGCACGCAGAGAACCGCCTTGATCCGCCAGCTCAAACAGGTAGCTGGTAAAGCAGAACTGCTCCCCATCGTGCGTGAGGCTTTGTCGCACAATGCCCACAAACCGCTCCAGACGGAGCTCAAGACTTGTTTCCTCACGCCCCTCTCGCATGGCCGCCCGAACCAAGTCTTCGCCGGCATGTATGCCCCCGGTCAGCAGACGGTAGGCGCCCTCTGGATAGAAGGACTTGGTGTGAAGGAGATACCGTCCGTTCTGCCTGCGAACAAGCATGACGACCTCAGCGGTGCGACCGTCCTCCAGATTGCGCCAGTAATCGAGCGTCTCTTGCGACACCTGAATGATCGCGTCTCTTTCCTCGGGGCGCCCGTAGAGCTCTATCGCCTGCGCGATGCCGGTCGGGCCTCGGTCTCCCGCTGTGCCTGACATGCTCCCTCCCCCTGTGGACTGCGTGGATTATAGCCCCGCGACGGTGTCGCGAAAACGAAGCCGGCCGTGGGCGCAAAAAAAGGGGCCCTCAAGGGGCCCCTGCCTACTCCCTGCAAACGCTAGCGCTTGGCGAGCATCATATCTCGGAACTCGCCCAGGCTGGACGTCACATCAAAGGACGCCCACTTGCCGGAGGAGTCTCCCGCGTTAAAGACGGCAAAGCCGATGACGTACGGATCGCGCCTCAGTTCGTCGTCATACCAGGATAGCTGGCCCACGTAATCTGCGAGGGCATACGCCGGATCTACTCCTGCGGCGAGTTCCCGCCAACCCCCGGATACCGTATCCGGGCCGCTCAGCACCCCGCCATCGAGACCGGCCTCGGTGATCACCAACGGGACGATCGCCCCCGCTGGAGCCAGCTCGTACGTGTACCAGTAACGGTATCTGAGCGTCAGGCTCCCATAGCCCGCCTCGATCTCATGGCCTGGCACCCTGGCGCCGATACCGTCCTGCATTGTCGGTGCAGAATACTCATGGAGGGCCAGAACTCCGCCGTAGGTTTTCGCTGCAGCCACGGCCGGAACAAAGGCACTGAACTCGTCGGCCTCGGGCGTGCCCGTGGAGAAATTCCCCACGGCCACCCGCAGGCCAAGGCCCGCCATCAGCCTTGCCCGCTCGGCCTCGAAGGCCGCGTACCACTCCATCTGCCAGACGCTGTCGATAACGGGCTCATTCCAGCCCAACCAGTAGTCCACTCCGGGATTCGCCAGATAACGGGCTGCATGAGCGATGACAAACTGCTGCGCACGCACCCTTGGATCGCCAGTCAGGCTCTGATCAACCTCTTCGAACCGGCCCAGGGTGACCGTACCGGGAGACAACTCCTTAGCCTCCGTTAGCCAGCCCAGGTCACCCACGCCTACCAGTACCGCAGGCTGAGTCTCCTCGACAAACGCCATGATGTTCGGAGAGGAATTGCGGGTGACGTGAAGCCCCAGTTTGCTGTACCCCACAGGCGAATCGTACGAAAGGGGAACCTCGGGAATCTTGGCGTCCATATCCGCCGTCAGCGGTATGCTCCATATCGTCGTCCGGCTGTCCTCGCCCTGATCCACCAGAAAAGCGGTCCAGGCTCCCGACCAGTTCAGTTCCAGTTGATGGCTGTTCGCTGGCGGATCTCGTCCCTCAAACTGAAAGACCTGTGAGGCAGACTCGCCGGCGAGAAGTTCGGGCAATGCCCACTCATCGCTCTGCTCTTCTGGGGATTCGGGCGCAAAGAACCGGTCGAGCACATGGATCTCGCTCAGAGACCAGGGGCTCAGATTGCTTAGCGTGAGGACATAGCGAGGGGCATCGGCTGGCACATAGGTTCCCTGCACCAGCAGGACTGCCTCTTGCACCGGGAGAGCCAAAGGCGCAGCCACGTGCGTGACCGCATCCACCACAGCAACGCCATCACCGCGCACCAACACGGCCGGTGCCATCGCCAGCACCAGCAGGATGGCGATTAATCTCATACGCAGCAGCCGGCGTCTGACCACGTACCTCTCCATACGATCAATGCACCGATAGCTCTTCTATCCCAATTATACAGTTTCTTGTCCTCGAGTACAACCCTTTCCTGTACTCTTTACGGTGAATCCACGTTCCCTTTATCTTGTGCCACTCCCGGATCGGGGGCATAGGTCAAGGTCAGCCCCCAGATCTCCCCTGCGCCAGCCTCATGCAGGGCCGAGGCGCATGCGGACAGCGTGGCTCCCGTGGTCAGCACATCATCGATAAGAAGGATCCGGTGGCCCCGGACGGTCGCACTACCGCAAGCAAAGGCCCCAGTAACATTCGTCAGGCGTGACTCCATCGGCAACCCCACCTGGGACCGGGTGTGCCTGATGCGCTCCAGTGCGCTCAGCTGAACCGGCAGACCCGTGTAATCCGCCAGAGCTCTAGAGATCAACTCGGACTGGTTGTAGCCCCGCTGACGTCGCTGCACGGGGTGCAACGGCACGGGCACGATCACGTCGACCGCCCTCCCCCAGGCCTGCCAGCCGGCGGCGAGCAGCCTGGCCAGGGGATCGGCCAGAACCCGCATCCCGCCGTACTTGAGGCCGTGCACCGCCTCACGGAGCGGAGGCACATGAGAGGAGAGCGAGAGTACCCCGCAGAGCGCGTTGCTCTGTGCGCGCAGCCGGCTGAGAACGACGAGCCTTCCAGCCCCGGGGATCGAGGCCGTGCACGCGGAGCAGAACCAGTGCCCGGCGCGCCCACAGGAGACACAGCGTGCCGGAAAGAGCACGCCCAACAGGGAGCCGAGAATTCCCGAGGGCTCGGCCCTGAGCCATTCCGGATAGGTCATCCGATCCTCACGCAAACGGCCTCATGCCAAGGGGCAACCCGAGGCAGGGCTGATGGGTTGACCGCACCTACACGCCTGTCTATTCTAGCACCAGTGCTCGCTTGTTGATAGACCATCGGTTCGCCGCAGATCGGGTAGCCTCTCAAGGCAGAATGGTATCTCGTGATGCCACATTCGTGCCCATGTATCTCGCCGCCGCAAAGCCTGGCATGCGTCTTTACGTGAACCCGCATAGGTTTCGGGGAGGTTCGACGATGAATCACGCTTCTATCGGCCTGAGCAAGTGGGAGATCGACACGCCGGCTCTCTGCCTGGATCTGGGTGCGCTCGATCGCAACATCGCGCGCATGGCAAGCAGCATGAGCGAGGGAACGGCACGTGTCCGCCCCCACGCCAAGACCCACAAATCCCCAGCGATCGCATGGAGACAGATTCGCGCTGGAGCGATCGGTATCACTTGCGCCAAGCTCGGGGAGGCAGAGGTGATGGCCCAGGCCGGCATTCGGGACATTCTCATTGCCAATCAGGTTATCGGCCGGCACAAGATCTCGCGATTAATGGGCCTCGCCGCCGATACGGATGTGATGGTCGCAGTAGAGGCGCTGGACAACGCCCAGGCGCTGTCCGAGGCCGCACACTCGCTGGGCGTTCGTTTGCGCGTGCTGATTGAGGTAGATACCGGCATGGGCCGCTGTGGCGTCCTGCCCGGCGACGAGACGCTGGGCCTCGCACGCGCGGTGTCACGGCTCCCCGGCCTGCGGCTGGAGGGGTTGATGGGTTACGAGGGACATGCCGTGATGCTCACCGATCCCGAAAAGAGGAAGGCGGCAACGCATCAAGCGCTGTCGAGGCTGATCGCCTCCAGGGACGCACTACTTCAGGACGGCATTCCCGTCCCCATCGTTTCCGCCGGCGGATCGGGCACCTACAGCATCACGGGACGATACCCAGGCATCACTGAGGTTCAGGCGGGATCCTATGTCACCATGGACACGCGCTACCGGACGGTCATCCCCGAGTTCGAGCAGGCATTGACCGTGGTGGCTCAGGTGATCAGCGTACGGGGAGACCGCGCTGTGATCGACGCCGGGCTCAAGACGCTGACGCCCGAGTTTGGCACCCCCGAGGTGTGTGTCCCAGAGGGCTGGTCATTGGATCACCAGTCAGAAGAGCACAGTACCCTCAGTCGGATGGGCGGCCACACGCTCAAGCCGGGCGATCGCGTTGAGATCGTGCCCTCGCATGGCTGCACCACGATCAACCTGCACGACGTCTACCACGTGATGGAGGGCGAGCGCCTGGTGGCCCTGTGGCCCATAGCCTGCAGGGGCAAAGTGCAGTAAGCCGAGCGGGGCGGAATCCCGGCATTGGAGTCCGGACGAGATCTATCGTCGACCGGAATCATCGGAGACGGTCACGCCCGTACACGGGACGGGGCAGGCCGGCTCTGCAGCTGGCTAATCACCGGCCTTCGCAGCGCCGAGCACCATGGCCGCGTTCAGTGCTATCGTGAAAAGCACGAGAATCGTGGCGGCGGCGGTCACGGCGCCTGTAGTGTCCATCAGCGCAGCCCAATCCTGAATCTTCACCAGATGCCGCGTGTAACATAGCTGCAGGAGCAGTGAGAGCGCGCACGCGCTGAGGCTGGCAACGCTCTGTGTCGCCAGCCTGGAGCGATCCCGTCCGCTGTGCTCGATGAGCCTGGCGGCAGGCACAAGCCAAGCTACGAGACCCAGAGCCAG
Organism: Chloroflexota bacterium; assembly: GCA_012719135.1. Taxonomy (GTDB): domain Bacteria; phylum Chloroflexota; class Anaerolineae; order UBA1429; family UBA1429; genus JAAYED01. The sequence goes on from JAAYAW010000020.1 coordinate 41,408, forward strand.
GCTTCCCAGGTTGAGCAGCCACATGGGCAGCGATCACTCCCCTCTTTGTTCGGAGAACGGCCCGGCGGGCTCCGGAGGTTCGTCCGAGCACCCCATCGCAGCGGGTGGCCGGCCGGTACTCCAAGGTGACGGAGATCATTCTGGGTTATGGGCGAGCCGCTTCAAGCTCCTACGGTGACCCTGTACAGAGGCGACGGTCTCACCGGGGTTCGCGAAGAGCCTGTAAGGCGACGGGGGACTGCATAGCATAGGACGAAGTGATGTGCAAGGCCGCGTACCTCTTCACCCAGTTTCTCAAGCGGAGGAGGTGGGATTCGAACCCACGGTGAGGCAAGCCCCACAACGGTTTTCGAGACCGCCCCGATCAACCACTCCGGCACCCCTCCCTATTCAGTTTTGTCCCCGGCCCTCGCGCGCCTCAGTTCGGAAAAGTAGCCCTCCATGAGGGCCCCTATCTCCTCTGCCAGAACCCCGGATTCCACCACTAGACGGTGATTGAGCCAGGGCGAGCGCACGATATCATAGACGGAGCCAGCGGCCCCCGTCTTGGGGTCCCGCAGGCCATAAACCAACCGCTCGATCCGGGCATTGACCATCGCCCCCGCACACATGACACAGGGCTCCAGTGTGCAGTAGAGCGTCGCACCGGTTAGCCGCCACACCCCACGGTTGACGGCCGCATCGCGCAGAGCGACAATCTCTGCGTGTGCGGTGGGATCGCCAGCCGTCTCCTTGAGGTTATGGCCTCGCCCAAGGATCGCGCCCTGCCAGACGACCACCGCTCCTACAGGGATCTCTCCCTTCGTCGCGGCAAGTCTGGCTTCAGTGAGCGCCTCCCGCATCCAACCATCATGATCCATGGCCACGCGGATTATAGCATAGTGAGCAGGAGCAGCAAAAGCAGGGCACCATTCTCATTCTGCCCGGGGACCCGGCCATGACGCTGATCTACCTGGCCATAGCCTGGGCCGCAGGTATGCTGCTCGCCGACCTGATCAACCCATCGTGGGCCGCGCTTGGCGTTGCGGGCCTGTGGGCTGTGTGCATTGCCCTCCTCGAGGGAGCCACTGCCTGGCGGCGGCGTGCCGCCCTCCTGTCCCTCGTCATCCTCGCCGGTGCCGTGCGCTGGCAGATCGCGCATCCCCCTCTAGCACCCGACGACCTGGCCTACTACAACGAATCTGGCCCCGTGAGCCTGGAGGGGTACGTCGCGTCGGATCCTCGTCCTCGGCAGACTCGCCAACAGGTGGTGATACACGCAGAGCACCTCACGACGCCCGATGGTCAGGTAGACGTCTCTGGCTCCGTCTTGCTCACCACACCGCTCTACCCCCAGTACCTCCTGGGCGAACGAGTGTCTCTCTCGGGTTCCCTGGAGACGCCGGCGATCCTTGAGGGATTCGACTATCGAGAGTACCTGGCCTCACAGGGCATAGGCTCCACCATGCGGGGAGCGCGGGTACATGTCCTCCCCGGAAGTGGCGGCAGCCGCCTTGCCAGGGCGATCTCGCGGATGCGCGCAAGGCTAAGAGAGACCATAGAGCTGATCATGCCCCACCCCGAAGCCGGCTTGTTGGAGGGGATCATGCTGGGGACGGATCACTCGCTACCCGCCGAGTTGGAGGAGGCCTTCCGCACGGCGGGGTTGACGCATATCGTGGTGATATCGGGCTACAACGTGAGCATCCTGCTGCAGGCCTGGTTTCTGGGCTCTCGCCAGATGATGCACCGTTGGGCAGGGCTGATCGCGGGCATTGCTATGCTTTCGGTGTTCGTTCTGCTGGTAGGTCCTTCACCGCCAGTCATGCGTGCAGCGATCATGAGCGGCATGTCGGTGTTTGCCCTTCTGATGGGCCGGCGTGACTGGGCGCCCGCCAGCCTGGCGTTCTCCGCCCTGCTGATGACGGCTGCCAACCCCCTTCTGATACACAGCGTAAGCTTCCAGCTATCGATAACCGCTACGCTGTCTCTGATCGTTCTCCAGCCGCGACTGGCTGCCTGGCTTGATCGCCTGCTGAAGGGAGCCGGTTCATCCGCGGAGGGTCACTTGGCCTCGATCCTTGTTGAGAGCGTCGTGGCCACCTGTGCCGCTCAGCTCACTACCCTGCCCCTCGCGTGGGCGCATTTCGGGCAGGTATCGCTCCTTGCGGTGCTTGCCAATGCCCTGGTGTTGCCTGTCCAGAGCTTGATCCTGGTCCCCGGCGCCATTGCCGTCGTATTGGGAACGGTCGCGCCTGTGCTCGGCCGCGCTCTCGGCTACGCCTTATGGCTGCCGCTTCGCTGGACGATCACGGTCGCACGCACGGTACAGGCCATTCCCTGGGCCTCTCTTGCCGTTCCTCACCTTCCCCCCGTCGGAGCCTGGGCTCTGTACGGCCTCCTGCTGCTCTGGATCTGGCGGCTGCCGGCGCGCCCGGCTCGTGATCCGAGCACCCCCTCCAGGATGAGCAGGGAGTCTTGGGTGGTGCTTGGCTGGCTGCTCTCCGTCGTCCTGCTGTGGACCGCTGCCCTCGCCCAGCCCGACGGCCGACTGCACGTCTATGCGCTGGATGTAGGCCAGGGAGATGCTCTCTTGGTGCGGACGCCCCGGGGACGCGTGGTCTTGATCGACGGTGGGCCCGATCCACTCGTCCTCGGTAGCCGGCTCGGTGAGGCGTTACCCTTCTGGGAGCATAGTCTCGACCTTGTCCTGGTCACCCATGCAGACTCGGATCATACCGGTGGGCTAGCGCCTCTTTCCTCTCACTATCGCATAGCCGGTGCCATTCACGGCGGTTCGATGGAGGGCAACTCGGCGAGTCAGGCCTGGGAGCGCGAGCTCAAAGCGGCTGCCGTAACGCCGGTCCTGGTGAGCAGAGGAGATCGGATCCGAATCGGCGAGTGCCTGATGACGGTGTTGCATCCTGAGGCGCCTTTGGCCCATAATGATGCGCAGGACAACGATCGGTCGCTGGTGATCCTGCTCGAGTACGGCCAGTTCCGCATGCTACTGACCGGCGATGCCGGACGGGCCGTGGAGGACGACCTGAGGAATGCCGGGACCTCGTTGCGCGCGGCGGTGCTGAAGGTGTCCCATCACGGCGCGGCCACAGCCACGAGTGCCGAGTTCATGGCCGCTGTCCACCCGCAGCTGGCCGTGATCAGCGTCGGCGCGGAGAACTGGTACGGGCACCCCGCGCCAGAGGTCCTCCAGCGCCTGGCGGAGGCCGATGTTACCGTTCTACGAACAGACGAGGTTGGGACGATTGCGATAGCGACTGACGGGGAACGTTTCTGGGTTGAGGCGGCTCGCCCGGCCGAGCCACTGACAGAGTAGAGGGGGACGACGATGAGCACAGCAGTACAGATCACCTGGGGCTTGGCGCTGATCGTGATGATTCTGGGGCCGGTCGCACTGGCGACCTGGTTCTGGCGCCGTTTCGGCGTCAAGCCCGGAGCTTTTCTTCTGGGCGCCCTGGTCTTTTTGGTCTCTCAGCTCATATTGCGCGCACCGATTGTGGCACTGGTGCAGAGCCGATTGGGCGATGCCGTGAGCCAGGGTACTCCTCTGATTCTGTATCTCGCGGGCCTGGCCTTTTCGGCGGGCCTGTTCGAATCCTGCGGCAGATGGGCAGGCTATCGCTGGTTCTTTCGCCCCCGATTGCCCTATGACTGGGCTCACGCCGTAGCCTATGGCATCGGCCACGGAGGATTCGAATCGGCCGTATACGTAGGGGTTATGAGTGCCCTGAGCTTTGTCCAGGGCATCGCTCTCACCTCCATGACCCCGGAGCAACTGGCCAACAGCGCCTCTGGAGATACGCTCACTCAGGCTCTTCAAGCTAGGGAGATGTTTGCGCAGATGACGTGGGACCAGCCCTTGTTGGCCGCCGTGGAACGCATCGGCACGGTGCCGCTCCACATAGCCCTTTCCCTCGTCGTCCTGCAGGTCTTTACCCGCAAGCAGCCCATCTACCTGCTGTACGCCGTCCTGCTCCACGGGCTGGCCGATTCCACGGCCGTAATGCTGAACTATGTGCTCAAGGCCCCCAACTGGGTCACTGAGCTAGGCGTGCTGGCATGGGGCGCTGCCAGCGTGTGGTACATTTGCCACCGCTACCGACAGGAGCAGAGTTCGCTGCTCACCACACAGGAAGCCGGCTGACCATGGGGGATCGAGATGCCTTTGGCGCGCACGTGGTTCTCGCCGATTTCGTGCGTCCTCTCTTCGAGCCCGTTGGCTTTGAGGCTGAGCGGATGGCCGCAGTCGGCGCGTCCTGGTCTCAACACGAGTGTCGCACGGAGGACCAGGTTCTGGAGGTCGCCCGCGATGCCACGGTTGTCGTCGTTCAGTCGGTCAGGCCTCTGCTGACACGAGCCGTGATCGCGCAACTCGACAGCTGCCGGTGCCTCATCCGCGCCGGTGCCGGCTATGATAGCATCGATGTCGATGCCGCTACCGAGCGGGGCATCATGGTCTGCAACACGCCCAACTATTGTGTGGATGAGGTCGCGGACCATGCCATCGCCCTGCTGCTGGATTGCGTTCGGCACGTATCGCGCCTCGATCGCGCCCTTCACCAGAGAATACCGGCAGAGTCCATTCCCGGGCGTTCGCGACGTATCCGTGGCGCCACGCTGGGGATCATCGGCCTGGGGCCGATCGGTCGCCGTGTGGTGCAGAGCGTGTCTGGATGGGACCTCCGCGTGCTTGCCTACGACCCCTACCTCTCCCAGGAGCAGGCGGATTCCGTGGGGGTAAAGCTCGTCTCGCTGGAAGAGCTGCTCGGGCAGTCCGACTTTATCTCGATTCACTGCCCCCTGACGCGTCAGACCCACCACCTGCTGAACCACGAGACTCTGGCGTTTGTCAAGCCAGGTTGCGTTCTGGTGAACGACTCGCGAGGGCCCGTTATCGACGAGGGCGCCCTTATCGCCGCACTGGAGGATGGACGCCTATGGGCCGCGGGTCTGGACGTCACCGAAGAGGAGCCCCTACCGGAGGATTCGCCACTCCGCAGCCTGGACAACGTCGTTTTGACGCCGCACGTAGCCGCCTACTCTCCCGAATCCCGGATTGATCTATACGAGGAGATCTGCGCCGTCTGCGCGGATGTGATACAGGGGCGCATACCGCGGCCGCTCGTAAACCGCGCCGGCCTGGATCACTTGCGCTAGATTTCTTTCGATCAGGACACGTTCAGGCCCCCGTTCCTGCTGGGAACGGGGGCCTGTGTGCTGCGAATCCGAGCTCAGGAGGGTTGATCTTCCGCTTGGTCAACGGGCTCCGCGTCGCTCTCAACCGCGGAAAAGTCAAGGCCCGTGCGTTCGGCGTTCAGATCAGCGCGGACCGCAGCGCCGGCCAGATCTCCGCGCAGCAGGCGTTGTGAGAGAGGGTTCTCCAGGGATCTCTGCAACGCCCTCCTCAAGGGCCGAGCCCCCAGGTTGCGATCGTATCCCTGATCCGCGAGCCAGGCCTTCACTTCCTCGGACACGTCCAGCGAAACGCCCTGCTCCGCCAGACGGGCCCGGATATCCTTCAGCTGTATGTCCACGATACGGACCATATCCTCCCGCGAAAGCACGTTAAAGACAATGGTCTCGTCGATACGGTTCAGGAACTCGGGACGGAAGGTGCGCTTGAGGCTCTCGGACACGCGATCCGTAAGGGCGTCATGCCCCTCCTCAGCCAGACCCAAGAACCCGAGAGTCCCAGCCTTCCGGTCCGCCAGGCTGGTGCCGATGTTGGACGTCATGATGACCACCGTGTTCCTAAAATCCACGGTTCGGCCGTGCCCATCGGTTAAGCGCCCCTCTTCGATGATCTGCAGCAAGGCGTTCCAGACCTCGGGATCGGCCTTTTCGATCTCATCAAAGAGCACCACGCGGTAAGGGCGCCGACGGACGGCCTCCGTCAGTTGCCCACCAGAGTCATAGCCCACATACCCGGGAGGGGCACCTACGAGACGTGAAACCGTATGCCGCTCACTGTACTCGCTCATGTCGACCTGGATGAGCGCATCCTCGTCATCGAACAAGAAGGCTGCCAAGGCCTTGGCCAACTCTGTTTTACCCACACCTGTGGCGCCCAGGAAGATAAAGCTGCCGATCGGTCTCCGCGGATCCTTGAGCCCGGCCCGAGCCCGCCGGATCGCGTCGGACACGGCCACGATGGCCTCATCTTGACCCACGATGCGTTCTCGGAGGTATTCCTCCATGCCCAGCAACCGCTCCGTCTCGGCCTCCTGCATCCGTGTCACCGGAACGCCGGTCCACGTGGCGACGATCGCCGCGATCTCGTCAGCGCCGACAGACTCATCCAGCCCCTTCTCCTGTTGCCATTTGGCCTTGCGGGTGGTGAACTCCACCTCAGTTTGCAGGCGCTCGCTCCGCAACTGCGCGGCAGCCTCGTAGTTGCGCTCCTGCCCCGCCTCCTCTTCTTTCTGCGCCAGGTCCATCAGAGAGGCGCGCATAGCCTTGAGATCGGGAGGGAGGCTGTGCATCGCGATACGCAATCGAGAAGCCGCCTCATCGATCAGGTCGATGGCCTTATCCGGCAGACGTCTGTCTCGCACGTATCGATCGGACAGACGCGCGGCAGCCACGAGGGCGTCGTCGGTGATCTCGACGTGATGATGATCTTCGTAGCGCCCCTTGAGACCACGCAGCATGGCGATCGTGTCATCGACAGAGGGCTCTTCGACGAAGATCGGTGCAAAGCGGCGCTCCAGAGCGCTGTCGCGTTCGATATGCTGCGTGTACTCATCCAGCGTGGTAGCTCCTACGCACTGCAGCTCTCCCCGTGCCAGAGCGGGCTTCATCATGTTGGAGGCGTCGATCGCACCCTGAGCGGCCCCGGCGCCCACCACGGTGTGAAGCTCATCGATAAAGAGAATGATCTCTCCCCGGGCCTTTTCCACCTCTTCCAGTACACTCTTGAGCCGCTCCTCGAACTCGCCACGGAATCGTGCGCCGGCCACCATGGCGCCGAGATCCAGCGAGAGTATCTGCCGGTTCAGAAGCGTCTCCGGCACATCGCCAGCCACGATCTTTTGAGCCAGTCCCTCCACGATGGCCGTCTTCCCCACGCCGGCTTCCCCGATCAAAACAGGGTTGTTCTTTGTGCGGCGGGAGAGCACCTGCAGCACCCGCATGATCTCTTCGTCCCGGCCGATCACGGGATCCAGCCGGCCCTCCCGGGCGGCCTCCGTGAGGTTACGGCTGTACTTTTCCAGCGTCTTCCAGCTCGTCTTTCGAACAGGAGCGCTCGTCTCCCGTTTCCGCGCTTGCCCCAAGGCGTCCGAGAACGCCTTGTGCGTAACTCCGGCTTCGTTAAGGATGCGCACGGCGGCGCTGTCTCCGTCAGAGAGCACCGCCAGCATCAGGTGTTCGGTTGAGATGAACTCATCCGACAGGCTGACCGCCTCCTCATTGGAGCGATCCATCAACCGCTTGACGCGCGGCGTGATGTACACCTGCTGCGGTCGGAAGCCCCCGGGGGCGGCCGTTCGAGCGCCTGCCTTCAGAACATCCTCCAGGCGCTGCCTGAGCGTCTCGGCATCTACGCTCATCGCTTGCAGCACCGCGAGCACCGTACCGTCCTGCTCCAGCAGCGCCACCACAATGTGCTCGGTATCCAGCTGGGAGTGCTCGTGGCGCATCATGACCTCATAGGCGCGCGTCACGGCATCCTGTGCTTCATCAGTAAAACGGTCGAATCCTGGCATTTTTCTCCTCTACGACAACCCGCAAAGGCAGGCCGCCGATATCATGACGCTTCCCCAAAAGGTAGATAGCGCCTTACGGCTCCGCGACAGGCTCTGCGGTTTCGTGCCGCACAAACCGATACGCATCGCGATCAAAATCCACATACACCGTGTCGCCGGAACGGAAGCCGCCCGAAAGGAGCTCCAGCGCTAGGGGATCCTGAATTCGTCTCTGTATGGTGCGTCGCAGCGGGCGTGCGCCGTACACCGGATCGAAGCCTTCATCCGCCAACGCCTCGCGGGCGCTCTGGCTAAAGGCCAGATCAAGCCCGCGATCGGCGAGCAGCGCGCGCAGATGGGAGAGCTGGATATCCACTATCCGGCCCAGATCCGCCCGCGTCAGGCTATGGAAGATGATCGTCTCATCCACTCGGTTAAGGAACTCTGGACGGAACTGCTGCCGCAGAGCCTCCATAACCCTCCGTCGCATCTCCTGCTCCTGGTCCGCGCCAAGCTCACTAATCCATTGGCTGCCGATATTGGAGGTCATGATCACAACCGTGTTCTTAAAGTTCACGGTGCGTCCCTTGCCGTCCGTCAGACGTCCCTCATCCAGTATCTGCAGCAGCACGTTAAAGACCTCGCTGTGGGCCTTTTCGATCTCATCGAACAGAACCACCGCGTAAGGATGCCGGCGCACGGCCTCGGTCAACTGGCCGCCCTCATCGTAGCCCACATATCCTGGCGGGGCACCGATCATGCGCGCTACCGTGTGGCGCTCCTGATACTCGCTCATGTCCAGGCGGATCATGGCGCGTTCGTCGTCGAAGAGAAACTCGGCAAGTGCACGAGCCAACTCGGTCTTGCCCACTCCGGTAGGCCCAAGAAAGATAAAGGCGCCGATGGGCCGGTTCGGATCCTGCAGACCAGATCGAGAGCGCCTGACGGCGTTGGATACGGCGGTGATGGCCTCATCCTGGCCCACGACCCGTTCGTGCAGCCGTTCCTCCATATGGATCAACTTCTCGATCTCGCTCTCAACAAGCCGCGTCACAGGGATGCCCGTCCAGCGCCCGACGATCTCCGCGATATCTTGCTCGGTTACCTCCTGTTGCAGCATCGCCTCTTCGTCCTGGCTGTTCGTCATATCCTGCTCCAGTGTCGCCAGCCGCTTCTCAAGATCTCGCATCTCCCCGTATCGAAGACGGGCAGCCCGTTCCAGATCACCCTCCCGTTCAGCTCGTTCAGCCTGGACGCGCAGGTCCTCGAGGCGAGCCTGGATCTCTTGCATGCCTTGAATCGCCTGGCGCTCGCGATCATAGCGAGCCCGGAGACCAACCAACTCCTCCTCCAGGTCCGCAATCTCCGCCGTGATCCGATCCCTGCGCTCACGTGAGGCGTCGTCCCGTTCTCTGGAGAGCGCCTGCTGCTCGATCTGCAACTGCACGAGCCGCCGCTCGCGTTCGTCGATCTCTCGAGGCGAGCTATCGATCTCCATTCGGAGGCGCGCAGCCGCTTCATCCACCAGGTCGATGGCCTTGTCCGGAAGGAACCGATCCGAGATATATCGATCGGAGAGCACAGCCGCCGCCACAAGCGCAGCATCCTGAATGCGAACGCCGTGGTGCACCTCGTAGCGTTCCTTCAGCCCCCGCAGGATGCTGATGGTATCCTCCACGGAAGGGGGCTCAACAAAGATCGGCTGGAACCGCCGTTCCAGTGCCGGATCCTTTTCGATGTACTTGCGGTACTCATTGATGGTCGTCGCGCCGATCGCGTGGAGTTCCCCGCGAGCGAGCATCGGCTTGAGCATGTTAGAGGCGTCCATCGCACCCTCGGCGGCGCCTGCCCCCACCAGCGTGTGGAGCTCGTCGATGAACAGGATCACCTGCCCGTCGGACTCCTGCACCTCCTTGAGTACGGCTTTGAGTCGCTCCTCGAACTCGCCGCGATACTTGGCGCCCGCGATGAGCGAACCGAGATCCAGCGCGATCACGCGCTTGTCACGCAGCCCCTTGGGCACATCTCCCTTGACGATCCGTTGCGCCAGGCCCTCCACAATCGCCGTCTTGCCAACGCCCGCCTCACCGACCAGAACCGGGTTGTTCTTTGTACGCCGCGACAGCACCTGGATGACTCTGCGGATCTCTTCATCGCGGCCAATTACCGGGTCCAGTTTGCCGCTGGAGGCTGAGGCCGTCACGTCACGCGCGTATTTCTCGAGCGCCTGGTAGGTACCCTCCGGGTCCTGATCCATCACGCGCTGAGAGCCGCGAATGCCGCTGAGCGCCTGCAGAATCCGTTCCTCCTTGATGCCGGACGCAGTCAGTATCTGACTGGCCTTGCTCTTTGTCTCGATCAGAGCCATCAGCAGGTGCTCCGTCGAGATGTACTCATCGTGCATCTGCCGGGCCTTTGCCTCTGCGATGCCGAGAGCCTGACCCAACTCGGCTGAGAGATAACGCTGCACAGCACCAAAGGCCTTCGATCGAGCGGCAAGCGTTGTTCGCAGCTCGGCAATAACCTGGGCGGGTTGCACATTAAGCTTGAGGAGTATCTGTGGCACGACGCCATCGCGCTGCTCCAGCAACGCCAGCGCGAGATGTTCAGGCTCCACCTGGCTGTGATTCAGTTCCTCCGCCAACGCTTGAGCCTGCAGGACCGCCTCCTGCGCCTTGTTCGTGTATCTATTCATATTGGTCGTCATCGTTATAACCTCTGCGCCGGGAAATCTTGGCTATCATATGGAGCCTGCTCTGCCCCGGACCCTATCGAGATGAGCCTTCCGGCTCGCTGGGATCTCCGGTCACAGTCGGCGGCGTTGACCGCCCCGCTCTAGGTAGGAGAGCCCGCGCACTCATGCCATCCGTCTCGTTGTCCATGTATGCATCTTCGGGCGTGACGTCTTTCACGGTCGCGTTCACCACGGGGGGAGGCTCGTCCGCGAGAGCATTAGCTCCACCGAGCCTCTCCTCCAGCTCCCGTATACGAACGAGCAGAGCCTCCATCTTCCGTTGAGCCCGCTCTCGTTCGGTTTCCAGCTCATCCTGCAACTCGGCTACCCTCTGAGACATATTCAGTATGACCTCTACCCCGGCCAGGTTCACGCCCAGATCCTCAGTAAGCCGCGCGATCTTGCGGAGCATCTCGATGTTCCTTCTAGAGTACAGCCGGATGCGTCCCCCTGTGCGCGTCGGCTTGACCAAGCCCAGGCGCTCATAGTAGCGCAGCGTCTGAGGGTGCAGGCAGACGAGTTTGGCTGCTACGCTGATCACGTAGGCGGGCTCATCCATCGCCAGTTGTTCATCGAGTGGGTCATAGGTCATCCGAACACCTCAGCTTCCTTGGGATACAGTCGCGCAAGACGCACGCCTCAGGTCTCTCCCGCAGATCAACATCATTTCTCTTTTCGAATCGCCGAGAGCTCTCTATACAGTTCTCTCTCGCGCTCCGACAACTCAGACGGTATAACCGGTACGGCCTCCACAAAGAGATCCCCCGCAGACTCACCCGACTTTAGGCTGGGCATCCCCTGGCCACGCAGACGGAACGACTGTCCGGTGCGCGTTCCGGGCGGAATACGTAGTGACACTCGGCCTTTGAGCGTGCTAACGACCACTTCGCCTCCCAACACCATCGTGTAGAGGTCCACGGGCAGCGATAGACGGAGGTTCTGCCCCTCTCTCTGAAAGCGTTCGTGGGGGAGCACCCTGATCACCAGGTACAAGTTCCCTGTGCGCGCTCCCATGGCGCCCGGAGGGCCCTCGCCGGCTATACGAACCCGAGATCCGTTGTCCACTCCCGCAGGGATTTTGACTTCGAGCCGTCGGTCCCCCGTCTGCAGGATGCGCGTCGCACCGTGGAAGGCCTCGTCCAGTGTGATATCCACCGGGTACTCTGCGTCTCGTCCGGCTCCCGGGCGCTGAGCCGCCCCTGCGCCGCCCCCTGCCCGCGATCCAAAGATCGTCTGGAAAAAGTCAGAGAAACCACTCTGCCCAAAGAGGTCGTTGAGATCGCCGTACTCGGTATACGTACGTTGCGCACCAGGGCGCCCGCCCCCGGAGGAGAACCACTGGCTCCAGTCAAAGCCATGCGGATCGCCGCCGGCCTGTTGGTATCGCTGCCAGTTGCTGCCCAGCCGGTCGTACTTGCTGCGCTTCTCCGGATCCCGAAGCACCTCATAGGCCTCGTTGATCTCCTTAAAGCGTTCCTCGGCCTCCGGGTCATTCGGGTTGACGTCCGGATGATGCTTGCGAGCGAGCTTTCGGTACGCCTTCTTGATCTCATCGGACGTGGCGCTCTTTTCCAGGCCAAGCGCACGGTAGTAGTCCTTGTACTCCATCGGGTTCATCGCCCCCCTTGTGGGCCTCATACGCACAGGGCTCGGCGCACGCCATGGCCCTAATCTGCTGCCAGTATAACGCATACCGGATGTCTTTGTCAACTAACATGAGTCGGTAAGACTCAAGTTTAGTTATAATCGCAGTTAAATGTATATTGACAACATATTCTAAACCTGCTAGAATAGGGCCGGAAGTGAGGACTGTGATGGTATGGAGGTTTGCAAATGGATAGATACAGAGAAAGAAGGATGCGTTCGCCTCTTGCCGTTCTAGATGATCGAGCGGAAGACTTGGTTACAGCTCCCGGGCGGGGGGCCGCTCAAGATGGCTTCTTGTCCCTGGACATGTACGAGACCGATACTTCTTTCGTGATTCGCGCTGCGCTGCCCGGTCTTTCTGCAGAGGATCTCAAGATCACCCGCGAGGGGCGCACGCTGACTCTAGAAGGTGAGTTGGTGCTTCCTGAGCCAGATAGCGCAACCTACCTATTCAGGGAGCGTTGGCGAGGACACTTTTCGCGGACGTTGCCCCTGCCAGAGAGCGCCGCAGAAGAGGTCAATGCGACGCTGGAATCCGGCGTTCTCTCCCTCGAGTTCGCCAAGCCCAGCCCGCGGACCCCTCGCACGATCAAGGTCAACACGGCGGGATAGCCGTGCAACATAGGACGCACAACAAGATCATCTCGATGGAGGTATGATAAAGTGACGCTGACAAGATGGGAGCCCTTTAAGGATCTGATGACTCTTCGCGAGGCCATGGACCGCCTGTTCGAGGATAGCCTGGTGCCTACTGGCACTCGCTGGGTCAGTGGTAGAGGCGAGATGCGCTGTGAACTGCCGATGGACGTCTACACCACCGGCGAGGAGCTCGTCATCAACGCCGCGGTGCCTGGTATGGATCCGAAAGACGTCGAGATCACGATAGAGGGTGACACGCTCACCATACGAGGCGAGCTTCCCGCCCCTCTGGAGAACGTCAATTATATCGCGCAGGAACGCGCCTATGGCAAGTTCGTCCGTGTTCTTCGCCTGAACATCCCTCTGGATTCTGAGCGAGCGGAGGCGACCTTTGACAAGGGCGTGCTCACGCTGGTCATTCCAAAGAAGGAAGAGATCAGACCAAAGACCATCCAGGTCAAGTCCAAGTAACGGTCACACGGACAGAGAGAGGCTCCCGGATGAATCCGGGAGCCTCTCTTTATGACCAGGCTGTCGAACCAGACGGGACCTAGTACATCCCACCCATATCGCCGCCGCCGCCAGCGGGTGCCGCGGGCTCTGGCTTGGGAATATCGGTGATCAGGGCTTCGGTGGACAGGATCATCGCCGCGATCGACGTCGCGTTCTCCACCGCCGACCGCGTCACCTTGGCCGGATCGATGATCCCCGCCTCGAACATGTCGACGTACCGGTCTCCCATCACGTCGTAGGCGATCGCCACGTCGTTCGTCTCCGCCTGCCGGCGCCGGATCTCGG
>JAAYAW010000021.1 GCA_012719135.1 Chloroflexota bacterium
GGCCGCCGTTGGCGCTCCCACCGCCGACGTCACCCGGGTGGCGTATCGTTTTGCGGCTGCCCATCCGGCGGTGTCGACCATGTTGGTTGGCACGGGCAATCCTGATCACCTCCGCCGGAATGTGGAGGACGTGCTCTCCGGCGCCCTGACGGAGGCCGAGATGGCGTATCTGCGACGCACCTATGGCGGCCTGAGGTGGCATCAGTAATAGGCGGGGGCCGAGTGCTGTCGCATCTACGGCCCCGCCATCGTTGCAGAGGGTTCTCAGGCGTCGAAGGTGTCCACCAGGGACCGTAGCTCCAACTGGCTCTCCAACGTCTCCCTTGTGAGCGCGCTATCGGCCGTCACGATGATCTCTACGGGGGAGCCGGGTACGACGTGCACAAAGTTGTCCGAGTAACGGGCGTCCGTATCGCGCAGGGAGATCCAGGCCCACAGGGCCGGCCTCTCTGCGGAGAGGCTTACGCTAAAGCGTCCCTCGTCGATCTCGCTGATCTCGGCCCTTAGGCCGGGCTTTTCCAGTGCCAGCTGTTTCGGCCGCGCAAAGGAGACATAGTTCCGGGAGACGCTCTGGCCTTCACGGACGAGTTCCAGCCAGAGCATCAGCTCGCGGGTTCCGCTCGCCTTGACCTCCCGGGATAGATCCAGGGTTGTGGCCAGTGTATCCGCTCCGGGCGCGATATCTACCGGCTCAGTCCCGGACCCCAGGGTTTCTCCGCGAACGTTTGTGAGCCGCCAGAGCACCTCTCCGGCGGCTGAATCACGCAGGTCGCTGGTTACGTGGATCTCGACGATCCCCCGGGCGAGGTCCTCGACGCCGGAGACCAGCAGGGGAGCGTAAAACTGCCGGGCCATATAGTGCAGCGCCTTCCACCGGCCGAGGCTGTCCACCGATGACCAACTCGCCACCGGCCAGCAATCATTGATCTGCCAGTAGAGAGTTCCCATACCGCGGGGCATCGCCCGCCGCCAGTGTTCGACGGCGTACTTGATCGCCATTCCCTGGAGGATTTGGCTCAGCCAGAGCGTCATGTCGAACGAGTTGGGGAGCTTGAACCAGTCACACATGTAGGACATGATCGTGGTGTTGCCGATGCCACTGCGCTGGTGGTGCTCCATCACGGCACTGGTGATATTGCGGTCGCCCGGCCGGGTGTAGCCTCTCACGGTACGCGGCTCCGGGAAGGACTGGAAGCCGAACTCGCTGTTGAAGCGGTGTTCGCACGTCCGATACCATTCAAAGGGCATCTTGCCGTGCCAGACGTTCCAAAGGTGCGCGTCGCCGCAATCCGGGTTGTTAAAGTCCCTCCGGTTGCCGCACGGTGTGTGCGGGCTGGAGGGCCAATAGGCCGTCTGGCGCGATAGCCGTCCGACGATCTCGGGCAGCATCTCATCCCACAGGGGCTTGTAGTCCGCCCAGCTCATCGTGTGATCCGTCCACTCGTCCCCGACGAGGCCCTGCTCCATCTCGTTATTCCCGCACCAGAGCGCCAGGCTGGCATGGTGGCGGATGCGCCGGACATTCTGCTCCGCCTCCTGCCGGACGTTCTCCATCCACTCCGGGTCAAATGTGGGATATGTGGCGCAGGCGAAAACAAAGTCCTGCCAGACGCAGAGGCCCATCTCATCGCAGAGATCGTAGAATGCGTCCATCTCGTACAGGCCACCGCCCCACACGCGGAGCATGTTCATGTGCGCGTCCACGGCATCCTGCAGCGAGAGGCGATAGCGCTCGCGAGTCATCCGAGAGGCGAAAACATCGTCGGGGATCCAGTTGGCGCCCTTGGCAAAAAAGGGCACACCGTTTGCCTCAAAGTAGAAGGACTCACCGTATTGGTCAGGCTTACGTACCAACTCCAGAGTACGCAGCCCGATCCTTTTGCGGCAACAGTCGAGCGTTGCGCCCCCGGTCTCCCGCAGCGTGATCTCGAGATCGTAAAGCGGCTGCTCCCCCATTCCGTTGGGCCACCAGCGTTCCGGCTCAACCACCGTCAGCGTATCTGAGCCGCGTCCACTGTCCATGTGGATCGTTTTCACGGCCACGACGGTTCCTCGAAGCGAAAGGGTGGCCGTCGCTTCGAGCGGCACCTGGCCGACGGTTTCCGCCTGGATCACGGTTGCAAGCGTCACGCTTTCCGGCCGGCTGTGATCTTGAAGGATCTGGACGTCCTCCAGGCGGGCCATATCGTAGGCCACGATCTCGATGTCCCTCCAGATCCCGCAGGTGGCCAGTTCCGGACCCCAGTCCCAGCCAAAGTTGCAGGGCTCTTTGCGGATCCATCCGCCGCTGTCGAGTTTGTGTTCGCCGACTCCCCAGGCCGGTAGATGGCGCTGTCCCTCGGCCCGCGCGCGAACGTACTTCATGGGGGAGGTAAAGGCCACCTCGATGGTGTTCTCTCCCTCATGCAGGACGCCCTTGATGTCCCAGGTCCACTCGCGGAACATATTGTCCGCCGTGCCGAGCACCTGCCCATTCACGCGCACGGCGCAGACCGTGTCCAGGCCTTTGCAGCAGAGCAGCACGCGCGCGTGGCCCATGAGCTCGGCGGCGATCTGGAACGTGCGCCGGTACGTCCAGTCCGTCTCGCCAACCCAGAGGACGCTCAGCTCGTTATCGCGGTAGTAGGGATCGGGGATGGCCTTGGCCGCGAGCAAGTCCGTATGTACGCAGCCCGGCACCGTCGCCTGTACCGGTTCGCCCTGGCCTTCTTTGTAGAGCTGCCAATGACCGTTCAGGGTGCATGTGTTGATGCCCATGTCCGTGTCCTCCCATGTGTGCAACAAGGGGTCACGGCCTCTGCAAGTGGGCCGTGATCCGATGGACGGTGCGTCTGGTGCGCGGCGATTCTATCACAGGGGCCAGCGCTTAACCAGCGGGTGTGAGGGGTGAGGTGCTGCGCCAAGAGGAGAGGCGCCACCAGAGGGCGGGGGGCAGGCGCCGCGCCTGCCCCCCGTTGGCGTCGCTAGAGCCGGTAGTTCTCGCGCGCCGTAATGATCTCGACGGCCCGGGCGATGAACGCCTCCACCGGCATCGCGCCGAGGTTCTCGTTAGTCCTAAGCCGCACAGAGACGCTGTCCGACTCGGCTTCGCGATCCCCAATCACGAGCATGTAGGGGATCTTGGCCAGTTGTCCCTTGCGGATCTTGGCGTTCATCCGGTCGCTGGAGGAATCCATCTCCACGCGCAGTCCTGCGGCCTTAAGTCTCGCGAACACCTGGTCGGCAAACTCGATATGGCGATCCGCGATGGGAATCACCAGCGCTTGAACGGGCGCGAACCACGCCGGAAAGGCGCCGGCATAGTGCTCGATCAGCACCCCGAAAAAGCGCTCAAGCGAGCCCAGGAGGGCCCGGTGCACCATGTAGGGCCGATGCTCCTGGCCATCAGGGCCGGTGTACACCATGCCAAAACGCTCGGGCTCGTTAAAGTCGAACTGGATGGTGGTCATCTGCCACTCGCGGCCGAGCGCGTCCTTGATCTTGAGATCGATCTTTGGGCCGTAAAAGGCCCCTCCCCCTTCATCGACCTCATAGGGGACGTTCTCAATCTCGAGCGCCTTGCGGAGCGAGACGAGGGCCTGCTCCCAGCGCTCGGGCTCTCCCACGGCCTTTTCCGGGCGCGTCGCCAGGTAGGCCACGACGTTGTCGAACCCGAGGTCGTGCCACAGGCGCAGCGAAAAGCGCAGCACGCCCAGGATCTCGTCCTCGATCTGCTCCGGCGTGCAGATGATGTGTGCGTCGTCCTGGGTGAACCCGCGCACGCGCAGGAGGCCGTGCAGCACGCCGCTGCGCTCATAACGATAGACCGTGCCCAGTTCCGCCCAGCGCAACGGCAACTCCCGGTAGGAGCGCACGTCTGTGTTGTAGATCATGATGTGGAAGGGGCAGTTCATGGGCTTGATATAGTACTGCTCCTCGTCGATCTGCATGGGGGCGTACATCCCCTCGCTGTAGAAATCGAGGTGCCCGGAGGTCTCCCACAGCCAGGAGCGGCCGATGTGCGGGGTATACAGGATATCGTATCCGCCCTCGTAATGGCGCATGCGCCAGAAGTCCTCGATGATCGTGCGCACGCGGGCGCCCTTGGGGTGCCAGTACACTAGGCCGGGCCCGGCCTCCTCGTGCAGGCTAAAGAGATCGAGCTCGCGGCCCAGGCGTCGGTGGTCGCGCCGCTGGATCTCTTCCAGTCGGTCGAGGTAATCCTTGAGCTCCTGCTTGCTGGGGAAGATCGTGCCATAGACGCGCTGCAGCATGGGGCGCTTTTCGTCGCCACGCCAGTAGGCCCCGGCCGTGTTCAGCAACGCGAAGGAGTCCCAGCGCAAGTCGCCGGTGTTGGAGACGTGCGGCCCGCGACACAGGTCCATGAAATCGCCGTGGCGATAGATGGAGATCGTCTCCTCGGGCGGCAGATCGCGGATCAGCTCCAACTTGTACGGCTGATCGGCGAACATCTGCAGGGCCTCCTGGCGCAAGACCTCCTCGCGGATGAACGGGTGCCGGGCCTTGATGCTCTCCTGCATAAGCCGCGAGATCTCCTCCAGGTCCTCGGGCGTGAGCGGGCGAGGCAGGTCGAAATCATAGTAGAATCCGCTCTCGATGGCCGGGCCGATGGCGAACTTGGCCTCGGGAAAGAGGCGCTGCACGGCCTCGGCCATCACGTGTGAGGCCGAGTGCCTCAGTTCTTCAAGACTGTATGTGGACATCTCAGGTTCTCCCCTTGTCGATCAGAATAAGGTTGTGTGCCTATCCCCCGGGTCTATGCCCGGGATTGCGGTAGTAGTTCGGCCCATCTTGCTCACGCTTTCCGGAATGACAAAACCCCTCGTCGCCATGGGGCGAGAGGGGCTCTCACGCGGTTCCACCCAATTCGCCAGCGGTGTACTTACCGCCAGCCTCCAGGTTGCCGATAACGGGGCGACCGGGGCTCTATACTAACAGACGTGTAGTCGGGCCCGGCGTGTACTCACGCCAAGGCGTGTACCCACGCCCACTTTCCAGAGCCGGCTCGCAGGGGGTTTTCACCGTCTTGAGGCAAACGCGCTCGCAGTCGATGGCGCGTTCTCCCTGAGCCCGCGGGGCGGTTACTCGTCCTGCTCACAGCCTGTGTTCATCAGATTACGCACAAGCATAGCATCATGGCGGGCCGAATGCAAGCAGACGCCACCACCGCGCCCATCGCGTCCACAATGGCCGTCGTCAACCCCAGGTGATCCCCCAGCATCGTAAAGAGGCCGTTGTCGCCGGCATAGCCGTTGCGCCGCATCACGCTGCCGGCGTAGGTGTAGGTGACGCCGTCCAGCGCTGTGATGTTCCCGATGCAGGCGGCCCCTTTGCCCCTCACCGGTCTTGTCGTCTGTGGCTCCAACGCCTGGTCGCCGGCACGCCTCATTGCTGCACCCCCACTCACCGTATTATGAGCGGTGTCACCTGTCAAGGTCGCCTGTGCGAATGAGGGGCGAGTTTCTTTGGGTGGGGCTCACCTCGCTGCCGTCTCGGGCCACCCGGCGTCGCGGCCAAGTCAGATACCCGGTTAGGGAACACGGTGCCAGCTCGGCCCCACGGGACGCTTGCCGCCCGCCTCGTTCCTGTGCTACAGTAGCGGCGTCGTCGCATCGTTATCATGACCTGGAGGTTGTTCAAATGCCGAGCGTCAAGGGAACAAAGACTGAGAAGAACCTGTTGGCGGCCTTTGCGGGCGAGTCCCAGGCACGCAATCGCTATACCTTCTTCGCCTCGGTTGCCAAGAAAGAGGGCTACGAGCAGATCTCGGCCATCTTTGCCGATACGGCGGCGAACGAGAAGGAGCATGCCGAGATGTTCTTCAAGCAGCTTGAGGGCGGGGATGTCGAGATCGTCGCGAGCTATCCCGCGGGCGTGATCGGCGATACGGCCGCCAACCTGGAAGCTGCCGCCGATGGAGAGCGTCAGGAATGGACCACCCTCTACAAGGATTTTGCAGAGACCGCTCGAGAGGAAGGCTTGCCGAAGATCGCCGTGGTGTTCCAGGAGATCTCCGAGGTCGAGGAGCAGCACGAGATCCGCTATCGCAAGCTTCTGGCGAACCTAGTCGGAGGCAGGGTCTTTGAGCGGGATGTGGTCGTCAAGTGGCGCTGCCGCAACTGCGGCTACGTGCACGAGGGCAAAACGGCCCCCAAGACCTGTCCGGCCTGTCTCCATGCCCAAGCCTACTATGAGCTGTTCGTAGAGAACTACTAGGCCGGCGAAACCGAGCGGTGTTCGCGCCATCATGGCGCCGGAGGCGACGGCCTCCGGCGCTGCCCTTTTCGTGCGTCCACGGCTCGTTTCTCGGGCCCTGAAGCAGAGATTGACCCTCCCGCGCCCCGGTGCTAGAGTTGACATATCACGTCCGGTCAAGGAGCGACTTGGTTCGAGTGATTGCCGGTTCGGCGAAAGGCAGGAATTTGCTCTCTGTCCCCGGTACGGGCACTCGCCCTATCACTGATCGGGTCAAAGAGTCTCTCTTTGATATACTGGGCGCGGATGTTCAGCGCTCGCTGTGGCTGGATCTGTATGCCGGCACGGGCAGCGTGGGGATAGAGGCCCTAAGCCGCGGCGCGGAGCATGTGGTGTTCATCGATAAGGCATACCCCGCTGTTGCTACAGTCAGGCGTAACCTCGATCTGACCGGGTTTGCCGATCGCAGCGAGGTGGTCCGCGGTGACGCTCTGCGCTACATCGCACAGGCTCGCGGCGATCGTCTCTTTGACTATGTCTATGTGGCTCCTCCACAGTACCAAGACCTCTGGGCGGAGACCCTTGCCCGCCTGGACGAGCGCTCTCTCCTGGTTCCCGATGGGGAGATCATCGTCCAGATCCACCCGCGGGAGTTGCATCCCGTATCGCTCCGTACGCTCGAGCAGGCGGACGAGCGCCGGTATGGCAGCACGCTATTGATCTTTTACCGGCTGGCCAGCAGCCAGCTGGAGGGGAAAGACGATGCTTCCTCAGGTTAGCGTCGGCGATCGCGTTACCCTTCGAAAGCCTCACCCCTGTGGCTCCTTCGACTGGGTCGTCACGCGTATCGGCACCGATATCGGGCTCAAGTGTCTCGCCTGCGGGCGCCGGGTGATGCTGCCGCGCGGCGAGTTCAACCGGCGCGTCAAACGGATCGTGCCCGCCGCGGATACCGAGAGCGGCTGAGCAACGGTATGTACACGCTGGACGATACGATCGCCGCGATTGCGACGCCCGTGGGTCTGGGGGGTATCGGGATCGTTCGTTTGAGCGGCCCGGATGCGCTCCCCATTGTGCGCCGAGTCTTTCGGCTCCCCTCCGGTCCCCTTGGGCAGGTGCGCTCCCACCGGCTCTACCATGGCTGGATCCACGATCCGGCTACGGGGCGCGCCGTGGATGAGGCCCTCATGAGCTATATGCGCGCGCCGCGCTCCTATACCTGCGAGGATGTGGTGGAAATGAACGTCCACGGCGGGCCCGTGCCCCTCCGCGAGACGCTTTCCCTCTGCCTCGACCAGGGGGCGAGACAAGCCGGCGGAGGCGAGTTTACCCTGCGCGCCTTTCTGAACGGGAGGCTCGACCTTTCCCAGGCGGAGGCTGTGCTGGACGTGATACAATCCCGGACGAGCCAGGCGCTGCGTGTGGCTGAGGCACAGCTGGCAGGAGGCCTCTCGCGGGAGATCTACGCTCTACGAAGGCGTCTGCTCGAGCTATTGGCCCACGTGCAGGCGACGATCGATTTCCCGGAGGACGTGTCCTCTCCGGACCTGACCGCAGAGACCGGCACCATCCGCGCCCGATTGGAGTGGCTCGTTCGAGAGGCGGAGCGAGGGGCGCTGTATCGGCAGGGCCTGCACACCGCCATCGTCGGGAGGCCCAATGTCGGCAAGAGCAGCCTGCTGAACGCCCTGCTTCGTAAGGATCGGGCGATCGTCACCGCGGTGCCGGGAACGACGCGGGACACGTTGGAGGAGTCTGTCAGCCTGGGGGGGATTCCTCTCGTGCTGGTGGATACCGCGGGGCTATCTCAGTCCCCCGATCCTGTGGAGCGCCTTGGCGTTGAGCGCTCCAAGCAGGCCCTCGCCCAGGCGGACCTGGTGCTGATGGTCTGTGATGGCAGTGAGGCGCCGCGCACGGAGGACTGTGCCGTGGCCCAGATGTTGGGGTCGGCACGAGTCGTGCTCGTGCTCAATAAGTCGGACTTGGGATCGGCACCGGGCTACGAGGCCATTCTCCCGGCAGTGCCTCGAGTGACCATTTCTGCGCTCACGGGCGCAGGCCTTGATGCGCTTGAGAGCGTTCTGGTGGATGCAGCGCTCGGCGGTGCTTCCGATGGCGCAGACCCCGTCGCCAGCAACCCGCGCCACCGCGATCTGCTGCTCCGTGCGCGGAACCACCTGGACGATCTGGAAGCGGCCCTATCCCGAGGAGTTCCCCTGGATCTGATCTCCATCGATCTCTCCGAGGCCGTCGCCGCACTGGGACAGATCACCGGAGAGGAAGCCAGCGAGCAGTTGCTGGAGACGATCTTTGGCCGGTTCTGTATCGGCAAGTAACCGTTGACGTGAGGTATGAGCTTTGAAGCTGGCGATCGTGTTCTCCTGGCTGAACCAGTACGGAGGCGCGGAGCGGGTGCTCGAGGTGGTGCACGATATGTACCCCCAGGCCCCCGTGTACACCTCACTCTACAGGCCAGAGGCGTTGCCGGATGCCTACCGGTCCTGGGATCTCCGTACATCTTTCCTGGATCGAATGCCTCTGGCGCGACGCCGGCACCAACTGTACCTGCCCTGGTATCCCCTGGCCTTTGAGAGCTTTGATCTACGCGGCTATGACGCGGTCCTGAGCCTGACCAGCGGCTTTGGGCACGGCGTGATCACCTCGGCTGAGACGGCACACCTGTGCTACTGCCTCACACCGGCTCGCTTTCTGTGGAGCTATCACGCCTACATTGAGCGTGAGGGCGTCGGCCGTCTGGCTCGCCTGGCGCTGCAGCCCACTCTCAAGAGCCTCCGCCAATGGGATCGCCTCGCCGCGGACCGGGTGGATCAGTTCGTAGCCATCTCGCGGACGGTGCAACGGCGCATTCAGAAGGTCTACCGGCGAGACTCGTCGCTGATCTATCCGCCGATCTCGACGGATGTCGGCGTGTCAGCCAGCGAGCCGGACGACTATTACCTCATCGTCTCCCGGCTGGTTCCGTACAAGCGCATCGATCTCGCCGTTCGGGCCTTTAGCAAGATGGGGCTCCCCCTTCGGATCATCGGGGATGGGCGTGACCGGGCCATGCTCGAGAGGATGGCTGCCCCGAACGTAAGCTTTCTGGGCTTTGTGGGAAGCGACGCGGAGGTCCGGGAGCAGATGGCCCGCTGTCGGGCTCTGGTGTTCCCGGGCGAGGAGGACTTTGGCATCACCCCACTGGAGGCCATGTCCGCCGGTCGACCGGTGGTCGCGTACGCTGCGGGGGGAGCGCTGGATACGGTGGTGGAGGGAGTCACGGGCACCTTCTTCCGCGAACCCACACCGGAGTCACTGGCCGAGGCTGTTCTCCGGATGGAGGGGCTGTCCTGCTCGCCGGATGTGCTTCAGGCTCACGCCGCCAAGTTCGGCGTGGCGCGATTCCAGCGCGAACTGGACCAGGCCCTGCGTGATCTCATCGATCGCGTCCGGGCCTGACGGGCCGCAACAAGATGCGAAGGGGGCCATGGCTCACGGCCATGGCCCCCTTCGCAAGTCCCGATCGATCGAGATCTAGCTGTATCGCTCCCACCGGCCGTCGCCGTAGAGCACATAGATGCCTCCCGAGGGGCTGTAGATCATTGTGCCGCCCGCAAAGGGCTGAACCCCTCCGTAGATCCCACTCTCCTCGCTGGTGGCCCAGTTCAGCGCGCTCCGTACCCCGAGCACGTTCCGCCAGACCTTGCCAAACCCGCGCTTGGGCTGGTAGTAGCCGGAGGGGGCGACGATGCCCGTGTCCCACTCGGGCTCAGCCGAGGTCCAGGTGTCCGCAACCTGCTGCCAGGTTCCGTTGGCGTTGAGCACATAGATGATGCTGCTGTCCGAACGCCAGAACATCCGTCCGCCCATAAAGGTCTGTTCGCCCATCCAGAGGGTCTTTTCCGCCTCGGTGGCGCATCCGAGCCGGGCACGCACGCTGCTCACGCCGCTCCAGACGCGGCCAAAGCCCATGGTGGGGACGATGCTGCAGCCTGGCGGCGGCGGTGGCGTTCCACCGGTGGCCGGCACAAAACGTATCGCGTCAAACGCGATCTGCCGGCTGACATGCGTCTCCCCGGTGTGATCGCTGAGGTATACGAACTCGCCGGATCCGCCCTGGAAGTAGTAGCTGCCCAGGCTGACCCACTGATTGGAGTAGCTCAGCTGGCTGAGCTCGCGAACGTACTGCGAGCCCGACGCGTTCACCACATATTGCGCACGCCGAGTGGTGGCATATGCCGAGGGCACGTACACCTGGACATCATAGTGCCCCGCCGCCGGAACGTTGGGATACCACTTGGCCCAGTTGTAGGTCCCGTGCCCGCTGTTGTACGTCCAGTAAAGGGCGCCGTTGTAGCCCCACTGCCGGCTGTACCAGCTGCTCGCTGGCCCACCCCACACAAACCCGGCACCACGGTCATCCACGACGATCGTGGCGCCGGTGCTCGGGGGCACGGCGCCGCGGGTCCATGAGAGAGATACCGACGCGTTGCCGGTGGCGTCATAGTAAGCGACCCGGAAGGTGTGGTAGCCAGGGGCAAGATACCGAGACGCCGTGTATGTCGTAGGCAGGTGCAGGTGCCACTGATCGATCAGAATGACATCATCCACCCAGACGCGGATGCCGTCATCGGCTGTGGCACTGAATGTATACGTCCCTCCGTCCAGCGTGGCCGAGCCTGCCCACTGAGCGGAGAACCAATCCCCGGGCACGCCCGCCCCTGGAGAACCCGTTCCCCAGTTAAAGCTCAGGCCAGCATCGGCACGCGTGAGGACAGGGTACCCGCCCAGCGTAGCATTGTTGTAATAATAGCCCGTCCACACCGGAGCCGTCTCCGCCAGAGCAGCGGGTGGCGCCGCGAGCAGCCCGCCCAGGACCACAGCCAGAGCCATGATCATTGGCAACAGCCCCAGTGACCATCTAGGCCGAACGTTCTCGAATCTCTTGTTCATCTCACTCGCTCTCCCCTGGGCGTGATTGCCGCGCCCTGTTCTGCAACCACCTCGAACTCGTCTCCCGGCCCGGTGTATACGTGACCTTGAAGAACGATACCACGCGTCAACCCGATGCGCAATACCCTCAACATACTGACGTACCTAGCCCCCGTGAGGTTCCCCGTTTCGAGTCTTTCAGTCTCTCGAGTGTCGGCCGCCGGGGGCCGTGGAGCGGCCTGGTGCCGTCTGCCCGGCAGCGCACGTCGCAGCCCTTCCCGTGGATGCCGGGATAGACGCATCCGTAGCCGGAACGGCGCTTGGGCCTCGTGAGAGCGAAGGGTGCGGCCTATAGCTTGGGTGAACGGTGGTGGGCCGTCCCCCTCGTCTGGATGGCTGGTTGTAGACACGCCTCTCGAGGGCCGACGGATACAGCTGATGAGGGCGCTACGCGCCCTTCCGGGCAACACCGGTCACGAGCACACGCTCGGCCCACAGGCTTCCGCTTTGATCCTGGGGGCAGAGGACGGCCATCACCACACGGCCGGATGAGCCGCTCGTGGCACACCGGCGTTCCATCCTCGCTACAGGTGCATCGCTTCGCCTCCGGGACCACATCGGCCGCCCCTTGGGTCCTGGCCGCATCGCCCTTTGACGGGGTCATCTGATAGGGTATGCTTGGGTCTGCGGCCAGAGCCGCAAGGGGGTTCAGGATGCCTCGGACACTGATGATCGTTGAATCACCAGCAAAGGCGAGAACAATCAGCCGGTATCTGGGCGATGGCTACCAGGTGAAGGCATCGGTTGGCCATGTGCGCGATCTTCCGGCCAAGTCGCTGGGTGTCGATATCGAGAACGGATTCACGCCGGTCTATGAGATATCTCGGGGTGAGGCCGCCGTCCTCGAGGAGATTCGTGCCGCGGCGCGGGCGGCGGACCATATCCTCCTGGCGACCGACCCCGATCGCGAGGGAGAGGCCATCGCGTGGCATGTGGCGGAGGCGGCTGGGCTCCGTCCGGAGATCACCGAGCGAATCGTCTTTCACCAGGTCACCCGGGAGGCGGTTCAGCAGGCGCTGTCCGAGGCCCGAGAGTTGGACCGCGACCTGATCGATGCGCAGCAGGCGCGGCGTGTGCTGGATCGATTGGTCGGCTATCAGATCAGCCCTCTCCTCAGCCGAACGATGCACAAGCCTCTATCGGCGGGGCGCGTTCAATCGGTGGCCCTTCGTCTGGTGGTGGATCGCGAACGGCAGATCCGCGCCTTTGTGCCCGTCGAGTACTGGTCTCTGGAGGCAGACCTGCAGAGGCGCACTCCGGCTCAAGAGGTCTTTCGCGCGCGCCTGTGGAAGATTCGCGGGCAGGATCCCGAACTTGAGAAGCGGTCCGACGTCGATGGGATTCTCACCGAACTGGAGCAGGCGACCTACGTCGTGGAACAGGTGGAAACCGGCGAGCGTCGCCGGCGCCCCCAGCCTCCCTTTGTCACCAGTACGCTGCAGGCGGCGGCCAGCAACCGGCTGCGCTTTTCCCCGCAACAGACCATGCGCCTGGCTCAGCAGCTGTATGAGGGTATTGAGGTGGACGGCGCGCCGGTGGGCCTGATCACGTACATGCGCACCGATTCCACCCACGTCGCCCCGGAGGCCCAGCAGGAAGCGCGTGCCTATATCGGCGAGCGCTTTGGGGCCGGCTACCTCCCTTCGCGGCCTCCCCAGTACCGCACCAAGTCCGCTCTGGCTCAGGAGGCCCATGAGGCCATACGGCCAACCTCCGTGTACCGCACGCCGGAGGCGCTGCGCGCCGTGCTGGATCCACGCCAGGCGCGGCTCTATGAGCTGATCTGGCAGCGCTTTGTCGCCAGCCAGATGGTGCCCGCCGTGTACGAGACGGTGCGGGCCGATATCTCGGCGGGGAAGGACTATATGTTCCGCGCAACCGGGCAGAGGCTCACCTTTGCCGGCTACCTCGTCGTCTATCGCGAAGAGGACGAAGAGGAGGAAGAGGCTCACGTCCTTCCGCATCTGGATCAGGGTGAGATCGTCGATCTGCTGGAGCTTTTCCCCGAGCAGCACTTTACCCAACCTCCGCCGCGCTACTCCGAGGCCACGCTCATCAAAGAGCTGGAGGCCAACGGCGTAGGACGCCCGTCCACCTATGCGACCATCGTCGGTGTCATCCAGGACAGGCAGTACGTACTCAAGGCCAAGAACCAGCTGACGCCTACCGAACTGGGCATGGTCGTCTGTGATACCCTTGTGGCCGCCTTCTCGGACATTGTGGACGTGGCATATACGGCGCAGATGGAGGCGCAGCTGGACGAGGTAGCCGCCGGAAAGCTCGGGTACGATCGCATGCTGGGCGGCTTTTACGGCCCGTTCAGCCGGGAGTTGGCCGGCGCCAGGGGTATCATGGCGGATGCTCTCGAGCGCTCACTCAAGGCTGACCTGCGAGTGCCGGCGGAGGATCAGGTCTGCCCACAATGCGGCCGGCCATTGGTCGTCAAGCTCAGCAAGGCTGGTAGGTTTTTGGGGTGTTCCGGGTATCCCGAGTGTCGCTTCACGCAGGACCTGGACGAATCAGGCCGGCCACGGGAGGCATCAGAGGAGTACGCCGAAGGGGAGACCTGCGAGCTCTGCGGGGGCCGCATGAAGATCATCGCCCGTGGGCGCTCCCGCTTCCTGGGGTGTGAGCACTATCCCCAGTGCAAGCACACGCGACCCATTCTCAGTGACCGCATCAAGCAGCTGGCTCAAGAAACGGCCTGCCCGGCTTGCGGGCTAAAGCCCCTGGCTCCGAGATCCGGGCGGTACGGTGAGTACCTGCACTGTCCTGACTGTAGCCAGAACTACTCCCTGAGGAAGCTGGGCCTGGCCTCCGGCCGCCAGAAGGGAAGCAGTCCCAACCCGCAGCCTGTGGAGATGGCAGAACTGAGCTGTCCGCACTGCGGTCATTCTCCTGTGGAACAGCGTGTGGGAAGGTACGGGCCGTATTATCGGTGTCCTGCGTGCGGAAAGAACACCTCCGCCAGCAAGATGAACTCTGGCGAGGCGCCGCCTGAGGCCACTTCAGGAGAGCCTCCACGTGGAAGCCTGGAGGGCAAGAGCACGCCACGCAGACGCGGGCGCCGCAAACCTGCAGGCCACAAGGCAGAATGACAAAAGGGGAGAGACCGTTCGGTCTCTCCCCTCTCTTGCGTGTTGAACGCTACTTGACTTGCACCGTTGCGCCGGCCTCTTCGAGCTTGGTCTTGGCAGCCGCGGCCGCAGCCTTGTCCACGCCCTTGAGGACCTCCGAGGGTGCCTCGTCGACCAGGGCCTTGGCTTCGCGCAGGCCCAGGGTGGTGAGCTCTCGCACAGCCTTGATGACCTGAATCTTCTGGTCACCTGCGGCGGTGATCAGCACGTCAAACTCAGTCTGCTCTTCCTCTTCCTCAGCGGGCGCGGCGGCTGCGGCCGGGCCCGCAGCGGCGACGGCCATCGGGGCTGCTGCACTCACGCCAAACTTGTCCTCCAGAGCCTTGACCAGTTCGGCCAGCTCCAGCACGGTCATGTTGCCGATGGCATCGATCAGTTCTTGCTGCGTCATCCTAGGATCCTCCCGAAATACTTGACGAATCGTCACTGGATAGTGTGTCTGCAGCGCTTAGGGATCAGGCGTCCGAGCCCTCGAGCTGCTGAGCGCGTGCGTTCAAGACGTTCATGACGCCGCGCACCATGGCGGAAAGCGTTCCCACCAGTCCGGCAACGGGCGCCTGCACGCCGCCCAGAACCCGGGCCAGAAGCACCTCGCGCGATGGTAGATCGGCGAGCGACTGGACCTGCGCCACGCTGGCCAGACGTCCCCCCACGAGGCCGCCCGTGATCGCCAGGCGCTCGTTGCTCGTGCGGCTAAAGTCATTGATCGCCTTGGTTGTGCCCGCGATGTTGTCATACGCAAAGGCCACCAGGTTCGGGCCAGTCATGACCTCTGGATCGTACGGGAGCCCGCGTGCGTCCAGCGCGCGCTGGAACAGGCTGTTCTTGACGACCACCAGTTCGGCGCCCGTCGCCTGTATCTGCCGCCGGAACGCGGTCATCTGGCCCACGCCCAGACCGGTGTAGCGCGACCAGATCAGCACCTGGGCCCGCGCCAGCTTCTCATCGTGTTCATTGATGAGTCGTTCCTTCTCTTCACGTGATAGAGCCAAGGTATCTCACCTCCTCACAAAAAAGGGTCTTTGCGCCATAGCACGCAAAGACCCCAAGACGTACGTCTTCTGTCTCTGCCTCGGCAGGAATCCTGATTAAGCGATTCACGCCCCTGCTGTCTATGGCAAGCAGTTGAACACATATTCGGTTGCGGACGGATGCAAGACGAATGGCTACGCTGCGCGCAGCGTGCTCGCAGCCGTGATATTGAGCGGCAGCGCCGGGCTCATGGTGGCCGTCAGCGTAACGCTCTTGATAAACTGCCCCTTGGCAGCCGCCGGGCGAGAAGCCACGATCGCGTTCATGATGGCGACGATATTCGCCATCAGTTCGGACTCACTGAAGCTGATCTTGCCCACGGGAATGTGCAGGTTCGCGGTACGGTCGGTGCGAAACTCTACGCGCCCCTGCTTCAACTCGTGGATCGCCTTGGCGACATCCTCCGCCTGCACCACGGTGCCGGTGCGCGGGTTCGGCATGAGGCCGCGAGGGCCGAGAACGCGGCCCAGCCGCCCCACCTTGCCCATCACCTGAGGGGTCGCGATGGTGACGTCAAAGTCGGTCCAGCCACCCTGGATGCGCTCAATATACTCATCGGTGCCGACATACTCCGCGCCGGCTTCCTGGGCAGCCCGCACGGCCTCACCCTCGACAAAGGCCATCACACGCACGGTCTGGCCCGTCCCCGAGGGAAGCATCACCGTGCTGCGCACCTGCTGGTCGGCGTGTCGTGGATCGACGTTCAGGCGCAGGTGCAGTTCGACCGTCTCATTGAACTTGGGGTGGGGCATGCTCTTGAGCACAGCCACGGCCTCTGCCGGCTCATACTCGCGGCCTCGCTCCACCATTTTCTCAGCTTCCAGGAACCGTCTTCCGTGCTTGGCCATGTTCATCTCCTTGTGGTTCGAGCGGATGCCCTGCGGCTATCCTCCCACCGTGGGCAGGCATGCCTGCCTGGCGAGTACTAGTCCTTGACCGTGATTCCCATGCTACGGGCCGAGCCCTCTATCTGCAACATGGCGCCTTCGACGTCCACGGCGTTGAGATCCTGCATCTTGAGCTCGGCGATCTCCCGCACCTGGGCGCGCGTCACCGACGCAACCTTGCTCTTGTTCGGCTCTGAGGACCCCTTGTTCACCCCGGCGGCCCGGAGCAACAGGTCTTTGGCCGGTGGTGTCTTGGTCTGGAAAGTGAACGATCGATCCTGGAAGATGGTGATCTCCACCGGGATCACCATACCCGCCTGGGCTTGCGTCCGGGCGTTGTACTCTTTGCAGAACTGCATGATGTTGACGCCATGCTGGCCCAGGGCTGGGCCTACGGGCGGCGCCGGATTGGCCTTGCCGGCCTGGATCTGCAGCTTGACTATCGCCATGATCTTTTTCGCCATCTCGCTCTACCTCTCCGTGCCGGCTGATCCCTTCGGAAGGGCCAGCCTAGATCTTTTCTACCTGCAAAAAGTCCATCTCGACCGGCGTCTCGCGCCCGAAGAAGGATACCAGCACGCGAACCTTTCCACGGTCGGGGTAGATCTCATCCACCACGGCCATAAAGTCAGCGAACGGACCCTCGACGATTCGGACCGTTTCACCCAGTCGGAAATTCACCTTGATGCGTGGCTGCTCGGCTTCCATCCGCTCGAGAATCTTGCTGACCTCGGGCTCGGTGAGCGGGATGGGGCGCGTGCCGGAGCCGACAAAGCCGGTTACGCCGGGCGTGTTGCGTACCACATACCAAGACTCGTCGTCGAGAATCATATGGACCAGGATGTAGCCGGGAAAGACCCTCTTGCGGCTTGTGCGCTTCTTTCCCTCGCGGATCTCCACCTCTTCCTCGGTGGGCACCACCACAGAAAAGATGCGATCCTGCATATCCATCGTCTCGATGCGCTGTTCGAGGTTCTGCTTGACCTTGTTCTCATAGCCAGAGTAGCTATGAACGACATACCACGAGCCGCCAGATTCGGCCTGAACAGCCCCCGCTTCCTCGTCAGAGTCGCCAGAGACCACAGTATCGCCCTCGGCCGCGTCAGCTGGGGAGGGCGTCAGATCGTTCTCTGGTTGCTCAAGCAGCTCGTCTTGTGTGGGATCCATGAACTCGCTCTCTATCCTCTCGCGTGCTCGATATGCCGCGCTAGCCCACAACCAGGGCAAACAGCCGGGTAAACAACCAGTCGATCAAACCAAGCGCTGCGCTCATCGCGAACATCACAGCAAGGACGATGCCCGTGAGCCTCAAAGTCGCCTGGCGCGTGGGCCAGACCACCTTGCTCACCTCGGCGCGCACCTCCCGAAAGTATCGGGAGATCCTGTTTTCCTTCTTCTCGGCCTGTGCTTGCTTCTTGGCCACCGATGACTCGCTTTCGTCCGCAACTACAGTATCCGGACTGGATGAGCGAACCAGAAACACCGTACCCCAGAGCCGGCTACCGTCTGAGCGGCCTACGGAGTTGCCAGAGCATGTCTGGATACGGTGTCTGGATGGCGATCTTCTAGGCAGGCGAGGCAGGAATTGAACCCGCAACCTACGGTTTTGGAGACCGTTGCTCTGCCAATTGAGCTACTCGCCTGCGTAACCCTATCGCTGCTCGCGATGCTCTGTATGCTTACGGCAGCGAGGACAATACTTGTTCAGCGCCAGACGGCCGGAATCGTTGCGTCGGTTTTTCTCGCTGCTATAGTTGCGCTCCTTGCACTCGGAGCACGCCAGCGTAATGATGATGCGATCTGCCTTTTTTGCCATGTTGCTCTTCCCAACCCTCGTCCGCTATCCGGGCTCGCGGACGAACCTTGGCTGTTATTCTACTCGATGATCTGCGTGATGGCGCCGGCACCCACGGTTCGGCCACCCTCGCGGATCGCAAAGCGCGAGCCGACTTCCAGCGCCACCGGGACGATCAGCTGGATCGTCAGGTTGGCGTTGTCGCCC
>JAAYAW010000022.1 GCA_012719135.1 Chloroflexota bacterium
GAACGAGAGCGAATCAATCCGCATCGTCGCCGCAGAGCTGGGTGATGCCTCGGGCTCGGTTGGAGCGGCGGTACTGGCTGCGCAGCGCCTCTCGCAGATGTAGCAAGGACCGCTACCGCCTGGAGGTCCGCTCAGTCGCTCTCCGCTGGCGAGTCCGTATTCTGTGCCTCCTCCTCATCCTCTTCGTCTCCTTCGTGACGTTTGTGTGCCTGGCTTGGTGCTAGGCCATAAGTAGCCACCATGTCTCCCAGCATGCGCTCGTCGGTCTCAAAGGCGTACACAATGCGCGTCGTGTCGGGGTGCTGGTGCCCCAGCAGGGTGGCCACCCATTCCAACGGCATGCCCTCATCGAGCAAGTCCTGCGCACGGCGGTGCCTGAGGGAGTGGGGCGACGTGTTGTCATAAAGTCCCTCAGCCCGAGCGGCCTCCTTGACGAGCAGCCAGGCATGCGACGGGGTGATGGCCGTTCCTTTACCTCGCCCGTGTGACGCGAACAGGGGAGCATAGATAGAATCGCTGCGCTCGGCGACATACTGGCGAATCAGGCGCCGCGATTCGTCCGAGAGAAAGACCGTCCTGGGTTTCCCGTTCTTGGTCGCGTGCAGCCGCAGTCGACTCGCCCGACCGTCCAGTACATCCTCTCGCGTGAGCGCCAATGCCTCGCTGATGCGCATGCCGGTATCATAGAGCGTCGCCATGAGCGCGCGGTTACGCAAGAGCGCCAGGCGACGAGGGCCCTTCTTTTCTGGTAAGGGCTTTCTGAGATAATGCGTGAGTACCCGGGTCGCTTGGGGATCCGTGCGTCGCTGCCGGTAGCCCAGGCGGCGCTGGCCTCGTCCCTGGTCGATGCGGCGACGCATTCTGTCATACGAGATGCCGGCGGGGAGCAGGTCGTTCAGATCCAGCCAATTCATCAGGCGGCGCGCGGCGACCAGGTAGGTTCGAGAGGTCCTGGTTGTCTCCGAGGCGGCCGTCTGTGCCGGCTGGTGGGGGTCGGGATAGGCCTCCCGCAGCCAGCGGTCAAACCCGTAGAGCGTGTCCTCCTCGATGCGCTCCAGGGGGCAGGGGGACAGGATATCGGCGGCATGGTCATTGCCACGGACGAGATGGAGGTAGCGAACGAACGCGTTCAACCCGTGCCGGTAGGTCTCTTTGGTCAGCGGACTGAGATCGAGATGATCGAGCATTCGCTCAGCGGCTGCGTTGACCGTCGTAATGGCGTCGCGATCGAGGCCTGGGGTGGGGCGATCTTCTGGTGAGAGGGCATCCATAGGGCGCGGCTCCTTTGTGCCAAGGTCTATATATATATGGTTTAATTTTGAATAAATCATATATCGTACTGGAGGTAAAGTCAACCCCTGGGCACCTGAAAAAGGCCTCTCTCTCCCCCCACCGCCGGCCACAAAGCGGTGTTTGCGGGAGGCGTTGTATAACGCGCCTGCACCGTACGCGCGTTGCCGCACCGCTGGCTGGCGTTCCCAGCCGTCCCTGAGACGTGCGCAAGCCAGCGCAGTCGTCGCCCGCGGCAACGGGTTCCAGAGGCGGTTCGCGCCTCGCTGCTGTTGTGTAGTACAGGCTCTCTGTGCTGCACCATATCGGCCCCGGCGCTGCGCGCCTTCGGGATGTCAACGTCCAGCCGGCAGACGCCCACGCATCGCCGACTCTGCAGCCGGGGCTCCGGTCTCACCGCGCCTCGCCCAAAGGCAAAAGGAGACGCAGCATCACATCAGTGTGACGCTGCGTCATGACCGCTTGATGCCCGGCACGGCACGTGATTGCTCGAGTAGCCCGCTACTGCCCGGCCTCGAACGTCAGGATGATCGCCTGTGCAATCTCTTTCATGGACTTGCGGGTGTTCATGGACATCTTCTGGATGCGCCGGAAAGCCGCCGATTCTGTAAGCCCTTGCGTATCCATCAGGATCCCCTTCGCCCGGTCTACCAGCTTTCTGGTCTCCAGCTGTTCTTCCAGGTCATCTACTTCTCTCTCCAGTGTGCGGAACTCCTGGAAGCGCGCCATGGCCACCTCGATTGCCGGCGTCAGATTCGCCTCCTGAACCGGCTTGACGAGATACCCGACCACACCGGCTTCTCTGGCCTGCTGGATGAGGTCGCGGTCGCTGTAGGCGGTGAGCAGCACCACCGGTGCGACGCGCTCTTCCGTGAGGAGCTTGGCTGCCTCCAGGCCGTTCATGTCAGGCATCTTTATGTCCATCAGGACGACGTCTGGGCGGAGCTCCCTGGCTAGGTTCACAGCGCTCTTACCATCGCCCGCTTCGCCGACCACGAGATACCCCACATTCTGCAGCATCTCTCTGAGATCCATGCAGAATACCGAAGAATCGTCCGCAATTACCACTCTAGTCCGTTCCAAGGTACACCCCCGCTCTACTTGTCAAAAGTGACTGCAGCACGCGTGCCGCTGCCGTCGCTTGTCAGCACAAACTGCCCGCGCAGATCGCGCTGCACCATGTTCTGCACCAATTGTAGTCCCAGATTCGCGTCACGCGAAAGATCGAATCCCTCTCTGAGGCCCGTGCCGTCGTCTGAGACCAACATGCGCACGCTATTGCCCGTGTCCACCAGTTCCACGGCGATATGCCCTTCCCCCCGCCCTTCCATCCCATGCTCGATGGCGTTCTGCACGAGCTCGTTGATGATCAATGCGCTCTGCGTGGCTCGCTCAGCGCGCAGCCAGATATCCGGGCCCGTCAGGCTCAAGGTGATGCCCTTATCGCGAGGCAAGAGGCTCTGCTGAACCTGCGTGACGACGCGCCCTGCCACGTCGCGCAGATTGATCGTGATCCCCTGCCCCTGCTGAGAGAGGAACTCGTGCACAACGGCCACGCTGAGGATGCGCTGGACGCTGTCGTCCAGGGCCTGGCGCGTCTCTTCCAGTTTCGCCCGGCGCGCTTCCATGCGCATGATACTCGCGATCACCTGAAGGTTGTTTTTTACCCTGTGGTGCACCTCGCGAACAATGCTCATCTGGCTCTCGAGTTCGCGCCGCGCTCGAACGGCCTCCGTCGCATCATGGATGAGCATAAACACGCCACGCTGGCGGACCAACTCGCTCCGGCCGCCTCGCGCCAGATAGCGCCGCACGGCGGAGGGAGGCGCGCTGATCGGCAGCACCTTGCGGATATAGAGACGGCCATCCTGCTCCACGGAGCGTTCAAAGGCCCGGTTCTCGGCGATCGCCTTCTGGGTCATCTGGTAGTCTATGGTGTCTATATCGCTCACCGAGCGGTTGATTAGGCTGTCCCGGTATCCCAGCCGGCGGTATAGCTCCGCACAAATCCCGCTCATGTAGCGGATGTAGGTCTCCGAGTCCACGTACATGATGCCATCATGCTCGTGAAAGGGCGTTAGCTCCTCTGCACCGGATAGCATGCCGTGCAACACCATCCAGATGAACTCGTACATGGCCCGCTGGAACGAACGAGCCCGGCGTCTGTGGCGCTCGTGCGCCAGCCAGTAAGCGTCGCGTGCCAGCATCGCCACCAACTGCCCGCTGGGGTTGTATACGGGAAAGATCAGCCTGGCGACGTTGGCGCCACGGACCTCAAGCGACTTGAGTCTGTGGTTACGGAGCCGCATATCGGAGAAGCCGTCCAGTACCTCCTCCGGCTCAAGCGACCCGACTCGATCCTCAGTGTATAGCGTTGCGGACGACCTCGGGTGAGCCTGAGCTTCGATCGTCACCTGGCCGTCGCCGCGCGCCGTGTAGAGCAAGAGATCCGCACGACACAGATCGGCCGTGATGGGCAGATCCTGGCGGATCTTTTCCAACAAGGACCTGTCGTCCTGCGATAGTTCTGAGGCCGTCAATACGCGGTTGGTGCTCATTTCCCGCCGATTATACCACATACGGTCGATCTGGGCGCGAGTCGGCGATCGCCTGCTACCACTAGGGCTGCTCGCCGCCCCGCGTGTCCATCAAGGGCTAGGCGTGTGGCACCCGAGGTGGTTATGTCTAGTTGCCCAGCGGCGGGCGTGAAACGGGTCACTCAATCCCGAGTTGTCGTTCAACGTCCGGCGCGTATAATGGCGCGAGGCGGTGTGCCCTTGGCTGCTGGCGCCCCGCTCCTGCTACGAATGGATATCGCACGCGGAATGAGGCTGCCATGCATTGGATTGGGCTGGTGCTGAAAGGTATCCTGTACGGCACGACGCACGTTGTGCCGGGGATTGGGGGCGGCATCGTATTGATCCTCCTGGGTGTGTACGCCGACTTTGTGGAAGCGATCGGCAACATTCTGGTGCGGCGCGATCGCTGGCGGCAGTACCTGCGCTTCCTGATCCCCCTGGGAGTGGGCATGGTCCTGGGCGTCTTCCTGGCGGCTGTGGCGGTGGAGGGGCTCATGGCTCGCTACCCCACGGCGAGTATGCTTTTCTTCATGGGACTGCTCCTTGGGACGATTCCCTCCGTCTTTCGCCTCAGCGATGACATGCGCCCCACAAAGGGACGTGTGGCGGCCTGCCTTGCGGGAGCAGCCTTTGTGGTCGCGATCCGTGCCCTGGAGCCTCTTCTCGCAGGAAGCACGGCCGATTTCACCCTCACCACCCCCCGCGAGATCGGCTACAACGCTCTGATGAGTTTTCTGGCCGGGGGTGCGAGCGTGACTCCTGGCCTGGACGGCTCCTACGTGCTGCTGTTGGGGGGCACCTATCCCGCGGTTCTGGGCGCCGTCGCACAACTGAGACACCTGCAGATACACTGGGCTGCGCTGATCTCCACAGCGGTGCCTGCTGGGCTGGGCATCCTCGGGTTCTCGAAGGTGATCGATAGTGTCATCAAGCGCAGCCCTTCAGGCGCCTACTACGCTGTGCTGGGCATGATCGTGGGGTCCATCTACGGGCTCTGGCCGCAGCCACCGATCCAGGGCTCTCCCCTGGTGCTCGCGCTTTGTCTCATCGCGGGCGCGACCGTAGCTATCTTCATCGGACGTGTGCCGCAGGAGCCCGGCTTTGACGAGATCAGCTGACTCACACTCTGCGGGATGCGAGATGGCCCCCCTGCTGTCTGGCACTTCCCGCCGCCCTAACCTTCAGGGAGGTTCGAGATGAAGTACAACTATGAGTATGACCGCAAGCTCCAGGTTGCCTACATCGGCGGGGGCGAGCATTCGTTCCGCAACATCCTGCCTTCCCTCCAGTACGCGCCAATCGATCTAGTGGCGCTTACTGATCACAAGGGCGACCGCGGCCTGGCCGTAGCCCGGCAGTTTGGAGCGAGGCGTTTCTACCCAAACCACAGGGCGCTGCTTGCCAAGGAGACCAGTCTGGACGCGGTCATGATCTCGGTGGGCCCGGACGAGGAGGGCCGCCCTCGCTATCCGGAGTTGGCTGCAGAGGCGCTGGGCGCCGGATTCCACGTGTGGATCGACGAGCCTCCGTGCCTGAGCGCCGAGGACATCTCGACGTTCACCAACGCCTGCATCCGCAAGCATCGCTATCTGGCGGTGGGGTTTGTCCGCCAGTGTGCTCCTGCGTATCTCCAGGCGGCCTCTCTCATCAAGGATAAGGCCTTTGGCCAGCCCACGTCCTATGCGTTCCGCTTCCCGATGGCGCTCCCGGAGTTGACTCGCCGGCGCACCGATAAGGGCGCTTCGGCTATGCTCCCGATCACCGGTGTGGTGGCTCTGCTGGCGGATTTGTTCGGCGAGATCAAAGGATTCTCCATGGTCCGGGGCACGGCCGGGGCCGCGGTGCTCAGTCTTCAGCACGCCAACGGAACGCCCGGTTCGCTGCATCTCACGGCGGGACAGTCGCTCTCCGCTCCTCGTGAGCGCCTCGAGATCATCGGTCGCCGTGCCAGCCTCGTCGTAGATGGCGGCGTGCGGGTGACCTATTACCGGCGAGTGGCCCCGGTAGCGGAGGAGTTGGCCGGCAGGCAGGATACGTCGTTCACCGGCGACGTGGACTCCGCCCCGGTTGTCTGGGCTCCCCAGCTGAACCTGGAGGAGCCGGCTGCGCAGCACATCGCCCTCTCCGGTTACCTGGGGAGCATCCAGTCTTTTGCGGAGCAGTTGCTGGCGGGCCAGCCGCCCAAGCACGGCACTCTCGTGGACGCCCTGCACGTGATGACGGTCTTTGACCGCCTGCGCGCCGGGAGAGAACAGGAGTGGCTTGAGGTCTAGCTCTGGTTGATCGGCGGGGAGAGAGCCATGCTTTCGTTGGGGATCTGCGCGAGGCCCGAACAGGCTGACGTGGTTGCCAGTAGTTACGACTATATCGAGCTGCCGTTTGCCACAGCGCTGGATCCCCTGCGCAACGATGCGGACTTTGCCGAGGATTTGGCTCGCTTGAAGGATCTGCCGTTGCCGGCCAGGGCGTGTAACATCTTGCTGCCTGGCCTCATGCGCATCGTCGGGCCTGAGGTAGATGGCGAGGCGATCCGGCGGTACCTGATTCGTGGCCTGGCGCGCGCCTACTCACTGGGGATAGAACGTGTCGTCTTTGGCAGTGGCGCTGCCCGCCGCGTGCCGGAGGCCTTTTCCAGAGATGCGGCCTGGGATCAACTGGTGGCCTTCTGCCGGCTATGCTCGGACCTGGCGTATCCTGGGCTGGAGATCGCGATCGAACCCCTGAACCGTCAGGAGTGCAACATCATCAACGGCTTTCCCGAGGCGGTGGCGCTGGCTCGGGATGCCGGCTGCACCAACGTGGGCGTGGTCGCGGATATCTACCACATGCAGGCCGAGTCTGAGCCGTTGGCGGTTCTATGGCAAGGCTCCGATCTACTCAAGCACGTCCACGTGGCTGACACAGACCGGCGATACCCAGGCAGTGGGAGTAACCAACTGCCTGAGTTGTTCGCCACGCTGGATGCAATTCAGTATCAGGGCAGCGTATCCGTCGAGTGCCGCTGGGGACCGGATTTCGCGTCGGAAGCCCACCGGGCCGCCCGATTCCTGCGTTCTATCCTCGGCCCGGCCTCACACACCAGCGCCTAGTACTACAACCGCGATATACGAACGGCCCCGCTCGGCGATGATGGAGGTAGCATATTGGGCCGAGGGGGATCATGGAACCGGAAGACCTGAAAGAATGGAGTGATGATTTCGCCGCCTTCCATGCACGGTTTGCCTCCATCTTTCATCGCCGCGAGCCGCGCGAGCAGTGCATCAAGTACCTGCGTGGTCTGCTTGCGCAGGTAAAGCGTAAGAATGGATGGCAGTTGGCCGAGGTGGTAGGTGACAAGGTGCCGGATCGGACGCAACGGCTGCTGTATCAAGACCAGGGGGATGCGGATGCAGCGCGGGATATCTTGCAGGAGTTGGTGAAAGAGAGCTTCGGCGCGACGAAGAAGGCGTCGGCGTGGTCGACGAGAGCGGGTTTCTGAAGAAAGGCACGCACTCGGTGGGTGTGAAACGCCAGTACAGTGGCACGGCGGGAAAGGTGGAGAACTGCCAGATGGGGACCTTCTTGAGCTACGCCACCCGTCGGGGAAACGTGTTTCTGGATCGGCGCCTGTATCTGCCTGAGGACTGGAGTGCGGATGAGCCACGGCGTGCCCAAGCCATAGTGCCGGAGCAAGTACGTTCTCAGACGAAGCCGGAACAAGCAGCGGAGATGCTGGCGCACGCCTGGGAGCAAGGGATCTCCATGCGTTGGGCAGTAGGCGATGAGGTGTATGGGGAATCCACGCCGCTGCGCGATACGATCCGCAAGCACGGGCGTGGGTATGTCCTGGCGGGGTTGGCGGTGACTACCTTCTTCCGGGTACAGTTGTCGGCGCGCTTTTTCCGGGCAGACACACGGCGCTCAACTCGCAGCTTATTTCCGGAGTGCTGCAGAGAAAAATCGCCGAGTAGATGATCTACTCTGCCTTTTTATATACGGAGTTCAGACATGAACTTGATTCTGGATGAGATGCGATTGGATAGTGCTGTGAAGCAAATAAGGGATTACGTTTTACACTCGCGTCCATTATTGTTTGGAGCGCGGTACTGGTTGTCCACATGACTGCGTTGCCCATTTCGACCAACTCATCTTGGGCTTTAGGATTCTCCTATATGCATAATCGATTCAACAGTTCTTTTGGTGAATTGGTTATCACTTTCTGAATTCGTCAAGTCGTGAAAATCATAGCGGTGAACCGCATCTATTCAAGGAGTATTTGAGGTTCCGCCGTAATTGCGAAACGGACTGAGCCCTCTCGGTGCTGGTCGGTCTTGGTCAAGACTCGTTTGATCACAACGCTCAGTCCAAGGATCTGACCGATGTATACAGAAAACTGACCAGCGATCAGCGATCGATCAACCAACCTGGCCGGTTGGTTCTACTTAACCCTGATCGTACTATTGCGTGAATAAAACTGCCCATTGAATAACATCACCACACCTGTCCCTTTGGTCAGCGAGCCTGGTACGCGGCCTGTCTGAGCGTGGATATGAAGGTGTGGTTCGCTTGTATTGCCTGAATTTCCGACCTGACCGATCAAATCGCCGGTTTTGACCGGGCGGTTCAGTTCAACCCGGAGGCTGTCCTGTTTGAGGTGGGCGAGCAGAACCTCTACGCCCTGGCAGGCAATATAGACGTGGTTGCCCGCTGCATGCTCCGTGTCGCCGGGCGAACCTGGGGCAAGGTCGGCAATACCATCCACCGCTTCGGTAACCACCCCTTCACAGGGGCTGTAGACCGCCTGTCCGAAAATGGCATACTGGTCCAGGCTGGTCTGCACCCACCCATCCGCTCGTTTTCCCCAGCGATCGAGCTCCACAATATCCATCGCGTTCACCTGCGAACCATGAGGATGGTGCGCGTTGACGATGGCGGCGCTGCCGGCCTGCGCGGCGTAGAAAATGCCATCCTTAAGCGGGAAGACCAGCGAAACGGAAGGAGCGGAATAGAATCTCCCGGAGAGGGCCAGGATGCTCAGGATCGAAAATAACAGGCTTGGGACGAGGTACCCGATCGAAATTGTTACCGGACTCCTTCTCACGCCGCTGGAAACCACGGTCCCTTGCTTAAGCTGCAGGAAGCCTTTTACAATAACGATTAGCGCCGGAACCGGCGAAACATACCGCCAGGCGACGCCGAGATAATCCCAACGCCCGGATAGGAAAGAATACGCGCTTGCAGCGACCAGGAACCAGAACTGGCAGCCCCATTCCAGCCAGGATTTTGGCCGTTGGAACCAAAAAAACAGTGCCAAAATCCCTGGAACAAGTAGCGATATGATGACGGCAAGGCCTACAAACATCTAGCCAACTCCCTTGATGGTTTGCGATGGACTGAGAAGTCCGTGATGGCTGCGCTTGGCTTGGTCGGATTGGCGTCGGGCTAAACGACAACAGGCCCGGCGTAGCCATTACCGCGGGAGAGCCCAAGGTAGGGATAATGGGCTGAACGCCCACATCAGGTCACCTTAATCATATGCGCTTGTAGTACTAGTCTTTCTTCCAGGGATCGACGGGTGCATTGGGGTCCTCCGGCGCATCAAAGGGGGCAGCAGCCGGATCCTTGCGCGCCGCAAAGAGGTCCTTCAGGAACGATTCGACTCCGTCGGAGACGGCTTGGCCGATGTCGCCCCAATCGGCATCATCGGTAGCCCCTACGATCTTCCCGATTTCGCGTCTCGCGGATTGATCCAAATGCTGGCCGATGCTCTCCCAATCGGCGTCGGTGCTTGCCCCTACGGCCTTGGCGATCCCCGTTCTCGCGGCCTCGTCCGTCTGCCTGCCGATGGTAGGCCAATCGGCCTCCGCGTCCGCGCCAACCATCCGGGCGATGTCCTTCCGAACCTGTTCCCCGATGTTGGAAAAGAGTTCCTTCCATTCCTCGGAGCTTCCGGTCGTCTTCTGTTGCTGATCGCTCATGTCGCTGTCCTTTCCATCCGTATACACGGCTCACGAACACGCTGTTCTACCGCCGACTCACCTATTGCGAGCACACAAGAGCAACACCCAGTCCTTCGGATGACCCTCGACGATGCCACCGGGGCAGTGAAAGGCCTGGCCCTGCGGCTGTGCCCTCTCCCCTGCCCCACTGAGTGGATCAAACCAGCAGGCCTCGTACTCCCATACTGGCAGCCCCAGTTGAATAGCGCCTCCCGCGGGGAGATACGCTGCCACCGTCGTCCGGCTTTCGCTGGCGATCACCAGTGGCCGCCGCCCTGGCGCATACGACACATCGTCCGCTGCCAGGAGTTCATCGGCGACTCTGAGTTCGGCGAACGGTACCACTTCCAGCACAAACCGTCGCAGGATGAGCAACTGCTCAAGGCCCGCCTGGTCGTTCTCCAGATCCAGGAAGGGCCCCCAACTGTTCTCGAATCCGTGGATGATGCCATGGCAGGTGAATACGCCCCTCCACGCTCCGCGACGGGTATGCTCGCGGTCGCAATAGGCGTGAGATGGAATCAGCAGGGGGAACGCGGGGTTGCGCTCATAGCCCCATTCGGCGAATACGGCGGCTCCCGGCCAGCCCTCCAGGCTTTCGCGCAGGCTCTCTTCGATGCCCGCGGCCAGCCACCCCAGCTCACGATCGCGCGTGCCCCACTCCTGATAGAGTACCAGATCGATGGCACCGGGATCAGCGGCAAACCGGCGCGCAAAGGGAGGCGTTCGAGGTCCGTTATGTACGGCTACGATATGTCCATGAGGCGCCGTCGACTTGAGCCAACGAGCCATGCGCAGTGCCCAGCGATCGGCGACCGGGTTATACCGCCAGTCTCCGTCCGGGTAATACTCGTACTCGTTCATCAGCGTCCAGATACTAATGCAGCTGTACGCATCGTACCGTGCGATGATGTAGCGCAGCCAGAGCTCTTCCCACTCGGGCAGAAACACATCGCGACGGTTGAAGGGATATTCGAATCCCCAGGCCTCCAGGATCATCTCAAGGCCGATACCCAAAACCTCGGCCTGTGATACGACGCGGTCTACCGTGGCAAAGTAGTCGAGGTTGAAGCGATCGAACAGCGGGGCCTGCTCGCTGCCGCCCCACGGCCAGGTCCGTCGCGTCTGCCAGGCAGAGTATCCCTCGGGAGGATGGAACGGACTCACCGGCACCCGCACGCGGAGCAGACTAAAGCCCTGCGCCTCGCGCCGCTTGAGGAACTGCTGCGTATCTGCGCCGCAATGCGCCATGCCGAAGAGGTTGTAGACCGTGTCTCCCAAGATGAACGCTTCTTCCCCGGATTCGTAGGATAGCCCCCACCCTCGATCAGGCGTCGCCACCAAAAAGCCGCGTACCTCAGCCGGCGCCACACTGAAGCTGCCCTCCCAGGAAAGCGCCGGATCCATTGGACTCGAGACGAGCCTGAGGTGCCACTCCCCGGCCTCGCCGGGGCTAATGCGCAGGCGCCAGGTGCCATCGCCGTCGTAAAAGGCCGGCATCCGCGCCCGCTGCCCGTGCGGCCCCTCCAGCTCAGCGTAGACGACGACGTCTCCGAACGCATTATCGTAAGCTTTGGCGCTGTGGAACGCGTACTCGGCCACATGCCGTACTTGGCCGACTCTCGGGGCGTGAATGGTGTCATCCATTGCGGATCGCTTTCCACCGGTGATTGGGCGCAGGTTGGTGTAGCACATCATGGCGCAGCCCTCACTCGATTATAGCGCGAGGATGCGCTGCCGTTCAACAGGCGTGCGGGCCACAGAGCGTTCACATCTTCCGTTGACAGAGCTGCCTGCCTGCCCTATCCTCGTGCTGCGCTGACCCTAAATTGCATCGGAGATACCGTCACAGGAGTACATGCCGTGCCTCTCTACGACAAACCGCTGGAGGAACTCGTCCATTACACACCCGCCCTTACCGGGCAGCCGGATCTGGCAGCGTTCTGGGATCAGACGCTGCAGGCCGCCGCCAAGAGCCCGCTCAATGACACCCTGGAGGCGGTCAGCTACCCATCGCTGGGCTGCGCGGTATACAGGCTGAGCTACGACGGCTGGCAGGGCGCGCGGATCTGTGCCTGGTACCTGCGGCCGGATGGAGAAGGCCCCTTCCCCGCCCTGGTGCAGTTCCATGGCTATAGCGGGTCAAAGCAGGAGGTCTTTGGGTACCTGCCCTGGGCCTTGCAGGGATATGCGCTCCTGGCTGTGGATGTGCGCGGGCAATCCGGCGACAGCAACGACCCGGCGCCCTATCCCGGGGGCCACGTACGAGGGTGGATGACGCAAGGTATCACCGACCCGGCCACATACTACTACCGCGGCGTCTATGTGGATGGCGTACGGGCACTGGATTGGCTGTGTGGCCAAGAGGAAGTGGATAGCGCACGGGTGGGCGTTATGGGGATGAGTCAGGGAGGCGGCTTGACGCTCGCCGTCGCTGCGCTGGATCCCCGCCCTGTGTTGGCGATGCCCGAGATGCCATACCTGTGCCACTTTCGCAGGGCCGTAGATATGGCCATGCGCCCGCCCTATCTCGAGATTCCCGACTATCTGCGCCGCTGGCCTGAGCGAGAGGATGACGTGTGGCGGACTCTGAGCTACTTTGACAACATGAACCTCGCGTCTTGGATACGCTGCCCAGTACTCATGACCGTTGGCCTTCAGGACGATATCTGCCCGCCCTCGACGGTCTATGCGGCTTACAACCGGATTCTGTCGCCCAAGGAGATGCGCGTCTACCCCTATCACAATCACGAGATGGTTCAGGCGCACTGGGAGACCAAGCTGGCCTGGGCGCACCACTATCTCAAGGGATTGGACACGCTCTAGTAGATCCGCCCTGCCCTGGGGCCAGGCTCTCAGGGCACGATGACTGTCTTGATGTCGTCTCCCGGCCCGGCGGCGAGGAGGCCTGGAAGCTCCTCGATGTTGGCCCGTCGGGTAATGAGTGGGCCGACCTCTAGCCTGCCCGAGCCCAGCAGCGCGAGAGCACGCCCATGGGTGAAGGGGTTGATCCGAGCGCCTCGCAGGGTGAGTTCCTTCTCGAACACCAGGTTGGGGCTGACAGTCACCGTCTGATCGGGCGGGGTGACGCCGAACCAGAGTACTGTGCCCCCCCTGCCCGCCCACGCTATCGCCTGAGCGTCCGTGGCAGCGGATCCCACCGCCTCGATCACGACGTTCGCGCCGCCCTCTAGCAATTGCCCTGCGGAGAGGGGATCCTGTGCGATTGGGTCGATGACTGCATCGGCCCCAAGCTCCAGGGCCATCTCCCGGCGGGCCGCCGAGAGGTCGCTCACGAT
Organism: Chloroflexota bacterium; assembly: GCA_012719135.1. Taxonomy (GTDB): domain Bacteria; phylum Chloroflexota; class Anaerolineae; order UBA1429; family UBA1429; genus JAAYED01. The sequence continues at coordinate 13,147 of JAAYAW010000022.1, forward strand.
CACGCGTCCGGCCCCCTGCAGCCTGGCCAGCTGAGCCATGATCTGGCCGATAGCGCCGCCGCCGATGATTGCTACCGTATCCCCAGAACGGACTCCGGCGAGATCCATCCCATGGATGCAGCAGGCCACGGGCTCGGCCATGGCCCCTTCGACGAGAGACAAGTTCTCCGGCAACGGGAAGCACTGCGTGATTGGAGCGACGCTGTACTCGGCGAACCCGCCATCGATGTCCACTCCGAGCGCCGTCAGGTGCTCGCACATGTGGACCTGCCCGCGGCGGCAGGGGGCGCACTGGCCGCAAGGCATGTTGGGGTCGATCGCCACGCGATCGCCAGGGCGCAGCCCCGCGACTTCCGGCCCGATCTCGGTGATCACCCCTGCGTACTCGTGCCCGATGATGACCGGAGGATGCGTTTGGAACTCGCCGTGAAAGATGTGGCGGTCCGTTCCACAGATGCCGCAGGCGGCCACGCGCACAAGCGCCTGTCCGGGCCCCGGCCGAGGATCAGGAACCTCGGCAATCTCGAGTTGACCGGTGCCGCGGAATAGGGCTGCCTTCATTCGTGCAACCGCCTGTGTTCTCTGGACGGCCCAAGGGCCGCAGGTTTAGTAGATGGCCAAATACCGGTCCAGTTCCCAGCGCGTCACGGCCAGCCGGTAGCTGTCCCACTCCTGGAGTTTGGCATCGATGTATCGCTCCCACACGTGCGGGCCCAGCGCGTCCTGCACGACGGTGTCCTCGCAGGCCGCATCGATGGCTTCCTTGAGCGAGCCAGGGAGCACAGAGAGGCTCTGGCGGGCCCAGGCCGACTCATACAGATCCTCCTCGCTCGGCTCCGGCAGCGGGAGATCGTTCTTGATGCCGTCCAGGCCGCACTTGAGCATCACGGCAAACGCCAGATAGGGGTTGCACGCCGGGTCCGGGCAACGCAGCTCCAGCCGCACCGCCTCCGGCGTCTTCGCCCGGGGGATCCGGATCAGCGCCGAGCGGTTGATGCGCGCCCAACTGACATACACCGGTGCCTCGTATCCCGCCACCAGCCGTTTGTAAGAGTTCACCAGAGGAGCGAGCACTACAGCCATGGCCCTCGCGTGCTTCAGTTGCCCTGCCAGGAATGAGCGCGCGACGCGCGAGAGGCCGTACTTGTCCGCGGAATCCGCGAACACGTTCTTCCCGGTGGAAAGGCTGGAAAGGCTCTGGTGTACGTGCATGCCCGAGCCCGCTATGCCAGCGACAGGCTTGGGCATAAAGGTGGCATACAGCCCACGCTGCTGGGCGATGGCCTTGAGCACGTATCGAAAGGTCAGAGCGGCATCCGCTGTCGGGACCGCGGGACCGTAGCGGAAGTCGATCTCATGCTGGCTGGGGGCACTCTCGTGATGCTCTGCCTGAACCTCGATGCCAAAGGCGTCCAGCGCAGCGGACATCTCCTGCCTCACCAACATGCCCCGGTCCGAGCTCGCGTCAAAGTAGCCGGCCTGATCGTGAGTGGGACGGGGAATGGGCGTTCCGCTATCGTCCGTCTCAAAGAGGAAGAACTCGAGCTCGGGGCCGACCTGGTAGTCGTAGCCGAGTTCCTCGGCTTCACGCAGGGCGGCCTTGAGGACGTTGCGCGGTGAGCCCATAAAGTCGACGCCGTCGGGGGTAAACACGTCGCAGATAAGACGAGCGGTCTTGTGCTCGCCGTTCTGCCATGGGATGATGGCAAAGGTGTCCAGATCCGGGAACAAGAACATGTCGCTTTCGCTGATGCGCGCGAACCCTTGTATCGACGAGCCATCAAACCAGAGCCCCTCGTCCAGGATACGGCTCAACTGGTTGATGGGCACTGTGATGTTCTTGATCATTCCCAGGATGTCACTGAACTGCAGATGCAGAAACCGTACCTGCTCATCGTGGCAGATTCTCGTGATATCCTCACACGTCGCTTTGGCCATCGTCCACCTCATAGTATTCCCGAATCGCGCTATCGCTGCCTGACCAGATCTCGATCTTTGGGGCCCTACCGCGTCTCCCACACCGTGCTCAGCATCGCGGGCATCACCCGTTTGAAGGCCGTACGGCCCATTGTGCGGCGAACCGCGGCCACCACTCGAGCATCAAAGCCCCGCTCAGCGATCGCCGCGTCGGTCAGCCCCGCCTCTGTCATTAGGAACAGGATCTGGTCGGCCTCGTCGTAGCTAAAGCCAAGGTCCGCCTCGTCCGTCTGTCCTTCCCACAGATCCGCACTCGGGGCCTTGTGGACGATTTCGTCCGGTATGCCCAGATGCGCGGATAGCGCACGGACCTGGCACTTGTATAGATGCGTAATCGGTTTCAGGGCCGATGCGCCGTCACCGTAGATCGTAAAGTAGCCCAGGAGCCACTCCGTCCGATTCCCTGTGCCCATCACGAGCCCATTGAAGGCAGCAGAGCAGTCGAACAGCGTCACCATGCGGAGACGAGACATGATGTTACCCAAACGGATGCCGCCCATGTCCGGCGACGCATCCACCAGCGGCCGGTACATGGGCGTAATATCGAGGTAGCTCGACGGCATGCCCAGCATCTCAACCACCTGGCGGCCATGGGCTGTGCTGGAAGGGTTGCTGCGCTCGCATGGTAGCAACATGCCAAAAACGTTCTCCGCGCCCAGGGCTCGCACGCTGAGGGCGGCAACCAAAGCCGAGTCTATGCCGCCGGAAACGCCCAGTACGGCACGATGAAACCCCGCGCGCGCCAGGTTATCGCGTATGAATACCGCGATACGATCGGCCTCGCGTTCGGGATCGAATGTGAGTTCCTTCAGCACGTCTCCTCCCTGCTCCGGCGGATTGGCATGAGATCACCTGTCGACAAAGCGCTGGGGTGCACGCGAACCGAGAGATCATAGTCTCAAGGGCGAGCCCTGTCCAGTGCCGGCGGCGCGCTGGATGAGGCCGGCGCTCACTCTACCCCGGGAACAGCTCGCGCTGCCCCATGGGGCCTGAGGGCTTCCACCACCAACTGGAGGCTTTCGCGTCCCTGCCAACGATTGAGCGATGGCCGGTAGACCAGATCGATCCGGTCACCATTCCCAATCCAATCGGCCGCATCCCCCTGGCGAAAGGCAACGCAGGTGCGCGGTGTGCCATCCTGCGAGATATCGAGCCTCAAGTGCTTGCCACCCGAGCCGATCCGGCGCACATCCATCACCCGGGCTCCCAGAGTGGCCAGCACGGGCTCCGGGTTACCCTGGCCAAAGGGGCCCAGAACACTGATCGCGCGGGGGGTATCTTCGCTGAGGTCATTCAGTGAGACGATCGCATCCACCAGCAGGCGCGGCACCAGATCGTGCTCATTCAGATGCTGATCGGCGTAGTCGAGCAACCGCGCGTGCATTTCCGGCACTCGCGCGGTCTCCAGCGTGAATCCCGCCGCCTGCGCATGACCCCCAAAACGAATGAGGATGTCGCGGCAACTCTCCAGGGCCCTGGTGATGTGAAAGCCCTCTACACTTCGTGCTGACCCCCTGGCTGTGCCTTCTCCGCTGCGGAGTACGAGGACCGGACGGTAGTAGTGCTCGCGCAGCCGGCTGGCCACGAGCCCCACGATACCCTCGTGATAATCCGGACCCTCGATGAACAGGATGCTCGGCAAATCGGCGGCATCCACCATGTCCCGCGCCTGGCTCACCTGGGCCTCCAGCAGCTGCTGCCGGTCGCGGTTGATCTCGTCCAGCTGCTTGGCGAGCGGGCCTGCGACTCTGGCATCGGGGGCCATGAGGAGTTGGCTCGCGATGGTGGCGTTCTCGATCCTTCCCGCTGCGTTCAGCCGGGGAGCAATCCGGAAAGCCACGTCGGTGCTGTCGAGTGTGGCGAGCTCGATGCCAGCCAGGGCAGCTAGCTCAACAAGCCCGGGGCGCGGCGCCGAGCGCAACCGGTTCAACCCCCAGCGGACGAGCGTTCGATTCTCGCCCTCGAGTGGGGCCACGTCCGCTATGGTGCCCAGGGCCACCAGGTCCAGGTACTGGTCCGTATACGTATCCGGGCCGCTGTCTGGCGGAGCGCCGGCCAGGCGCTCGCGAAGGGCACGGGCAAGCTGAAAAGCCACTCCAACGCCGGTCAGCTCGGTAAAGGCGTATGAACTGTCCGGGCGCCTCGGGTTGACCACAGCGTAGGCTCGCGGCAAAGTCTCCGGGAGGGAGTGGTGATCGGTAACGATCATGTCCACGCCGCGCAATTGGGCATAGTCCACCTCGTCAACGGAACGGATGCCGCAGTCCACCGTGATGCACAGCGTGATGCCCTGGGCCTGCAGCCGGTCCAGGGCATCGCTGTTCAGACCGTAGCCGTCCTCGAATCGATCAGGGATGAAGGAAAGGACGCGGGCGCCGAGATTCTGGAGTATGGACGTGAGGAGGACCGTCGCCGTGACGCCGTCGACATCGAAATCGCCATAGACTGCGATACGCTCGCCCTCCGCGATGGCGCGCTCAATCCGCTCTACTGCATCGGACATGCCGGCGAGGAGCCAGGGCGCCTGAATCGTGCCTTCGGTGGAGAGAAAGTCGCGAATACGCTCTGTACTGTCGAACTTGCGGGCGTAGAGGATTCGGGCGACGACGGGATCGAGTTCCGGGTGCTCACGGATAAAGTCATCTGGCGTGCGTCGCCGAAGGATCCACTCCTGGTTTCGGGGCACTATCGCTACTCCCCTCTTGGCCACGATCAGCGGCCCGATGCCTTCCAAGCATTATAGGGGCGAAGCCGCCGGGACTCAAGCCGGGCTCCGATCACTGCACGCTGGCATCGGAGCACGCAGATCAGCGCGGGCGCCGTGGGGTCGCAGGGCCAAGCCGGAGCAGACCGTGCTGCCAGTCGCGAACGGCCACGCCCTGTGATAGAATCGACGAATCAGCGGGTTCGCCAGGAAGGAGTTCCAGTGGCACGGATTGCGTTTCTGGGCACGCCGGAGTATGCCGTACAGATCTTGCAGGCATGCATGGAGCGACATGAGGTTGTTTATGTCGTTACCCAGCCGGACCGGCACGGGGGCCGCGGCCGGCGCGCTCTGCTGGAGTCCCCGGTCAAGCAAATCGCCCGTGAGGCGAGCATACCGGTGTTGCAGCCACCAGCGCTCAGCAAGGACCCTGAGGCGCTCGGGCTGCTGCGCGCTGCTACGTGTGATGTGTTCGTGCTGGCGGCCTACGGCCAAATCCTGCGGAGAGCCGTGCTGTCTCTCCCCGCTCGTGGCGTTATCGGCGTGCACGCCTCCCTCCTCCCTCGGTGGCGGGGCGCTTCTCCGGTGGCGGCTGCCATTCGAGCGGGCGACCGTGAGACGGGCGTGACGCTGATGCTCACGGGGCCGGGTCTGGATACCGGGCCGATCCTGGCAGCCTCCCGCACAACCGTACGGGAAGACGACACCACGGAGTCGCTTACGCAGCGACTGAGTGAGCTGGGAGCCCGGTTGCTTGTGGATACCTTGCCTCGCTGGCTGAATTGCGCGATCGATCCGCAGCCTCAGGACGAGGTATTGGCGACCTATGCCCCCGAGATCCGCAAGGAGGAGGGGCACATATCCTGGAGCGCCCCCGCGGCAGAGATCGAACGTCACGTCCGCGCCATGACCCCCTGGCCGGGGGCGTACACGGTCACTCCTGACGGGCTCAGGATCATCATCCAGCGGGCTCGGACCGCGGTCGTCTCTGGGCTTGATGGTACTCCCGGCACGTTGGCGCGGTCTGGCGATGGCATCTTTGTCCTCACGGGCGCAGGTTTGTTGAGGCTGATCTCGGTGCAGCCCGCTGGACGCCGTGTGATGAGCGCAGAGGCTTTTGTCAGTGGCCAGCGTGCCCTCGTCGGGCAGGTTCTCCGCTAGCATGGTGCCTTCCAGTTCCTGGCCTGCCACGGGCAGTCACATCGTCCATCTGCTTGATCTGGGATTGCGTGATTATGGGCAGGTGCACGAGTTGCAGCAGCGTGCCGTTGAGGCTGTCCGGGAGAAAAGAGCCTCTGAGACGGTGATCTATGTGGAACACACACCTACGATAACCTTGGGCCGGCGAGCCATGGCGAGCCATATCCTGGCCTCCGCGGAAGAACTGGCAGCGTTGGGCATCCAGGTGCATGCTGTGGAGCGCGGAGGCGATGTCACCTATCACGGCCCTGGCCAGCTGGTTGTCTATCCCATTATCCGGTTGCACGAGCATGGCCTGGGCGCGTCAGACTATATGCACCTCCTTGAGGAGGTGGTCGTTCGCGTGCTCTCGGATTTCAGCATAGCGGCAAGCCGCCGCCAGGGGATGATCGGCGTCTGGGTGGCACACGACAAGGTGTGTGCCATGGGGGTGCGCATCAAACGGGGCGTCACCATGCACGGATTGGCTCTAAACGTCTGTCCCAAGATGTCTCACTGGGAGACGATCGTGCCATGCGGCATCACCGATGGCGGCGTCACGAGCATGGAGCGCCTTCTCGCTCGTCCGGTCGATATCGCGGACGTCAAGACGCGTATGTCGGCGAGACTGGCAGAGGCCCTCTCGATAGACCTGGTGCCTACCCCATGCGAGCATGCCTTGAGCAGGCTCTTTACAGTGGACGGCCGGCCTCTAGCATGAACTCGAGCACCTGATCTCGCGTGGCGGCCCCTTCCATTGGGCCCAGCTGTGTTGTGGCGAGCGCGCCGGCCGCGTTGGCGAACCGTGCGGCTTTGTCGAGCGACCACCCCTCAGATAGCCCCACCAGGAACGCGGCGTCGTAGCAATCGCCGGCCCCGGTGGGGTCGACCTCGTCTACGGCATAGGGTGCGATGGCGAGTGCACCCGCGTGCGTGAGGATGGTGGACCCCTGCTCTCCCTGCTTCAGGGCGATGGTTTGCACTCCTCGGTCCAGCAGATCTCTAGCCGCCTCCGGCACAGATCCCTTGCCAGTCAGCATGGCGAGCTCCTCTCCGCTGGGGAAGACGATCCTGGCGCGGGCGAGCACCGGCTCGCACACGGCGCGGATCTCTTCAAGGGGCATCAGTTCGGGCCGCAGATTTGGGTCCAGACTCACCGTGCCACCCGCGTTGGCCACCTGATGCGCCAGGGCATAGCAGGCCTCTCGCATGCCGCCTCCGGAGCTCAGCGAGGAGCCGGTGATATGGAGATACCGGATATCCTTCAGCCATCTACTCGGGACCTGCTCGACAGAGAGTCTGGCTGCAGCGGAGTCGGCGAGATGAAAGACAAAGCTCCGGCTTCCGTCGGCTCGATAGGAGACAAAGGCGATTCCCGTGAGGTGCGCGGGATCGCGCACGAGCGCTGTACAATCGACGCCGTCCGCACAGAGCCGATGCTGGATGCAATCGCCAAAGGGGTCGTCCCCGATTGTCCCGGCAAAGCCTGCACTGGCGCCCAGGCGCGCCGCGGCATCGGCGAAAATCGCGGGGGCTCCGCTCGGGAACGGACCCACAAACAGGCCTGGGTCATCCAGTGGCACGTCACGATCGCGTCGCATGATCTCAACAAGCGCCTCTCCAAGAGCGACGATCGTGGGCATTTCCGTTCCTCCCTGTTTTGCTGCCATCCTAGTGCACGCTGTGCGCGTGATCAAGCCCCCCGATAGATCTGTTGTCCCGTGTGCGCTGGCAGCTGCCCCCTGAGTGTGATACACTGCCGTGGTGTCCGAAAGGAGGCTTGAGCATGCGCGCCCTCGTTGTATCCGACATTCACGCTAACCTGGAGGCCTTCAGGGCGGTACTGGAGGACGCCACTTCGTTTGATGAATTGTGGTGCCTGGGTGACATCGTCGGGTACGGCCCAGAGCCAAACGGCTGCATCGACCTGCTGCGCTCCTTCGAGCACCTGTCGATCCCGGGCAACCACGATTGGGGTGTTCTGGGCAAGCTCGATCTCGATGATTTTAACGCCGATGCGCGCGCCGCAAACTTGTGGACGCGCGATGCCCTCACCACGAACCGGCGGCGCTTTCTGGACGAGTTGCCGGAGAAGCGCGAGATGGGCGACGTGACCCTGGCCCATGGCAGCCCGCGCTATCCAATCTGGGAATATCTGCTCTACGCGAGCACCGCGGCGCTGAACCTCCCGTACTATGCGACTCGTATCTGCCTCGTTGGGCACACGCATGTCCCTGTGCTCTTTTCCGCAGACGATGATGATCACGTGGATGCCTACGCTCTCGAGGAGCGCAAACCGCTCGTGTTACGGTCTGGCCGGCACATCTTGAACCCAGGCAGCGTCGGGCAGCCGCGAGATGGCGATGCGAGGGCCTCCTACATGCTGGTGGACACGGAGCTTTTGTCCTTCGAGCTGCGCCGTGTGGCCTACCCGGTTGCTCGCACACAGGATCGCATGCGCGAGCAACACCTTCCGGCCAGGCTGATCTCTCGGCTGGAGCTGGGCTGGTAGGCCGGGGAACATCCCAATATCCGCAGACGTCCAATAGGCGTAGACCCGTAGCGCGAACACGCAGGCTGGAGGAGAAGAAGATGAAGAGGATCTGGCGAGTTGGCCTCATCATGGCCCTGATTGCCACCGTACTGGCGGCCGGATGTGCCAAGGCATCGGAGAGCGCCTCTGTTGAGGCTCCACAGAAAGAGAGCTGGGCTCAGCCGGCCGGTCAAGCGGACTATGTCGAAGAGGCTGTGATGGTAGAGTCCGAGCGCGAGGCCGACATGGGGGTGGGCTCGGCGTCTATGACCTCATCCAACGTGCCCGATCGCATGATCGTGCGTACCGTGCAGATGTCGGTCGTTGTCGAAGACACCGATGTCATGCTATCTCAGGTGCAGGCGCTGGTGGCCACACACGGTGGCTATGTGGCTGCCTCCAACCGTTGGCTATCCGGCGAACAGGCTTATGCCAGCGTGACGGTACGCATACCGGCGGACAAGCTGGACCTGGCCCTCGGCGTGCTGCGCGATGCGTCGATCTCTGTGGAGAACGAAAGCTCTAGCGGAGATGACGTGACCGAGGAGTACGTTGATATTTCGGCCCGGCTCAAGAACCTGGAGGCCGCTGAAGAAGAACTGTTGGCCCTGCTGACCGAAGTGCGCAAGAACCGCGGCTCTGCTGAGGATGTTCTGGCGATCTACAACCGGCTGATTGAGCTGCGCGCCCAGATCGAATCACTAAAGGGGCGCCAGCAGTACCTGGAGAAGAGCGCGGCCCTTGCGACGGTGCACCTGGAGATCCGGCCCAAGCAGCAACCTGGCACCATCGTTCAGCCGGCCAAGTGGAACCCGCTGGTGACGGCGAGCAACGCGCTGCGAGCGTTTGTGGAACTGCTCCAGATCCTGCTGGACGTGCTGATCTGGCTCCTGGTCCTCTCTCCGGTGATCCTGATTCCGGCGCTGGTCATCTGGCTCATCGTTCGCGCGATCAAGCGGCGCCGCGCCGGGCAAAGCGCTTCCTGATACGCTGCGGCCGTCCGCCTTCACGCCCACACGGCTCCGCGCGCCGGCCAGGCGCGCGGAGCGCGTTTCACGGGATCCGGCGCAGAATCGCCTCGAACTCGCTCAGGATCATGGCCGTTGCTCCCCAGATGACGGTGCCCTCATAACGGTAGACGGGCACCCGGGCCGGCCGCCCGTGCAACTCGCGCTGTTCCACATCATGGCTGGATGGATCGAGCAACACGGATGCAGGGAGTTCCAGAAGGCCGGCCACCTCCCTCTCCTCGATATGGAAGCGCGGGCGACTCTGCGTGACGCCCACCCACGGTTGCACAAGGTAGCCGCTCACAGGGACCTCAAGGGGCGTTAACGCTCCGACGGGGCTGACCATGCGCGGGGCGATGCCGATCTCCTCTTGCGCCTCTCGGAGGGCCGTATCCCAGAGAGAGCTATCCCCCCGTTCCTGTCTCCCGCCCGGGAGGGCCACCTCTCCGCTGTGGCGTCGTAACGTCGGGCTGCGCAGGACCAGAGGCAGGTGGACCTCGCCACCGCAAGGGTACAGCAGCAGGAGCACGGCGGCAGGCTGCAGGTCCTCCCGCCGCACGCCCGGCGCACGAGGCGTCCTCGGAACGGGGGCCATGGCCTGTTGTGCCGGTACGCCCGGCAGGCCGCATGCGAGATTCTGCCGCAGCCGCGCGATGACGATTCCAAGGGCGCTCTGATCGGTGGGCGTAACGCTCTGTCGCAAGACGTGCTTCCTTGTGAGGCCACACGGGACGTTCCGTGCCTGTAGGGCGCCACACCTTGGCGGTCACCCCGGAACTGTGGTAACATCCTTCCGGTTCACACACAGACAAAGGGAGTAAGGCAATGCGCAAACCCATTATCGCCGGGAACTGGAAGATGAACAAGACGGCCTCCGAGGGCGTTTTGCTTGTACAGGCCATGCAGGCTGATCTGCTGCCGATCGCATCCGTGGAAAAGGTCGTTTGTCCGCCCTTCCTGGCTGTGCCGGATGTATCGCGCCTTGTGGCCGGTAGCGACTTGCGCGTGGGCGCTCAGGATCTCTTTTGGGAGGCGAGCGGCGCCTATACGGGCGAGGTCTCGCCCGCCATGGTGCGCGAGTTCTGTGATTATGTCATCATCGGGCACTCGGAGCGGCGCGAGTACTATGGCGAGACCGATGAGAACGTTAACCGCAAGATCGTGGCGGCTCTCTCAGCTGGGCTAGTGCCCATCGTCTGTGTGGGTGAGACGAAAGAGTTGCGCGAATCGGGCAAGACTGAGCCGTGGGTTCGCCGGCAGGTAGAGGCGGCTCTATCCGGCCTTCAGGCCGAGCAGGTGGCAGGCCTTGTGTTCGCCTATGAGCCGATCTGGGCGATCGGCACGGGCCTGGCTGCCACTCCGTCCGACGCGGAGGACGTCTGTGGAGGCGTCGTGCGGGAAACCGTACGCACGCTCTATGGGAATGACGTAGCCGAGTCCGTCCGCATCCAGTACGGTGGCAGCGTCAACGCGGCCAACGCCTTTGAGATCATGTCGCAGCCCAACGTTGATGGGGGACTCGTCGGTGGCGCCAGCCTCAAGGCCGCGGACTTTTGCCAGATCGTGACCGAGACGGTACGCGCCAAGGGCCTGTAGGCACGGCGCCGGTGATACACAGGCTGGAATGGGAGCGGACGCTCGAACTCTGGTTGTCCGCAGGGGCGGGAACGACGCGTGCCTGATCAGCCTGTGCACGCTGCGCTGGCCCTGCTTGCGCTGGCGCTGGGCTGGACCGTGGCTTCGCGTTGGTTTGCGCGCACGTTGCAGCGCCTGGTTCTGCTGGTGACCGGCAGTGCAACTGCGGCCGTCTACCTGTTCCATGCCTTGCTGTTGCCTGGGACGTTGCTGCACGAGCTGAGCCATCTTATCGCGGCCTGGGTGTTGCGTGTTCCGGCGGGAGGTCTCAGTCTCATCCCGGCTATCGAGGCATCGGGCTCGGTACGGATGGGCTCCGTCCAGATCGCGACGGGCGATCCTGTTAGAGAGAGCCTGATTGGGCTTGCGCCGCTCGGGGCCGGTGTCCTGGTCGCCAGCCTGATCTCCAGGGGACCGCTGGGGCTCCCGCTGGTGGACCAGATCTGGTCCCGCCCATGGGAGCTGACGTCATCTCTTGAGGGCGCTCGTGACGTAGGGCTGTGGATGTACCTGCTGGTTGCGATCGGGAACACCATGCTGCCGAGCGCGAGTGACAGGAGAGCCTGGCTGGCGTTGGTGCCTGTCGCGGCCATCACGGCCCTGGTTGTCGCCCTGTTGGGGCCCGAACGTATCCCGCCAACGGTGTCGCTGTCGCTGTGGCGAGTACTGGCATCCCTTGCCTGGGCCATGGCTCTCACGCTCGCCGTTGATCTTGCACTCGGGCTGCCCATGCAGCTTGTCGTGATGGCGCTTCATCGGAGCCCGGCCTCATCGGCCCACTAGAGGAGAAACCCTTGGAGATTCACTTCTACCTCATCAGAGAAGGCGACACGGACCCTTCGGGCGCAACCGACCCGTACAGCGCGCCGCTCACAGAGGCCGGCATAGCCAGCGTCAAGCGGTGGGCGACGATCGCTCGTGAGTGGCGCCTGGATATGCTCTGCGTGAGCACCCTTCGAGCGGCGCTCGATACGGGCGACCTCATCGAGCCCGGTACTGTCGGTGTGCGCTGGGATCTGACCGAGCTGGATGACCTGGCCCTTGACGACCTCAACTATGACCCTCGGGCAACACACCTGGTCTCCACCTGGACGGATGAGCAGATGGAGCAAGGGCTCATCTCGTTATGGACCCGCCTGACCGCAGCTTACGCCCGCATTCTGCTGTACGCAGAGACCTACAACCTGCACGCCGTGGGCATCGTCGCCTCCGAACGGGTACTGAATCTCCTGCTCCTAAACTGGCTGGGGGCGGATTGGAGACAGGCGCGTCACGTGCGCCTGTCCTTTGCCGGTTCTCCGGTGTGCCGCGTCACTCTCGCAGACGAGAAGGGCGCGACGATAGAGTGGCTCGCCCCTCCCCCGCTGCCGGCGGAGGAGTCTACATGAGCGCAGAGAGCCTTCGCGTCGGGATTGTGGGTTGCGGGGGAATCGCCCGCAACCATCACGTGCCGAGTTACCTGGCAACCGGGCGCGCGCGAATCGTAGCGGCCTGCGACGTCGATCGTACCGCGGTGGAGGCCGTCAAGGCGCTGGTGGATACGATCGAGTATGTGCACACCGACTATGGTGCCTTCCTGCGTGAGGCGGAGGTCGACCTCCTCTCCATCAGTACGAGCAACGAAATGCACCATCCTGTCGCGATGGCGGCCATGGATCGCGGGCTGGATCTGTACTGCGAAAAGCCCATGGCACTGACCCTGGCGCAGGCGCGCGAGATGATGGCCGCAGCAGAGCGCGCTGGGGTTCGCACAGGGGTCAACTTTAGCCACCGGCGTACCCCGGCCTCGCTGCTCGTCAAGGAAATCCTGGATTCCGGCGCCCTGGGAGAGATCTACCATGTATCGGCGCTGTACGCGGCGGGATCGCCCGCCTATGCGGATGGTCCCGGTACCTGGCGCCACGATAGAAACAGAGCCGGGTTTGGTGGCCTCGGAGACATGGGAAGCCACATGCTGGATATGGTCAGCTGGTGGTTGGGAAGTAAGGTGTCGCGTGTGGCGGCCACCATGAGGACCTTTGTGCCCGAGCGCATCGACCGCGCCACGGGCAGGTCGATGCGAGTGACCACCGAGGACGAAGGTTTGGTTCTTGTGGAGTTCGATAGCGGTGCCCTCGGGCACCTGTGTGGCAGCTATACCTTCACGGGGCGCGGCTATGATCAGCGGGCAGAGATCTATGGTGCACGCGGCGGGCTGATGTACGATCAGCAACATGCCCACCAACTCAAGGTGTATCTGCCCGAGGAGGCGCTCAAGGCCTACACCGTCACCGAGAGGGGCGGTACTGCCGACAATCCATATGCGACCATTCTCGTGCCTGAGCGGCTACACGGGCGGCTCCCAGGCGGTAGCCTGCCACGGCGGACCGTGCTGATGGACTTTGTCGATGCCTGCCTGGCCGAGGGCCCCTTTGCCTTTGAGCCCGGTTTCCGTGAGGGTCTCGCTGTTCAGGAGATACTCGAAGCGATTCGCATGGCAGACGAGACTGGCCGCTGGGTCGGTCTGCCGCGGGGCCAGGGGTGAGTAGCCTGGCGCCCGTGCTCGTCGCGCGAAACGGGGCTGGCTGTTGGAGGTAGAGAGCGTTGGTGTTTGGACACTGGGGCAAAGGTCTGCGCGTGAACTTGGCTACAGGGGACATCGCCGTAGAGCCGCTGGATGAGAGCTGGCTGCGCCGGTACGTGGGCGGTTGGGGTTTTATCGGCTACTACCTGCTGAAGGAGGTTCCTCGGGGCGCCGATCCGCTCGGGCCTGACAACCGGTTGATCTATGCAACGGGTCCCGTCACCGGGCACAGCGTGGCAGGCGGCGGCCGTCACATGATCGGTGCCCGTTCGCCACTTACCGGGGGCTTTGCGGCCTCCGAGTGTGGAGGATACTTTGGCGCAGAACTCAAGCGCGCCGGATGGGATCTTGTCGTGTTTGAGGGGATCTCGCCGCGTCCCGTGTACGTCTGGATCGAAGACGATCACGTCGAGCTGCGCTCGGCTGAGCACTTGTGGGGCCTCGAGACGGGCCCGGTACAGCAGCGCATCCGCGAGGAGCTTGGCGACAGGGCCATACGGGTCAGCCAGTGCGGACCGGCGGGAGAGCGCTTGGTGGCGCTCTCCAACGTGATGCACGATCTCACGCGGGCGGCGGGCCGTACCGGGCTCGGCGCGGTGATGGGCTCACGAAAGCTCAGGGCTGTGGCCGTGCGCGGCCACCAGCGGCCTCCCGCGAGCGATCCAGAACACCTGCGGGAGATGTCGCGCTGGTTCCGTGACCACTATATGGAGACCAGTTCAGCCGCCTATGCCGAGGGTGGGACACCGCGCATGGTCAGGATCAATCAGCAACTCGGTGGCCTCCCCACGCGCAACTTCCAGGAGGGCGTGTTCGAGGGCTATGAGTCTCTGACCGTGGAGGCCCTGCAAGAGCGCGTCATGATTGGGCGGGACACCTGTTACGGATGCCCCATCCGCTGTAAATGGATCGCCAAGGTGGAAAGCGATCGCTACAGCGTTGATCCTGCTTACGGTGGACCGGAGTACGAGACGATCGCTGCTTTTGGTTCGCTATGCGGAAGTGATGACATCGAGGCCGTGGCGATGGCCAATCAGCGATGTAACGCGCTGGGATTGGACACGATCGGGACCGGCGCGACCATCTCCTTCGCGATGGAGTGCTACGAGCGCGGCCTCCTCGGCCCTGCCGAGACGGACGGGCTCGAGTTGGGCTTTGGCAACGTTGAAGCGATGCTGGCCATGATCGAACGCATCGGGCATCGAGAGGGATTGGGGGATCTGCTTGCGGACGGATCGCGCCGGGCCGCGGAGCGAATTGGCGGCGAGGCTCTCGAGTATGCCGTCCAGATCAAGGGACAGGAAGTGGCGATGCACGACCCTCGGGTCAAGTACGGCCATGGGATAGGGATCGCCACCTCCCCCACCGGTGCGGACCACATGAACTCTGTGCACGATAACGGCTTCCAGACCGTCGGTGGTATCTACGATCTCAAGCCACTGGGAGTTCTCGAGCCGCTGCCGTACGACGATCTCAGCGTGGCCAAAATGGCCATGCTGAGGCGTGCGATTGTCTGGCGCATCCAGTACAACCTCACAGGGATCTGCATGTTCCAGGCCTGGACGCCCGGCCAGGTGGCGGAGCTCGTGGGTTCCATTACGGGCTGGAACACTTCCGTCATGGAGATCTGGCTCGCGAGCGAGCGCGCCTTGAACATGGCCCGCGCCTTTAACGCGCGCGAGGGGTTTGGGCTCGAGGACGATCTCATCCATCCGCGTTTCACGCGCCCCCTGCCCTCTGGCCCCGTCGCAGGGAAGGGGTTCACCGTGGAGCAGTTCAAGGAGGCCATGGCCACGTACTACCGGTTGATGGGCTGGGATTCCACCACGGCTGCTCCAACGCGCGCCAAGCTTCAGGAGCTGGATCTCGCCTGGGTCGCCGACGAGTTGGGGCTGTAGCGCGCCGCAGGCGGGCCTTGCGCTCTCTGGTCGGACACGTTCTCGGTGATAGCGTCGATGCTCTGGCACAGCCCGCCCTTCGGGCTATGCCAGGACCAGCCGTATGGTCTTGATCTCGAACGGACGGAATGCCAGAGCTATCTTCTGGCCGTCCTGCACAGCCAGTGGGTCGCCTCCCTGCTCCAGCATGTCGGTGGCACGGGCACTACGCAAGCGGAGAGACGAGCTGAGCGTGCAGCGTGTTGCCGTCCGGCGGGCCTCGTACAGCCGCAGCACCAGGTCCTGGGAGCCGTCCTCAGCCGGCTTTATCGCCTCAATGACGACGCCCGGATGGTCGATGGCAAACAGCGAACGGTGCCCTGCATCTCCAGGCATGGCCGACACCGGTGTGTTCAGTTCGTAGGCGTCGTGCACAAGGCTGCTCTCCACCAGCGGGCCCTGCCAGGCCGTAAAGGCATAGGTAAACGCCTGGGTGCCCCGGTCAGCGGACATATCCGGCGCCATCGCGGACTTGAGCAGGGTGAGCCGGATCTCCTGGCCGTCTACACTGATTCCGTACTTGCAGTCATTGAGAATGGCGCAGCCTCGCCCCGGCTCGGCGAGCGCTGTCCACTTGTGGTTGGCTACTTCAAAGCGATCGGCATCATATGGACGGGAGCGGTGGTTCGGCCGCGCCAGGTGGCCGAACTGAATCTCGTGGATGGCCTCTTGAGCATAGATGTCGACTGGAAAAACCACCTTGAGCAGCTTGTGTCGCTCTTGCCAGTCGATCTCCGTCGCGAACTCGATCACGCGGCTGTTCTCCCGGAGCGTGATCTGCTGAACCATGGTAGAGTGGTGTAACCGGCGGCTGATCCGTACCGATCCATACAGCGGGCCGCTGGCCACCGGCTCGACCGACGCACTCTCGTCCAGCGGAACCGGCAGCTCGGCATACATGCTGTCGAGATCCCAGGCGTCCCATCCGGTAGGCACGTCTTTGTACAGCGCCATTCTGTTTCCGGTTCCAGAGAGCAACTCCCGACCCTGCTCCTTGTCATAGATCGAGGAGAACTCGCCGCGCTCGTTCATCTCAATCCTGAGCAGACTATTCTCCAACCCGCTGGCTGTGGCCGTCACCATGCCCTTGCCCTCTATTTCAACGGCAGGAAGCAACGTCGTCCAGCCCATCGAGGGTATCTCTGCCTCTACGCACACCCGTTCGCCGCAGTGCTGGGTGGGGAGAATCTCGCCGGTGACGGTCTGCGCTCCGAGCCAATCCTCAGGGAGGGTGACGAGCGCTGACCGGGTCCAGTTGAGCGAGTTGAAGAGCGTGAGGCCCTGCCCTTTGCTCACCAACGAACTCTGGGCGTCCCGCGCTATGGCAGCAGCAGCGGTGAGGACCTCACCATGGGCGGCCTCCGCCTCAGCATACACCCGGTGAATGGAAGACCCCGGGATGATGTCATGGAACTGGTTGAGCAGCACGGTCCGCCAGGCCTCGTGAAGGGCGGCGCGCGGGGCCGGGGTCGCTGCCAGCGCCTGAGCGGCCGACGCCCAGATCTCCGCCTCGCGCAGGCCAAACTCGGACTTGCGGTTGCCGCGCTTCGTGCGCGCCTGCGACGTCAGCGTGCCTCGGTGGCACTGAAAGTACAGCTCGCCCACGTATCGTGCCGGGGGTATGCCGCGCTCGATCAGATCCTCGAAATAGCTCTGCGGTGCGGCGATCCGTGTCAGGGGCATCCCCTCCAGATCGGCGCTACGCGTCAGGTACTCGAGGTGATCCCGCGTCGGCCCACCTCCACCATCTCCCCAGCCAAAGGGCACCAGGCGAGTCGAGAGGTCATCTTTCTGCACCCGCTGAGTCCACCGCTGGATGAGAGCAACGGGATCCGCCTCCGAGTTATAGTCATTGGTCAGGTGCACCAGCACCGTCGATCCGTCGATGCCCTCCCAGGTGAAGGTGTTGTACGGGAACGGATCTCCCCCGTTGTACGCCCAAAAGATCTTGGCGGTGGAAAAATAGCGGATGCCACAGCCAGCCATGATCTGGGGAAGGCTGCCCGAGTATCCGAACACATCCGGAAGCCAGAGCAACTGGGAATCCACGGCGAACTCTTTTTGAAAGAACGCCTTGCCGTAAAGGAACTGCCGGATCAGGCTCTCCCCACCGGAAAGGTTCGTGTCCGCCTCGACCCACATGCCCCCGTCGACAATCCACTGGCCTGCCGCCACGGCCTCTTTGATCCGCGCGTAGAGGTCTGGATGGCGCTCTTTCATCCACCAGTAGAGGTGTGCCTGGCTCTGCAGATACCGGTACTCTGGGTACTCTTCCATCAGCGCCAGTTGCGTGCCAAAGGTACGTACGCACTTGCGCTCGGTCTCTGCCAGATGCCAGAGCCAGGCGACGTCGATATGGGAATGCCCGATCATGAACAGCGTTGGGGCGGTGTCGCCGTTGTGCGCTCGGAGCTGCGGGGCCAGGCGCTTGCGCGCGGCGCTCGCCGAGGCGAGCATCTCATCGTACGGCAACTCGGGGTCATAGATGAGGGTGAAATCTTTCAGGGCGCGATCGATCTCGACCACGCGCAGGGATTCCTGATCGATATTCTCTCTCAGCCGGTAGAGCGTCTCTACATCGAGCCAGAGCTGGTAGAGCTGTTCCTCCCAGATGCCGTAGGTGGTGTGTCCCACCGTGGCCTGCGTTTCCGGCGGCTCGGGGACCGACTCTATGCCCAGTGGATAGGGGCCCGGCCAGGACACGCGCGGGCCGTGCCCGGCATAGGCCTCCACCCAGATATC
Source organism: Chloroflexota bacterium (assembly GCA_012719135.1). Taxonomy (GTDB): domain Bacteria; phylum Chloroflexota; class Anaerolineae; order UBA1429; family UBA1429; genus JAAYED01. The sequence continues at coordinate 31,427 of JAAYAW010000022.1, forward strand.
GTATCTCTTGTCTGGAATCGCCGCGTGGGCGATTGTGATGTGCCTGTGGTAGCGGTCGATGCCGCCGGCGGCCACGCCGTCTACATAGACGGCGCTCTCGGCACCCACCTCGACCTCAAGGACCAGTCGCTGTCCCTCAGCCTCCGGCGGCGCGGTCAGTTGCCCGCTGAACCAGCCGTACTCCCATTTGGCTCCCCACCGCGTTCCGGCGGGCATTGGCCACCGGTCGTGCTGGCGTGCCTGGGGCAGCGTGAACATCTCCTGACTGACAAAGCCACTCCACTCCAGGCCGCCCACGGGCCGGTAGAACTGCAATGAGAGAACACGGCGCCAGTTATCCAGGCGGTGTCGCCATTCCAGGCTGAGAGCCATGGTCCTGTACCTCCTCGCACTCCGTACCCGATCGGGCAGACCTGCTGCTGGCGCAGTATGCCTAGTATGCCCGAGCGAAAATCGCCACGCGGTCTGTCAGGGCTCCCGTCAGGAAGCACCGGCCCTGGCCCTCGGTGCTCTCCAGTGGAAGGCACCGCAGGCTGGCCCGGGTCTCCTCCTGGATGCGTGCCTCATCCTCGCTCGTGCCCGCCCAGTGGACCTTGAGGAACCCGCCCTCCGAATCGAGCACGGCCTTGAACGTCTCATAGTCGGCGACGTACCTCGTATTGGCATCGCGCCTCTCGGTCGCCTGGGCCAGGAGCGAGGCCTGGATGTCCTCGAGCAACTCGCGCGTGCGCACGGCCGCCTGTTCGACGGGCACGCCGAATGTCTTGCCCTCTTTCCCGGGACGATCACGGCGGGCCAGGACGATCGCGTTTTGCTGCATGTCACGGGGGCCGATCTCGACACGCACCGGCACGCCACGCATCTCCCAGTCATTGAACTTGAACCCGGGGGTCTGGTCTTCGCGCGCATCCATCTGGACCCGTATGCCGGCATCGCGCAGAGCCGCTTCCACACGTGAAGCGTACTCCAGCACGCCAGCGCGCTGATCCTCACTACGCCAGATGGGGACCACCACCACCTGGATTGGGGCCAGCCTGGGCGGTAACCTGAGGCCCTGGTCATCGCCGTGAGTCATGATCACGGCGCCCACCATGCGGGTGCTGAGGCCCCAGCTCGTGGTGTAGCAGTTGCGCACCTGGTTTTCCTCATCCAGGAACTTGATGTCAAAGGCCTTGGCAAAGTTGTCCCCGAGATAGTGGCTGGTCGCCGATTGGAGCGCCCAACCGTTGGCCATCATCGCCTCGATAGAGTAGCTCGCGACTGCCCCGGCGAACTTTTCCCGCTCGCTCTTGATTCCCTTGATCACGGGGATGGCCGCTTCGTTTACGGCGAAATCGGCATAGACATCCAGCATGCGCCGAGTGTGCTCCAGAGCTTCCTCTGCGGTGGCGTGAGCCGTGTGCCCCTCCTGCCACAGGAACTCCATGGTGCGCAGAAACGGGCGGGTGCGCATCTCCCAGCGAACAACGTTCGCCCACTGATTGATCAAGAGGGGCAAGTCGCGATACGACCGAATCCACCGCGAATACATGTAGCCGATGATCGTCTCCGATGTCGGCCGCACTACGAGGGGCTCCTCGAGTTCCTTGCCCCCACCAATGGTGACCACGGCGAGCTCAGGGGCAAAGCCCTCCACATGCTCGGCTTCTCTCTGGAGAAAGCTCATCGGGATAAACAGCGGAAAGTAGGCGTTCCTGTGACCGGTCGCCTTAAAGCGCAGGTTCAGGGCCTCCTGGATGTTCTCCCACACCTCGTAGCCATAGGGGCGGATGACCATGGAGCCGCGCACGGGCGAGTTCTCGGCGAGTTCCGCCTCTCGAATGACGTCCAGATACCAGCGCGAAAAGTCCTCACTCTGGGGCGTAATGCTCTCTGCCAACGGTGTCCTCCAGCCTGTCTTGGTAGACGCTCAGTGATCGTAACGGCCCAGTCCCAGGCCGCGCTCAACAAAGTAGCAGTAGGTATCGTAACTCACTGTATTCGGAATCGAATGATCGCTGTGTAGTACATAGCCGTAGTTACCTTTTACGATAGGTACCTTGGCCTCCAATTCGGCGTTTACGAGTGCGCTATCGTTGCTGTACAGCGTGCGCACATCGATTCCTCCCATAAACGAGAGCCTTTCGCCGTATTCCCTGTATAGCTTGAGTAGATCCATTCCTGCCTTGACCTCTATCACCTGCAGGCAGTCGATGCCCGCCTCAATCATGTGCGGCAGTAGAGGTTCCACCATTCCGCAGGAATGCATGATGACCGGAAGCCCCTGGCTCTTGGCGAAGCGGATGGTATCGATGTGCCCAGGCTGAACGATCTCGCGATACATACGCGGGGACATGAACGGCCTTCCCTTAAAGCCCATATCCTCATAGTACCAGATGCCGTCGGGCCAGCCTTCGCGGGCAAAGAGGATCTCCTGCAGGGCGATCGTAAGGTTGGCGTACACGGCCACCATGTCCCGCACCCAACCTGGATCCAGCGCCATACCTAAGAGCATGTGTTCGTGGCCGCACAAGGGATGCATGAGCTCAAACACGTTTACGCCGGACCACGCAAAAAAGCGCCCATGCCGTCGCGCGCTTTCCCGTGCCCGCCGGTAGCCCATAAAGTCAATGCGGCGTTCGTCGGGCTCGAGCAGCCGTGGCCGGGCGACCTGCTCCCAGGTCTCCCGATCGCGTACCGCAAAGTCGACATGCTCCGGCGTGGCTTCGTGCAGCTTGTGGCGTCGAAGAAGGGCTCCGTTCCCATCGCGCGTGAGGATCGTCTCCTCGGTCTCTTCGATAATCTCAGGCACAGCGTCCAGGTCCGCCACCATGTTGAACGGCCAGTGCAGCGTGATATCCAGGCCAAAGTGATCGACCAGGTCCTCGCCAGGCTGGATGTGTCCAAGCTCGGTCCACGCCTGTTGCGTGTCGGTCCAAAAGTGCTCAAACAGGCCGACGCGATCGACCGGTTGTCTCTTGAGGATGTTCCCGATCCGTTCGGCGCCCGTCATGGGCTGCATGCGTGTGTGCTCCCCTGGTGCGCAGGCCACAACTCTGTGTGAAGGCTATGGTACCCTCGTCGGCGTGCACGATCAAATGCCGGCGCCGGTCGGTTGCGTGGGCTCTTTAGCCATACTACAATGGCCCTGTTCCGTGCTGCTCTTTGTTGCGGTCTGTTGCGGGCCCTGTTCTGTCGAGGAGGACACCATGCGAATCGATGCCGATTGCCATCTCGCCGATCCAAGCAACGGCACAGGGATCGGGGCGGATGAACTCATCCGAAGGCTGGATGAGGTCAACGTGGACCGCGCGATCACCTGGCCGATGGTCTCGTACACGCGCGACATCGCGGCCGATAACGCGGCCATCTACCAGGCATGGCGTGCCCATCCAGAGCGGATCATCAGCTTTGGCGGCGTGAACCCGATGCTTGGCCTGAAGGTAGCCCAAGCCGAACTCAGGTGTTGCATAGAGGAGTATGGTGTCTGGGGCGTCAAGCTCAACGGTGCCCGGGACGGCTACTATGTAGATGACGTTCGGCTCGCCCTACCGTTGATCGAGATGATCGCGGAGGCCGGCCTGGTCCTCGCCTTTCACTGTGGCGCAAACGACTTTGAGCGTACGCATCCGTACCGAATCGCCAAGATCTCGGCCCAGTTCCCCGATCTCCGCCTGATGCTGGTGCATATGGGCGGTTCCGGCCTCCCGGATATCGCCGAGGCCGTGATGGATCTCGCCTCCAGCCACCCCAACTGGTACCTGATCGACTCCGAAGTGGAGTACCGCAAGATTCATAGAGCGCTGGCACAGGTCGGGCCGGAGCGCATCTGCTATGGCAGCGATACGCCCTTCTGCCCGATGCGATTCGAGTGGGGCCTCCGGCAGGTAGTCTACCAGGACCTGGAACCCGCCGAGCGTGAGATGGTCTTTGGCGGTAACATCGCGCGGATGCTGGGCATTCGCGCCTAACCCTTGTCGCCGGTAACGGCTCACCCGCGGGAGGGTGCCATGAGACGAGAAAAGCTCTTGCTGGCAGGCGACATCGGTGGCACAAAGACCGATCTGGCGGTGTACTCGCTGGCAGGCGGGCCGCACAGCCCTCTGCTGGCGACGACGGTCCGAAGCGCTGACTACCCGAACCTGGAGGCTGCCGCTAAAGCCTTTGTCTCTGACTCGCGTCTGACGGTGGATGCGGCCGCCTTTGGCGTTGCGGGGCCCGTGGTGGATGGGCGCGTCATCGGCACGAATCTGCCCTGGTCGTTGGATCAGTCCCTGCTGCAGGCGGCGATTCCCTGCGAGCGTGTGACGCTGCTGAACGACCTCCAGGCCATCGCCAACGCGGTTCCCTTTCTTGAGGGGGACGATATCTACACGCTGAGCGCCGGCGATCCCGATCCCCATGGCCCGCTCGCCGTCGTGGCGCCTGGCACGGGATTGGGCGAAGCCTTCCTAACTTTCGAGGGGCGGCACTATCGAGCGCACCCGTCAGAGGGAGGGCATGCCAGCTTCAGTCCGAACTCGGACCTCGAAGTCGGGCTGCTGGCCTATCTGCGCCGGCGCTACGACCATGTGAGCGCCGAGAGGGTCTGCTCAGGTCGCTGGATGATCAATCTGTTCGAGTACCTGCGAGACGAGGGACGCGCCGAGGTCCCGGGCTGGCTCGCAGAGCGCCTCGCCGCGGCAGAGGATCCGACGCCGATCCTCGTTCAGGCCGGATTGGAGGACGAACCCGCCTGCCCCATCGCGCGTGCGGTCCTCGATCTCTTCTGCCAGATACTGGGTGGTGAGGCGGGCAACCTGGCACTCACGGTGATGGCCACCGGAGGCGTGTATCTGGGAGGTGGCATGCCACCGCGACTTCTCTCGATCATCACTTCCGGTGGGCTTCTCGATGCCTTCCGATCGAAGGGCCGCCTGTCCTACATTGTCGAGCAGATCCCCGTCCACGTAATCATGCAGCCCAGAGCGGGCTTGATGGGCGCTGCGGCCTACGGGCTCGATCATCTGAAGGGCTAGCCATCGTGCGATGGCCGGGCCGTGCGCAGTGCGCCGGCCGTCGGGGCGGCCAACTGCGTGCGGTAAGCTGTTGCGCCGATGCGCCCCACGCCGTCGGAGCAGACCCGGGGCCGGCGACCTGCTCCCGACGACCCCGGGCTTGTTCGGATCTATCCTCTAGTCCAGCGCGATGATGTCCATCGGGTTATTGAGCAAGAGATCCTCGGCGAACAGCAACGCCTCATCGAAGGAATAAGGCTCCATGTTCGGATGGATTAGGCTTCTCTCCATGCGCTCCGCCAGCGCCGAGGCCAGCTCGAACTTGAACATCCGGAACTTGGGCAAGATGAAATCCAGATAGTACGCATCGGAGTAATAGCCGATGGTCTTGTTTCCGGGCACCGCATCCATGCGGCGGCGGATCTCACGCGCAATGTCCGTGGGCTGGTTCGAGTACCACCAGTGCCCCGAAGGATACACATTATGTCTAATCCAGGCCGCGGCGGTCAGCTCCAATCCGGAGGTGTCTGAGAGAACGGAGGTCGGGAAGCGCACATCGGGGTAGGTGTTGAACAGGTAGTCATAGCCGGACATGCTGTTCACGGAACTGAACAGATCCTGCCCCATCGGCACTCCATGCTCGTACACATCCCGGCTGACGCCGATCATCAGGTGGAACGGCCTCCCGTGCGCCCGGCACGCATCGCAGATGCGGTTCATGGCGAACATACCCCAGGCCTCACGGTCGGCAGCGTCCCAGGGGCTGCCCGAGACGGCCCTCTCCAGCAGGCGTTGGGCATCGTCGTTTGCCACATGGCCGGTTCTGAACCCGGCTGGAATCGACATCGCCGCATAGCCCATGCCGTGGCTAACGAACTTATCAAAGGTCTTGGCGATGGCGGCTGCAAAGTCCTCGATCGTGCGGACTTCGCGTCCCAGGAAGCGGCCCAGCCCTTCGCGCTCCGTGGTGCGGTCCATCCAGAGAACAAAGGGCTCCGTTCGGAGGCAGGGCGTGTAAAAGCCCGCATCCAGGCCTTCGAGGCTCTCATCGTACTGATTGGTGAGAAAGACGCGCAGGATATCCGCCTGAGCGATGAGTTCCTCCGCCCAGCCGGGACGGTCCATGACCTCCACCGAGCGATCAAAGATCGCTTCCCAGTTGTCGTCGATCTCCCACTCCTGGGCGTCGATACCCAGATACTCCCTTGAGATGGTCATCAGCCAATCGTACTGAACGGTGTTGCGGATGTACTCCAGTTTGGGATATACCAGCCGGGTCAGCTCACGGGGATCATCAAAGGGCAGTGGTTGCCCGTCATGGGCGGCAGAATTCGTCAGCTCTGTGTAGTAGTGGTAGCTCAGGATCTCGCCGATATTACGGGCGGTCCCACTTTTCCAGTTGACGTGGGTATGGATATCCACGATCGGGAGTGCGTTGATCTCCTCATAGAGCTCTCGCACCAGTGTCATGTTCATGGATGGCTCCTTTCACTACGCTTCCTGTCACGCCACACGGGCTAACGCTCTTGTGACCGTGGAGCGATTATGCTTTCTGCTGATCGACGGCGCAAGCTCCTCCGCTGGATGCTCCCCCGAGCCGCCTGCCCGAGGAGCCGCGGGCACGCCCTCCGGAAGTGTGTCTTGCGGGACGTCCCCGCCCGTCTATACTTTGCGGAGCGGTACGGGAGGGGATTGTGGACGACCTGAGCGCGGCCTATGGCGATGACGCGGAGGTACTGAAGGCTCAGCTTGCGCGCTACGCGGAGGCTGTGCAGGCCTTTCGGGTACGGTACGGCCCGGGGCCGGCGCTGGTTTTTCGCGCGCCGGGTCGCGTGAACCTCATCGGAGAGCACACCGACTACTCCCAGGGCTATGTGCTCCCCGTGGCGCTGGATCGTGACGTTCTGATGGTGGTGCGCCCCAGGGCGGATGCTCTGATCCGCCTGGCGAACATCGAGACTTCCTATGCGCCGTGCCGCTTTCCCGTGGTCCCGTCGGTGCCATCCGCGCCCCCTGGCCACTGGTCCAACTATGCTCGCGGAGCCGCTCAGTTGCTCGCCTCCGAACACGGACTCTGTTGGGGCATGGATGCCTTGATCTGTGGCCAGGAGCCCTGGGGCGTGCCGCGCGGAGCGGGCCTCTCCTCATCCTCGGCGCTCACGGTGGTCGTGGCGCTCGCGCTCAACCAGATCCATGGGCTGGGGCTCTCGTCGCTGGATCTTGCCGAGGCGTGCGGTAGGGCCGAGTGGTACGTCGGAACACGGGGCGGCATCATGGATCAGTTTGTGTCGCTGCTTTCCAAGCGGGGATCTGCGCTGTTCCTGGATTGCCGGCCCGATGTGCAAGGCCGCTATGCCATGAGGCATGTGCCGCTCCCCGAGGATCACGCATTGGTCGTTGTGGACAGCGGTGTGAAGCACGCCAACACCGGGCCCCTGTTCAACACACGCGTTGCCGAGGTCCGTGCCGGTGTGGCCCTCTTGAGAGAAAGCCTTCCGGGGGTGCAGAGCCTGAGGGACCTGGAGTCCTACCCGCTGGACACGTTGGAGAGGTTGTTGCCCGAGCGCATCACCATCGCGGAACTGCGTGGCCGGGGGATCACCTTGGCGCAACTGACCAATGGCGGTATCATCCCGCTGGAGACGGAGCTTTTTATACGCGCACGTTGCAGGCACGTGGTGACCGAAAACGCCCGCGTCATCATGGCGGTTTCGGCGCTTGTCTCAGGGGATTTGACCGGCTTTGGCGCGCTGATGGGACAATCTCACGAGAGCCTGCGTCGTGATTTCAAAGTCAGCACGCCCGAGATCGAGGCGCTTGTCCTGGCGGCCAGCGCACAACCCGGTGTGCGTGGGATGCGACTCACGGGTGCTGGCTGGGGAGGATGTGTCGTAGCACTTGTCTCGCGGGAGCATCTGCCGGGGTTTGTCGAGGGCATCCGGCGCGCCTATCGCGCACAGGCCGGGCGAGAGGCACGAACGCTGGTCGCCCGCGCTGCCCCTGGCGCTGCTCAAGTCATGTCCGTTGAACGCTAGGAGTCTCTATGCCAAACAGAACGGTGGATGACCTGGTCGCCGATGCTCAGGCGCTCTTTGATCTCCGGTACCATTGTTCGGAGGCGATCGCGATATCGACTTGCCGGCACTATCTTGATCCGTTTCCGGCCGAGATCGCCCAAATCAGCTGTCCCTTTGGAGGGGGAGTGGGAGGCTGCCGCGACGAACTATGCGGCCTCCTGAGCGGCGCAGTGGTGGCGCTCGGCGCTCTATGGGGACGTCAGTCCTGCGAAGAAGATGATAAATGGCTCTATGAAGTAGTGTGCGAGTATCGAGACGGATTCATCCAAGATAACGGCACTTCCGTGTGCCGTCCCTTGCGTGATTATTACGCGCAAGACGGCGGGCGTTGCGGCCCGCTCGTAGCCGACGCCACGCGCAAGCTGATCGAGCTGATCGAGCGCGTGGCCGAACAGCGCCCCGAGGCAGCGGCCCGCCTTGCCCGTCGCGTCCATGTGTCCTAGAGGGCATTGATCCCTCCGACCATGGTGAGAACCCAAAGGAAGGAACCAAGGATGACAACGCGTGTCGAACGGCTTGTTGCGGCTCTGGAGGCTCGGGATCTTGAGGGAATGCTCGTCTCGTCGCCGGAGAACCGCCGGTATCTCAGCGGCTTTACCGGCAGTGCGGGCGTGCTCCTGATCACCGCGCAGGCGGCCAAGCTGGCCACCGACTTCCGGTACTATGAGCAGGTGGCGGAGCAGGCGCCCGATTTCGAGCTGGTTGCCGTGCCCCAGCAGATGCCGCAGGTGCTGGCCCGAGAGCTGCGTGCGCTTGGCCTCGAGCGGGTCGCCTTTGAGAGCCAGGATCTCACCGTGGAGACCTACAATATCTGGGCGCAGGCGTTCGAGGGTATCGAGCTTGTGCCGACCAGTGGCATCGTGGAGGAGCTTCGCGCGGTCAAGGAGCCTGTCGAGCTGGAGGCGATCGAGCGTGCCGTCCGCATCTCGGATGCGGCGATGGTGCACCTGATGGATGTCCTTCGCCCGGGCATGACCGAGCGCCAGGTGGCCTGGGAACTGGAGGTGCACATGCGCACGCATGGCGCCGAGGCTCTGGCCTTTGCGACCATAGCGGCAGCCGGGCCCCGTTCGGCCATGTCCCATGCCGTTCCGACCGAGCGTCCCATCCAGGAAGGCGAGCCCATGGTTATCGATATGGGCGCCCGTGTGGATGGCTATCTCTCCGACATGACGCGCTCCTTTTGTGTGGGCTGGGCTTCGGATCAGTATCTTGAGATCTGGGACACGGTTCTGCAGGCCCAGCTGGCTGCGGAAAAGGGCATCCGCGCCGGTATGACCGGCATCGAGGCCGATGCGCTTGCGCGCTCGCTCATTTACGGCGCCGGCCATGAGGGCAAGTTCGGGCACGGGCTTGGCCACAGCGTGGGCCTGGCCATTCACGAGGATCCGCGGGCCAGCTTTCTATCCACGGCGGTTCTTCCCGAAGGGCTGGTGCTGACCGTCGAGCCGGGCATCTACCTGCCTGGCTGGGGTGGCATCCGGACTGAGGATATGATCGTGGTCGGGGGAGAGGTCTCGCGTGTGCTCACGCAATGTCCCAAAGTGCCGGTTGTGCCAGGGAAGTGATGGGGGTTGCCAGCACCTGTTGATGGCGGGCTTGAACATGCTTCGGCAACGTGATAGTATGCGGCGTAGGCAGCACATGGGCTACGTATCCAGGATTCGACACGAGGTGGGGATATGCTGAGAAAGTTGGGGCGCTCTGACGGGTGGTCCGCCAGGCTGTGGATTGTTGTGGCCGCGCTTGGAGGGCTGATCATCGGCCTCCTGCTAGCCTGGCAGGTGTTCCCGGTGCGCTTTGTGGATACGGATCCCTCCGATCTGCGCGCAGAGCATCAGGCTGATTACGTAGCCATGGTGGCTGATTCGTGGACTGTGTCCGGCGATGCCGATCTGGCTCGCGAGCGACTCTACGAACTGGTGGACGACGACACGGGCTGGGACGACGTCGACACCCTTCTGCAAGAGACCGCCGGTGACCTGGGCGCGCTGGGCAACAGTGCTGCCTCGTTGAGGATCGCCCGGCTGCGTGACAGCGTGCCGCTACCGGAAGGCAGCGCCGCGCTTCCCGATGCTGAGGCCGTGCCCGGCGCGGCGGAAGCGGATGCCACCGCGATACCCGAGGCAGAATCAGAGGAGACGGAGCGCTCGAGTGGGTGGTTGATCCCGGTGGCCGGCCTGATCATCGTACTGGCGGCTGCCGCTGCCATCGCCTACCTCGTCATCAAGGGGCGTCGTTCCGCTGGGATCGATGGCTCCGATGAGCAGACGTCTGGTGGGATCTCGCCCACCATGGAGGAGCGCCGCCGCGGCTCTGCCGTATCGCCCAACCCCCTGCCCTCACTGGGCGGCCTGGATGGCCAACTTGTGGCTGATGAGGAAACCCCGGCTCTCAGCGATCTGGATCTGCAGGGCGACTCCGATTCGGATGGGCAAGTCTTTGAGGACCTGGAGGCCGAAGCTCCCGAAGCGGAACCGTTGGAGGCCCCCCTGGCCCACGCCCCCGCGATGGAACGCGAGGAGGGCTGGCATTACGAGGAGGTCGCCGAACAAGACGACCAGGGCGACGATGAGCAAGTGATGGAGCAGGAATCGTCTGAGGACGACGCGGACGAGGAAGACGTCGAACCTCTGAGTGAGCTGCCGGAAGGCGAGATCCTGAACTCGCGCAACTGGCCCCGCAGGGCTCCCGCGGCAACGCCTGCGCTCGCTCCAGGACAGCTGGGCGTCTTTGAGACCACGTACTCCTTCGGCGACGATGATTTCTACCATGCTTTTACGATCGAATCGGCCACGCACGAGTTCCTCGGCCAGTGTGGCATCGTCATCAGCGACGTACTGGGCACGGGAGAAGGCCAGATGGTGGATGCCTTTGACATCTGGCTCTTTGAGACGCAGGGCACGCGAACGCTCTCCAAGGTGCTTGTGAGCGATAGCGCCTTCCATGACGAAGCGATCAGTGCCAAGCTGGCCCGCAAGGGCGAGCTCGTGGTGGCCCAGCCTGGCCTGGTGATGGAGCTGGCGACCGAGTCTATCACGCTGACGGCAACGATCGAGGGTCTGGCCTATCGTGAGCAGGCTGGGGACGCGAACAGCGTCTTTGACAGGCTCAAGGTGCGCATGGTTGTAGAGCAGTAAGGTTACCGGCTAGATGCGGGGCCCCTGCCGGCCACCGTGCTGGCAGGGGCCCCTTGGTTTCCGATGCGTCGCGTTCTGCGTGCGGCGGATGCAGGTGCCAGACGATGAACAGACAGATCGTACACGTCGATCTGGATGCGTTTTTCGCCTCTGTCGAGTGTTTGCTGAACCCCTCTCTGGTTGGAAAGCCCCTTCTCGTAGGCGGCGCGCCCGGGGGGCGTGGGGTGGTTTCGGCTGCCTCCTATGAGGCACGGGCACGAGGGGTTCGATCAGCGATGCCCATGGCGCAGGCCCTGAGGCTCTGCCCCGAGGCGGTACGCGTTCCGCCACGTCACGGAACCTACGGACATTACTCGCGCGCTGTGATGGCGCTCCTGGCCGAGTACACGCCGGTTGTCGAGCAAGTCTCCATCGACGAGGCCTTCCTCGATCTGAGCGGCACTGAGGGTCTACACGGGCCGGCGGAGGATGTGGCACGGGCCATCCAGGGGCGCGTGCAGGCCGAGCATGGCCTACCCTGTTCGCTGGGCGTGGCGACGAACAAGCTAGTGGCCAAGATCGCCTGTTCTCAGGGCAAGCCCAGAGGGCTGGTCGTCGTGCCGCCCGGTGGAGAGGCGGCTTTTCTGGCTCCCCTGTCGATCGAGTCCCTCTGGGGAGTCGGCGAGGCCACTGGCAAGCGCCTCCGAGCGCTCGGCATTGACACCGTGGGCGACCTGGCTTCCTGGACTGAGGCGAGCCTGCGCTCGCTGTTCGGAGAGGCTGGCACACAGCTGTTCCGGGCAGCGCACGGCATCGATGAGAGCCCCGTCAGCCCAGACCGCGAGCGACGATCGTACAGCCACGAGCGCACCTTTGCATCGGATGAATCCGACGTTGCGCACGTGCGGAGAACGATCCTGGCCATGTCTGATGATCTGGCAGCACAGCTGCGGCGGGATGGCACCGTGGCTCAGACGGTACGCCTAAAGCTGCGCAGCCGTGACTTTACCACCTATACCCGGCAAGTCCGGTTGGAGCACCCTACCGATGTGGCTGATGAGATCTGCTCAGCCGCCACCGCTCTGCTGGAGGAGAACTGGGATCGCCGCTCGCTCCGTTTGGTGGGAGTGGGTGTCACCGACCTCCTCGGCCATGGCGGGATCCAGCTCTCGATGTTTGATGAGGGCGTACAGCGCCAACGGCGGCTGAGCCAGGCGCTGGATGGCATCCGGGCGCGATACGGCCACGAGGCGATCACGCGAGCGTCGCTGGCGGGCAATCACTCAGGTGGTGAAGATGATCTTGAGGACGAGCCCTGATGGACGTGCACAGTCTCGCCTCGCGCCGTTTGTGGCTCCCCGGCCCTGACCTATAATCCGCTCAGCTGTGCATTCCTGGTTATTGTGTGGAGATTGCCATGAAGCCGTATACCAGCGTTCTAAAGCGCTTTGCAACACCCTACGGATGGGCAAACAGGCTCCTCCGCATCGATCTTTCCGCCGGCCGCATCTCTGCCGAACCTCTCGACCACTACCTGCCCGACTATATCGGTGGCCGGGGCCTGGCCGTGAGGCTGGCATGGGACAGCTTTACCGAGCCGGTGGATCCTTTTGATGCACGCAGCCCGCTCATCATCATGACCGGCGCTCTGACGGGAACGCGTTCCCCCTACTCTGGCAGAACATCCATCAGCGGTTTCAGCCCACAGGCCTTTCCATACAACTGGTATACTCGCGCGAATATCGGCCATCACTGGGGTGGTGAGCTCAAGCGTGCGGGATATGACGGGATCGTGATCACCGGCGCAGCGGAGGCGCCGGTCCAGGTCATCATCCGAGATGACGAGGTTACGGTTTCTCCGGCGACTGACCTCTGGGGGCTGGACACCTACGATACACAGGAGGCGTTGCGCGCCCAGCTCAGTAGCGACGTTCGCGCGTTGTGTATCGGGCCCGCCGGCGAGCGACTCTCTCGGATCGCAACGATCCACACCGGGACCTCCTCTACGGCCGGCCAGGGCGGCTTTGGCGCCGTCATGGGATCCAAGCAACTCAAGGCCATATCTGTCTTGGGCTCCGGAGACGTTCCGGTCGCTGAGCCTGAGCTTCTCGATGGCCTGCTCAAGGCAGTGGGACGGGAGATCCGGGCCTACCGCTCCATCCCCAACCTCTCCGAGCGAAACAAGGCGATGGCCTGTGACCGGGGCGGGCGCGTGCGCCCCTATGCCTGCACCGAAGGATGCCCCACGCCCTGTAACCTTTACTATGCGGATATGCCCGGCGTGGCGTATCCGGACCGGCGTTGGGAAGGGCATTGGGCCTGTGTGGCGAACATCTTTCGGGGGATGTCCGAGGGTGGGCCGGTCTCCTATGATGGGCTGTTTGACTGGCAGATGGGCACCTATGCGGGGCTCGAGCTAAATGTGCTTAGCAATCGGTACGGGCTGAACCTGTGGGACCTCATCATGAGCATGGTGCCCTGGCTGGAGCGTAGCCAGCAGGCTGGTCTGATCTCGGAGGTGAACGGGCTGCCCATGGACTGGCAGAATCCACAATACTGGGCGCATCTCCTGCGAGCCATCGCCTATCGGGAGGGAATCGGCGATGCGTTGGCGGAGGGCGGCATGAGAGCGTCGCTGCGGCTCGGCCTCGGTATCGACCTGGCCAGGCGTTACTACAACTCCTGGGGCTTTGGTGGCCACTGGGATGGGCACGCCTGCTGGGGCAACTATCTGGTCTTTCCCTACTGGATCGTCTCCGCGCTGCAGTGGAGCACTGATACGCGAGATCCTTACAGCAGTAGCCACGGCTATGTACAGAACATCATGAGGTGGAGCCCCCTGGGGAACCATGCCGGTGAGCCGCCCATCACATGGGATCAGATAGCAGGCATCAGCGAAAGGGTCTACGGAACGTCTGACGCGCTGGACCCCCTCAGCGGTTACGCGGGCAAGGCTTTCGCGGCCTTTTATCACGACCGCCGATCCGTGATGAAGGACAGCCTCCCCTCCGATGATCAGGTCTTTCCACTGATCTATAGTGTGACGACGCCGGATCGCTACTTCCGTGCGCAGGCACCAGAGCCACTTGGAGAGATCGAGGGACCAAGCGTGGATCACCATCTGTTTCGTGCGGGTACTGGTGTGGACTGGGATGAGGCCGAGTTCGATCGGGCGGCGGAACGGATCTACACTCTAGAACGGGCTCTGTGCGTACGGCACTTTGGACGCGATCGCCGAATGGATGAGTCGAGCTACGAGAGCTATGACTATCTTGAGAACTGGCAGAACCCGCTGCTCGCTGAGCGGTATGCCCTGGATCGCGCCCGCTTCCAGCCGGTGACCGATGAATACTACAGGCTGCTCGGGTGGGACCAGGAAACTGGACACCCCACCCGTGAGCGGATGAACGCGCTGGGGCTTGGCGGCGAACATGAGGACATGGTGGCTTCAGGGGCGCGGAGTGTCGCTGAGGAGACTGCGCAGGCCGGGGCACTGAGCCATGAGTAGGCGCTTCATGGTGGCTCCTGCGGGTGCGAGGAGCCTGCTGCGCAGGGTGTTGACGGCGCTCCTGGTCACGCTCCTGATGGTGGGACTTGGCGGCTGCCGCCTGCCAGAGGCCTGGCCGTTGGCTCGCGTTTGGGCCACCGTGACGCCGACGATCATGCCGAGCCCAACGACCACGGCCACGCCAACAGCCACGTCGACGGCCACGCCAACGCCGACATCCACGCCCACGCAAACGCCGACGCCCAGTCCGACACCGCGCCCCCTGTCGGTCGAGTTGGTGCTGGAGCCTGCCGTCGTGAGTGAGGGCCATACCGCGTCTGTCCTGGTGCGCTCCAGCGAGCCCAGTGATGTGTTTGTCTCCATCGGAGATCTCGCGGTGCCGATGGTGGCTGTCGGCGATGGGCTCCACGCCGGGCTCTATGGCGTTGGCGCGCTGGCGGGCGAGGGCATCTTCCCGGTGTCGGTCACGGTGATGAGTCAGGATGGCCGCATTGCCAAGATCGGTGCTTCGCTCGTAACGCTGGCGGGCGACTTTGAGAGCGAAGCGCTGGTCTTTGAGCCGAGCACCGAGGCTTTGCTCGCCCCGGACGTCTCCCAGCCTGAAGCCGAGCGCGTGGCTGCCATCTTTGCGGATAGCGAGCTTGCGATGCTCTGGGCGCAACCTTTCCAGTGGCCCCGCGAGGATCGGCTGACCTCTCTGTTCGGTACGCGCCGCACATATGGTACGACGCTCGCGTCCTATCATGCCGGTCTGGATATCGCCGGCTTGGAGGGTGCGCCGGTGCTGGCGGCGGCTAGCGGTACTGTCGTCCTCGCGGAGCCGCTGCAGGTGCGTGGTAACGCCGTTATCATCGACCACGGCGCCGGCGTGATGAGCGGGTACTTTCACCTGAGCGCGATGCACGTGGCCACCGGAGATCGGGTGTCAGCCGGGCAGCTCATTGGTGACGTGGGTGCAACCGGCCTGGTGACTGGCTCTCACCTGCACTGGGAGATGCGCGTGAATGGTGTGGCGGTCGATCCCATCGAGTGGCTGGGTCGGGAGTTCCCGTGGCAGGTCGAGGCGGGCGATGGCGCCCTCCCTGCTCCCTGAGGATCGGAGGCAAGGTATCGTGGGCTACTATCTCGAGCGCCCTTTGGTGATGGCGCACCGCGGGGCCAAGGATGTGGCCCCGGAGAACACGCTGGCTGCTTTCCGTGCAGCCGTGGATCTGGGTGCGGACGCGATTGAGCTTGATGTCACCCGGTGTGCGACGGGCGATATCGTGGTGATCCACGACGACACCGTCGACCGCACCACGGGCGGCACGGGACGGGTGGATGCGATGCCGCTGGAGGCATTGCGCTCCCTGGATGCCGGCTCCTGGTTCGGCCCTGCCTATAGCGGCGAGCGCATTCCCCTGCTGAGTGAGGTGTTGGAGGCAGTCGGAGGGCGAATACGCCTGAACATCGAGATCAAGCTCCAGCGCCCCGGATCTCAGCCAATCGAAGCGGAGCTGGCGGCCATGCTGCGACAGCGAGGGCTGGTTGCCGATACAATCGTGTCCTCCTTTGTGCCCGGAGCGCTTTGGCGATTGCGTCGGGTAGCGCCCGATATTGCGAGGGCTCTGCTCTACTCGCGCGATATGCCCGTGGGTTTGCGCCATGCCTGGCCGCGCTTCTGGCTCTCGCCGCAGGCGCTGAATCCTCACTTTACGATTGTGGATGAGCGCTATATCCACCACGCCAGGCTAGCCGGATACCGCGTGAACGTCTGGACGGCGAACAAAGAGCCCGACATCGAGCGGATGATGTCGCTGGGCGTCGATGCCGTGATCACCGATCATGTCGGACGGGCGCGCGAGGTGTTGGAGCGACTGGGTCTATCCTGAAAAGCCAGGGGCCCGGGATCACAGGATCCCGGGCCCTTGTGAAACGAGCCACGCCTATTCCAGTGGAAACGCTCGGCAGAGAGCGCGCGTCTCTTGGCGAACGCTCTTGAGCGTCTCAGCGTCGTCGATGTGCTCGAGTACCGTTGCGATCCACCGGGCCACCTGCTTCATCTGGACCTCGCGGAATCCGCGCGTGGTGACTGCTGGCGAGCCCAGACGAATGCCGCTCGTTACCATGGCCGATTGCGTGTCAAAGGGAATCAGGTTCTTGTTGCAGGCGATGCCGGCGTCTTCCAGAGCCTGTTGGGCTGCCTTTCCCGTGTGCCCCAACCCGGCATACACGTCCACCATCATCAGGTGGTTGTCTGTCCCGCCCGAAACGAGTCGGAGACCGAGGCGCTGCAACTCGCTGGCCAGAGACTGTGCGTTATCAATGATGGCCTGCTGGTACGCCGAGAACTCGGGCTTGAGCGCCTCACCAAAGGCGACCGCCTTGGCCGCGATGATGTGTTCCAGCGGCCCCCCCTGTATCCCCGGGAATACCGCTCGATCGAGGGCCTTGGCGTGCTTCTTTTTGCACAAGATCAGGCCGCCACGAGGGCCACGCAGCGTCTTGTGAGTGGTCGTCGTCACGATGTCGGCATAGGGAATGGGGCTGGGATGCAACCCCGCAACGACGAGGCCAGCGATGTGAGCGATATCCGCCACCAGGTAGCATCCGGCCCGATCGGCGATCTCACGCAGTCGCGCAAAGTCGATCGTTCGGGAATAGGTGGACGCACCGGCCAGGAGCAGCTTGGGCTTGACTTCCAGTGCCTGGGCCTCTAGCGCATCATAATCGATGGTCTCGGTGTCCTGCCGGACGCCATAGTGCACAAAGTTGTACTGGATGCCCGAAAAGCTCAACTTGTGCCCGTGTGTCAGGTGACCGCCTTCGGCAAGGCTCATCGAGAGCACGGTGTCGCCGTGATCGAGCAGCGCCAAGTAGGCTGCTGCGTTGGCCTGTGATCCAGAGTGCGGCTGCACGTTGGCGTGTTCGGCCCCAAACATGGCCTTGGCCCGCTCGATGGCGAGGGCCTCGACCTCATCCACGAACTCACATCCGCCATAGTAGCGTCGCCCGGGATAGCCCTCAGCGTACTTGTTGGTGAGCACGCTTCCCTGGGCAGCCAGCACGGCTCGGCTGACATAGTTCTCCGAAGCGATCAGCTCGATGGTCTCCTGCTGTCTCTCGATCTCCGATCCTATCGCTGCCGCGGCCTCCGGATCGACTGTGGCCAGGAACGTCAGGCTCTCGGGGCCATAGGGGCTGATTGCGCAAGAAGCATCGCTCATTCGATCCTCGCCTCCCGTGTTGGTGGCCCTGCACTAGTCGCGAACTCTAGAGGTGGCTCTGTGCAGAGTATGGTGATCCCGTGTGGCGCGCGTCTCGACGGCGAGGTGGCCTTCAGTGGCTTGGGGCGTGCAGTAACGGGTAGACGCGCCGATTATATGGTCCTCGTGCGCAGGGTGCAAACGTTGGCAGCCCGGCGGGAGTGAGCGTACTGGTGCCGCCACCGGGCGAACCGCTCCTACGGTGATGATGCAGGCGTACCTGCGGGGAGAAGAGTGCCGAAAGACTCTAGAGGCGCACTCGCCTGCGGCCGAGCCAGAGCGTCAGCCCGGTGAGCACAACAAGGATAACTGCTAACGCCGCATACGCCAGCATCTTGGGGCTCCAGGAGATCCCCATGCCGAGTCGCTCCACGGGGGCATGCGCCTCGCTCGCTGTGTCGTCCTCCGAAGGCCGGGTTACCGAAGCTTCCTTCTGCATGGGCAGCGCCTCCCCGGCAACAACCGTTTCTGCGGACTCTGGTTCTGCCTGCAGGGCTAGGGCCGCGGAGCTCTCGCTCTCAGCCGTGCCGCCCCCTCCGCTCGGCGCTTCGTCCTCTTCCGGCTCGGCGGCGAGTAGCGCCGCGACCGGAGGCGGTTCGGCGTCTACTTCCTGTGCTTCCACGAGTGCCTCGGCCTCTCCGAGGGCTTCTACCTCCGCTTCCTCCTCGGCCTCGACGATCACGGCCGCGCTCTCAGCGTTCTCCCCCGCTGGACCGGCGTCTCGGGGCGCCTCTCGCATCATGGTCGCCCCCTCGGTATCGGCTGCCGGAGCCGGCTCCTCCAACAGCACCATCTCGTACGCGGGAGCCTCCGCGTTCTTGGCCAAGCCTGCCGTTTGCAGGGCGTCTCGGGAAAGCAGCACGGCCAGGAGCACCGTTACGGCCATGGCGCCGGCGCGGATACCCACGTATAGACCGTCCAGCCGCCGGGCTTGGTGCTGCCTCTGGATCGCTGTTTGCGGGATTCTGATGCTCCTCGGCCGAGAAGGAGCTTCCATCTGCCTCAACAGCTCCACCGTCGCCCGCATGGACTCGAGCTCTTGCCGGCAGCTCTCGCACTCCTGAAGGTGTCGCTCAAGGCGCGCTCTATCCTTGTTGGACAGCTCGCCATCGAGGTAGCACGACATCTGATGCTCCTGGCAATGTCGGGGCCATAGCCGGCGCAGGTAAGTCATTGGGTGGGTTTTCCTATGTGGGTGAATGTCATGCGAAATGCTCCAGGCTCAGTCTTTGGTATCCCCTACTCCTAGACGAAGCCTGCTTGGCAAAAGTTCCTCGCGCTCCAGCATAAAGTCCCTGAGCTTGGCACGGGCTCGGCTGAGTCGGGACTTGATCGTGCCCACCGATGCGTCCAGCGTCTCGGCGATCTCGTTGTACGATAGCCCTTCGATGTCCGCCAGGACGAGCACGGCCCTCTGATCCTTCGGCAGAGTGCGGAGACCTCGCCTGATGACGCCGTTCAGTTCGCTGCGCTCGGCGTATTCCTCGGGCTCTTCGTCCTCCGCCATCAGCATCGAGCTGTGCTCATCGTCCTCTACCAGATCATCGATGGGTGTGCTGGGGCGGCGCTGCTTGTAGCGCAGCTGGTCATAGCTGCAGTTCGTGGTGATCCTCAGGATCCAGCTCTTGAAGGATCCGCCCCGGTAGCGAGCCAGCCCCTCAAACGCGCGGATGAAGGCGTCCTGGGTGGCATCCATGGCGGCATCGCGGCTTCCCAGGATGTGATACGCAACAGAGAAGGCCGCATCCTGGTAGCTGGAGACGAGGTGTTCAAACGCGCGTATATCGCCGCGTTGCGCCGCGGCGATCGCGTCTTGCTCTGGTATGGTGGGTGTACGATGCATGGTCGCGTTCATATGAGCGACGAACCGGTTCCTCTCATCCGGACCACCGCCCCGTAAAAGGCGTGGCCGGCTATCACTTGACGTCAGATTCTCGTTGCCCTATACTTTACCCGCTTTTCAGGTTAGCCGAAGTGGCGGAACGGTATACGCGGTGGTCTCAAAAACCATTGGAGGTTGCTCCTTGTGGGTTCGAATCCCACCTTCGGCACTGATGATATGCGATGGAGGATCTGCTGGCAAGCAGGCGCCGAATCCAGATTGGCTGCGCGAGGGCCCCGTGGGTAGCGATATCCGCGGGGTGTGATCTGTGAAGAAAGCGTGCGACGTCTGGCTGCTGCTATACGACACGGGAAGGAGAGTACCATATGCCGCTCGTCACCAGTAAGGAAATGCTTGAGGCCGCTCTGGAGGGTCACTTTGCAGTTGGGGCGTTCAACGCGAACAACATGGAGCAGATACAGGGTATCATCGATGCCGCCGTCGAGGAGCGATCCCCGGTCATACTGCAGGTCAGCCAGGGGGCGATCAACTATGTTGGGCTGAGCCTCGCGACGGCCATGGTCAAGACCGCCGCGGAGGAGGCCACGGTTCCGGTGGTGCTGCACCTGGACCACGGCGCCAGCTTTGAGCAGAACGTCACCTGTCTGCGTGCGGGATTCACTTCGCTGATGTTCGATGGATCCAAGCTCGTTTACGACGAGAACGTGCGCATCACCCGCAAGATCGTCGAGATGTCCAGCGTGGTCGGTATCCCCGTAGAGGCCGAACTGGGCAAGGTGCTCCAATCGCGTGACAACGTGAGCGAGGCGGATGTTCGGGCGGCTATGACGGACCCGGACCAGGCGGCGGACTTTGTGGAGCGCACGGGCATCAGCTCCCTTGCGGTTGCCATCGGCTCCGTGCATGCGATGGAAGCCGCCGAGGCCGAGCTCGACATCGACAGGCTCAAGGCGATACGCGCCAAGGTGAACATCCCTCTGGTGCTGCATGGGTCTTCAGGCGTCAAGGAATCCAGCGAGGTCGAGGCTATCCAGTACGGCATCAGCAAGATCAACGTGGCTACCATGCTGAACCAGGCCTTCATTAAGGGCATTCTGGACGGCTATGCGGCGAACCCTGCCAACATCGACCCGCGCAAATGGCTCGCGCTCTCCCGCGATGGCGTCAAGGAGGTCGTGCGCCAGAAGATGCGGCTCTTTGGCTCCAGCGGAAAGGCTACGGCATCGGGCTTTGTGAGCCCAGCGACCAGCCACCGCAGCGCCGAGCTCGGGCATCTCGAGTAGTCTCCCACAGAAGAGAGCTCCGGTCGTGATCGACCGGAGCTCTTTCTTTTTGCCGTATCTTGGCGCGGCATGCTCGCTATCCTATACTGTGCATTGAGTTGCGCTGCATCCATGGCCGGAGGAGTGGCTTGATGATACGTCTGTTCCGCCGCGCGTTTGTTCTCTCGTCGATTCTGGCGCTCGCACTGGCGCTACGGTTGTCCTCGGCTCTGGCGGCGGAGCCGGTCGAGCTGACCGTGTATCATTCGCCCCTCTGTGCCAGCTGTCAGGAGTTCGAGCAGCGTCTACTTCCGGATCGGCAGGCGAACTATGGCGAGGCGCTCGTCGTACGGCACGTAGACATCTCTACCCCCGAAGGGCTTGCGGAACTGGAGCTCGCTGAAGCAGCTGCCGGCTCCTTCAATAATCCCTTACCCGTCCTGCAGCTCGACGATATCTTGCTGGCCGACGTCGATCAATCTGTATTGGCCGCTCAGCTGGACTCGGAACTTCTCGCCCGCCTGGGGCCGCCCAATCCGCTCACGGCGACGGATTCGCATCCGGCGACTGTGGAGCCGACATCGGCGGTCATCTGTTCGAGCGAATCGGCCTGCGTCACCGGTGCGCCGCTCCACGTCGCCGTGGTAAGCAAGCCGTACTGCGATGTGTGCGATCGCACCCGTTTGCTGCTTGGCGTGGTGGCGCAGGACTATCCGCGGATCGTGATCCATGAGTTCGATCAGGCCGAGGATGCAGAGATCCTTGAGGCGATCGGCCACGATTTGGGTCTCCCAACGGATCAGCGCCTGATCGCTCCTTCGTTGTATGTCGGGAGCCATGCTCTCGTTGGAGAGCAAGTCAACAGCGAGGCGCTCCGCGCCGTCCTGGACGAATACGTGGCCTCCGGCGCGCCCGCCTTCTGGGAGCAGATGGATACGTCGGCCGCTCAGGGGAGCATTCTCGCGCGCTTCCGTTCGCTCAGCGCACTGGGTGTGTTGCTGGCCGGGCTGATCGATGGAGTCAACCCCTGCGCCTTTGCGACGATTCTGTTCTTTGTCTCCTACCTGGCCGTGAGCCGGCGTGAACGTCGTGAGATGGTCTTGGTGGGACTGGCCTTTGCTCTGGGTGTATTCGTGACCTACTTCGCGGTCGGTCTTGGAGCCATGCGGTTGCTCTCTGTGGTTCAGGCCGTGCGAGGCGTAGGCGTGGTGCTCTACAGCTTGATGGCGCTCGCCTGTCTGGTTCTCGGCGTGCTGAGCTATCGCGACTACCTGCTGGCGCGCCAGGGCAACCTCGGAGACATGTCTCTTAACCTGCCGGCAGGCATCCGAGAGCGCATCCATCGGCAGATACGCGCTGGCCGCAAGTCATTCTGGGGCGCGGCCCTGCTTTCGGGCATCGTTGTATCTCTCCTGGAACTGGCCTGCACCGGCCAGGTGTACCTGCCCACGATCTCATATGTTCTCAGTATGCCGGAGATGCGTGCCTCGGCTCTGCTGCATCTCGCACTCTACAACCTGGCCTTTATCTTTCCCTTGTTGGTGGTGCTGGCACTCGCCGTCTACGGCGTCAGTGTCAAGCGGTTTCAGGATCTCTTTGTCCGCCACGCCGCCAAGACAAAGTTGGCCATGGCGGGTCTGTTTGTACTGCTTGGTGTGCTCCTCGCCATTCAGGTGCTGATGATATAGCCTCCCCTCTGGCTCCAGACCTGCATAGCAACGGTACCCGATAGGCAAAACGGGCCCGAAGAGGCTCTGGAGAGCAGCCTCTTCCGGCCCGCTGGTAGGCCAGAGCCGCAAGCGGTCAGGAGCTGGATCGGGCCGTTGCCGCCAAGTCCTGCCACTCTGTGTGGAACACCCCCTCCTGATCGGTTCGCCGGTAGGTGTGCGCTCCAAAGTAATCCCGTTGGGCCTGCGTGAGATTTGCGGGCAGCCGGCTTGTCCGGTAGGCGTCAAAGTACGCCAGTGATGCGCTCATCGCCAGGCACGGAATCCCCAGCTGAACCGCCGTGGTGATGACGCGGCGTAAGGCGTCCTGCCGCGAGAGGATGGCATCGCGGAAGTAGGGATCCAGCAACAGGTTCTGCAGCGTCGGGTTGCGCTCGTAGGCGGCGCTGATGTCATTGAGGAAGCGCGCCCGGATGATGCAGCCACCCCGCCACAACTTGGCCACCGTCGCCAGGTTGAGGTCATAGTCATACTCGTCGGAGGCCGCGCGAAGGAGCCCCATTCCCTGAGCATAGGAGCAGATCTTGGCGGCGAACAGCGCCTTCCGGACGTCATCGACGAGTGCTGCCCTATCGGCATCGAATCGCTTGCCGGGCCCCGGAAGGACGCTGCTGGCGGCGACCCGCTGGCCCTTGAGCGCGGAGATGATGCGGGATTCAACCGCTGCGTTGATCGTCTGTAGCGGCATGCCGACATCCATTGCGTCCTGGGAGGTCCACTTCCCGGTGCCCTTCTGCTGCGCCTCGTCCAGAACGAGATCCACCAGGGGCCGGCCTGTGGCCTCGTCGGTCACATAAAAGATGTCCCGGGTGATCTCGATCAGATAGGATTCGAGCTCTGCCTCGTTCCATCCGGCAAAGATCTCTCCGAGCTCGGTGGCCGATAGATCCAGTGCCCGGTGCATGATGTCGTAGGCTTCGGCGATCAGCTGCATGTCGCCGTACTCGATGCCGTTGTGGACCATCTTCACATAGTGGCCCGCACCCCGCGGGCCCAGGTGCGCGACGCAGGGCTCGCCTTCCGCTCTCGCCGCGATGGCCGTAAAGATGGGCTCCACCATCCGATAGGCATCCTCCTGCCCTCCCGGCATGATGGCCGGGCCATGCAGGGCTCCGTACTCGCCTCCGGAGACGCCGGTGCCGATGTAGTTGATGCCCACCTCGGCCAGGGTGTTGGCACGCCGCTCCGTATCCTTGTAGAAAGAGTTGCCGCCATCGATGATCAGGTCTCCCCTGTCAATGAGCGGCACGAGTTGCTGGATCACGTCATCCACGGCCTTGCCAGCCTGAACCATCAACATGATCTTGCGAGGGCTCGCTAGAGACTGGACGAGTTCTTCCAGGGTGTAGCAACCCTTGATGCGTTTGCCGCGAGCTTCGGCCGAAAGGAACTCCCGCGTGCGCTCGGCCGTGCGGTTGTACACGGCGATAGGGAAGCCGTTTCGCTCCATGTTCAACACCAGGTTCTGGCCCATGACGGCCAGTCCGACGAGTCCTACCGTGTACTCACCCATTTACTTCCTCCTGGTCTATCGATCTGCTGGAATGCTCGCCCGCCACCCGGTACAGGACTTCGCCGGCGCGGGGAACGAGCAGTATGCCCTCATCCTCCCGGTCGCTCCACTCGGACAAGCTCAGCGCGTTCGGATCCAGGTATCCCAGGTTGACCCGCTCGCACCGCTCCGGTGGGATGCGTGTCGCCAGGATCACATCGACTCGCGGTTTCTCCAATCCACCGGCGTATGTCCCCGCTCCCTTTACGAGCATGGCATGCGCCATCACAGCCCTTGGTACATGGGAGAAGCGTTCGCTGTGCGCCAGGTAGTAATCGCGAACATGATACCCGATCTGATCCAGGATGGCGCCATGGGTGTAGGATATCTCGTCAATGTGAGGCGCATGGATGATGACCCGGCCACCATCCGCGACGGCGGGCTCTACCTTGTACATCCCCTTTGCAGCCGTCCACAGGTCATCGTAGAGGGCTGGCATCACCGAAATGACCGTGTGGTAGGGTCGCTGAACCCATCGGATGTTGACGCGTTCAGAGAGCTCAGCCGCGGTGCCTTGTGAGAGAATGGGTGGCCCGTGGAACAGCCCCGCCAGCGCGTCGTGTTCGGCGACAACCATGCTAAAGCAGGAGACTTCGCAGGGCAACAGGGCCGCTGCGCGATCGATCAGCGCACGCACCGGTGTATCCTGTCGTCCGATCGTCCAGAGGTTGGTGAGGAGCGCGCCGAGCCAGTGGCTCAGGTCGATCACGTCGGGACCGCTGATGCCCGGGAACAGATACTTGTGCCCGCCCGAAAAGCCCATGATCTCATGCGGAAAGACCGGGCCACAGATGAGGATGTGATCATAGTTCTGAACGAGGGCGTTGATCTCGACACAGAGCTCCTCGCGCAGCCGGCCACCGGAGATCTCTGCGATCTCGTCGGCCGATAGGATGCCAAGCCGGGCCAGGCCCGAGAGATAGTCGTGATTGTAGATGCGGATTCCCTCATACCGCGTAACGCGCTCTTCAGCCGTGATGCCCAGGTGCCGATACAGGCGAGGCGCTTCCATAGGGGCGTGGGTGCCCAGCGCAATCAACACATCCATCTGGGCTGCAGTGACCATGAGGAGATCGGCCAGCGTTCGAAAGCAGAGCGCGATTGGCCCGCTCCGCGTGCCATCGGGAAGGATCAGCAGCACGCGTCTGCCCCGGAGGTTGGCCTGGTCCACTCCTTGAGAGAGGATGGCCTGAATCTCTTCGGTGGAGAGCCGCCGATCCGTGTATCCTCTACCTACCAGCATGAATGCTCCTGTCTATTGCCGTTGCGTCCCCCTGGTAGTCAGTCCCCCTGGTGGTCCGC